>JAGCWA010000035.1 GCA_017962085.1 Paludibacteraceae bacterium
AATCTTCGTAAGTAATCTCGAAGGAGAAAAGGTAAAAGGGTGGATCCGATGGGTTCACCCTTTCTTTTTCCCGAAAAGGAAGATAACTTTGCATTTTTAGTTGTATTTTTGCGGATATGGAAGAAAAATCAAACGAAAAAAAGCACCAATTCGACCTCCGCTACATGCGCATGGCGAGGATTTGGGCGGAGAACTCCTACTGCGAGCGCAGGAAGGTGGGCGCCCTCATCGTGAAGGAGCGAATGATCATATCCGACGGCTACAATGGCACGCCGTGCGGCTTCGAGAACGTATGTGAGGACGAGAACAACAAGACTAAACCTTACGTCCTACACGCCGAGGCCAACGCCATCACGAAGGTGGCCCGCTCCTCCAACAGCAGCGAGGGCGCGACCCTCTACGTCACCTCCTCCCCTTGCATAGAGTGCGCCAAACTCATCATCCAAGCGGGCATCCGCCGCGTGGTCTACGCGGAGGAGTACCACACCCCCGACGGCATAGACCTGCTGAAACGGGCGG
The DNA here is from genome assembly GCA_017962085.1 of Paludibacteraceae bacterium. Taxonomy (GTDB): domain Bacteria; phylum Bacteroidota; class Bacteroidia; order Bacteroidales; family Paludibacteraceae; genus UBA1181. Next base: position 520 of record JAGCWA010000035.1, read on the forward strand.
GCGTGGAGATCGAACACCTGGAACTTGAACCCAACAAAGACTGACATACCATGCAAAAGATATTCAACCCCCTCTTCGTGGCGATTGCCGCCATCTGCGGTATTCTAGCGGGCTCCATCATCACAGAAAGGCATAGCGAGCGCATCACCCGCACCCACAAAAAGCTGGACAACAAAATCGACATGCTGCTGAACCTTGTCAACCTGCAATATGTCGACAATGTGGACATCGACTCCCTCGTGGAGCAGTCGATCCCTAAGATACTGGAGGAGCTGGACCCTCATACGGTTTACGTGCCTGCCAAGGACCTCCAGATGGTGAACGATGAATTGGAGGGCAGTTTCTCCGGCATCGGTGTGCAATTCAACATACAAAACGACACGGTGATGATCGTGAGCGTCATCAGCGGCGGACCTTCCGAAAAGTTGGGCATCCTGCCGGGCGACCGTATCGTGAAGGTGAACGACACCCTCTTCGTGGGCGAAACCATCAACAACGAGAAGGTGATGCACAAGCTCCGCGGACCTAAGGGGACGCACGTGACGCTTGGCATCAAGAGACATAGCTCCGACTCGCTCCTGACCTTCGACATTACCCGAGGAGACGTGCCTGTCAATAGCGTGGACGCCCATTTCATGATGAGAGGGCATACTGGATACGTCAAGGTGGGTAAGTTCGGCGCCACCACCTATGGAGAGTTCGTCCATGCCTTGGAGGAGCTCCAAAGCCAGGGTGCCGATGAGTTCATCGTCGACCTTCGGGGCAATTCGGGTGGATTCCTGGAGGCTGCCAGCTATATGATCAATGAGTTCCTGCACGCAGGCAACATGATCGTCTATACGGAAGGGAAAGCCCAGAAACGTCAGGACATCAAGGCGGACGGACGAGGAATGTTCCAGCAATATCCTTTGGCGGTCCTCATCGATGAATGGTCCGCCTCCGCCAGCGAGATCTTCGCGGGCTCCATTCAGGACAACGACAGGGGAACCATCATCGGCAGACGTTCCTTCGGAAAGGGATTGGTGCAACAGCAAATCACCCTGAACGACAGCTCCGCCATCCGCCTCACAGTGGCGCGCTACTACACGCCTTCGGGACGTTGCATCCAGAAGCCATACAGGGATAAGAGCAAATACCAGCAGGAGGTGTTCGACCGCTACTCCAGCGGAGAGATCTACAACCAGGACAGCATAAAGGCATCCAACGATACGATCAAGTACTATACCGTGGGTAACCGTGTGGTATATGGCGGTGGTGGAATCATGCCTGACATTTTCGTGCCTTACGACACCACTTACAATTCAGTCTACTACACCAAGCTGGTCAACTCCAGCATCCTCTATGATTTCGCCTTCAAGTATTCCGACGAGCACCGTCAGCTCTTCAATAGCTTCGGGAGCTATAAGAAGGCGGACGAATACCTGAAGAGAGAGCCTCTCTTCGATCAGGTGCTGGAATTCGCCGAGGCGAAGAACATCAAGAAGAACCTATTGCAGGCGGAACATTCGAAGAGGAAGATCACACAGTTGGCCCGTTCCTACATCCTGCGTAATATCTATGGGGAAAACGCCTTCTACGAGGTGTTCTATGAAGACGATCCAGTCATCAAGGAGGCATTGAAGGCGTTGAAGAAGGATACGAAGTAGGTTAATATTCAACAATCATTTCGTCAGCAGACCCAGTTCCCGCTGGATCAGGGGAACATTGTCGACAAAAGAGCGCATATCGTTGTAGATGTAGCTCTCCTCGTACGTTGTCTTTCGTATGTCCTCCTCGTTGAGGTGGTAGATCACCGCCCCGGGATAGGCGAGGAGAACGGGCGAGTGCGTACTGATGATCAGTTGGCTACCTGCGTCCACGGCCCGTTTCATCCAAACGAGGAACCTCAGCTGGTTCTGGTACGATAGGGCGGCCTCGGGCTCGTCGAAGAGGTATAAGCCCCGCCTCAACCGGTTCTCGAAGAAAAGGACCATTCCCTCCCCATGACTATATTCGTGCAGATTCTCTCCCCCATATGAGCGGAAGGGGTCATCTTCTAGGCTTGCAAGGTAGGAGATAGCATTGTAAAAACTCTCCGCGCGGTAGAAAAACATATCCTGCAGTCGGTAGGGCGTTTTGGCCAGGCGAAGGGATTCGCTGAGGTCCGAGTGGGTCTCCTGGGTACTGAACCGGAAATTCTGTCCGCCCCCCTCCGCATTCATTCCCAAGTTCACGGCGATAGCCTCCATCAGGGTCGATTTGCCGCTACCGTTCTCCCCGATGAGGTAGGTCACGTCCGACGTGAGCTCCAACGTCTTCAGCGCTTTTATCGCAGGGATGGAGAAGGGATACCTGTCATCCTCGCTTGGGATGTGGGTGTTGGTGATGCGGGAAAGAAAGATATTGGACATAGGACGTTGTGATTCGTTTCCGTTAATGATTTTATTCCCCAAAGGTAGGCAATCCGTAGCCTTCGGAAGGATTTACCAATTGATTAAATAGAGCTTCTTCGTCGCGCGGGTGAAGGCGGTATAGAGCCAGCGGAGGTACTCGGCATTCACCATATCGTCCGTCACGTAGCCCTTGTCAAGGAAGACGTTGCTCCACTGCCCGCCCTGCGCCTTGTGGCAAGTAACCGCATAGGCGAACTTCAGCTGCAGCGCGTTCAGGAAAGGATCCTCCCGCATCGCCTTCATACGGTCCCTTTTGTTACCGATGTTCATATAATCCTCCTGCACGGCAAGGAAGAGGCGGTTGCTCTCCTCGTAGGTGAGGGAAGGCGACTCGCTCCGAAGGGTGTCCAGCAATATTTTCGCCTCTATTTCAACCTCATAATCAGGGAAATAGAGCGTCGCCTCGGCAAAATGGAAGCCATAGACCTCCGTGCGGCGGCGCACACGGCGCACCTCGGCGATGTCACCATTCGCGATGAAGTCCAGCTTACCGTCCGTCTGTCTAGACCAGAAGTAGTTGTTCTTCACCACCATGACCCAATCGCCCGAAGAAAAATCCTCCTCACGGTACAGGATCCTGTTGCGTATCCCCTCGTTGAAAATATTGGTGCGTTTGTTAGACCGGGAGACGATGATGGTCTCGTCCATCCCCTCACGGTTATAGGCGGAGGATATCTCCTCGATTAGGTCCTCGCCCGAAACCCTCTTGATATCAGGGAAATCCATGTCCACCTCCGGGAAGGATCCCTCCGCACCCTGCATCAGGAGGAGGCGGAGAGCGGTCGCGTTGTAGAGGATGCCCGACTCATTCGCTTGGCGCACCACATCCGTCAGGAGGAACTCATCGACAGGGAAGCCATACCCCTTCATGTACTCCGCGCACAAGGCAGGGCTCTCTTCCTGACCCACAGGCGGGAGCTGCGCTGTATCGCCCACCAGGATCATGCGGCAACCATCCCCGCCATAGACGTACGACATCAGGTCGTCCAGGAGGTTGCCGGTGCCGAAGACGGAGTCGCCCGCATTCGCGAGCATGGAAGCCTCGTCCACGATGAATAGCGTATGTTTATGGAGGTTCACGTTCAGGGAGAAATCAGCCTCCAAGCTGCCACCCACCCGTTGGCGGTAAATCTTCCGATGCACCGTGGAGGCAGGGTGTCCCGAATAGGAGGAGAGCACCTTAGCGGCGCGACCCGTGGGGGCCATCAGGACGACAGGTTGCTCCAGTTCGTCCATCACTTTGATCAAAGCCGAAACGACCGAAGTCTTTCCCGTACCCGCATACCCCTTCAGCAGGAAGATGTGGTCCAATCCATCCACCACAAAGGCAGACAACATATCAATCAAGGCCTGTTGCTGCGAAGTGGGTTCATGTTCGAACGAGGAGATAATTTTATCAGACAAAAATCGTTTCATCACTTTTTTGCAAAATAACTTTCGTTAAAAGCCCATGTTAAAACCTTTTTTTTTATTTTTGTGCACCAAATAGAATAGAGAACAAAAATAATTATTAAAAACGATATGAGAAACGTATTAAAAGCTCTTTTGATTGTCGCCTCCGTATTATTGGCGTACATGTGCTATAGAAGCGTAATGAATCCTATTGAATTTGACGAAGCAAAGAATGCCCGCGACAGTGAGGTCATCGCAAAGTTGGTAAACATCCGTAAGGCAGAGATCGCCTATTGTGAGGCGAAAGGAGTGTATACGAACAATATGTCTGAACTGATTGAATTCATCAACACGGGTGTGATTCCGAAAGTCGCTAAGAAGGGTGAGTTGACGGATGAGCAGATGAAGGCTGGTTTGACCGAGGAGATCGCCATTGCGCTTTTGCCAGAGGATGCAGCGAAGTATGGTATCGCCAATTATGATTCCTTCATGACCAATTTCCGTCGTGATACGAACTATGTAAGTGTGAAGAGTTCCATTTTCGGGGACAATTTTGATACGTCTGACTTTGATATTGTGCCTAACACCAACAATCAGGCTAAGTTCGATCTGAAGAGCACGATATTCCTCACCAAATCTAACGTTGAGGTGCCTTTGTTCGAGGCAAGTGTTCCATACGACGTGTATTTGAAGGGATTGAACAGACAGCAGATTGTCAACCTCAACGAAGAGGCTAAGACACTCAAGAAGTTTGCTGGTCTGAAGGTGGGTGACATCAGTTCACCGAACAATAACGCAGGTAACTGGGAGTAATCTTATGATCGAGATAGCGGAGTCATCCTTCGATCCGGCGAATTCGCCTAACCATACATTATCCATTCGGTTTTTGCCGGATGGATTTTGTTTTGTCGTGGCCTCCCTTACGGAGAGGCGCCCGCTCTATTTCTGCCATGTAGCGGAGGCGGGCAAGAGTGTTTCGCAGCAATTCACCGAGCATCTGAACAAGTTGGATTCCTTGCGCCGCAAGTACAACGAGGTCTTCTTCCTCAACGACGACAAGGCGTATACGTTGATGCCTTCCGCCATCTCCGACGAGGCGGATAAGGTGGCTTATTGGAGATTCTGCACCCATGGTGATGCGGCCAGCGTCAAGGTGATGCAGGATCCGATAGAGCTTTGCGACGCGGTTCTTCTCCATGGTATTCAGGCGGAGGTGGCAAGCGCTCTGGAGGAGAGATTCCCCTCCATTCGTTTTGTTCATAGGCAGAGCCTACTCGCCACCCAGACGATGATGCGGAGCAAGGAGTCGGGCGAGGAGTCCGTCGGAATCCAGATGGGACAGGGCTTCTTCGACTTGGTGGTCGTGAAGGGGAACGTCCTGCAGATGGCCAACACATTCCCTCGGAAGAACGCCGAGGAGTTCCTCTATTTCACGCTCAACGTATTCGACCAGCTTCAGGTGGATCCTTGCCATGCGAAGGTGACCGTGCGGGGCGATGTGACGGAGAAGGATAGCGCATTGGTTCGCTTGGGAGAATATGTCAGCCATGTGACCCTCAACAACCGTCCTTCCATCGAGTTGGGCAAATCGTTCGCCAAGGCGGAGATATGCCACAAGCAAACCATTCTATTTGAATTACCGACATGCGTATAATTAGTGGGAAATACAAGGGGAAGCGCTTCTCTCCGCCTAAGAATCTGAAGGCTCGCCCGACGACGGACGTGGCCAAGGAAGCGTTGTTCGACATCCTCAACAACCGTATCGACTACGAGGAGACAAGGGTGTTGGACATGTTTGGTGGAACGGGCAGCATCAGCCTTGAGTTCGCCTCCAGGGGATGCCCGAGCATCACGCTGTTGGAGATGAACTCCACCAACTATCTATTTATCAAGAAGACCATCGCTGAGCTGAAAGCCGACGAGATCAGCGCCATCAAGGGCGACACGTTCAAGTACGTGGAGCGGTGCGCGTCTAAGTTCGACCTGGTCTTCGCCGACCCGCCATACGATCATCCTAAGCTCAAGGAGATACCGGACATAGTCTTCCAGCATGAACTGTTGAACGATGAGGGTCTCCTCATATTGGAACATCCTAAGGATTTTAGTTTCGAATCGCACCCTAACTTCCTTGAACATAGGAAATACGGGCATGTGAATTTCACCTTCTTTAAAAAATCGGCAGAATGAATTACCTTATAGTGGACAACTTGCGGATATTCGCCTACCATGGCGTCATTCCCACGGAGAACGTCGTGGGAGGGGAGTATAGCGTGTCGTTGAAGATTGGCTATGACTTCTCGCAGGCGGCCCGCACGGACAATATCCAGGACGCCATCAACTATGCGGAGATCTGTGAACTGATCAAGGAGGAGATGAAGCGGCCTTCCCAACTCATTGAGAATGTGGCATGGAGAATACAACAAGCCATTCTCTCACATTTCCAACAGATTGAGACAATGGAACTCACTGTCCGTAAGATGCATCCTCCTGTTCCTGCGCAATTGGAGGCATCGGCTGTGGTGTTGAATTATGCGAGAGAATGACTCTGAGTGAGGGTGGGGGACTATCTTCGGTGTCCCGAGCCTGTGGTGTGTTTCATGCTATTTTAGGGGTGTGTTAGTGGTGGTGCGGTTCACTACGTGTTGAACCGTGGGTGGTAGTAGGGTTCTATCTACTCCGTCACGAATTTGACCCCTTCCTTATTGTCAGACGAGACTCCGATATAGCATTTGTTTCGTCGCAATTCTTCCCGTCGTACCTGATTCCCTTGCACGTCATAAAACGTCGCGCCTTGTAGGGTGTTGGTCTTCTTGTCGTCTAACGTATTGCGTACGGCAGAGGGATCGGCCACTTCGAAATCGAGCCAGTCGATGTTCACGTAGTTCCCCTCTATGAGGACTTTCAGGGTATGTTCGCCTTTCTCCAGTTGGACGGTGGCGACAGGTATCTCCTCGTAAACGCTCCAGTCCTCGCTGGTCTGGGCGATGGTGTAGCTCTGCGTGAGCGCTTCTCCGTCGAGGAGGAGTTGGAATCCATCCACTTCGCCTCCGTTGGAGACGTTGGCCGTGATGTTGTAGGTGTTCGTCTCCTTCACGTCGATCGTGTACTCCATCCATTCCCCTTTTTCCGTATAGCCTACAGCGAAGCCATTACCTGCCTTCACGACGTCCACGCCCTCATCTGTGCGGTATTCTCCGTCCCCTTTGTTCCTATCATCGTTGTCGTAGTAGGAGAATCCTTGTCCTGCCACGTCGAAGTTCTCCGCCTCGACACGTCCAGGGATGCTGGCCGTCTCGTTATGGTAAGGCGTTTGGGGAACATTCAGCGGAGTGATGTAGATGCGGTAGCCGTAGAGTTCACTCTCAATCCTTACAGGAACGGTGAGGCTTCCTCCCTCGACCACCATGTCCGATTCGGAGATGAGGTCGGTACCGTTGACCGGCGTGTTGATGCTCTTCCAAGTGACGCGTTCCACCTTCACTCTGACGACACCGCTGAGGAAGTCCGGCATCTTCTGGAAGACAACGTTCACATCGCCTACTGATTTACCGCCCAACACGAGGCTGGCGCAGTGATGTTTCCTGTCCACGGAGGCGAAACCGTCCACGCCCTCGCTTCTGTCGTTAGGCGGGGTTACGCTCGCCATGTAGCCCTCCATGTCTCCGTACCATTTGTAGAGCCACCATCCGCCACCCTTCTGGCCATTGTCAGTCAGCAAGCTGCCCAAGCGGCCTGGGTGCGGAACGTGCCACCAAGAGATGGTCGCGCTCTCCACGTTGTAACGTTCGAACTTGGCGATGAAAGGCACGGAGTAGCCTGGACAACCCTCATACTGCTGCTTGTCCGAGTCCGAGCCCGCGCAATACTCATTGATACAGTACGGGCGCTCCGGAATGCCCAGTTCCTGCTGTAACTTGCGCACACTCCTCACAGCGTCCGCGAAGCCAGCGCTTCCCCATTGGTGCCAGCAAATCAGGTCTGGGAGGCAGTTGTTTTGCTTACAGAAGGTGAGGAAGGTCCTCATCCTCGACTCATTATAGTAGGCCATGCCTGGGCCGACGATAGGCGTCTCAGGGTCCAATTTGCGCAAGAGTTCGTAGGTGGGTTTCCATACCGTAGTGTTAATGTCTCCGTTGGAGGTGTTCCAAGTACCATCCGGCTCGTTCCAGATCACATAGCTATGGATGTTGGTCAGGCCTTCGGAGAACTTTTTCTTCACGACCCGCTCCACGGAGCTCAGCCAGCTCTGCTGTCCCGGCCAACGATAAGGCCAGTTCGGAAGCAGGTCCGCCAATGTGATTTGTACTTTGGCGGTAGTGTTTTTCAACCTACCCGCCACGATGTAGCCATCCCCGAAATTGTGTTGGTTACCATTCTTTCCTTCAGGTGGTTGGCAGAACATGTGCGGCTTCAGGGGAGCCACCAACCCATCAATGTCGGCAGGCTCATTCTCCGTCATTCCGTAGAGGGAACCTGACGCACAGTGAGTTACAGGACGGATGCTGTCCGTCAGATCCACTTTGAGCGTCTCCGCCGCATGCGCAACCTGGGGTGTTGCAATGACCCAGGAAGTCATTAATAATACGATGTTTTTACGAATGTGGTTCATAGTGCTCTGAATCTTTTGGTTCGACAATCATCGCAAAAATAGAGACGGTAGAAAGTTTAGCCTATGAGAATAATTTCAAATTTTATTAAATATGTTCCTGCCTTTTTCAGGGTGGAGTGGATGA
>JAGCWA010000036.1 GCA_017962085.1 Paludibacteraceae bacterium
CAAATTGATGAACCTGATGTGACGATTAACTTTCGAGGAGTAACAGTGGCAGGTGACAGCGTGGTTGTCGTTAAAAAACAACGTATTAAGGATAGTTTTGACTCTTTATATTCTGTGGAAGGATACAACATTCTGACTGGTGAGAAGTTGTGGGACATCAAGGACTTGTCATTTTATCCTTCTCTTAATGTCGGTCCTGATAATATGTTATATATTATATATAGTCACCTGGACACTCTTTTTATTAATAAAATAAATTCAGTCGATGGCACATTAACGACACACGAGATAAAAAGTGACTCTTTCGACTCAAAGACTAGAATATCCGCAGATAGGACCGCCATATACGGTCATAAATTGTATTTCACTGACAACCGGAGTAAATCTCCTTGCTCAATAGGTGTGGTTGATCTGGACACCTTAAAGATAGATGAGATTATGACTTTGGACACATACGAAGGTGTGGATTCAACCCAGCCCCCTCTTATTACGGAAGATAAGGTCTATGTCTTCATGCGGTTGGCCGGGGAGTTGCATGTTTTTTGGAGATAGATGGGGGGAGTTGGTTGGGAGAAAGACTTGAGCCGTTTTTAGAGCTATTTTTTCGACATGTCAATAACTTGACATGTCGAAAAAAGATTTACCTTTGCGATCAATAATAATTTTAAAATCTGTCTGAAATGAAAATTTATCGTTTTGCTTTTTATTGGTTGGATACCTGGATCTTAGGAAATGTCATTCAGTTAGCGACACAAGATTTCTGCAAGCGTTACTTGAACCGTAGTAATGACCCGTGTGGTCGTCAATATGACCAAATGACGCAAGCGGCACGTTCAGTACCAGCTAATATTGCAGAGGGCGGTTCCCGTCATTCCACTTCCAGAGAAACAGAGATGAAGCTTACCGATGTGGCAAGAGCAAGTTTGGCTGAGTTAGCAAATGATTATGTGAATTGGTTAATGTATCAGGAGCAAATCCCATGGTCAACACATTCTGATGATCACAAAAGGGTTACAGCCATTCAACTTGATCGCCCAGATTATAAGGATGATGTACAACATCTCAGTTCCATTCATATTCTGAAACAAAAGCACAAGTTTGATGAATGGCTTAATTCAGGAGATTCCATCATTGCGGCAAATTGTCTCTTAGTCCTTTGTAACCGTCTGATCATGATGCTTCGCAAACAAATCGAGAATCTCCTCACCACCTTCCGCACCGAAGGCGGTTTCACCGAAAGCCTGACTGCCGAAAGGCTCGCCTACCGCACGGAACAGAGCATGCAGTCCGATGCGCCGGTATGCCCTAAGTGTGGCAAACCGATGATCAAGCGTATGGCGAAGAAGGGTGTGAATGCAGGAAAGGAGTTCTGGAGTTGCTCGGGATACCCCGATTGTAACGGGTCGAGGAAGACTGGATAGATCGCCTATGCTTGTGGTCGCATGTTCCTGTGCCGACTGGCGATTCCAAAATTCATAATTCAAAATTGACTACGTCGAACTGACGTTTCATAATTCAAAATGACTAGTGTCATATGAAACGCCTCGTTTTGCCGATACAAGCAATTTTTATGTATTTGTGGCGGATTTTTTAAAGGTAATTTGCCGATAGCATGGAATATATCTCAGTCATACAATTCGCCGAGAAGTTCGGTATTAGTGAGCGAACTGCCCCAGATACTTGCCTCACCGCTCAGGACAATTACGTGGCCATGCTTGACTATTTTAAGATCAGGCATTGATTTGACTGGTGACACAAGCTAGTATTCTTTCCCCCCGAATTTCCGAACAATATTCTACTAACGACACGCCCCATTCCTCTGCCATATCTTCCTCACATGCTTTTCCCTGCATAATTTGTATATGTCACAAAAAAACGTTTACCTTTGTATTTTACACGCACAATAAAAACAATTTTTAATTTAAAGACTAAGTATAATGTTCTTGAAAGCATCTTCAGCAGCAATCATTTCGCTTGCTTGCATGGTTCCTGGTGTGGTTCTTGCGGACTCACACGATGATTCTCCATCTTCAACAGATTCTATTAATCAGGTCTCGGTAATTGACGAGATAGTGGTGACCGGTACCCGTAGTGGGGCTAATTCACGTCTGCTGCCAATGACGGTGAGCGTCGTGGATGAAAACAGATTGACCGAACGTTGCGAACCGAATATACTGCCTACACTCACGCAGGATGTGCCCGGAATGTTTGTCACGCAGCGTGGTGTGCTGGGCTACGGCGTAAGCACGGGCGGAAGCGGTGGTATCAAGATGCGTGGTATCGGCGGTTCGCCTAATACGGATGTGCTGGTCCTGATTGATGGATTGCCTCAATACGCAGGATTGTACGGTCATCCTGTGGCCGACAACTACCAAACGATGCTTGCGGAACGTGTGGAGGTGGTGCGTGGCCCCGCTTCTATGTACTACGGAAGTAACGCCATGGGTGGGGTCGTGAATATTATCACGCACCAGCTGGAAAAGGATACGGTCATAACAAATATTCATGCGCAGGGTGGTTCATACAAAACCTTTGACGCAGGTGTCTCTAATCAATTCCGCAAACGCAAGTTCTCGTCTGCTGCCGGATTCAACTATTGCCGGACAGATGGCCACAGACCTAACATGGAGTTCCAAGAACACAACGGATTCTTACGTCTCGGGTATGACTTTAGCGAACATTGGCGCCTCGGCGGATCGGGCAACATAGCCTATTTCTCCACACACAACCCTGGAACTGTCTCCGCACCTATCGAGGAGAGCCAGTTCGACATCCTTCGTGGCATGGCGGCTATTTCTCTGGAAAATAAATATTCGCAGAGTCGTTTCCCGACTTCGGGTGCTGTGCGTTTTTACTACAATGGTGGTAAGCATGAGATCAACGATGGCCATGCTCATGGCGCACCCGCTCCGACGCAGGTCTATAACCATACCGACCTCATGACGGGCTTGAGCGCTTACCAGGTGTTGAAGTTCTTCAAAGGTAATCGCACTACGTTTGGTTTTGATTATCAATATTTTGGCGGTCATGCATGGAATAGTCTAATCGCTAACGGTAATGAGACGGACATCATCGATAAGAAGCAATCTGAAGTGGCTGGATACGTTGATTTCCACCAACGAATCGCCTCTTGGCTCGCCCTCGACGCAGGCATCCGTTTGGGGAACCACTCCGAGGCGGGCTTCAACTATGCGCCGCAAGGGGGTCTCTCCTTCATCCTGTGCCGTGACGCGGAGATTAAGGCGCTCGTTAGCCGTGGCTACCGAAACCCTACCATCAGGGAACTTTACATGTACAAGCCGGCCAACAAGGAGTTGAACCCTGTTAGCCTTTGGAATTATGAACTCTCATACCGTCACTTCCTGATCCAGCGTCGTATGCGCTTAGGTATCAACGTCTTCTATCTACATTCTGACGATAATATTGAGACGCAGATGGTCAACGGACGCCCGCTCAATGTGAACACGGGTGAGCTGAAAAACACTGGTTTCGAGGCGGAGGTGAACTATCGCATCTGGCGTGGTTTGCACGTTGGCACGAACTACTCTTTCCTGCACATGGAAAACCCAACGCTCGCCGCACCGGAACATAAGTTCAATTTGTCGGTCGGATACCATCATGACCGTTTCCGTGTTGGCTCTTCATTGCAATGTATTTCAGGACTCTATACGGCCCTCGCCACAAAAGATACGCCTGCCGTCACGGAGAGCTTCGTGTTGTGGAACGCCAACGCCTCCGTGCGTATTTGGCGCGAGTTGTGGGCGAACGTGAAGGCGGACAACCTCCTTGGTCAGGAGTACGAAATCAATGCGGGCTTCCCAATGCCTAAAACGACGGTCATGGCTGGCTTTAATTGGACATTCTAATACTTCATATGCATGAAACGTATATTTATTTTCATCTTTGGCTTAATCGCTCTATGTGGCTGTAAGAGCAATCAGCAGGAAGAGTCTTCTTCCGTGAATAACGATAACAATGTATTGCGGGAAGATGTGCCAACCGTCTATATGACGCAGGAGATATCACCCGCGGCGTTGGTGCGCATCTATGAAGCCTTGGGTAGACCTGCGACGGGTAGGGTGGCCGTGAAGATCTCGACGGGTGAGTCGGGTGGCCATAACTACCTGCAGCCTAAGCTTATACAGCAATTGGTGAATAGTGTGAACGGCACGTTGGTGGAGTGCAACACCGCCTATGGTGGCAGTCGCGCCAATCCCGAGAAACATTGGCAGACCATACGTGAACATGGGTTCCTGGATATCGCCAAGGTGGACCTTATGGACGAGGAGGGTGATTTCACCATTCCAGTCTCGGATTCCACATGGATTCACTACGACCGTGTCGGCACGCACCTGAAGAATTATGATTTCATGATCAACCTTGCCCACTTCAAAGGTCATGCGATGGGCGGTTTCGGTGGTGTGCTGAAGAACCAGTCGATCGGCGTCGCATCGTCTGCGGGTAAGGCCTACATCCACACCGCGGGTTACACGGAGAATGTGGACGAGCTTTGGTCGCATGTGGAGAATCAGGATGGATTCCTTGAGTCTATGGCTGCGGCGGCACAGGCGGTGCACAATTACTTCGGCAAGGGTGAGCGGATCCTCTATATCAATGTGATGAATAACCTTTCGGTCGATTGTGATTGCGACGCGCATCCTGCCGACCCTGAGATGGACAACATCGGTATCCTCGCTTCCCTCGATCCTGTGGCGCTCGACCAGGCTTGCGTGGATTTGGTCTTCAACTATCCTTCCCGGGAAAAGGACGACGCTTCCGCCCTTATCGAACGCATCAATTCCCGCCATGGCATCCATACGATTGAACATGCGGAGAAGATCGGGCTCGGTTCCCGTCAATACAAACTTGTCAGCATAGATGCTGATGAGATGCTTAAGACATTGAATGATAATAAACTCAGCTTATTGGTACGCAACCATGGCGTCACCACCCAGCACGGCCAGCGTGGGGTGCAAGACCTCCTCGAACTGATCCAAAACGAACCCAACCGATTGAAGGGTGCTGTGTGTGCCGACAAGATCATCGGCAAAGCGGCGGCGGCTCTGATGGTGGTCGGAGGTGTGAAAGAGGTTCGCACGAACATTATCTGCGAAGAGGGTAAGGAACTGTTGGAGCAGAACGGTATAAAAATCGTGGCGGATGAGGTGGTGCCGATGATCCTCAATCGTGACCGCTCCGGTCAATGCCCGATCGACTCTAAGTTGAACGAGGCTCAAACAGCCAGCGAGTGTGTGGAGATATTAAAGAATATGCCTAAAAGATAAATATAATGCTTCGTAAAACACGTATTGTCGCCGCTCTCTTCTTTTTCTTGGCGGTGACGCTTCTCTTCCTCGGTGTGGGGTGGAAGTTCAACTTATGGTTCGGCTGGGTGGCGAAGGTTCAGTTTTTGCCTGCCCTGTTGGCCTTGAATGTAGTTGTCCTGATTGGTCTTATCCTTCTCACCCTTGTGTGCGGAAGAATCTATTGCAGTGTGATCTGTCCGCTGGGTGTCATGCAGGACTTGTTCGCTTGGTTAGGAAAAAAACAGAAGAAAAACCGTTATTTCCACTCCCCTGAGAAGAAATGGTTGCGCTATCCGGTGCTCGCCCTATTCGTGGTGTGCCTGATCGTTGGTTTCGCACCTGTTACAACACTGCTCGCTCCTTATTCCTCATACGGTAGGATCATCAACTCGCTCTTCCGCCCGCTCTACGACATGTTGGGCAACGTGTTGGCCGCTAGGGAGACCGACAGCTATATGTTCACCGAGGTGCAGATCTGGATGCGCAGTGTGACGACCTTCGTCGTGGCGCTGCTTTCGCTCCTGGTGCTAGGTTTCCTTGCTTGGCGGAATGGTAGGACGTACTGCAACACCATCTGTCCGGTGGGCACCATCCTCAGTTTCTTTGCACGTTTCTCCCTCTTCCGCATACAGTTCGATAAGGATAAGTGCAGGAAATGTTCCCTATGCGAAAAGAACTGCAAGGCGTCCGCCATCGATTTCAAGGCGGGCACGGTGGACTATACCCGATGCGTCACATGCGGTAATTGCACGGCTGCCTGCAAATTCGATGCCTTGCACTATCGCTTGGCTCCATCATCCAAGAAGCTGACGAAGCAGGACGGTACGCAGCCGGACAACTCACGCCGCGCGTTCCTGACAGGTACGGCAGTGGCAATCAGTACAGCGGCGATGGCAGAGGCGAAAATCAAGGTGGACGGTGGCTTGGCGGTGATAGAGGACAAGCAAGCGCCTCACCGTGTCACACCCATCACACCTCCCGGCTCCATCTCTGCCCGCAATATGCAGAAGCATTGCACGGCCTGCCAATTGTGCGTCAGTGCCTGCCCTAACGATGTGTTGCGTCCATCCTCGGACCCTCTGCGGCTGATGCAGCCTGAGATGTCGTTCGAGCGTGGCTATTGCCGACCTGAGTGTACACGTTGCTCCAATGTCTGTCCGACGGGAGCCATAAAGCCTATTACCCGTGAGGATAAGACCGCCATCCACGTCGGTCATGCGGTATGGATTGAGAAGAACTGCATCCCGGTTGTCAACAATGATCCATGCGGTGCTTGTGCGCGCCATTGCCCGGCCGGTGCGATCCAGATGGTGGACTACACCACTGCGGATGGACGTCATGTGCAGGTGCCAGCCGTCGATGCGGAACGATGCATCGGATGTGGCAAGTGTGAGAACCTTTGCCCGTCCCGCCCATTCAGCGCGATCTATGTGGAAGGCAATCTGTCGCATCATATCAGTTAATCCCCAACCATTGAAATTGTATAGATTATGAATCGAAGAGAATTTATTGAACATACTTTTGCGGCAGTGGTGGGGACCTCCACGTTGCTTACCGCATGTCGGAAATCGGAGGAAGGTACTATGAATACCACCCCCAAGCCCCGCAGAGAACCAGGTGAGATGACACTCCGCACGAACCCTAACACAGGCGATAAGGTGTCGCTTTTGGGCTTCGGCATGATGCGCCTGCCCGTCGAGGCAGGTGGTACCGCCCGTGAAAACCCGGATTCACCTATCGACCAGGAGGCGGTGAACCAGATGGTCGATTATGCGTTGGAGCATGGCGTCAACTATTTCGATACATCTCCGGCCTATTGCCAAGGCATGTCGGAGCAGTCCACGGGCATCGCGCTCAGCAGACACCCGAGGAACAGCTATTTCATCTCTACTAAGCTTAGTAATTTCGCCCCTGAGACATGGTCGTTGGAGGAGTCCAAGGCAATGTTCTCCCGTTCGTTGCAGAACCTGAAGACCGAGTATCTAGACTATCTTTTGCTGCACGGTGCGGGAATGCCCGGTGGCGATAAGGATGGCATGGGTGCCTTCTTCGCCCGCTATGTGGACAATGGCTTGCTCGATTGGT
This sequence comes from Paludibacteraceae bacterium, assembly GCA_017962085.1. Lineage (GTDB taxonomy): Bacteria > Bacteroidota > Bacteroidia > Bacteroidales > Paludibacteraceae > UBA1181. The sequence goes on from JAGCWA010000036.1 coordinate 7,392, forward strand.
TGGTGGGCCAGAAGAAGAAGGGGACGATCCGTAATCTCGGGTTCTCTTACCATGGGGACATCCATGTGTTTGACATGCTGTTGCGTTGGCACGATGAGGGCAAGTACCATTGGGACTTTGTCTTGATTGAGCTCAACTATCTCGATTGGAACTATGCGGACGAGACAAATCCGCGCAACACGGACGCTTCCTACCTCTACGCTGAATTGGAGAAGCGAGGCATCCCCGCTACCATCATGGAGCCATTGCTCGGTGGACGTTTGGCGAAACAACCCACCAGCATACTGCGTGAGATGAAGCAGATGGACATCGATGCTACCCCTGCTGAATGGGCCTTCCGCTATGCGGGCACTCCGAAGGGCGTGCTCACCGTGCTCAGCGGCATGACCTATATGGAACATCTCCAGGAGAATTGCGCCACCTACTCTCCGTTGCGTCCGATCACGCCGGAGGAGGATGCCATGCTGATGCGCTTGGCCGATAAACTCAGCACGATGAAGACTGTCCCTTGCACCGCCTGCAACTACTGCATGCCTTGCCCGTATGGCTTGAACATACCGGTGATCTTCACGTACTACAACAATTGGTTGTCGGAAGAGATGGACATGGAGCAGGTGGGGGATATGGAAAGCGAATTTCGCAAGGCCCGCAGACGTAAGCTGATCGGTTATGACCGTGCTGTCCCTCGTGTCAGACAGGCAGACCATTGTATCGGTTGCAACCATTGCCTCTCGCATTGTCCACAACGCATTGATATCCCGAAGGAGATGCAACGTATCGATCGGTTCATCGAAGATCTTAAGCAACAGGGATAAACGGCAAGGGACGTGAATTCCTTCAATCTCTGATCCGGAATGTTTGCGTTTGGCGAATGCATTTCATAACTTTGACGAATCATTCCGAACGGATGATTATTCATCAACCGACTTAATGGGTTCTTGCGGTTGTTTGAAATAATGAATCCTTAGAACCTGCTGAAAAGAATATGCTCGGAACTTGGGAAATTATATTGATCGTCTTGGTCGTTCTTTTGCTTTTCGGAGGCAAGAAAATCCCTGAATTGATGCGCGGACTCGGAAAAGGTGTGCGTTCCTTCAAGGATGGTGTCAACGGTAAAGAGGAACTGGACAACACGACTAAATCGGAACAGGTCAACTCTCAGAAAGAGGATAAGGAGTAATGTCTGGGCAAAACGTCTCTTTCTGGGATCACCTGGATGTGTTGCGCTCTGTCTTGCTCAAATCGCTTGGCGCTTGGTTGGTCGGGGCGGTTGCCGCTTTTTGCTTGAAGGACTGTATTTTCCGGCTCCTGTTTGCACCGACGAGTCATGACTTCGTGCTTTTTCGTGGTCTGTGCCGCTTGGCTGACCTGACAGGGTGGGGGAGGCTTTGCCCCGAGGAGGTGCAGGTCTCTTTCCTGAACACGGAACTGACCGCTCAGTTTATGGCGCATCTGCAGGTTTCGCTGTGGTTCGGACTGATCTTTGCCTTCCCTTTTATCCTCTATTGGCTGTATGGCTTCATTGCCCCCGCCTTGTACGAAAAGGAGAAACGATATGGCGTGACGCTGACTTTCGCTTCAGTCCTGCTCTTTACGGCAGGCATCTGCGTCTGTTACTTCCTGATCTTCCCGATGTCCTTTCGCTTCCTGTATGAATACCAGGTGGTGGATTTTGTGGTCAATCAAATCAGCCTCTCCTCCTATATGTCACTTTTTATAACCCTTTCATTGCTAATGGGGTTGACGTTCGAGATACCTGTTCTCACATGGTTGCTCGCCAAGATGGGGGTGCTGGATGCGGACCAAATGCGGAAGTACAGAAAGCATGTTTTTACGGTTTTGCTTATTCTTGCGGCGGTCATCACCCCAACTGGTGATCCTTTCACGCTCCTGCTGGTGACACTCCCTATTTATCTGCTCTATGAGTTAAGTATCGCAATCATCCGAACGAAATGTGCCACCGCACGTTGATCTCTTGATGCGTTTGTGGCAATTCCCCAATCTGTTTGATGAAATCTACGCTCAGGATAATTTTTTGACCATGGTCTATTGTTCATTAGTGAAATTATCCCAACAAAATCTTCACTCTCTCAATAATCTTTTCAGCAGCATAATCCATTAATACCCAATCGATTTTAGCCATTTTTCAACCTTCGCCTTTTCGGTGCGGACTTCGTGTCCGTAAATCGAAAAACCTTTTTGCACGTTGGATTTCGGGAAGGCTTTCTTTACGTCGCTCACGCAACTTGCCAGGCCGCTGCCTTCGTGCGTGGTGAACGGATAGACGGTTTTGCCGTCAAGGTTGATGTCTTTGAATAGCGTGAACATTACCTGCGGATAAGTACCCCACCAAACGGGCCCGCCGATGAACACTGTGTCGTAGCCGCTTAGATCGGGTGCCTTGCCCTCATACGGCGGCAGTTCGCCCTTGTTGGCTTCCTCTTGAGCCAGACGGGTGAGCGGTGTGTAAGCCATTCCGTCGTACTTGTGCGTAATGATTTCAAACTGCTCTGCGCCAGCGATTTCGCTTATATAGTCGGCCACAATTTTCGTGTTGCCAACCTTGACGTTACCCACCGAGTAGTTGTCGCCCGCATGGGAAAAGAAAATTACGATTGATTTGCCCATATTGTTTTGATTTTTAGTGGTTTGACCATTACAAAATGTACTTATCAGCAAGGCCGTCAGTAATAATTTGATTTTCATAATTTGTTTTATTTCAGTTTGTTATACTCTTCTTCACTCACCGCTTCCAGCCACTCGTTGGTCGGGTTAGGTTGCAGGTTTTTGTGGTAGGTCAGATGTTGCAGCCACGAGCCTTTGGCGGCGCCGTGCCAGTGTTTCACGCCTTCGGGCACCTCAATCACCACACCTTCCTTGAGTTCTACCGCAGGCTTGCCCCATTCCTGATACCAGCCGTGGCCATAGACGCATATCAGCACCTGAACGGCACCGTGATGCACGTGCCAGTTGTTGCGGCAGCCAGGCTCAAAAGTCACATTCACAACGCTTTCGCCATAAGGCGACACGTAACTGCGCCCCGTGAAGTATTGTGCGTAAGCGTCGTTCGGGTTGCCACGACGCCAATACGATTTCAGGTCAACTTGGTCGTACTCGCTGCGGCTGTTGTCCTCAACGCCCAATAACGCGTTCACGGCCTTCAACGCCCTCGATGCGGCCGCCTTGCAACCATTCGCCGCCAACGCCACAGGAATCTGTTGCAGCTGCTCGTCGGTAACACCCATATTGCGTGCCCCACGGACGTGCGCATTCAGTTGTGGCTCAACGCCTTCCAGTCCTGCAAGGGCGCTCACCGTAACCAATTCGCGGTCGGCGTGGGTGAGAACGTCGCGGGCAAAGATGTCGCCGAACAGATGCGCCTTCAGGTAATAATCCTCGGCAGGGCAGAAGTCGTAATTGAACGGCTGTCCCGAAAGTTGGGTCTGCACCTCGGTGCCCTGTTTCAGTGCGTCGTAATCCTTTGGCAGAGCCGATGCCTCGCTGCCCGCCAGCACTTTCACGCCCTTCGCTTGTCTGTCGCCCACCACACGTTGCAGCACGCCCAGCGCATTGAGCGAGCGCGGAAAGCCCGTGTAGGCATAGAGTTGCGAAAGCGCTTCTTTAATCTGACTTACCGTCAAATCGGCTTCCAGACCATTATGGATGGCCGATTCGAGCGACACAAGGTCGCCCTGTGCCTCATTGCAGGCGATGGCCGACATACAAGCCGCCTGTTTCTCATTGAATGTCAATGTGTTCATATCCTTAGATTCTGATTGTTTGCTGTTTCCGCAAGCCGACAGCACGGCAAGCATTGCGAGTGGAATAATTTGTTTGATATTCATAAAATTACATTTAAATATTTGTCACTATGCAAAAATACGACACACATTCTTCTTGCGGAAACATTTATTTCGGGAAGAATTACCCTTATTTCGGAAGTTATGGTTCTCTGTTTGGTTTATTACCCTATCTGTTGATTGGAGGGTCTATGTCCTCCCAAAAAGGGAGAGGGAAGGTAACCTCACGGCCCTTCCCTCTACACTGACGAATGTTATAGGGCATTACGCCCATGGATGCACAGAATTTATTATGTCAGAACTTATCTCAAGAACAACAATTCTCTATACTTAGGCAAGATCCACATCTGGTCGTCCACAATCAACTCCAGCTTATCGATGTGACGGCGGACTTCCTCGATCATCGGTGCCACATGGTCGTGGTAAGCGATGGCTCTTTCCCTTTCGCTGTCGATCTTGTTCGCTTTCTTACGCTCGTCGATCATCTTCTCCACCTTCTCGTTGATGCTGGCGGTGTGGTCGGCGATCTGCTCGATGAGCGACAAGTTGTAGGCGTTCAGCTTCTTCGCCTTCTCGGCAGGGAAGACAGAAGCAACCTTCGTTACGTTGTCTACCAATGTGCTCTGGTACTTCGTGGCTACAGGGAGGATCTGGTTGAGCGCCAAATCACCTAAGATACGTGATTCGATCTGTATCTTCTTCGTGTAGGTATCCCACTTGATTTCGTTGCGGGCCTTCAACTCCTTGGCGTTCATGACGTTCATCTTCTCGAACATGTTGATGGATGCCTTATCCAAGTAGCGGTCGAAGATGACAGGGCAGCTCTTCTCTACGTCCAAGCCTCTCTTCTCGGCTTCAGCCACCCACTCGTCGGAGTATCCGTTTCCGTCGAAGCGGATAGGTTTGCAGGTCTTGATGTCCTCTCTAACCACCTCCAGGATGGCGGCGAACTTAGGTGTTCCGTTGGCGATCAATGCGTCCACACGCTCCTTGAAGCTTGCCATCGCCTCGGCTACGGCCGTGTTGAGAGCGATCATGGCAGATGCGCAGTTCGCCTCTGAACCTACCGCACGGAACTCGAAACGGTTACCTGTGAAGGCGAACGGAGAGGTACGGTTACGGTCTGTGTTATCGATCAACAACTCAGGGATGGATGGAACGTCCAGTTTCAAGCCCTTCTTGCCTGCGAGTGTGATCAGTTGGTCGTTCTTTGATGTCTCAATCTGGTTCAAAGCGTCGGTCAACTGCTTGCCGAGGAAGGAAGAGATGATGGCCGGCGGTGCCTCGTTCGCACCCAAACGGTGTGCGTTGGTGGCGCTCATGATGGAGGCCTTCAACAATCCGTTGTGACGGTATACACCCATCAGGGTCTCCACGACGATGGTGATGAAACGCAAAGTGCTCTCAGAGTCCTTGCCTGGCGCATGCAATACGATGCCAGTGTCGGTGGACAAAGACCAGTTGTTATGCTTACCTGATCCGTTGATGCCTGCGAATGGTTTTTCGTGCAGCAACACGCGGAATCCGTGCTTACGGGCCACTTTCCTCATCAATGACATGATGAGCATGTTATGGTCTACCGCCAAGTTACACTCCTCGAAGATTGGAGCCAACTCGAACTGGTTCGGTGCTACCTCGTTGTGGCGGGTCTTGCAAGGGATACCCAATTCCAATGCCTGGATCTCCAAGTCTCTCATGAAGGCTGCTACCCTGGAAGGAATGGCGCCGAAGTAGTGGTCTTCCATCTGCTGGTTCTTGGCGGACTCCCTACCCAAGAGGGTTCTACCCGTCATCAGCAAATCCGGACGTGCGGAGTACAAACCTTCGTCCACGAGGAAGTACTCCTGCTCCCAACCGAGGTTCGCCTGTACTTTCTTCACTTCTGGGTTGAAGTATTTTACAACGGCTGTCGTCGCTTTATCCACGGCGCGGAGGGCCTTCTTCAAAGGTGCCTTGTAGTCGAGCGCCTCACCGGTATAGGAGATGAACACGGTAGGGATCATCAGGGTGTCGCCGACCACGAAGACTGGAGAGGCTGGGTCCCATGCGGAATAACCTCTGGCCTCGAAAGTGGAACGGATACCTCCGTTAGGGAAGGAAGAGGCGTCTGGCTCCTGCTGTACGAGCAGCTTGCCCTCGAATTCCTCCATCATGCCGCCCTTACCGTCATGCTCCACGAATCCGTCATGTTTCTCCGCAGTACCTTCGGTCAATGGTTGGAACCAGTGCGTGTAGTGTGTTACGCCTAAGTCCATGGCCCATTTCTTCATGCCGGCAGCCACTTCGTCCGCCACGGAACGGTCAAGCGGTGCGCCGTTGTCGATCACGTCACACATCTTGGCATACACTTTAGCAGGAAGGTATTTGAACATCTTCTGCTTGTTGAAGACATACTTCGCGAAATAGACGGACGGTCTATCGGCCGGTGTCTCTACCTCCAAGGCTTTTTTCCTGAAGGCTTCGCCTACTACTTTGAATCTTAAACTTGACATAGCCTAAAAATTTTATTGTTGAATTGTTTCTTTCTGTTGATTATCTCTCTTATAATTTTCTAAACCTACGCATAGCCTCCTCGCAGTTCTCTCTCTCCCCGAAGGCGGTTAGACGGATATAGCCTTCGCCGCTCGGACCGAAGCCCACACCTGGGGTTCCAACCACATTGGCCTCGTAGAGCATCTGCTCGAAGAACTTCCAGGAGGTGGTTCCGTTTGGTGTCTTCACCCAAAGGTATGGCGCGTTTTCTCCGCCGAACACCTGGTAACCGAGCGATGTGAGTCCCTCCTTCATGATCTTGGCGTTGGTCATATAGTAGTTGATGGTCTCCCTTACCTGGCTCTTACCCTCTGGGGTGTAGATGGCTTCCGCGCCACGCTGCGTGATGTAGGAGGTTCCGTTGAACTTGGTGCACTGCCTTCTGTTCCAGAGCCTGTTCAGAGGAATGCGCTCGCCTGAGAGCGTGGAGGCGGTCAACTCTTTCGGAACCACCGTGTATCCGCATCTTACACCTGTGAAACCAGCCGTTTTGGAGAAGCTGCGGAACTCGATCGCCACCTTCTTCGCACCCCGTATCTCATAGATGGAGTGGGGGATGTCCGGGTTCTGGATATATGCCTCGTAGGCTGCGTCGTACATGATGATGGCGTCGTTCTTTATCGCGTAGTTGACCCATTTCTTCAACTCCTCGGCGGAGAGGACCGTTCCCGTCGGGTTGTTAGGGTAGCATAAGTAGATGATGTCCACCCTGTGGTTCGGGATCTGCGGTACGAAGTTATTCTCCATGTTGGTCGGCAGGTAGGTCACATTGCTCCATTTGCCGTCCTCGAGTACGCCCGCCCGTCCGCACATGACGTTGGAGTCGATGTAGACAGGGTAGATCGGGTCGGTCACTCCGATGCTGTTGTCATGACGAAGAATATCTCCGATGTTGCCCGTGTCGCTTTTGCTTCCGTCGCTGATGAAGACCTCGTCCGGATCCAGCTTCACGCCTCTTGGCTCGTAATCGTTTTTGATGATGGCGTTGATGAGGAAGTCATAACCGTGCTCCGGTCCGTATCCTCTGAACGTGCTCGCTTCCCCCATTTCGTCCACCGCCTTGTGCATCGCTTCCAATGACGCCTTAGGCAATGGTCGGGTGACATCCCCGATACCCAAGCGGATGATCTCCGCCTTCGGATGCACTACCTTGAACGTGTTCACCTTCTTGGCGATATCCGTAAACAAATAATTGTCCGGCAACTTCATGAAATGTTCGTTCGCTAAAGCCATATCTCTAATCCTCTCTGTATGTTTTAATTATATTTTTATTTTTCCTTCAAATGTTATGACGGCCTCTCCCGTCATGTAGATGTGCTCGTCCTTTTCGTTCCATTCGATGGTGAGGTCTCCGCCATCCATGCGCACGGTGTTCTTACGGACGCTTTTCCTGTTGAGCACGGCTGCCGTCAGGGTAGCGCAGGCGCCGGTGCCGCAGGCCATGGTGATGCCGGATCCTCTTTCCCACACCCTCATGCGAAGACTGCCGTCCTTCTTCGTCTCGACGAACTCCACGTTCACCCGTTCAGGGAAGAGCGGATGGTGCTCGATCAGCGGGCCGACGGTCGGGAGATCCACGTCGTTCAGGCTGGAGACGAAGATCACGAAGTGCGGATTGCCCATTGATACGAATGTTCCCCTGAACTGTTTTCTGGCCACCTCTATCGGTGCGTCGAAGAGGCTACCGTCTGGAGTGTCCACCTGTCCTTTGTTGGAGAGGATAGGCTTACCCATGTTGACGGTGACGAATGGTACCTTGCCGTCCTTCACGTGCAACGATAAGTATTTGATGCCCGAGAGGGTCTCCAGCGTGACCTCCGTCTTGCGGGTCAGGCCCTTCTCGTATACATATTTGCCGACGCATCGGGAAGCGTTTCCGCACATCTTCGCTTCAGACCCGTCCGCGTTGAAGATTCTCATGCTGAAGTCAGCCACGTCGGAGCGACCGATGAGCACGAGGCCGTCCGAACCGATACCGAAATGTGCGCGGCTCCACAGAATGGACAGTTCCTCTGGATTTCCGATCGGATACTCCATTGTATTGACATAGATGTAGTCGTTTCCTGCGCCCTGCATCTTCGTGAATTCTATGTATTCTGTCAATGTGTCCATTCGTTTTTCTCTTTATCTATCTTTTTGCTATTAAAACAATGCAAATATATAACATTTTGACATTGATAGTATGCTTTTGGTGGTGTTTATGATAGTTTTTGTTAAAGATTTAATAAATTGAAAGTAGAATATATGGTTGTGCTTATAATTTATAATTGATTATGGGCGATTGTATATTTAATTGTAAGTAGTATTGAGGCGCATTTTGCCGGGTATTTTCTGCTTATATCGCCAAATTGGCTCAATGTGCATCTTATTTGTGGTTTTTTCGTTACTTTTTGCGCTAAAAATATATTTTCAACTGACATTTTGTTAGATTAATTACCGACAAGTTGCGTGGCTTAAACTGCTGTGCTTAATGCCACCCCCAAAACAAAACGCCTGCACTCACATCGGATGCAGGCGTTTCAATATATTATAAACTGAATTTCTAAGGCAACAGCAGGTAGCAGAAGAAACTGACAACGGCCATCACTATGGATATGATCGCATATATACGTACATCTTTCTCCTCGTTGACATATTCATCCCCATCGTGCGCAATCTTATAAATTTCTTTAAATGTCTCCTCCGACAGCGGTCCAAGCAAAGAATTCTTGCGGAAACGGTTCGTCATGTATGGACCGATGACGAGTAATACGACCAGGCAAAGAGAAAACCCGAAAATAAGGAGGGATAATTCCTTGTAAAAAGAAAGGGAATGGGAATTCGCCCCCCCAAGGAAGCCCACACAAGTAAAAATAACGACAAATAGACACACGAATACCCCGACCATAATATTCCTCTCCTTGAGGAAAAGAGGGACATACCGTTCGCACTCTTTCATGAACTCCACTTTCGCGTCATCCGTCAATCCTCTTTCCGCAATCAGTTCGTCGCGGTATTTGTTCCATTGGGCCCCAATCAGTCTGCCGCTCCAGAAATTAACCGCATTGTGGATATCCTCCTTCGTGTATGCGTATTTTACTATGTCGATATCCTCTACTTCTTTCTCACCGTTTTGAGTGTATTCGATGCGGAAATAAGTTTGTTTCTTCTTGTGATAGACATATGCGTAGTCTATGAATTTCCAGACCAATATATTGTATGTGTCTATTTGTATACCATTCCCGGAGATGATGATGGGGTGCAACTTCGCGCTGTTCAGGAAAAAATAGACTGTAGCGATAAGGAATGGCAAAGTGAACGCCCCAGAGAGGACCATGAACTTAAACCTTTCTTCCTGCACACACGTAACGCACAAAAAGAAACTGATAATCAATTGAATGACAGTAACGACCAAAAGCTCCGGGTGGGGTATTTTCTTCGGCCGCATTATTAGATCTTCACCTTCGCTCCACATGTTTTTCTCCAACTGAATTTTCACATAACACATTGGACTAAATTTCTGCGCAAAGTTAACCTTTTCTTTCCAATATTCATCATCCAACCTCAGGGCAGATGAATGGCAAAATACAAGGAAATGAAGGCTGCCACAGTGGCACAGAGGAAGAATATCCAAAAACCGATGCCACCATTACCCCTTTTTATCGTGAAACTGGAACTCCTGCTCACAATAGTACAGATGTCGTTGTATTCGGAATCGGTGAGTTGTTCAATTATCGGATTCCTGCGTACAATGTCCTCTATGAAATAGCG
>JAGCWA010000037.1 GCA_017962085.1 Paludibacteraceae bacterium
CGCTCCAACGCCACCCAATGTTTCAACTGCTCGTCATAGTAGTAGGTGCGGATATCGTCCTCCGTGTAGCCGCTCGGTATCTTCGTCCGGTCATAGCCCAGAACAACCTTGGCTCCCTTGCCGTCGAAGTGCTCACCGTGCGGCAGGAAACGGTAGCCCGAAAAGCTATCCGTTACGTTCGTCATGCCCCGATCCAGTTTCGGGAGCTGCGACTCCCCAATCGAGGAGAGGGAGATCTCCAGGTTTTCCTTCATCACACCTTCCGACACCTCCAGCGTCGCTGTGGGCGCCTCCAGTTTGCCGGACTTAGACTTTTCTATCAACTGGGATTTATGGAAAGTACTGTTTTCTATGCCATTAGCCATCACACTTGGCAGACACACCAACCCAATTACTACGAAACAAAATTTAAATAAACGCACCATATTTTTTATCAAAATCAACCTATTCCATCCAACTTTCTTTACGCACAGGAATCAATATTATCAATATTGGATGGTTTTCTATTTATATTTACAATACGAACTGCAAATATGCAAAAAACTAAATCATTACACAAAAAAATGCAATAAAATGAACCATATAATCCTTTTTTTTCGTCATATATATCAACTTTTCAAATAGTACTTTAATTGAAGTAAATCAAGAAAGGAGACAATAGCAACGGATTTAACTTCCTTCAATTTGATTTACAAAAAATAGTCATTAATTTTAGGCGGTTTAAATATAGGGTTGCTTTCAATGCGCCGCACACGACGAGATTGGGGGCATTATGTTTCACAAAAAATTAATACACCATGAAGAAAAAAAGTTTACTAGTATTAGCCGCAATGGGGGTATGGGGGTCTGTTTTCGCTGAACCATCTTTCGTGACGATTGAGTTCAAAGATCTCACAAAGAAATCATTCCTTTTGGCGGACGCACCTGTTTTTCAGTTCAAGAATGACAGTTTAGTGGTAAATGGAGACGCATCGACCGCCTATCAGTTCGAGAAAGTCGCCAAGTATTATTTCGCTGACGCAGGAGAAGGATCCAACATCCCTACCGTCGCGACGAACGAGGTGCGCGTCACCTACTTGGACAACCAACACATCCAAGTGGAGGGACTTGCAGCCAATTCCCAAGTGGGTTTGTTCTCCGTCTTAGGACAGGTGATCGAGCAAAAATCCGCCAAAGAGGGGAAAGCGGTTCTCTTTACTTTACCCGCAGCAAAGGGTGTCTACATTCTAAAAGTTAACGAGCAATCCATCAAAATCATAAAGAAATAATCTCATGAAAAAACATATACTCTTATGTACGATGGCACTAATCAGTGTCATCGGAGCGAATGCTACGTCCAAAATGTACGTGGACGAAAAGGCAGGCAATGGGGTCCAAACGCACATCTATGAGATTTCCGTAGTGGATTCCATCGTCCATCAAACCGTCGATTCCGTCCATCAAGTGAAGGTCATGATGAACCGATACAGTCATGATATCTACCCAGCGGAAAGTCTGGAACAGATCTATTTCACCCCTGAAGACAAGAAGATCGACACGAAACTTGCCTCTTTCAGTGATTGCAAGGGAGGAACAACCAACGAGAACACCAACGCTCTCTCCTCTCATCACAATGACACCATTGCCACCTACAAATATAACCGAGAGGACAAGGTATTGAATATCAAACTAATATCACTTATCGGCGATTGTTGTGGCGAGGGATGGGCCGTCAACGCGACCACTTCGGATAGCACCATTGTCCTAATTCCTACTCAAACCGGCAAAGCATCATGCAACTGCATTTGTTCGTTCGACGTGGAGGTGGATCTGACGAACATAGAGCCTCGTCTATACCTCTTCACAGTGCGGGATGACAAATTCAGCATCAACCTCTCAGAAAGCACGGAGGGTATAATTCTGGACATTCCAAGAGGCCATTACAATAGAAGCAGCGATTGCAAGTACGTCGACGACGGATTCAGCGATATCTTCCCACAGGAAGACGGTTTTCCTCCTATCTACCCAACTGCGCCTAACCAAGACACGGATATTGACATGACAAAGGAGAGTCACGCATTGGTGAAATACATCTTTGAGCCAGAAAACGGAACGGCTTTCATCGTCTCCGTCAATAGGGTGTTCAACTGTTGCTCCGCACAAGGTTCCTCAGTGAGGGTTTCAGGAGATACGATCTTCGTCAACTCTTACGAAATCTTCATGAGCGAAGAGATGTGCGACTGCGTTTGCCCGTACGACATCTCAACCACGATAGAGAATCTGAAGCCTAAAAAGTACATCTTCATCGTGGACGGCACGGAGTTCAAAATAGATTTGGAGAAAGACACTGTACTTAACAACACGATATACGACTTCGAACGTGGATTGTTCGTCAAGAACAGCCCATGCAAAAACAAAGAAGGTGTCATAGAAGATATCGAACTTCTCAAGGAGGGCGACACGCTGGTCTCCTATCAGTTCGACCCGATGGCAGGCACGGGACTCATCATCTCCCACTACCGCTCGTTGAATTGCTGCAGCGAAAAGGGTTCCAAAACAACCATAGATGCAAGCAACATCACCATCACCACGACGCAATCGGGAGATGTTTGGTGCCAATGCGATTGCATGTTCGACATCACCACCAAAGTGATGGGGCTGCACCTCAACAAGAAGTACACGTTCAATGTGGACGGCACGAAATTCGATGTGAAATTCGATGGTGAAACGCCTATCAGCGGGGTTATCACCAAATAAACATACGGCAAGTTACTTCCCGACAGAGTTTCACAGGAAACAGAGAAGAAAACATAACGGAATAGCATATTTTAGGGTATTTTTATTACATTTGTGGAGGTGCAGGATCATGTACCTCCACATTTTTTATAGAACGAGTATGGCACTAAAAAAGATTATCAATCCATGGTATAATTACCCCGGCTACAACTGCTTCGGCTGTAGCCCCGACAACCCTATCGGCCTCCATCTGAGCTTTTACGAGGATGGGGATTACATCGTGAGCACCTGGCATCCCAGCAAGAACTACCAGGGCTGGATCGACACGATGCACGGAGGCATTCTGAGCACACTGATCGACGAGGTGTGCGGATGGGTCGTCACCCGCAAGATGCAGGCGAGCGGCTATACCGTGCAGCTGAACGTGAAGTTCCGCAAAGCGGTCCCGACCAACGAACCCGAGCTGACAATCCGCGCCAAGGTGGATAAACAGGTGCGCAACCTCGTCTACCTCCACGCAGAGATAACGAACAGCAAGGGCGAGCTCTGCAACGAAGGCGAGGTGGTCTACTTCCTGATGAACGAGGAGAAATCAAAGGAGATGGGCTTCCTGCAATGCAAGGTGGAGGGGGAATAGTACGGGGAATTAGGCAACCGCTTGGGCGAAACAACTGAGACACTCGCCACCATCACCGCAAAACATTTTTTACAAAAAAATAGGGCTGGTTCCATAGAGGAGCCAGCCCTTGTTTTTTCTTCCCTTTTTCCAAAAAACGCATACGTTATTAGCAAAACAAACGGCCAACACAAATCCTTGTTATACTGGAATCTACGCTACGAGTAAGTTGAACGTGACCACACAAACCACGGTTAACTTGTCTTAATCCTTATTGTACCGAAAATTACGCTACGTGGTTGGCTTCACGCAGGCGCAGAAGACGCAGTACCTAATATCTTAATCCTTGTTATACTGGAACTTACGCTTCGAGGGCGAAGTGGAACTCGCAGATGATGATCTACGCACTATCTTAATCCTTGTTATACTGGAACTTACACTTCGAGAACGGTGAGTTGGACATCCTTGTAGCAGGCAAGACAGCGTCTTAATCCTTGTTATACTGGAACTTATGCTTCGAGAATTTAATTTTTACAATTATGGCAAGGTCAAAATTCATGTCTTAATCCTTGTTATACAGGAACTTACGCTTCGAGATATTAACCAACAGTTCGTCAATGAGATCGCTAACAAGTCTTAATCCTTGTTATACTGGAACTTACGCTTCGAGTTGGGCGCGGTAGAAATTGAGTCCCTTATCCAAGGGTAGTCTTAATCCTTGTTATACTGGAACTTACGCTTCGAGTTTAGTAAGTCTTCTAAGTGTGCAACTGCTAACGCTAAGTCTTAATCCTTGTTATACTGGAACTTACGCTATGAGCCTACACGGACACCGCTCCGACGGAGACGAATATCGAGTCTTAATCCTTGTTATACTGGAACTTACGCTTCGAGCCATAATCGGTATTATCCTAGCAATATTGATAGGAGGTCTTAATCCTTGTTATACTGGAACTTACGCTTCGAGATTATATCAAATTGTTAGACAAGATGAAGATAATCCAATGTCTTAATCCTTGTTATACTGGAACTTACGCTTCGAGATGTCAAGCTTTTGGCAAATCAACCTGACCAATTCTTGTCTTAATCCTTGTTATACTGGAACTTACGCTTCGAGTATTTAAATTCAATAAGTCTTAACCTAGTGTATTCTTCGTCTTAATCCTTGTTATACTGGAACTTACGCTTCGAGAAATTTAACAAATCCGAAATTTTCAAAAGTGCATGGTCTTAATCCTTGTTATACTGGAACTTACGCTTCGAGGTTATGAAATCAAAGAAACAAGGTTGGGTCAACATCTAGTCTTAATCCTTGTTATACTGGAACTTACGCTTCGATTCCGCATATTTTAACCTGCATTTTTTGACGATGCAGAATTAATCGTTTTTACCAAAATGTCAAAGAACTTATTTGTTCACCTAGCAACCCAACCACTTGATTTTTCAATGTCTAGGAAAGCGGATTAAGAACCGACTCCCCTATTGAATATAAAATTTATCAAGGGTGTGCAAAGTCTTCTTCGCCCGGGTGACTGCCGTATATACCCACTGCATCTTCGATTTCGTCAGATTGCGGGCCATGTTGCCGAAATCAACATAGACATTGTTCCACTCTCCTCCCTGCGACTTGTGGCATGTCACCGCATAGCCATACATGCACCGCAGGGCATTTAGATACGGATCTTCCATCATGGCCCTATTAAATTCCTCGATGTTCTTCTTCTGGTCAATGCCTTTCTTTTTCATCCTTTTCACGAAATCGAGGAAGAGCTCCGTCTGTTGGTGGGCATCTAGATTCAACACACCGTTGATCAACGTCGTGCATAGCAATAACACCTGCTTCAGATCGCCGGTGAACAACTCACGCAGGACAACTGTGCGGAAAACGAGCCCCGCCCGGATCACATCCTTGTGATCTATATGGACTACCTCCACCATGTCCCCGTTCATGAGCCCCGTCGGCAAGTTGTTTTGTATGACCATCAGCAAATCCCCCTTCTGGACGTATGCTTCTGTGAGGTTTAACGCTCTACGCACCGCACTAGAAATCTCCGAACATTTCTTGTTCGACTGGCAAATGAATATGGAATCGTTGTATCCCTCCTTCTTGATGTTCTCGATGTACGATTGCACCATGCTGTCCAGGTCCTCGTGCAGTTGCGTGTTCTTGTTGTAGCGCAATGGGAATCTACCCCATGACGGGAACACATACTGCCGTTCGTTTTCTGGCACCAATGCCCATATCTTCCGGATTTGGAGAGAGGCTACGATCAAGTCATTCTCGTTTTTTTGCCTCATGATCTCTGTGAGTTCGGCACCTCGGGAAGACAGGTTGTATTGTCGGGAGAAATAGCTGGACATCAGCGCGGGAGATTGGATCTCATGGACCGGGGGCAGCTGGCAGGGGTCACCCACGAAGATGAATTTACTCTCCGGGCGGTCGTCGTAGTTCAGCAGTTCACTCAGTAGTTTTCCCGAGCCGAATTTAGCCTGCGTGACGTTTTTCTCCTCCACATCCGACACCATCGACGCCTCGTCGATGATATAGACCATTGTAGGAAGACATTCATCGTATTTGACGGGCTCGAAGTTCAGATACAACTGTCCCGTCGAATCGATATTCATCTCGCTCTCCTTCACGTCGGACAAGTCTTTGTTCAACCTCGAGAAGGAGTAGATCAGCGAGTGAATCGTTTGGGCAAAGCTGCCACTGATGTTTGACAGCACCTTTGCCGCCCGTCCGGTTGGCGCCAACAGCATGAACGACCGCTTATCCTTTTTGAGCTTAGCTATCAAAAAGCGCATGAGGGTGGTCTTGCCAGTTCCCGCATAGCCCTTTAGGATAAAAACACGATCGTTGTCGTCAGACACGAAATCAAGTATCTGATCAAGTGCTTTCTGTTGGCTTACCGTCAACTTCAGTTTGTCCAATTCGCTTTTACTTGGCATATTCTCGGAATCTTGTGAATTTAAACTTGGAAATCTTCACGCCGTTCTCCTCCACGGTCTCACGCTGCGTGGTGGAAGCTACGCATTTCACGCCAAAAGTTTTTAGTTTGTTGACCAAGGCGAAGGTGAAATTCATCTCGCCCATGATGTGGACGGCTGATATGTTGTCCATCGCCAACACCTTCTGCAGGTATTCGTTGGCGAGGCTCTCGATATAGGCCTCGTCGCCGTCAGGGTCAACCTGCGGGAAAGGCATATCGACAACTGTGTCACCTGCGGCGTCTAGTTGTTCGGGCGTCCAGTTGGCAGACGGGTGGTTGGAGAGGTTGAGGAGCATCTTCAGTCAATTTTAATATTGAACAAAATTACACCAAAAGCGCAAATGCATTTTTTGATGTTTTCCTTTATTTTTTGCGGTGACATAGGTGACCGCATTGACCGCATTCCTGAATGGTTGAAATCATTTCTGACTTCAGTCAGGTTATTGAAACTTTGCACCAGAGTAGCATTTGCAAATAGATCATCAGCGAACACCTCTTTTAACTTTCCTTTTTTTTCACTATCAATAATCCATTTATCTTCAGGAATATTATTGAATTTTATAATGAAAGCCTTGTTTACTATTTCTCGGGTTGCCTCATCATCTATGCCAATGTCATGCCGCAAACAGAAGAAAGAGACAACGAACTCCTGCAAAATGGTGGCCGCTTGCTGAAACAACCCATTGTCGTAACACCACACAGCTGCAGAAAATCCATTCCTGATATTTTCATTTTCATCAAATGAGACCAGAGAAGACTTTATCTTCTCAAAAATTGGGTTGAATGCATCAACAAATGTTTCTTCAAGATTATCGGCACACTCTTTCAATCCTTTGAACGAGGTTGATTTTATTATGTCCATACCTCGACAAGCTTTCCGCTCTTCTGTCACTGTCGAAAGTCTTGTAATAAAAGACTTTAATTTTTGTGCAGCCACGTCAGCTCCTTGCGTTTCCTTCAGAATAGGCTTAAACTCTTGTTCACAAAGCGAAACCAACCGATTGACACTGCCATTTTCGAGATATTGGCCAGCCGCAAAAGTCCAATCTTGAAGTTGCGATAATGAAAGCAAATCAATTATTGGAGCTTTGTTATTCTCCTTGTTTCGAGCTTCATAATTACCATATGTTATGCTTTTGATTGTTACGTTTTTTAGAAACTTGGCATAGTCGCACAAGACCAGAATCAGCATCGGTAAAAAACGGAAAGCGTGCGTTACATCGAAATAGAGTTCGTCGCCATCACTGAGTTCATTGAATGTAGATGTGAATATTTCCCAAATTTCTTTTTCGTTGTTACCATCTGGGATAGGTAAATCTTTGATTGTGAACTGTAATTGCATTCTTTTCAAAACATTTTCCAATCCCTCATATTCAACTTCTTGTTTTTTAGAATAATCTTGGCGTTTTATAATCGATTTGTCCCAATTGTTTTTTCGTGCCAAATCTGTAAGCAAAAACAATCCTATATCTTTAGAAGTCCAATCCTTTGCATTTAAATATTGCAACGTTGCAGATTGAACAAAAAAAGTCTCGTCGGATTCAAAGTGAGCATCTTCTCTTACATATTGGCATTTACCATAAAGACCTGTTCCTAAAACCGATATAAAAACTTTTCTTCCCATCTCCTAAAATCCCCTTATTTCGTATTAATATTAAACAATTCACTATCTAAAAGAAGAGCTAACGCTTTTTCATGAGACATGCCCAAATGGTCGTCTTGCAGGGAAAAGGAAAGCAATCCATGCTCCTCGCATTTCTTCCTTGCCACGTCCGTCATTCTAGCATCCGTCACGAACAAGCCTTTACTACCTGTTCCTCCGTAACCTTTCACCACGCTTCGAAATTTGTCGATGTCTGTCGTGTGGGTGATTTGGGTCTTGCACTCCACAAACAAAATCTTTGTTCCCGTGTTTACGATAATGTCCACTTCGTTCTTGTCCACATTGGGTCTGAATGGGAAGTGACAATTCAGATAAACGCTTTTGGCTTTAGCCCACTTCGAAAGCAATGTTGCCACCTCAAACTCAAACCAGCCCGAATTGAATGCGAGGTCAA
The DNA here is from genome assembly GCA_017962085.1 of Paludibacteraceae bacterium. Taxonomy (GTDB): domain Bacteria; phylum Bacteroidota; class Bacteroidia; order Bacteroidales; family Paludibacteraceae; genus UBA1181. The sequence goes on from JAGCWA010000037.1 coordinate 8,379, forward strand.
CCGCATTCTCCGACTCAAATGTGACTTCTTGGGATTTGCCATTTTTCTTGGCAAGGAAGATTCGCACAAAACCGATGCTATCCTTGGTCGTCTTTTCCCATTCGACATACGATTGTGAGCCATTTGCCATCAAATCGAACTTGCCACTATTCTGATTGCGCAATATATTCTGCTGTTTATCATTAAGAGTGGCCGTCAGCTTGTTGAAATCGAAGACATTAAACAACCTGATATTCTTTATCATATCAAGTGCATTCAAATCTTTTTCAGTGTAATCGGTCAGCCTTTTATAATTTTCCAATCGATTGCCATACAGGCGGAAGAGAACATCCATATCAAACTCAAAATCGGACTTGTGCTCCATCGTCCGGTAGTTCCACAGCACGTTGTTTTGGTCCATATAGACAACCGAGGCATTGGGCATCGAATCGAAGACACGTCCGAAGAGGTGTGACCATGATTTCAGTCCGCTGGAAATATTGAGCGTGACCTCATCCTCCTTATACTTCTCCGCCAATGCTTTTGCTCGTTCCATAATCAGGTGCGGATCAGTCGTATCCAGAGGTTTCTGTTCATCCTCCGTAATGTGGATTTCGCTCCTCACCTTCTCAACCACATCACGGCTGGACTCCGAATAGATAAATACCACCTTATCGGGCTGTGTGGCTACAATGCCATGATAGACGGGAGCCGGCTGACCACCAACGAGGGTAATGTGCACTTTCATATCGCTTGGAATTTTATACGTTCAGCCAATTGCAAAAAATAGGCATTGGACCAAATGCTTATCTCTTCGCGTTTTTTTAGGAATGGTTCCACATCCTCTACCACCTTCTTTATGTCCGTTGAGGATAACCGTTCTTTCAGACGAGTGATAAAATCTTCCCTACTCAAATCCAGCCCATTAAACTGCTTGGCACGTTCCTGTAAATGGCTGAAATTTAACGGGATGCCACTCCTGACATACCATTCAAAATCATACCAGTCACGTCCTTTCACCCTATGTTTCCAATTACGGAACAACAATGCATGCATTTTCCCTGCGAACAAGTCCGACAGGGTGAAACAACGAACCATAAACGAAAACGGTTGTAATAGCAGCAAATCCTCGGTCTCGAAATTCAATGGAGGATTGGTGTCCACCTCGATCTTAATCTTAATGCTCTTCTCCGTCTGAAACGTAAGGTCATACACATCTGTGTTATCTTTAAGGAATGCGGATTCAACTTCCCCGAAACTCTTTTTGTCTTTTTTGTTGATCTCCACCTTTCGTCCGAGGCTCTCAAATTCCGCGACAATGGAGGGAAAGTAACTCTCGAACTGAAAATTCTCATCTTTTGTTATGAGGGAGAAATCCATATCCTCGCTAAACCGGTTCAATCCATGGAATATGCGTAGACATGTGCCTCCGTAGAATGCGGCATGGTTGAAAAAGCCTCCACGGTACAAACCCGCGAGCGCGATCTGTTGGTTCACCTCAAACACAGCATTGCGTTTCTGTTGCTCAGTTGAGCAATCGTAGGCGGAAAGCATATTCTGGTATATCTCGTTCATCGTTCCAAAATTTTTGCAAGTAAGTTCAGTGTCACACGCTTTTTCCCAACCTCCGCACATTGTCGAAAGATGGAAGGATTCATTTTCTCAAAGGCATCCATGTCCAATCGGAAGTCATCTTCAAGACATTCCAGCACCTCTTTCTTGTATCGAAGATTTAGGCCATGCGTATTGACGATCAAGTCGCAAAGGGCTTTCTCTGGTGATGCCATAATGAATTGGGTATCCCCCGATTTTATTTGCGTCAAACCAATGCTGTAATAATCTGCAGGACATGAGATATATTGGAAGCGTCCCAAACTATTTTCGAAACATCGGGAGTGCTTGGTGGTCATCGATTGCATCGTGTAAACCATTTCCGGGATAAGACCATAGTAACGTAACGCAGAATGCATGGAGACGTATGACGGACCGTACAGGTGGTTGGCGATCAGTTCGGTCGAGATTGTCATCCCACTTTTTTGCGGACTGACAACGTACAAACCCCGCTTTAGCCGAATGATATCACCCGACTTCTCCAACTCCTGCACCTTTTGGTTCTTCCCGACAATATCAGGGAACAATCCACCAATCGTGCTGTTGGCGATTGGAATATTTTTCAATCTCTCTAATCTATTCATGCGTCAAAAATAGTAAAATTTCGTACACTAAAATATGTTTTTTATATTTTTCTGTACGGATATTTACTGTTTTATGAGATTTTCAGAGATGTTAGGGGCAAGTCAACGAGAGAGACTTCACTCTATAATCGACAATTTCACAAATCCTAGCAACTCACACTCATCATCCACTCTCCTCGTCTTAGGGAAATCATATTGTTCGTAAATTGAATTTTTAGGACGAGATACAGGAACAACAAGGGAATCGAAATTCTTTAAACTTTTCGCCCAAGCTCCTGTAATAAAGCACCAACCAGAGCCGTGTCCAATTCGAAGAATACACTCTTTCCCATCTTTGCACTTCCTTGCAATTGATAATATATCGTTTACCTTTCCCATATAAGTGGATACATTGTCGGACTCGTCTTTGTCTTCTCTTTCTTCCCAATATTCAAGTTCCTCACATAGAAGCTTTTGTGTATGTGTATTAATTGTTCTGAACAACTCGGCTTCTGAACTCATACAAAGAGGCAACTGGTTAACCTTTCCCCGAGAAAAGTTGTATCCTGAAATGTTTAGTTTCAATTGGAACTCCGATTCATCTTCTGGTGATACAGCTTCAATCAATTGAGGCTTGCTTGCGTCCCAAAAACTTTGACGTTCACGCTCGTTAATATTCACCATGCGAATTGCCACCTCTCTCAACTCTCCAAAATAGGCATCGCCAACTTGTAAAAAACGAAACACATCTTTATTAGGGTCTACGCCCTCCTTTTTAGAATTAAATCCAAACAACTCTGCTTCAATTTTTTGAGCATTGGCTTTAAGTTGAATCTTCCCTCTCTTGTCTGGACTCGGATTTCCATCGGAATCTCGTTTGGTTTTGTCGATTTTACTTTCCTTGTCTTGGATTCCACCCACCAGTGAGGCAAGAATAGCAGTACGAATCGCACCTTTGATTGAACTCCCGGGAATATACGGTCTGCCTTGTCCATCGTGGATTTGTTCTTTTAATGTATCGGTATCTCGAACTTCTGACCATCCAAGAATAATACGATTAGAATAGTCCTCCAATTTAGCATTCGGGACATATCTCTTTACTACTTGTGAAGTCGATTCTTTTCGTTCAATAGCTGTGACCCATTGTTGTACGTTGTCAACACCGATTAAGTCCAATACTTTACGTGGTTCTATGATAGATATCACATCGCCATCTTCCGTCTCTCCTGTGACGAAATCCGTTCCATATTGTAAAGTTTCTCCAGAACCAATGTGTACCGCCGTAAGTGTTTCTATCTTTATTTTACTCATAATTAGTTCAAATTTATTGGTATAGCGAATGGTTTCCCACTTCGATAGACAGGGTGCATACGTTCATCATTCCATGACGGTTGTAAGTCAACTATTTTGCCAGTCAATTTAGTTGTTGTTGGGAATACGGATCCGACATTAAAGGCATACACTGACTTCTTACGTAGATGTTTGAAATCCTCCTCCTGACTACCAGCTAAGAATCCGCCACGCTGAACAAGTTCATACTTCGAGTTTAGCAAATCCAATGAATCAATTTCTTCCTCAGCAGGAATATACAACGACAGCAACATGGTGGCATTAGCCGATTTTACACAATCAAAATTAATCGGCTCTGCTTTTTCAACTTCAAATTTTCCGCCTCCTATGTTCTTGTCTGTTCCTATCCCGGTTTCCCCCAACATTTGGAACAACTCAACAATCTCCGTTTCCTTGTTTTTTGGCGCATCCAACACGCAAAACAAGCCTCCTTCTTGATGGAAATAAGTCCAATCAAAAAAGAATGGATCAGCATCGGCTCCATCGTTGCGAGGAACTGAGACTCTTTGATTTACTTGCGATTTATAAGGGACTGCAAATTTCGACACCGATTTAGACGATAGCAAAAATATGCTTTGAAGTTGATTTGATTGCACATTTACAGATTCACCACATATCAGTTGTTTCCATGTCTCATATTCCACAAATTTCACTTTTTTCAGTTTTTTCCTTGAAGAATACTCTTCCATGTCTGAAACAGAAACATTCATTTTTCCTTGTGGCTTAGGGAAGAATAGACATTGTCCAAAGAACGGGAATGCTGAACTTACTGTGAACGATTCCATAAAATCTTTCAAGTCGTCAACCTTCCCGCATTGAACACGCATGGCGGCCAAAGCTGCAGAAATTGTATCGCTTTGCAATACAGAGGAAGAGAAGTCATAGTTTTCTTTCCCCGTACCCATATGCAAAGGCGATATATGCTTTAGTTTTATAACAACTGCCATACTCAATAAGTTTTGTCTTCTCCATCTGGATTTACCAAATCGATTTTTACTTGTCCATAGCCACGAGAACCATGACCACCCAAGTAATCATCTTCAAGCAACTTGATTGCCTGTTCCAGGGTTTTCTTCAAATCTTCTTCATTTTCTCCTTCAAAGATGTTCAACACCATATTCAATTTGAACTTTGCTCCCGCAGGAACTCGCTCGAAGGTTCTAGGATTAGCTTTTGCAGTAACACGATCAATAGCGACTTCTGTCTTACTTTCTGTATATAGCATGTCTGTATTACTGAAATTGCAAGCTTCAACATCCAATTCTGCATCACGGACAATCAATCGAGAAGGTCGATTGTTGTTATTCCCTGTCGCGACTCCAAACAATTTACCTGAAATCGAATTTGGGTCATCACTCGGTTTCGCATTGCCTTTTTCATCAAGGGTCACACAACCATTTGCAATTTCAACTAGCGATCGCATTTTCCCCTTCAATGAACTTCCAGGAATGTAAGGAATGAAGTTAATCGGATTTCTTACTACGAATTTATCTGGACCTCCAATATTTAATGCAGCATTAGTACCACCAATATGCAATCCAGTTTTTAGTGTGATAGTTCCTGTATATAGGATCTTCTTCTTTAGTTTTATAGTCATAATAATGATATTTTATTCGTTATTAAATCAATCCTTTCCACCGTATGCTTTGTGATAGGCAAGTATGGCCTCCAGTAAGTTACAGAAGTTATTATACATCTTTGAGTCATAACCATTATTTGTAACAACCTCCCATCCTTTGTTAAAAATCAGTTTGAATAAAGTAAGCCCTTTTGTCTTATTGCGGCCTTCCGCATAAGCGACTTTAGCTTTCAGCAATACAAACGAAGACTGACCCTCAGCGCTGTTAATGCCTTTTAACTGAATCCGTTTGATTTCACCATAAACATTTCTGATTTGAGATTTACTTAGTTTATCCTTGTCTCTCTCATCTTTTGGAGCCATATATTCCCCTGACTTTTCAGCAAAATCATTCATGTCTTTATCTGCTCCCTCTGTTATCCATCGATTATTAAAGGATAATTGAGACAAAAATTTATCAGGGAAAAGTCTGTCTTTATTATCTCCCTCGGGTTTATTTCTCTCCCATTTTTGAAACCCACCTCCTTGAGGTCGATCTCCCAGTCGTGGTCTCTGGTAATTGTTCTCGAAACCTTCCATATAACTAATCAGTTTAAAATTATTTATTTGTTCTGTATTCCAATTCCGCCCATCTTGCAGCAAATGTCCATAATTCCAAAGGATGATAATCCGTTTGGATGGATTTACCGTTCAAAGTGTTTTTGTTTTTGTCACATACTTCCTTGATGCAATTGTCAATCATGTTGTTAACTGCTTCTGTGTTTGACCTTCCTTTCATGCGACTTAGGTCGTACGTAAGCATCCAGTATGTTTTCACTTCTTTTATCTTGTGGTTTATAATTTTTGCATTTTCGTAATGCATCATTAATTTTGACAGAAAGGATTTGGGCAATTGTTCCTTTATCAACCAGTCATATAAATCGTTTTTCAACTCTTCTACCACATCAAACTCTTCATCCCAATTTAAAGGCATATCCATAAACGACAAAGAATTCTTTGTGTTGTTTTTGCATGTGTGGTCTTTGGCTTGCTTCTCTTCCATTTCGCTTTCCTCTGCTCCTTTCATTATCGGAAACTTAGATGGAACAATGGCTATTCCTCCTGACAACGAAAACGCAGGATTTTCGCATGTATACGACCTGAAATCAGCTTTTATTTTCTTTGCCGTCTCTATCATTACATTCCAACTACCTACGATGAACACATCGTCTCCACCACTGTATATAATGAACGATTTATCTGGGTCGGTTTCTCTCCAGATAGAGTTCAAATAACCAGAGAAGAAAAAGTCGAAAGAACGGCTCAAAGCTGCATATCGTGATAATGTAGCCCGATCTGGCGCAATCCCCTTCTGGAAGATGTTTCCCAAATTGTCAACATCCATTCTCAGCACCCCCATTCGTGAAAAGTTATTATTCTCACACATTTCTTCAAATGTTGGGACGTCTTTCCCATCTATCTCATTTCCACCATAAAACAACAATGAATAGATATTGTTTATTCCATCTATGGTATGCATGAAACTACAATCTCCGTTCTTCCCATTTAAGGTAATTACAGTAACCTTGTCAGCCGAAGCTCGCAGTTCTTCTTTCATTTCCGACAAATCCTTTTCGCTATTCAAGAAGTAATAGGTGAATCCTAAATTCGCAGGTGATATATGTGTTTTTTCGTTCCAGTAAGAAAGTGGCTCTCCGTCTTTCACAACAATGAGGTTTGTTTCCCGCAACTTTTTACCGATTTCAATTTGCTCATTAGTCGTTTTCTTCAATTTTAGACCGTCTTTGATTATCGGTTTTTCATTGGGCAGAAATTCTTCTCCTGTTATGCTATCCCTATCAGTGTCTCCTCCTTGAAGAATAGGGTTGAAAAAATCTGGATATCTGGACATTATCTGCGTAGCAAATTTTGCCGATTTCTTTTTGTCCCGTTTCTCAAAAAGTTCTCCCCAAATCTTACCTAAGTTCTGTCCATCTTTGTGCATAAGTGCTTCTTTTGACATCTCAACGCTATCAATTGCTACATATAGAGATGTGCCGTGTGTTTCAAACAAATGTTGTTCTATTGTTTGTATGGCATTCTGCAATTGTTGTTGCACAAAAACTGTATTCGGAGCCAATAAATAAAAACTGCCACCTGAGTTATATACTATATTCGCTTGAAATAGATTCAATTCCTTCAACAAATAGCGGACTATGGTGTCTGATAATAGAGAAAGATAAAACGAGCGTCCTTTTAGATTTTTACCCGCATGTTTTGATACTATCTGATAGATATACGGTTGGATACCACTAAAGTCAGCTCCAATCAATAGGAATGGGTTTTCTGAAGATTCCTTGTTTTGATAAAAGTCGTACAAGCATACTGACAATGCGGCTGTGGTTTTCAAGTGATCATAAAGAGACACATCAGGGAAATCAATAGTACTTGAGGGCACACTGCTTGTGTATTTTTGTATCAGATTCAAAAATGTTTCTGCAAAAGCATGATACGTATTTGCTTGTATCCACTTGAATTCTTCCACAAATGCATTCCATAAAGATGCATAGTCTGGTTCAATTGGAAATTCTTTCTTTGGAAAATATGCTTCAGTAAGTTCCATTGATGTTACGGGTAGATGCCACCATTCGTTCTTCCCTTTCTCGAAATTAACCGTTTGTAGAATTGATGTCATTCTTTTTTTCTTGAATGCATCCCAGTCCTTTTCGTCTTGTATGTCGTTGAATGCATTGTCTCTATCCATACCAGACGAAAGGCTATCTGCTTCCTTAATTATTTGGCCTAAATCAGACAATTGATCTTTTTGCAAATGATGCCCAGCGGCCAAATTGATTAAATTATTTCTGTTTGTCATGTCGCCAATTTCAGAATCAGACAATTTCAAAAAAACAGAGCGAAAATCATCAATGAATTGGGCCGTCCACAAAACATGCTTATGGCTATATTGCCCTTGATACTGTGGGCAAAACGAACTTTCTTCTTTACTATAATCTTTCAGATGAGTGCTGGATCCTACAGAACCGGTATCCGCCCTCTGATAAAACTTTCCTATATCATGCAGCAGTGCCGCCAAATACACTTTTTCTCTCGTCGCGTCCATATTATTATTCGTTATTATTTTTTCTGTTTTCATATTTCTTTACTACCGTTCCAAACCCCAGACTCACACCTTTCCCCAGTCCCACATAGTCGGGCAAACTGATGTTGGTTTTGAACGCCACGTCAAACCCTTGCATCTTCACGCCTTTATACAGATAGGAATGCGTATCCATTATCTCCGTGATCACACACTTGATCTCACCCTCTACCGTGACACCAATGCCCTTGCAGAACGACAAGATGTTACCCACCAATATCCTCTGCAGGAAATCACAGCGTTCCGAAATCCCTTCCAATTGGCCGTACTCCCGGTAATTCTCCGAACTCAACGGCAACCATTTCCGCAACGTGTAGCGGAAATCACTATCCCAGACCTGAAGTATCGTCCGCTTGGCATCTATATGGTCTATCCCCATATCCACCTCTCGCTCTCCTACCTTGAAATGGAAATCGGTCTGCGAGAAAAATTCGCCGATGACCTCCGTTCCTTCTCCCACACATACGATGGCCGCCTTCCCCCCAATACGCTTGTACTGTATGAGAGGATAACGATACCTCAACTGTTCGTCACCCAAATGATTATGGAACAATATGTTCGCATCCTCCATCGAGTGGACCACACACCCCCGGAAATATGGTATTTCCTTCAGCGATATTTCTTTGTCTAATAATACTACCAGCGTCTGGACTGATTTCGCATTCATGATATCATTTTTTTCGGCCAAAATTCCTCAGCCAAGTGGATTTGAAACAAAACATCCTTTCAACATTAAAAAAGTTTCACTACAACACTGTCAGAGAACATACCTTAGGATATTTGTCTTGTATTTACAAAATAATATCATTTTTCATATGAAAACAACAAAGAACACAAAAAAATCCATTTCGGGAACAAAAACATAAACTGACAATGATTTCACCAACATAAAGGAATGAAGCCATTATCAAAGATTATAGTCTCACAGATTTTCGCAGATAGACTCCCTAAAACAAACAACAAGGAGAATCGACTATTTATACATCAAAAATATTTATTCCAAACTTCTTCTAATCGTCTCGCGATATTATAAGCCAGCACTGGAGGCACCGCATTGCCAATCACCTTATAGGCACCAGACGCACTGACTACGAAACGACTCGTGCCAGCCTTACGGTAGACGAACGGATAGTCCGGCGGGAAAGTCTGAATCAACGCACACTCCCTCGGAGTCAACCGTCTCTCTTTCAAGCCTTTATTCAGCTCATCCGAATACTTGCCACCATGCTCCGCCGACAAACGTCGGTACTCTATGTTTCCATGGTGCTCGGACCTGATCGTCGGACCTAAGCCTCTGAGATTCACCTCACTCTGTCCCTGACAGTGGCTACCCATGTACTTCGCCTTCGAGTAATTGGCATGGGAGAGATCCGCACTATCTTCAGGCTCTTTCAAGTCACGGAAGACATCGGCACACGTCACAGGAGGCAACAAGTCTGGATTCTTCAACGTATAAGCGTGGGTTGGCTTCGGATAAGGATTGTATTCTTCCGGGATGTTCCCGCTCTCAAAGACTTTTCTCGCAGTCTCATTCAGTGCGGATTTCTTCACACCGATGAATATGACCCTCTCCCTCATCTCAGGCACTCCATAGTTGCCAGCATTCAACACCTGGGGATCAAACACGTAATAATCATGGCCATCCGCAGAGGCGAAATCCTTTTGGATGATATCCTTCACATCCCCCAAGCTGACCAATCCCTTCACGTTCTCCGCAATGAATATCTTAGGCTTGACGATATCTATCACCTGCTTCATCCAGAAATAGAGTTTTCCTCTCGTCTCTTCCGAAGCCTCATCCTCCGTCCTTTTCTCGCCATTATGGCTCATTTGGGAGTCGAAACCCTTCCGCTTGCCCGCTACACTGAAATCCTGGCAAGGGAAACCGCCCGTGACAATATCCACGGACGAAGGGAAAGAACTATCACCAGACTGATACGCCTTCACCAAATCCACCACACTCTCCGTATGGAAGACACCGTCCTCACAACCGAACCGTCCCATGTACTTCGTCCACGAACGGAAAGCCTCCGACAAGATATCGTTGGCGAAGACCGTACGGAAGCGGTTCTTCTTCAGGAGAACCCAATTGTCATTGACCGCACGCTCAATCCAGCCAGACGCTTCCGGGACAGACCTTCTGTTGCAGACAAATCCACCTTCGAAGCCAAGGTCCATGCCTCCGCAACCAGAGAATAGCGACAAGACATTCAGGCAATTCTTCCCAGAGCGTTTTCCGGAAGGAACAGCGCAAGCCTCTTCGGCGCCAGACAAGAAGTCCGCCACCTCTTCCTTGTTATACAGATTGGACCGATTCATCACTCACAAATGTTTGTATTAAAAGAAGGCTCGATACGAGACCGAGCCTTCCTTCCAATATGTTATTTAGAGTATTTTATTAATACTCCATCTTCGTCATACGAACGTATGATTGGTAACGCTTCTTAGCCATATCCTGGCAAGCTGCGAACAACTGGTCAGCCTCGTTAGGGAACAACTTCTTAACTGAGTTGTAACGAACCTCACCCATCAAGAAGTCTTGGAACTTGCTATAATCAGGTTCCTTAGAATCCAATGAGAATGGGTTCTTGCCCTCAGCCTCCAAAGCTGGGTTGAATCTCCACAAGTGCCAGTAACCACAAGCGACAGCCTTAGCCTCCTCAGCTTGTGCCTTACCCATACCAGCCTTCAAACCGTGGTTGATACATGGAGCGTAAGCGATGATCAAAGAAGGACCGTCGTATGCCTCAGCCTCCTTGATAGCCTTCAAACACTGAGCTTGGTCAGCACCCATAGCCACCTGAGCGACGTATACGTATCCGTAAGTCGTAGCGATCATACCCAAGTCTTTCTTACGAACCCTCTTACCAGAAGCGGCGAACTTAGCGATTGCGCCGAGAGGAGTAGACTTAGAAGACTGACCACCCGTGTTAGAGTAAACCTCAGTATCCAATACCAAGATGTTCACATTCTTACCGGAAGCGATCACGTGATCCAAACCTCCGTAACCGATATCGTAAGAAGCACCGTCACCACCGATGATCCATTGAGAACGTTTAACCAAGTAGCCCTCCAACTCGCACAATTGCTTGCAGTGGTTGCACTTAGCCTTACCAGCCTCGATGACAGGGATAATCTTCTCAGCCAAAGCCTTAGACTTCTCAGCGTCATCCTTATCAGCGATCCAAGCGGAGAACAACTCCTTAGCCTCAGCAGGAGTGCAATCAGCGGCGATAGCCTCGTTCATGATCTTCACGATACGCTCGCGCATCTTCTCGTTAGCCAATTCCATACCCAAACCGAACTCGCAGAAGTCCTCGAACAAAGAGTTAGCCCAAGCTGGACCTTGACCCTTCTCATTAGTCGTATAAGGAGTAGAAGGAATTGAACCAGAGTAGATAGAAGAACAACCCGTTGCGTTAGCCACGATCTCACGGTCACCGAACAATTGGGAAATCAACTTCACGTATGGAGTCTCACCACAACCTGAGCAAGCGCCAGAGAATTCGAACAATGGCTTAGCGAACTGTGAGTTCTTAGGGTTAGCCGTGATATCAACCAAGCTTTGCTTGCTGGATACCTTCTTAACACCATACTCCCAGTTAGCAGCCTCAACAGCTGTCTCCTTAGACTCAGGATCGAACGGAACCATCTTAAGAGCCTGCTTGCCCTTCTCTGGGTTGTTACCCATACAAACGTCAACGCAGTTACCGCAACCCAAGCAGTCCAAAACGCCCACTTGCATACGGAACTTCATGCCCTTCATGGTAGCAGGAGCCTTCATCTCGATCATGTCGCCATTCATGCCCTTAGCCTCCTCATCGTTCATCACGATTGGACGGATACATGCGTGAGGACAAACGAACGCACACTTGTTACATTGTACGCAGTCAGCAGCGTTCCATTGAGGAACGAACGCAGAGACACCACGCTTCTCGTAAGCGGATGTACCAGCATACCAAGTACCATCCTCGATGCCCTTGAATGCGGATACAGGAAGCAAGTCACCGTCCTGAGCGTTGATAGGACGAACGATCTTGTTGATGAATTCAGGATCATCGTTAGCCTTAGCAGCGTCTGGAGACAACTTAGCCCAAGCTGGATCGATAGCCAACTCCTTGTATTCACCACCACGGTCAACAGCGGCGTAGTTCTTGTTCACCACATCCTCACCCTTCTTACCGTAAGACTTAACAATGAACTTCTTCATTTGTTCAACAGCCAACTCTACAGGGATGACACCTGTGATACGGAAGAATGCGGATTGAAGGATCGTATTGGTACGGTTACCCAAACCAATCTCCTGAGCAATCTTAGTAGCGTTGATATAGTAAACCTTGATGTTATTCTTAGCGAAATAAGCCTTCACCTTGTTAGGCAAGTTCTTAGCCAACTCCTCGCCTTCCCAGATCGTGTTCAACAAGAACGTACCGTTCTTCTGCAAACCACGAGTCACATCGTACATGTGGAGGTAAGCCTGAACGTGGCAAGCCACGAAGTTAGGAGTGTTCACCAAATAAGTGGAACGGATAGGCGTATCACCGAAACGCAAGTGTGAGCAAGTGAAACCTCCGGACTTCTTAGAGTCGTAAGAGAAGTATGCTTGACAGTGCTTGTTGGTGTTGTCACCGATGATCTTCACAGAGTTCTTGTTAGCGCCGACAGTACCATCAGCACCCAAACCGTAGAACTTAGCCTCGAACATACCTGCGCCACCGACAGCGATCTCCTCCTTCTGAGGGAGGGAAGTGAAGGTAACATCATCATTGATACCCAAAGTGAAGTGGTTCTTAGGAGTATTCAAAGACATGTTCTCGTATACGGAGATGATTTGAGCAGGAGTAGTATCCTTAGAGCCCAAGCCATAACGTCCACCGACGATGACAGGAGCGTTCTTCTGCTCGTAGAATGCCTCACGTACATCCAAGTACAAAGGCTCACCGTTAGCACCTGGCTCCTTCGTTCTGTCCAAAACAGTGATAACCTTGGCAGAAGCAGGAACAGCGGCCAACAAATGCTTCGTGGAGAATGGACGATACAAGTGAACAGCGACCAAACCAACCTTCTCACCCTTAGCGGCCAAGAAGTCGATCACCTCACGGATACACTCAGTCACGGAACCCATGGCGATGATGACGCGGTCAGCATCCTTAGCACCATAGTAATCGAACAAACCATAGTTACGTCCAGTGATCTTGGAGATCTCCTTCATGTAGTTCTCAACGATCTCAGGAACGTTGTTGTACATTGTATTGCAAGACTCACGGTGAGTGAAGAACGTATCAGGGTTCTCCGCCATACCGCGCATTACAGGCTTATTTGGATTCAAAGCTCTTGAACGGAATTCAGCCAACTTCTCTTGGTCGATCAATCCAGCCAAATCCTCGTTGTCCAACTTCTCGATCTTCTGGATCTCGTGGGAAGTACGGAATCCGTCGAAGAAGTTCAAGAAAGGAACTTGAGACTTAATGGTTGACAAGTGAGCTACACCAGCCAAATCCATAACCTCCTGTACTGAACCCTCAGCCAACATCGCAAAACCTGTCTGACGGCATGCGTAAACGTCCTGATGGTCACCGAAGATACAGAGAGAGTGAGATGCGATGGTACGAGCTGAAACATGGAACACAGCCGGCATCTTCTCAGCAGCGATCTTGTACATGTTAGGGATCATCAACAAGAGACCCTGGGAAGCGGTGTAAGTGGATGTCAACGCACCCGCTTGGATTGCACCGTGAACTGCACCAGCGGCACCTGCCTCTGACTGCATTTCTGTTACTGACACTGTCTCGCCGAAGATGTTCTTGCGACCTTGAGCGGCCCACTCATCCACGTGCTCAGCCATCGTTGAAGATGGTGTGATTGGGTAGATACAGGCGCACTCGCTGAACATATAGGAAATATGTGCAGCAGCCTCATTACCATCACAAGTGATGAATTTTTTTTCTTTAGCCATAATTTTATAAATTGAACAATAAAAATTCCAATCTCCTTTTGTGGGAAAACACTATTTTCACACAAAACGCAAAAGTAGTAAAAAATTTTTTCAAATTCCGCAAACAAAAGAGATGTTTACGGATTTTCTTTCAACAACTAAAAAATCACAATTCGTGAAGTGTTAAATCGGCAAATTCTCCTCCCCCAATAGCCATTCTTTTTTCATTACCTATGTAAAAAGTATGATAAAAATTGTAACTTTGCATATATTTTGCGTTGAACAAAAAAGACAAAAAAAATAAACTAATATATCGCATAATATGAAACGCATCCTAAAAATTGGAGGAATCGCCCTATTAGCAATCATCGTACTGCTCGCGGTACTTCCCTTCTTGTTCAAAGACAAGGTTAAAGAAGTGGTTATCAACGAAGTGAATGACATGTTAAACGCGGAATTGTACATGGGAGACTTTTCCATGAACTTCTTCAAGCACTTCCCGAACGCATCTGTATCCATCGAAAACGTCGGAGTTGTCGGTGAAAACGAATTCGCGGGGGATACCTTGGCGGACATCGGCAAGCTCACCGCCGTGATCGATCTCTCCAGCCTATTCGCAGATGCGTACGTGATCAACTCCATCGAAATCATCAACCCTACCTTCCGAGCCAAGGTGTTGGAGGACGGAAAGGCGAACTGGGACATCATGAAGAGTGATTCCACGGAGAGCGCCGAGGAGGATACCACAAGCTCCGCCGCCATTCTATTGGCCCTCGACAAATTCCTCATCGAGAACCTGTGCGCTTCTTACGACAACAAACAGGATAGCATGTCGGCTTCCGTCGACCACCTCAACCTGAACCTAGCAGGCGACCTCGCCTTGGACAAAGGGACACTCGCCAACATCAAGACTTTCCAACTGATGTTCGACAAGGTTGCCTATGCGGACGACAAATCGGCCACCACAGCATTGCTGGAAAAGACGAAACTGGACTTTTCTGGTAACGTGAGCGAAAGCGTCTCAGACATACACCTCTTATTGGATGTGGACTCCATCTCCGTCGCCCTCTCTAACATTCCGTACCTGAACAAAGCGAAGACGAACGCGGACATCAAGATCCAGGCGGACTTGGCGAACGACAAGTATACTTTCGGAGAGAACCAACTCTCCTTGAACGAAATCAAGGCGAACTTCTCGGGTTTTGTGCAATTGATCGACACGACCGCCATCGACATGGATCTGGCGCTGAACACGCCTGGCATCGATTTCAAACAGATCCTCTCGCTGATTCCTGCCATCTATGCGGATGATTTCGCCTCTATCCAAACGTCTGGTGAGGTTGCCCTCTCCGCCACCGCTAAGGGACGCATGGAGGGAGACACGCTTCCTGCCATCAACGCGGATCTGAAGATTTCGAACGCTATGTTCAAATACCCGGACTTGCCTAGCTCCGTTAACGACATCAACATCAGCGCCAATATCACCAACCCAGGGAACATCACCGACTCCACCGTCATCAACGTGGAAAAGTTAGGCTTCAAAATGGCGGGCAACCCATTCGACGTGACCCTGCTGATGAAGACACCGATCTCCGACCCGGACTTCCACTTCGGTGCTAACGGAACCATCGATTTCAGCAAGCTGACGGAGGTGGTCCACCTGAGCGACATGAAGATCAACGGTATCATGACCGCAGCGCTGAAGGCGAACGGCAAGATGTCTTACGTGGACAAGGAGCAATATGACTTGTTCACCATCTTAGGTTCCCTCAATCTCAAGGACTTCATCCTGAAGATGAACTCACTGGACTTCGACGTGAACATGAACAACGCCAACATGGAGTTCACCTCTCAAAACGTGAAGATGAATGCGGACTTAGGCTTGGGCAAATCAGACCTGAAGTTGGACGGAACGCTGCAGAACTTCCTGCAATACGCAGTTAGGGGCGAGACCATCAAGGGTACCCTGAACGTCAGTTCCAACTACATTGACGCAAACGAGTTGTTAGGCGGAGAAGAGGAAGAGAGCGCCAACACGAATCCTGAAAGCGCCACGGAGAACACCATCATCGACATTCCTGGCAACGTCGATTTCGCACTCTCCACCAACATCAACAAACTGCTCTTCGAGGATATAGAAGTGACCCAACTGAAAGGAAACCTCGCCTTGAAGGAGAAGGTGGCGAAGATCAGCACCCTGAGCGGTAACACGATGGGTGGTTCATTCAACGTCAACGGAGAATACGACGTGAAGGACACGCTCTCCCCGAAAGTGGATCTGGCATTAGCATTGAAGGAGATGAAGATCTCCGAGGTATTCACCAAGGTCTCCACCGCCAACAAACTGGCCCCAATCTTGTCAGACGCTTCGGGTAACTTCTCAATGGATCTGAAATTCGACTCCAAGCTGGACCATGGCATGACGCCTGACTTATCCACTGTCAACGGGAAGGGTAAATTCTCCTCCAGGGAAGTGGGATTGAACGATGTGAAGGCATTCAGCATGATCGAGGATAAGGCTAAAGCAATCAACACCCTTGCCAATAAGATCCAAATGCCTTCCCTGAAGAACCCACAGATGAAGGACATCAACATCAAATTCGTCATCAAAAACGGAAGGTTGGAAATCGATCCTTTCGAGACCGCCATCCAGACCGCATTGTTCAAGTTCTCCGGTTCGTCGGGTCTCGACCAGACATTGGACTACATCTCCACCATTTCGCTCAAGACCATCACGGATAAGATTCCAGTGGCATTGGATGTGAAGATCGGTGGTACATTCACCGCTCCGAAGGTGACTGTCGGTGCGGGCTCAACCCTCGAATCCATCAAGGAAAAGGCGTTGGAAGTTGTAGACAAGGCGAAAGAGAAAGCCATTGCGGAGGCAAAGGCACAACGCGACAAGATGGTGGCAGAGGCCAAAGCACAGCGTGAGAAGATGATTGCGGAAGCACAAAAAGGTGCGGACAAATTAGTGGAAGAGGCGAAGGCCAACTCTCAGAAGCTGCAGGACAAGGCAACCAACCCAATTGCCAAAGCGGCTGCCAAAAAGACAGGCGACGCAGGTGTTAAAAAAGCGCAGGAGCAAGCCAACAAAATGGTGAGCGACGCCGCAGCGGCAGGTGACAAACTGATCCAAAACGCAGAAAAGAACGGAAACGCCCTGATTGAAAAGGCTTCCGCCACAGGTGGCAACAACAAGAAAACAGAATGATTGAAATAGGAAAAATAAATAAAATGACCGTGCGAAGCGTCGGTCAGAAGGAAGTGATCGTCGTCTCCGAAGATGAGGAGATATTCAACATACCGGCAGAGGAATTCTCCGAAATGCCCCAAGAGGGCGACGTCGTGAAGATTTTCCTCTACAAGGATGCGGACAAGAAGACGATTGGCTCAGCGAAGATTCCTCTCGCCATCGCAGGCGAGTTCGAGTTCCTCCCCGTCGTGCATGTATCCTCGGCGGGTGCCCTACTCGATTGGGGACTGAAACGCAAGCTTTTCCTCCCTTCCAAGGAGCAGACCAGCAAGCTGGCCCTCGGCGGCACCTACCTCGTGCACGTCTTCTATGACCACCACACGGAGCAGGTCATCGCCAGCATGCACGTGGATGACTTCCTCGACCTGGACAAGCCTACCTACAAAAGGAACGACGAAGTGGATATTCTCTTCGCCAAAGAGACCGACCTCGGCTACAAGGTAATCGTGGACGATGCCTACTGGGGCCTGGTTTACCACAGCGAAATCTTCGAACACATAGACTTCGCCATGCGCACCAAAGGCTACGTGAAAAGCGTACGCGAGGACGGCAAACTCGACGTAGCCCTACAGCCGCAAGGCTACAAGGTGGTGGACGCCATCAGCGAGCAGATACTCGATGAACTGAGACGTAGGAACGGCTATCTGCCTATGAACGACAAGACAGATGCGGACATCATCTACAACACTTTCGGATGCAGCAAGAAAGCCTTCAAGAAAACTTTGGGTTCACTGTACAAACAACGAATCATCACCATCGGAGAAGATGGTATCAGGCTAACGGAAAAGAATTGATAAGGGCGTGTACGAAAGGAACGTCCAATAAAATTCCACACAGCCAATAAGAGAATCGAAAAATGTCAGATGGTGGAACTAACTCACGCCGTCTGACATTCTTTATTTGCTGGTGCTAATCGCTTAACAGGTAGGATGAGCCATTAACTAAACAATAGCCAATAATTCTTAATTGACTACGTCGAACTAACGTTTCATAATTCAAAATTCTTAATTCACTTGATTTCCCCTTCCTGCGTTACGATCTCCTTCTCATCGAAACCGTCCGACTCATCATCGAAGAGACGCTTACCGCAGTACCTGCAGAAGACCGCATCCTCGTCATGCCCCGTCTTGTGGCAATGAGGACATGGACGGATGGATATCTTCTTCTTGTCGGAGATCATCTGTGCGGAGACGATACCCGTAGGGACCGCCAACACCGTGTAACCCAAGAGCATCACAAAGGCGGAGAGGAAACGTCCTAAGCCCGTCATCGGGGTGATATCTCCATAGCCCACCGTCGTAGTGGTCACAATCGCCCAATAGATACTACTCGGTATATCGTGGAAACTACTTCCTTCAATACCACCCTCCACCATGTACATCACCGTTCCGATGCAGACAACAAGAAGGAGCACGAAGACAAAGAAGACGATGATCTTCCGGAAACTGGCCCGCAAGGAGTTCAACAGAATTTCGCCCTCCCTCCAGTAGGAGAAGAGCTTAAAGATACGGAAAACACGTATCAGACGTAGGATACGGATGGTCAACAGACCATGTGCGTTCGGGAAGAAAAAGCCGAGGTAGGTAGGTACCGTAGCCAACAAGTCCACGATGCCGAAGAAACTGGTGGCATACTTGAACGGATGAGGGGAGCAATAGAGCCTCAACAAGTACTCAACCGTAAAGAAGACCGTGAAGACCCACTCCAAGATATTCAAGAAGAACTTAAACGTCGGCGGGAAGATCGCAAGGCTCTCCAGAATCACGACCAAGACACTCACAAGGATAAACACGATGAGCAAGACATCAAACATCTTACCCATAGGGGAATCCGTATCGTAGATCACCATATAAATCTTATGCTTCAACTCCTCGTTGTGCATAAAATCGTGCCATTTCTTCTTTAAACCAAGCATATCAAATTCATAAAAACTATATTCCAAACAAAATCGACAAGAGCGATGTGTGTTCAAGGAAAATCTTCACGCCGATACCTATCAGGACAAGGCCACCCACCAACTCCATATTCACGGGAAGATGCCGCCCCAAATAGAGTCCGACGAGGTTTCCCGCCACGGAAAGCGCGAAGCTGAACAAACCAATCATCGTCAATGCGAACGCAAAGGTAGGAATAGTTTCTGAAATAAACACAAGACCTGTCGCTAAAGCGTCGATACTGGTGGCGATCGCCAACAACGTCAATGTTTTCCAACGCAACGCAGGTTGAGATTCACCCTCCTCCTTGTCAGAACGGCTCTCCCGTATCATCTTCACGCCAAGGAACACGAGCACGATCAGGGCTATCCAATGGTCGTAAGCCTCTATCGCCTCCTTGAAACCCACGCCCGCCAACCAACTGACGAAGGGCATGAAGGCCTGGAAGAAGCCGAACAGAAGGGCCATCTTCATAATAGGAACAAAATGGAATCGCCCTAAGGCGACCCCATTTGTAATAGAAACTGCGAAACAATCCATCGCCAAAGCGAGGGCTAGCAGCAATATGGTTCCAACATCCATGTGGAACAGATTAGATTAACACTTTGCCAATGCTTGCTCCAAATCAGCGATGATGTCCTCTGGCTCCTCGATACCTACAGAGAAACGGATCAAGTCAGGACGTACACCTGCGGCGATCAACTGCTCGTCGGACAACTGACGGTGAGTGTGGGAAGCTGGGTGAAGCACACAAGTACGTGCGTCAGCCACATGCGTCACGATGCAAGCCAACTGCAAGGAATCCATGAACTTGATAGACTCCTCACGTCCTCCCTTGACACCGAAGGTAACCACACCGCAAGACTGTCCGTTGGTAAATTGTTTCTGTGCCAACTCATAATATGGGCTGGACTTCAAACCTGGGTAGTTAACCCAAGCCACCTTAGGGTGTTTCTCCAAATATTCAGCCACCAACTGAGCGTTCTCACAGTGCTTAGGCATACGCAGGTGAAGCGTCTCCAAACCAAGGTTCAACAAGAAGGCGTTTTGTGGGGATTGGATGGAACCGAGGTCACGCATCAACTGAGCCGTAGCCTTCGTGATGTAGGCACCCTTACCGAACGCCTTGCTGTAGGCCAATCCATGGTATGACTCGTCTGGTTGGGTCAAGCCTGGGAATTTATCCTTGTGAGCCTCCCAGTCGAAGTTACCGCTGTCCACGATACATCCACCCACGTTCGTCGCATGTCCGTCCATGTACTTCGTCGTGGCATGCGTAATGATATCGCAACCGAACTCGAACGGACGGCAGTTGATTGGTGTAGGGAATGTGTTATCCATGATCAAAGGCACACCGTGAGAGTGGGCGATGCGGGCGAACTTCTCGATATCCAACACCGTCAATACTGGGTTAGCGATCGTCTCACCGAACAAAGCCTTCGTGTTCGGACGGAACGCCTTGGAGATCTCCTCCTCAGAGGCATCCGGATCCACGAACGTGCACTCGATGCCCAACTTCTTCATCGTCACAGCGAACAAGTTGTAGGTTCCACCATAGATGCATGAAGAAGAGACAAAGTGGTCTCCAGCCTCGCAAAGATTGAAGATGGAATAGAAGCTGGCGGCCTGACCAGATGAGGTCAACATGGCGGCCACACCACCCTCCAGCGCACAGATCTTAGCGGCTACCGCATCATTGGTAGGGTTCTGCAAGCGAGTGTAGAAATAACCAGAAGCTTTCAAGTCGAAGAGATCACCCATCTCCGCACTTGTATCATACTTAAACGTTGTAGACTGATAAATCGGGAGCACCCTTGGCTCACCCTTCTTAGGTTTCCAACCCTCTTGGACACACAAAGTTCCTAATCCTTTTTTACTCATACAATTTTTTAATTACAATCAATTACCCAATATGGACATCCACAATGCAGAGAAACGACAAAGGATCGTTCCTTATAGCCTTGCAATGTGCTCGATGCGGACATCCATCCTATCTTCCTCCATTTCCATCGAACGTTGCAAAAGTACTGCCAACAGACAAAATGCGAAAGGAAAAGAGATAAAAACGTATAAACATTCTAAAACAGATATGTCCAATGGACAAATATTCCAAAAACAGAAACAAACAATTCAGATTTATAGTATATTATTCTTTTTTTGCGCTTAATTCAGAACGAGTCAGGGGTGGAACGGAAGGTTCATGGAGGAACAAGGATTGGAGGAGACTTCCTCAAGCATAGGTTTAGATGATGATTGGCCAAGCCACACAAAAAAGGTCGTCCTCCGAAGAAAACGACCCCTATACCAACAAAGAGATATTACTTGCAGATGAAATACCCTGTGGTGTCGGATGTGTTCAATTCCGAGCAGTCATTCACCCTCATCTCTTCCTTGAGTCCGCTATAGCTTGGCACTTCCTCACCTGCAGCATTGTAGAATGTGCAATCACAATCCTTCTTCGTGCAAGAACACAATACCGAAAAGATTCCGGTCAAGCCCAATATCAGCAATATACTTCTCATTTCAAAATCCATTAAGTTTCAGCCTACTCTATCGTTTTCGGCAACCCGATGGCAAATGTAATATTAATTCGGGAAATAATTACCTTAAAACAAAAAATTCTTGTCCTACGGTTCCTATGCCCCAATATGATTATCGATTTCTATAGCGCATCCAAAGCCTCGCAGATGGCTGCCTTGTCCATATCCTTGCCGATGAAGACCAGCTTCACCAGACGGTCTCCGTAGAAATCGTCCCAATCCTTGCGCAACTCCTCGCTCTCCGCCAACAGGCGTTCCTGCTCAGCTTTCGGGGCTGTGCATATCCACTGGCCAGTCTCCTGTACGCTCTTCTGACGACCCGCCTGCTCAAAAAGGTAAGACATGTCCGGATTCTCCACAAAATAAAGAATACCCTTGCAACGTATCACGCTCTTCGGCCAACGCTGGTCGATGAAACGGTCAAACTTGCTCAAAGAGAAGCCCTTACGCCTGTAGTAGACGAAGGTGGATATACCATACTCTTCCGCCTCTCCCTCGTCATGGTGGTGGTGATGGTGGTGGTGATGTCCATGCTCCTCCTCGTGCTCATGCTCATGGTGGTGGTGCTCGTGCTCGTCGTCGTCATCGTCGTCATGCTCATGGTGGTGGTGATGTTCGTGCTCATCCTCCTCGTCATGGTGATGGTGATGCTCATGCTCGTGCTCGCCCTGCTCTTTACGTTTCTTCTCCTCCACCTGTTGCTCATCGTTCTCCAAAGCCTGAATCCAACCTGCAGACATGCTAACAGCCTGGAAGTCGAAGCGATTAGAGTTGATGATACGATCCAAATCTATTTTAGCGTAATTGGTCTCGATGATCTCCGCGCGAGGCTGCAATGTGCGGACCACAGCACGCACCTGGTCCAACGCATCCTTGCCCACCTCGTCCACTTTGTTGAGGAGGACCACGTCACAGAACTCGATCTGTTGGATAAGAAGGTTCTCAATATCGTCCTCATCGAGGTTCTTGCGCATCAAATCGTTTCCACTGGAGAACTCATCGTAAAGGCGGAGGGCATCCACCACAGTCACGACGCAGTCCAGCCTGCACACCTCCGGCATACCATAGCGCTTAGCCATCGAAGACATCGTCACAATGGTTTGGGCAATCGGCAACGGCTCACATATACCGCTCGCCTCGATCACGATGTAATCGAATCGATTCGTATCCGTGATATCCGTGATTTGCTTCATCAAGTCGGCCTTCAACGTGCAACAGATGCAACCATTGCTCAAGGCCACCAGGCTTTCGTCCCTTTCGGTAACCACACCGCCCTGCTGGATCAAGGAAGCATCCACATTCACCTCCCCGATATCATTCACGATAACCGCAATCTTCAATCCTTTTTCATTCGTCAGGATATGGTTCACCAACGTCGTCTTTCCACTTCCCAAATAGCCTGTAAGCAACGTAATAGGCACAACTTTCTTACTCATGACATCAATAAAATTATCAGTTATTTCACGATGTAAAATTACAAAAAACAAAAGGAAAACGCAATCTTTTTATAACTTTGCCCTAGAACCAAAAAGAGGAGGAAAGTGTCTTTCACAAACAGATATAAAAAGATTAAAGAATCCGAGTTCGTGAAGAACTCCGCCAAGCTTCTTTCCGCAGGGGTTATCGCCCAAGCCATCGGCATACTCATATACCCTGTCCTGACCAGGATCTACGCCCCGGAAGACTTCGGTCTGCTGAATCTCTTCCAAAGCATCGCCGGCGTGCTCATCATTCTGTCCACGGCGGAATACCAATACTCCATCCTCTTGCCCAAGGAGGATGATCAGGCGAAGAAATGCCTCCATGTGGGCACGACCGTACTCATCGGCACATTCGTCCTGTGCTCACTTTCCGTTCCTTTCGCGCAACCCATCGCCCAACAATTCAATGCGCCCGAACTCGCGCAATGGTACTGGACACTGCCCCTATTAGTGCTATTCTCCGGAGGGTGGTCGCTGCTCAACTATTGGCACACAAGGAATAAGAACTACACGCTCGCCAGCACCTATCAAATCAGCAAGAGCCTCCTCAACGCAGGACTCAAATGGGGGCTTGGGGTCCTCGGCTTCATCAAGGGTGGTCTCATCATTGCGACCGTCGTCTCCGCCATACTCTCCTTCCTCTTCAACCTGACACGCTCGATGAGGAAATACAAATGTAGGCTGGCATCATTGTTGCCCAAGCCAGACAAGCAAACGGCGGTGACCTACCAGAACTTCCCCAAGTTCGCACTTCCCCGCACCCTGTTCAACTACGTCAGCGCCAACCTACCCTTCTTCCTGCTCACACCTTTCTTCGGGCTGGAAGAGACAGGCTTCTTCGGCATGGCGCTCACCCTAGCGTTCACCCCCATCAGCCTCATCAACGGATCGATATACCAAGTACTCTTCCAGCAGGTTTCCGAGAAGGTGAACAATAGGCAATCCATCATCGGGACGTTCCGCAACTTCTACCGTAGGATATGCTTGGTTGTTCCGCCCATAGGCATCCTCCTATTCATCTCCCTTCCCTTCCTGACGAAACTACTTTTGGGAGAAGCATGGGACACCACGGCAGACTACATACGGATGATGCTTCCATGGCTTTTCGCCTCGATGTTAGCAGGACCGACCTGCTTCATCACGGACATTTTCATGAAACAAAAAGAGACATTGTACGTCGAGTTCACGTTGCTGATTGTCAGGGCAGCCAGCCTCATCTACGGTATCATGACCCAAGACATACACATTGCCATCTTGGGATTCTGCGGAGTCACCTTCCTCATCTTCTCCGCACAGGTCTTCTGGTTCTACTCCATCGCAAAGAGATACGAATCGACGCTTTCGGACAACTCCAAGCAAGCCTAACTATTGCAATTGCATATACAAACTTAAAATCAGGCGGAGGCGAAACACGGGCACAAAAAAAGGCGTCCGATCAGGACGCCCTTTTCTGTTTGTTGTTGAGACTGATTACTCTCCCTTAGAGATAGCACCTGCAGGACAAGCGTCCGCACAAGTTCCACACTCGGTGCAAGCATCAGCGTTTATTGAATAGATGTCACCCTCAGAGATAGCTCCTACAGGACATTCGCTAATGCAAGTACCACATGCAACACAATCTTCACCAATTACGTAAGCCATAGTATTTTTCTTTTTTAGTTAATAAAATTTTGTGCTTCCACACAATGCAAATATATAGTATTCCTAAAATACCACGAAATATTTTTTGTGAAATTTTCTAAAAAAATCACAAGGCGAGCCGCAATCTTTCCCGTTGGAATATGTGGCATTTGCGCTTATCACATCTCCCTTTTTATAGAAAAATATGCCACATTTCAAAAAAAACAAAAGAAAAAATTGTGAAAATGAGAATTTATACATACATTTGGAAGATTTCGTTTTCAAGGAATGATAATTAAAAATAGGAGGATTGTATATGGAAGATGAGAAATTGAGGTTTGATACGGATAAGCGGGATCAGGAGATTGTTTATTCGAAAGCGATCAAGGCAGGCAAAAGAATATACTACCTTGACGTGAAGCGCAACCGCAAGGACGAGCTTTTCCTCGCCATTACGGAGAGCAAAAAGAAAGTTTCAGGGGAGGAAGCCCAGGTATCATTTGAAAAACACAAAATCTTTTTATACCGGGAAGACTTTGAAAAATTCATGACAGGCTTGAACGATGTGATGGACTACATCGGCAAGAGTTCCGAGCAAGGAGAGGATAGGAACAACCCAGTTCCAAGCCGATTCGAGATAGACTTCGGTTGATTTCACTTGTTCAGGAGAGAAGAGACAAGAGACGCATCGCAGGTTGCGTCTTTTTTTTGTCCCATTTATACCGACACCCCTACACGGAATAAACCCCACACCCATAGTTGCGCATCAGACAAAAAAAGCGATGTGCACATCATCTCTTTTCCAAGAAACAATATGCACATCGCCACGACAGGGATGAGACATCCCTTCGAATCCCACATCGATTGTTTTTAGTTCCTTCTTGAACCCACGATCCTCAAAATATAGATCATCAAGTTGATGAAATCCAAATAGAGATCCAGAGCTCCCATCAAGGCGAGCTTCATGCTGCTCTCGTTGATCTCTGTGCCGAACTCACTGATCTGACGTTTTATCTTTTGGGCATCATAAGCGGTAATTCCAACAAAGATGAGAACACCCACATAAGAGAGGATGTACTGCAAGGTGGAACTTCCAATGAACAGGTTCACGACAGTCGCGATGATCAGTCCGATAAGAGCCATCAACAGGATCTGTCCCATGGAGGAAAGGTCTTTCTTCGTGAAATGTCCAATCAATGCCATGGCGGCGAAAGTACCTGCCGTGATGAAAAAGGCAAGGGCAATGGACTCATACGTATATATCATCAATAAGACACTGAGCGTCACTCCATTAAGGATGGAATAGACAACAAAAACGATGCCCGCCGTAGTGAACGACATCTTGTGGATACGGGCGGATAGGATGACTACCAGCACAACCTCCGCTATCAACAGACCGATATAAAGTCCAGACCCCATGAGGGAGAGAATACGCTCCGAAGAAGCGACATAGTAGGAAGTCAGCCCCGTCACGACAAGGGCGAGAGCCATCCAGCAATAAACATTCTTCAACAACGTACGTTGCGCACTCAACGCCTCGTTCGTCTCTCTAGTTGTTTCAATGTAATTTTCCATACTGAGTATTTTTGATTATAACGATTCCAAAATGCGTTTGATGACCGTTTCAGCGGAGATCTCACGGTTAGCGGCCTCCGGAATCACCAGAGACTGAGGACTCTCGATCACGTCATCCGTCACGATCATGTTACGACGGACAGGCAAGCAATGCATAAAATAGGCATTGTTGGTGAGCGCCATCTTCTCCGTGCTTACCGTCCAAGACATATCCTTGCTAAGAATCTGTCCGTAGTTAGGGTCTTGGTAAGCGGACCAGTTCTTCGCATAGACGAAGTCCGCGCCTTCCAATGCCTTGTCCTGGTCATACTCGACCTTAGCGTTGCGCACAAACTTCTCGCTCAATTCATAACCCTTCGGATGGGTGATGACGAAATCCACATTCGCCTCGTTCATGAAGTCGGCGAACGAATTAGGCACAGCCTGCGGAAGGGCACGTGGATGAGGGGCCCAAGTCATGACCACCTTCGGACGTTCCTTCTTCTTGTACTCCTCAATGGTGATGAGATCTGCGAACGCCTGCAACGGATGGGCGGTAGCGGACTCCATGCTGAACACCGGCTTGCCCGAATACTTGATGAATTGGTTCAAGATCGTCTCCTGATAGTCGAACTCCTTGTTCTCGAAGCGGGCGAACGAACGCACACCAATCACATCACAGAACGAAGCCATGACAGGGATAGCTTCGAGCAGATGCTCCGACTTGTCGCCATCCATAACGACGCCACGCTCCGTCTCCAACTTCCA
>JAGCWA010000038.1 GCA_017962085.1 Paludibacteraceae bacterium
CTCGCTCGTGTTGGATGCCTTCCACGTACCTGTGATATCCACGAACTTGTTGTCCGAACCGCAAGTGGCGTCTGGGTCGTCGATATCCAGTATTGGCTTCGGATATACCACCACGTGTACCTCCACCGCGGCACTGGTCGCACCTGTTCCGACATCGTGTTGCGCCACGTAGTAGGTGGTCGACTTGATCGTACCATCCGACTCGACAGCGGCGGCACCCGACAAGGAATAGGTGGAGCCTGTCGCATCTGGTGTTGTCGTTGTGCTGGAAGGCTTGCTCGTGTACCAATAGAGTTCGTAGTCGTTCTCCGTCTTACCGGAGATAGGCCTTATCTCAGCGGTGATAGGTTGAAGTGAGGAGCCCTCGCAGTAGTGGTAGTCCTTCACCTTCGGCGGCATAGCGTCGCTGATAGAGACAGAGATTGTTTTCACCTCGCTCGGGCACTCTTTCGATGTGCCATCCTTGACACGGTAGACATCATACAAGATAGTCGTGGTGCTACCATTCAAGTTGGAAACGTCGTACACAGGCTTCGGAACACTCGTGGAGAAGTTGTTCTTGCCCGCCTCGGAGTAGTAGTACGTGTAGCCAGGCTCTTCGCTCCATCCCTCCTTCGTGGTGATGGCAGGGAAGGTCTTGTTGTCGGACCCCACCTCAGCGGCAATGTAAGCCACCGAAGAATCACCTGTCGGCGGTGTGTACAATACGTTCACCGTATAGAAGGTCGTATCGCTGTAGCAAGTCTCCAACTCCTTTCCTGTAGCGGAAGTGATCGTATAGGATTGAACCGCTCCAAAGATGTAGGTAGTATCCTTCTCAATGCCCAGGACAGGCAATTTATCCTTGTCCCAAGCGTCTCCGTAGAGATACCACTGGATATCGGACGCTTTCTCGTAGTCAGTCGTACCGTCCTCGGCGTACTTCACCAAAGCTCTAGGGTTCTGCTCCTCGTCGCAGTAAGTATCTGGAGAAATCGGGCTCAATTGATGCGCCGCATATACCATGACAGACACAGCCTTCTTATTACTTTCCGCACCAGTCACGGAATTAGTCTGGCTGACATAGAAGGTCTGCAAACCCACCTTGCTGTAATCAACGGTAGGAGGTGTTGCGGAACCCGTCTTCTTAGCAGCGTTAGGATCCGTATACCAATTCAGTGTGAAAGCGGTGCTTGGTTCTCTTGGGTCACCCGCCTCAACCAAAGTGGAGAGATCCACCGACGGAGTAGGGTTCGTTAAGCTGTTTTGTACACAGATGGCCGTGTCGCGGGCAGCAGGAACCGGTGCATCGTTCACCGTCACCAAGAAGCTAGCCGTGTCACTCTCGCAACCATCCAAGTTTTGGGAAACCCAGAAGGTGAATGTAGCCTCATCCTTCAAGGAGATAGTAGGCACAGCCGTCGACGGATTAGCAGGGTAGTCAGACTTCTTAGAGTACCAATGCAAATCTGCGCCAGCTGTTGCTGTAGCACCAGCCTTCACAGTCTGATCCGTCACGTCGGAAACAACGAAATCGAGATTGTCGATAGTTGGCTTATCCGGAATCGCCTTCACCTCCACATCAAATGAGGACTCATCGCTGACGCAACCTGTCTGGATGTCAGTCACCGTGATCTTATAGGTTTGCGTACCCGCAGCCAAGGTTTCCAGAGAAGAGGCAAGGTCAGCCACCGTCACCGAAGCATTGGATGGGTCCTTAATGTCAGCGTCCAAGCCAAGCAGAAGCGACTTCAAATCATTGTCCAAGTATTTCGTCACATCAGCATCCACAAGTCCCTTGCAGAAAGAAGGGATCTCGATGGTAGGAACCACCGGTTTTTTGTTGTATTTCACCACGACAGAGTCATGGGCGAAGCAATCAGAGCTAGTTGGTTTCTCATTGTCACGTCCCCTGACATAATATTTCTCCGTGGTGCCCTCCTTGGAGGCAGACCATTTAATTTTTGTCTTATAAGTAGAGGAGGAAACCTTCATATCCACCTGAGCCGCATCGGTCTCCGTTCCAAGTTTATCCACGAACCACAGCACATCGAAAGCGGCGGAAGGTTCCTTGGAACTCTTAACATTCTCAACCGAAAGCTCAACCGCAGGTGATTCCTCACACAAGAAAATTGTGTCAGCCGTCCTTGCGGCACCATCCACCTGCATCTTCACCTCGTCCGGAGAGGTACATGGAGGACAACCATACTGAGCCGTCAACATCATACGGCCACAGTTATAATCAGTCATTTTGCCAAACAAAACGTCCTTATAACAGGTTACCGAACTACCATTCGACTGAGCGTTGTAGCTGTTAGCAGTACCTCCCATCGCATAGATACCCATCTTTTCGGAGTCTATGATAGGAGTAGTGAACTCGGCGGAGTTCTCTTTTACAGCAGCCACACTACCCGTATATAGCTGGAAGTTGGATGTGCCTATATTCATACCCAATATGTAACGGACACCACGTGTTGGATTACCCTCTATCACGAAATCACAATTCACAACGACATCCTGCGGTCCTGAGTCATCAATGGTAAAGGACTGAGCCTTTCCACTTTGCACACGATTACCGACAACGTACAAATCGTTCGTGTTCTTTACAGCCTCATACAAGACCGGAGTCACAGAGATCGTAGTCTCGCCGCTATGTGATTTAGCGGAGAACGTGAAGGACTTCAAGATTGCGTCGGAATAGATATCAATCAAGAGACCATAGGATTGGAAGCTTCCAGCCGTGGTCAACTTGGCGTTCTTATTCAAATAAGTATCAAAGGTGGAAACGTCCTCCAACCAAACCGTGTAGGTGGTGTCAGGCTCCGCCTCGTTTTTATTGTCGTGAACCTGCGTCTTATCGATTTTGTCACCAGAAACGCAGAATTCGATCTTACCACCTGCACCAGTTGTCTCCACGACAGCCAAAGTATCTTTGCTGTCCTTGGTGGAAAATGCAGCGAAAGTAGTTTTTTGGGTCGCCTTATAGAAGGAGTTATTCACCACAGCCTTGAAGCAGATATTGTCGGAAGCTGCTGGTTTCAACGGATCAGCCACACAGTTCATTGTCGTGACGATTGTATCAATAGGCATTTCCATCTCCTTTACGGTACAGGAAGTCTTCGCTATCTTACACTTGTCGCAAGGAATATTTCCTCCGATATACTCGATAGTAACCGTATATTCACCCGTTTTCGTAACCTTAATGGAGGTGACATTGTAAGGGTCTGCGGCACGCACGGACTCAGGGTCTGTCGTAGTGGAGGAATTCAAGACTTTCCCCTCATACATCCACGTAACGAAATAGCGTTCCTCTTTTCCCTTAGGAACCGTGAAACCACAATCCAGCTCGATTTCCTCGCCAGGGCACTTCATCCTGTTTATCATATAAACCTCAGGACAACCATCCTGAATCTCACAAGGGATAGTGGTCAATTTTGTCAAGCAGGTATACTTTGAGACAGTTGCGCTTCCCACACCACACTGTCCCAGGTCATTCAATCCCCAGACATAGAACTCATCCTTGTCATTCACCATGAAATCGAAGTTGTCACCTCGAGAAATACTAACCGCATCCTTCACCAGTTCGCCCGGTTTACCAGATGCGTCGCAATAGCGCGCCAAAATAGGTAAGACGCCCTGTGCACCATTAGGATATTTTGTTTTGGTCGCATCGTTCGTAGGAGCAACACCACCATTATCTTCATCACATCCCCAATATACCAAATAACCCTCTTTAGAGACGGCTGCGCCATGTCCACGGCCACCGATCACCTCCTTGATATCGGTAAGATACTCTTCTCCTGATATTGTCTTATACTCACCAGAAGCCACCTTCATGGCATTGTAATGGGTCAATCCCTGACGTTGTTGTCCAGTGGAACCTCCCCAACCTCCATTTCCCCATGACCAGACATATCCGTCTCCCGTCACAGCGAAACCGCAGACGTCACCCGCAGCCGACATACGGATATCGGTCAACGGAGTATTATCATCAGCCTTCAAGACCGGAACAGCCACCGTCGATGTGGCATTTGAATTACCATTCCAAGGTCCGATACCATACAAGCTACCATCTTCTGTCCTAATCAAACAGTTGTCATCACCTCCAGAAATATGGGTGACATTCTTAATGTCATTGCCAGCCTTATCCTTGATATAACGAGGCAAACCCGCATTGTTTCCAGTAGCGGAGTTCCATTCACCCTTACCCCAACCTACGACACGACCATCATTCATGATGGCGAATCCGGAGTTGGTGGATGCGGCGATATACGTGACGCCTCCCAAATAAGGACCGCCCGTTGATCCATCCTCATTATATCCCGGCGTCTCACCCTTTAACACAGGTGTTGGGAAAGAAACCACATTTCCTCCTTGTCCACCCTGACCGCATCCGTCGTTTTGGTTATCTCCCCACGCATAAACGACTTTATGGCAGGAAAGAGCCAGGTTGAATGCACCAGAACCTGAAGTCACCTGACTAAACGTCAGATTACCAGTCTTCACTCGCTTAGGAGAATAAACAATCTTATCATCATACCCGCTCTCAGAAGGGTCGATACCCAGCAACGGACCAGCCATGATGCTACTATAATTATTACCCCACGTATACAAATAACCTTCCGCACAAATAATCAAACCATGATCGTTTCCTCCCGATATGGTTTTACTTTGTGCAAACGCTCCCGTCACCACTCCCAGCGACAGAAGCAACCATGTATATAAACGTTTTCCCATAATCAAAATATACTTTAAAACCCCTTATATAAATACTATGTAAACATTATACCATTTGCCATCATACAGAAATTGGGCAAATATACGACTTTTTCTCTTTCACTCAAAGAAGAAAATTCTTTTTTGATTATCCATTGTTTTTCAGTAATTTTGCGAATTATTATAAACTGAGACAAGTGACCAATGGCACAAAAATTATGGGATAAGGGGAAAGCGACCAACGCCGAGATAGAGAAATTCACGGTGGGTCGCGACCGCGAGATGGATATTTATTTGGCGAAGCACGACGTGATTGGCTCTATGGCACACATCACGATGCTGGAGTCGATCGGGCTATTAGGCAAGGAGGAACTGCCCATCCTGCTGAAGGAGTTGAAGAACATCTACGAGCAAGCGGAGAAGGGCCAATTCGTAATCGAAGAGGGCGTGGAAGACGTGCACTCGCAAGTGGAACTGATGCTCACCCGCAAGTTGGGCGACATGGGTAAGAAAATCCATAGCGGACGCTCCCGTAACGACCAAGTGCTGCTGGACATGAAGCTATTCACGAGAGAACAGCTTAAGAATGTGGCGCAATCCGTACGCGCACTCTTCTCTGTCCTGATCGAGCAAAGCAACAAGTACAAGGATGTGCTGATGCCGGGTTATACCCACCTGCAGATCGCCATGCCTTCCTCCTTCGGACTCTGGTTCGGCGCCTATGCGGAGAGCTTGGCGGACGACATGGAGCTGCTACTCGCCGCCTGGAAGATGACCAACCGCAACCCGCTGGGATCGGCCGCTGGATATGGCTCCTCCTTCCCGCTGAACAGGCAGATGACCACCGACCTACTCGGCTTCGACTCAATGGACTACAACGTCGTCTATGCGCAGATGGGACGTGGGAAAATAGAGAAAACGGTGGCCTTCGCCCTCGCCGGCATTGCCGCAACAATCTCCAAACTGGCGTTCGACTCCTGCATGTTCACCAGCCAGAACTTCGGCTTCCTGAAACTGCCGGACGAGTGCACCACGGGTTCGAGCATCATGCCTCACAAGAAGAACCCTGACGTGTTCGAGCTAACCCGAGCGAAGTGCAACAAGATACAGTCCCTGCCGCAACAGATCATGATGATCATGAACAACCTGCCTTGCGGCTACTTCAGAGACCTCCAAATCATCAAGGAGGTGTTCATCCCCGTCTTCGAGGAGTTGCAGGACTGCATCCTGATGACCTCGCACATCATCAGCCAGGTGAAGGTGAAGGAGGACATCCTCTCCGACAGCAAGTACGACTTCATCTTCAGCGTGGAGGAGGTGAACAGACTCGCCCGCTCCGGCATGCCGTTCCGCGACGCCTACAAAAAGGTGGGACTGGACATCGAAGCCGGCAAGTTCACGCCGGACAAGAACATCCACCACACGCACGAGGGAAGCATCGGCAACCTCTGCAACGACCGCATCACGACGCTGATGGACCAGACAATGAGCGAATTCACATTCGATAAAGTAGACAAAGCAATAGAAAAATTACTGAACATATAACCAATGGCGAAAAAGATTTTAGACGAGACGGAATTATTAGTCAATAAGATTGTAGAGGGCATTCAGGAAAAGAAAGGTGCCAAAATCACGGTTGTGGACATGTCCAAATTGGAGAACTACGTGTTCCGCTACTTCGTGATCTGCCAAGGCAACTCCAACACCCACGTATGCTCCATCGCGGACGAAGTGAAAGACTATGTGAGGGAGCAGATTAAGGTCAAGCCTTTCGCAGTGGACGGATACAACAACGCCCAATGGATCGCCCTTGATTACGGGGAGATCATCCTCCATGTATTCCTGCCGGAAATCCGCGACTTCTACAGCCTCGAGACATTGTGGGAGGACGCCGAAATCAAAGAAATTCCTGACTTGCAATAGTCCAAACAAAACGCACCGTTTCAATGAACTGGGGGCCAGGAGACAATCCGAAAACCCCGCATAAATAATGATTAGATTATGGTCGACAACAATAACAAACCAAAATTCAGGAAAGAATTTAAATTCAACCTCTATTGGGTATACCTGCTGGTGGGTCTGTTCCTCGTCTCCCTGCTCTTCATGGACGACAAACCGACCTACGGGGACTTCACGTACGACAAGATTGAGGAACTGGTCAAAAGCGACGCTGTCGAAAAGATTGTCGTGACGACGAACAAAGACCAAGCAAACATCTACATAAAGCCGAGCAAGATAGAGGAGGTGTTCGGTAAAGAGCACGCCAAGGAGGTGGTCAAGCCTGTGCTGGAGATCCAAATCCCTTCCGCCGACCGCTTCGCCAAGGACCTCAACAAGTGGCAAAAGAAGGAGAAGAAGGTGACGGGTGCGCAGGACAAGAAGAAAGAGTCTGCCAAGGAGGGTTCCGAAGAGGCGGACCACATCACCATCAAATATGAGGAGGATCCGGACTATGGACACATCATCTACGGAATCGCCCCTATCCTTTTCTTCATATTCATCTGGATATTCATGTTCCGCAGAATGGGTGGCGGAGGCGTTGGTGGAGGCATCTTCAACGTCGGCCAATCCCAAGCGAAACTCTTCGACAAGAACACTAATAAGGATAAGATAACCTTCAAGGATGTGGCCGGACTTTCCGAAGCGAAGGAGGAGATACAGGAGATCGTACACTTCCTGAAGAACCCGGCCAAATACACGGAATTGGGAGGTAAAATTCCTAAGGGCGCATTGCTCGTAGGCCCTCCGGGAACAGGTAAGACCCTGCTGGCCAAAGCTGTGGCTGGAGAGGCGGACGTGCCGTTCTTCTCATTGTCGGGCTCCGACTTCGTGGAGATGTTCGTGGGCGTGGGCGCCTCCCGCGTGCGTGACCTCTTCCGCCAAGCGAAGGAGAAATCCCCTTGCATCGTCTTCATCGACGAGATCGACGCCATAGGACGCGCCAGAGGTAAAACCATCCACTCGGGCGGCAACGACGAGCGGGAGAACACCTTGAACCAATTGCTGACGGAAATGGACGGATTCGGTTCCAATAGCGGTGTCATCATACTCGCGGCCACCAACCGCGCCGACATCCTCGACAAGGCATTGCTCAGACCTGGACGATTCGACAGACAAATCATGGTGGACCTGCCTGATGTGGTGGGCCGACGCGAAATATTCAACGTGCACCTGCGCAACGTTAAGATAGACGAAAGCGTGGACATCGAGTTCCTCGCCAAGCAAACACCTGGATTCTCCGGCGCAGACATCGCCAACGTCTGCAACGAGGCGGCCCTCATCGCCGCACGCAAGGGGAAGAACACCGTGCAGAAACAAGACTTCCTCGACGCTGTCGACCGTATCGTCGGCGGTCTGGAGAAGAAGAACACCATCATGACCAAGTCGGAGAAGGCACTGACCGCCTACCATGAAGCGGGCCATGCAACCGTAAGCTGGATGCTGCAGTACGCCAATCCGCTCATCAAGGTGACCATCGTGCCACGTGGCCGGGCATTAGGTGCGGCTTGGTATTTGCCGGAGGAGCGCCAACACATCACGACCGCCCATCTTTTGGACGATATCTGCTCCACCCTAGCGGGAAGGGCGGCGGAGGAAATCATCTTCGGAGAGATCTCCACGGGCGCGCTCAACGACCTGGAGAATACCACCAAGAAGACCTACGCCCTCATCGCCTACTACGGCATGAGCGACAAACTACGCAACATATCCTACTACGACTCCACAGGAGCCTCGGAATACTCCTTCTCCAAACCATACAGCGAGGAGACCGCCAAGCTCATCGACAAGGAGGTGCAACTGCTCATTGACGAACAATACGCAAGGGCGAAGAACATACTCCTCGAGCACAAGGACGGCTTGGTTGAATTGGCCAACTTACTGATAGACAGAGAGGTGATATTCACGGAAGATGTGGAGCGGATCTTCGGAAAACGTCCTTGGATCTCACGTGCGGACGAACTGAGCGCTGAAGCGAAGGCCAAAGAGACGAAAGAGCAGGAAAGCGGCACAGAGAACGCCGAGAAGAAAGAGGAAGCCGCCCCAATCACCGAACAAGACGGAAGCACGGCGGAGCCTGCCAAAATCGAGGAAAGCAATAATTCTCCAGAGAACACTTCCGAGGTTTCCTCATAAAACAATAAAAAAACAAAACAAGAACTAAAAACTACAGATATGAAACACAGGGCAATCACACTGGTAATGTTCATTTTAGCTTGTTCATTATCCACGTTCGGCGCTTCGAAGATATCAGGGCAAGTATTCGACGCAAACGGCAACACGTTGCCGATGGCGGATGTACTGCTCTACGCAAGCGACGGAACGACGCAGATCACAGGTGAAATCACCGACGACGACGGCAACTTCCTCATCGATGGCATCTCGTTGGACGACTATGTCCTGGAAGTGAGTTTCATGGGCTTTAAGGAGAAGCGCATCAACGTCTCCCTCTCCGAACAGAAACCGAGTGTCCGCTACAAGAAAATAGTCTTGGTGGAGGATGCGGACGTGCTGCAGGAGGTGCAGGTGACCGGCGCCCAGTCCACATTGAAGGTGGACCTCGACAAGAAGACCTACATGGTGAACAGCAACGCCATAGCTGACGGAACATCCGCCTCCGAAATACTGAAGGAGATCCCTTCCGTGGAAGTGGATGTGGAAGGTAAGGTATCCCTCCGAAACAGCGAAAACGTGGAGATATACATCAACGGCAAGCCTGCGGGCCTCACGGAAGAGAACCGAGGCGACATCCTCGAGCAAATGCCTGCGGGAAGCGTGCAACAGATCGAAGTCATCTCCAACCCCTCCTCAAAATTCGATGCGGAGGGATCCGTCGGCATCATCAACATCGTCATGAAAGCCGACGAGAAGAAGAACTCCACCTACCACGGATCCGTATCCGCAGGAGTCATCTACCCTTGGGACGGACGTTTCGGAGGAAACGTCGGCGCCAACATCTACTACACGAAGAACAAGTGGAGCATCAACTCCAGTCTCGGTCTCATCAACCGAAACATGATAGGAAATGGTTACACCAACCGTGAGACCTACAGCGGTGACACCACCTACCTCGACCAGACCAGGGACCAAGACGCAAACATGCAGTCCGGGTTCTTCCGTATCGGCATCAACTACAACGCCAACGACCATAACAAATTCTCCACATCGGGCATGTTCTCCGTCGGCGGCAGGGACAACTGCCAGGAACTCAACTACAACAACGGGTACATCCTGAACGGACATAGGACATCAACCCTGATGGAGACGCGACTCACCAACACAGATGGGCTTAGGCTCATGGGGAATGTCTCATTTGACTATCTCCATATATTCCCAAAAGGTAGTGAATGGACATCCTCCGTCAGTTTCATCCCTAACAAGAACGACAACGACCAGACATACGAGCAAATCACGAAGCACAGAAGCGACATCGACTCGCTCGTCAGCAGTCTGCGCGCTAACGACTACCAGCAATTCCAGACTTTCAATGGGCATAACCATACGCTCAGCATACAAAGCGACTACAACAAGCAAATCAACAGCTACGATAAGATCGAAACGGGCGTGAAAGCCACCTTCGGCACGCAGGGCAACGTCGTCACCTCCGAAATCCAACCCTATGGGGCGGACGAACGCACGGCGCAACCTGAGCTGGGCAACGACTTCGAGCTAAAGCAAAACATCTACGCCGCCTACATCTCCTATATCCACAAGAAGAAGAGATTCGGCATGCAACTGGGTCTGAGAGGAGAGTTGACGGATGTCTCATGGAACCTCTACTCCGCAGGCGACAGCGAGGACAAGAAACCCTACGGGAACCTCTTTCCTAGCGCATTCTTCTCCTATACAATCTCCGACAAAGACGAACTGCAACTTAGCTACACCCGCCGCATCAGCCGACCACGCCGCTACTGGTTGAACCCTTACGTCAACGTGTCCGACCCGGCGAATATCTATTTCGGCAACCCGAACCTGGACCCGGAGATCACCAACTCCACGGAGCTCAGCTACATCAAGAACCTGAAGAAGTCCACGTTCATGGCTTCCCTCTACCACAAGTTGACGCAAGACCTGGTACAACAATACAGCTGGATCTACGACGACGTGATGTGGAATACCCGCGCCAACCTCGCCACTTCACACGCAGGAGGTTTGGAACTTATCCTGAAGAACCGATTCAAGATCGTATCTCTCACCTACAATGCCAACCTCTACTACTACGCATTGAAGGGTGGTTTGTTCGATGTAACCACCGTCATGCCGGGCTATGGCATCATCAACAAGGAGGTGAAAATCCAAGACAGAAGCAACTTCAGTTGGTCCGGACAAGTCTCCGCAGACTTCTCCCTGCCTAAGGCGATCAAGCTACAAGCGTCCGGAAACTACCGCTCGCCACGTTCCACCGCACAAGGAAAGATGTTGCACAACTACAACGTCAACCTCGGAATCAAGAAATCCTTCTTCTCACAGAAACTCTCGGCCACACTCTCCGTGAGAGACCTGCTCAACTCTAGGAAAAGGCGCTCGGAGACATGGGACGACTCCTTCTACCAGAAGTCCGAATTCAAGTTCAGCGGTCGAACCCTCAGTCTGAACCTCGCCTATAACTTCGGCAACCTCAACCAGAAAGGTTCAAAAGGCAAGGGAAATTCAGAAGAAAAGAAACAAGGGACAGTGGAAGAAGACGACGATTTCGATTTCTGACAACCATAAAGCATAGAGACGGTGCGCAGGCATCGTCTCTTTTTTTTATACAGCCAGCCCACAATTGGGCACACTCACCATGAAGACACCATCCACGACTTATATTTCAAAAAAATACAAGATTATGGTATAAACTGACAAATAATTGTATATTTGCAAGCCTATTCATTGGTAAAGTATTAAATGTGAGATAAATGTTTCTAATGTAAATGTTCAAAAAAGTAATAAAGATGATTAGATTAAAGTATTCAGTATTAGGTTTCCTATGCAGTATTATGTGTAGCAGTGCTTTTGCACAAGCCGATTTGTCATTCAGCAATGATCAGTACCAGAAAGCACTATGGATGACCACGCGTTTCTACGGAGCGCAACGTATGGGTGAAGGCGTCAACTGGCTCGTCGCGACACACGAGGCGAACGATGTAAGTAACCAGATCCAATTCGACCGCAGTAAGTTCGTGAAGGGAAAATCCTTCCTGAAGGACGCTGACGGAGATTACGACTTAACAGGAGGTTGGGTTGACTGTGGAGACTTCGTGCTCTTCGGACAAACATTCTTCTACTCCGCCTACATGTTGGTGTTGGGATACAACGCCTTCCCTGAGGGATATCCGGACTTCTATTCAGAGGACTACCACGGTTATATTGACTCGGACGATTACACATGGGAAGGGAAACAAGGTGTGCCTGACGGTATTCCTGACATCCTGAACGAGGTGAAATATGCTACGGACTTCATTTTGAAGGCAGTTCGCGACAACCGCACCTTCTACTACCAGAAGGGTGACGGAGACGTGGACCACAAGATATGGTGTACTTCAACGGTTAAATCAGCGCTCCCTGTCAGTATGGGAGGAGAAGCGGACGGCCCGCGTATGATCCTGAAAGCGACGGGCAATGCCACCGCCATGGCCTCACAAGCCGCATCCGCACTTGCCGCGATGGCGCGCGCATACGCTAAATACGATGCGGATTACGCTGCGGCCTGCACGGAGAAAGCTAAGGTGGCCTGCGAGTTCGTGGAAAACACCCAGAAGGGAACCACCAAAGCCGCATACTATCCGGTGGAAAACCGCTATATCCATGACATGGTCTCCATGTACGTGGAGCTCTACAAGACAACAAAAGACCCGGAATATCTGAGGAAAGCGGAGGAGAACTGCTCTTGGATGAACAACCGCAAGGAATACAACTACAACTATAGCCTTTGCTACGACCACAGAGAAGACCTCGCAGCCTACAACATGGCTTCCCTTGGCGACGAATCAGTTTACGGGGAGAAAGCGCTCCAAGTCTTGAAGTTCTATGCGGACACTATGTACATCCCTAATTCAGGCTATTTCTTGAACAAACTGCCTGGAAAGAGTTGGGGAGGCGAGCCATGGGGTGTTCTCCGTTTTCCTGGCAACCAGGCTTTCGTACGCGCATTATACGACAAACTGACGGGTGCGGAAACACTCAGCCCATACATCTCCGCCACGGTGGATTATATGTTGGGACATAATGGACAAAACTTCTCCTATGTTGTAGGATTTGGAGATAAATACCCAGCCTATTCCCACCATAGGAACCTTTATAGGACCGACATCAATGATTTGGAGAAAGAGACGGACAAATTGCCGAAGATAGACAATAACTACAAGTTCGCTCAATTGGGCTACTTGGTTGGCGGATCACGGGAAAATGGGCAGTACAAAGACGACATCAACAACTATTCCGGAACAGAGGGCGGTATCGACTACAACGCAGGTTTGGTCGGCGCATTGGGCTACATCAACGCTAAGATCAACCCAGTTCCACAGATATTGTCATCAGTGGAGACAGTAGAGAAGGAGGAGATGGTCTGCGTTTTGAGTCCGAACCCTGTACAAGACCGATTGAACATCCACTTCGGCAAGTTCATCAAAGAGCAAGTGAAGGTGGAGGTGATCGACGCCATCGGTTGCATCCTCTTCAACAAGGTGGTTTCCAACCAATCTTACTGTAGCGTAGACTGCAGCGGATTGAGCAAGGGAATCTACCTCGTACGTGTCACCTCAGGCGACGAGAGCTTCACGAAACAGGTCATCAAGAAATAACAAAACCGGCACCATCCGGTTACTTACAACAAAAACGGCGAGGTCCATGGATCTCGCCGTTTTTTTGTCTTATTTTTCCTACGCCCAAGCCTTATCTCTTGACGAACCGATAATTTCCATTAAGAATAAAAACCATGTCCTGATAAACGTATACCCATCAACAAAGAGGCACTACGCCAAGGTCTTCCAAGTTAAGTACCGCCCTTATATCCAATGCCTTGAACAATCTCATTATGGTATTGAATGTCACATTGCAACCGTTTTCTATCTTGCTTATCTGAGCCTTCTTCACGCCAACTAACTCTCCCAATTGTTCCTGGGTCAAATGGCGAGCTTGCCTGATAGCCTCACCAATCAGGAACTCATTCATTTGCGAATCGAATTCCTTGCGCTCACTGTTTCCTTTGGCCCTAACACTTTATCAAGGGCCTCTTTTTTCGATTTCTTCCCGGTCTCTACTTCAACACCTTAGCGGAAAGCAGGTCGTGATTGGTGATGGTGAATTGGAGATGGCGACCACCATTCTTCTCGAAAACCTCGAAGAAGAGATTATGCTTGTCTGGGATAGTGAACCGTTTGAAGAAAAGCACCGTGTGATAAGAACTATTAGCGGGCACAAACGATGTCTTGTCGTTCTGCACATACTCATAGAGCGGCGTGATATCATCGATTTGCATCGCCTGTTTCTTCAAGTTCTTGCGGTTGGTGATATAACACTTGATAAAGTCTATGTCATAGTCAATCTGCGAGTTGTTCGCGACGGCTACATGGAACATCGTGACATCATCCTTGATGAAGATTCCCTGAAGTGCAAAGACCATTTTGCCATCCATGATGCCTCGATTCATTTGAGACCCCTTAGAAATCACCAATTCACCCAAAGACCGCATATCCGTCTCATTGACATTGATGACGGAGAAGACCGCACCTTTCTTGTCCGCATCGTCCACCGAGAAGTTCAGCACCTCAGGAACCTCCTTATAGACAACATCGAAGGCATAGATGTTCTTATCCTCCGTGACGACAGTGAGGGAGGTCTCCTTGAAAAGGTTCGTGTCATAGGGATAACACTTCGCCATGACCATGTTATCAGTGTTCGGCACATGGTCGACGATAGCGGAGTCACACCCCACGCTCATGTCCACCACCTTATGGGGGAAAGTGATATGGGAGGTGCGGTCATCGGAGAGCTCCACCCTCAACGGACGGATCACATCCTCCTCCCTCAACTTTTTGCCCCTCACATTGGCAGCCACAACACTCGGATTTTGCTCATAGTGGATATGGAACGTATGCAACTCCCCATCCTTCGTGATAAAGGTGATATGCGTCTCGACGAAACGAGGCACACGGCTTTTGACCCTGGCGATGGAAGGCACTGAGGTACGTTCTATCTGGATATCGTCCGTGCCATGGTCAATATTGCTCACATCGCTTTTGAACTTTAGGTATACCCATTTCACATCCGAAACACCCAGCTCAATCACATCAAATCCTTTTATGCGCTCCTGTCCATATGACGGGCTTAGAAAAA
>JAGCWA010000039.1 GCA_017962085.1 Paludibacteraceae bacterium
GAGCGGCAGGGACTGCGTCACGACCATGCGGTCGGAGAGGATAGGAAGCAAGGTCTGCTCCGCATCCGAGAAGTTGCCCGCCACGGCGGAGGTGCGCACCAGCACGGCATCCCTATCACGAGGCACGTCGAACGTCCAAGTAACCGCCGTGTTCTTGCCAGCCTCCACGGAGAACTGGGCATTCAGCTTCGCGACCACCTTCTCCGTCACAGGGTCCAGCAGTTCCATGAGGGCGGTTCCGTTTATCGCAGACTCGGAGAGGTTGATGATCTTGGCGGATAGCACGCAACGGTCGCCCTTGCGCAGGAAGCGAGGCAAGTTAGGGGAAATCATGAAATCCTTTTGGGTCACCATCTCTTCAGACATCTGTCCGAAGAAGAGGTCCTTGGTATGCGCCAAGGCCTTGAAGTTCCAGCGGGTGAGGCTCTCCGGCATCTCGAAGGAGAACTGCACATTACCCTCCTTGTCCGTACGGAGCTGCGGATAGAAGAAAGCGGTCTCGGCGAAGTTCTTGCGTACCTGCGGCATAGGTGCATCATTTTTCTCAGGTGCAGGGGATTCTGGTTCTGGTTCTGGCTC
The DNA here is from genome assembly GCA_017962085.1 of Paludibacteraceae bacterium. Taxonomy (GTDB): domain Bacteria; phylum Bacteroidota; class Bacteroidia; order Bacteroidales; family Paludibacteraceae; genus UBA1181. The sequence continues at coordinate 580 of JAGCWA010000039.1, forward strand.
TGGTTCTGGCTCCGGCTCCCCATCATCAGCCACTTCTTCTTCCACTATGTTAGCATTGTCCGTGAGATCATACATCGCATTCGAAGCCATCGCCATCTTCATCATAGGAGCTCCCGCCATACCAAATTCCTCGCATCTCCAGGTATTATTATACCTCCTGTATCCCTCCGGTAGTTCTATGAACCGATCAAACGACCAGTTTATATCTTCGACATAAGATCCCCAAACGTAGGAAAGAGAGGCTTGCGTCCATCGGTACGTATTCCAGGAAGGGAAGCGGAACCATCTGCGATAGATTGGGAAGAAAGACCAGTCATGTCCTCTGAATTGGTCCAACGAGGCGTCATACATCGCCGCCATCACCTCCGCCTGTCTCTCTTTCGGCAGGGTGAGTGTCCAAGTCTCCTTCGAGCCTGGCAGCATCTTATTCCTGAAGACGGAGAGTTTGATCGGCAATGCCTTAGACTCCTGTTGCTTCTTGATGGTGAACTGCGACTCGTGGCAAAACCCTTCATTCACGAGGAAGAACCTAACGTTCAGATTCTCACCGTTCTTCTCCTCCAGTTTAAAGGAGAGATTCTTTATTTCATCGTTCAAGCCAATCCAGCGTTTCTCCACCTCACCCTGCTCATCGTTCACCACCATGAGCAGATGAGCATCCTTCAGCGAGGAGCCGACACGCACCGTATACTCTTTCCCATACGGCAGGGAGACATCCTGCACATCCTCGGTCCACAGGATCGTATGCACAGGCGGGCGCTTATCATCCTTGCGGTAGAGCACCAACTCGTAGGAGGCGGTCACCTCCCTACCCTTTTCGTCCAAAGCCTTCAGGTTCACCTTGTAGGCACCGGAGAGCCACTTTTTCGTGTCCACGTTCAGTGTGAATGCACCATCTTTGTCGGACAAGAGACTGCCGGTAGCCACTGAGGTACTATCACGCAACACCTCATACGACACGTTCACGACCTGACCTTCACCATCCAGGTTGGCAATCTTATAGCGTTTAGCAGGGAAATCATCCAACTGCATACCTGTCTGCGAATCGGTGGAGAAGAAGAGCGAGCGGTCGCCCACCGATAGGTAAATAGAGGCCTCATGCGTCTCTCCATTCGCATCCGTCACTTTCGCATAGACTTTGTAGCGGTAGAAGGAAAGATCCTCATCCTTCTCATTCTTCTGTGCCCGGAAAGGGATGTCGAACGAACCATCGTCCGCCACCTCGCAGGACCCCTCCGCCACTGTCTCATTGCTCCCTGCGGAAGAGAACGGCCACCACCATGCGTAAGTACGGACAACGGAGTATTCCACCTTGGCGCCGGAGACCGGTGTGCCCAACAGATAATCCGCACGACCCTTCACCGTGATGGAGTCACCGAAGGAGAAAGCATTCGTCGGGCGGGTCATCTTCACCTCGAAGGTAGGCCGTTTATACTCCTCGACACGGATGAGCTCCGACCCATACGAGTCCACATAAATCCTGAAATCCCCAGACAATCCACTCGCCGGGATGACAAAAGAGGAGGCGATGGAGCCGAACTCGTTCGTCTTCAGGTTCTGTTCCGAGATTATTTGTCCATTCGCATCGTAGACATTCACTTTCAAGTCTTTATCCGCAATCACCTCGACAGCCTTTCTCTCCAGCTTGTACAAGATAGCCTTGTAGTAAACCGTTTGGGAAGGACGATAGATGCCCCGATCCGTGAAGATAGAGACATACGTTCCCTTATTATCATTGGCGCGTGAGCCTCCACTGTAGTAATAGCGGTACAAAGAATACGTGTCAGGAGACAAGAAGCGGTCATTGCCCTCCGTAAAGCAGGTACTGACATATCCCCCCTTGCCAGGGAGCGTGATCGTCGAGAAGCCGGAAGGATCGGTGGACGCCTCCGCCAGAATCTCAGCCTCTTCGTTATTGTTATTGTTCTTTTTCTTAACGGTCAGATTCACATTCTGTTTCGGCGCACCATTTTTAGCGTCCACCACGACATAATCCGAAACGATATTCTCCTCATTCTGACGGCTACGTGTCTGTAGGTAGAAGAGGTTGGAGACCTCAAAATCCATGTATTGTTGAGGCTTGGAGGCCAGTTCGACTCGGTACATTCCGAAGTCGAGGGCAGGCAGTTCGACGAACGTATCCCGCGACACGCAGTAGTTAGTCTTAGGCAGATCGTAGGAGAAAGATTGCGTTGGGAATTTCTTATCCTTTCCGATCTTATCCTTGTTCATCGACTTATATTCAAACGAGGAAGGGACATCCAGACGGAAGAGTTTCAGTTCCACGTTTTTCAAATTCGCATAGCTGATCTTCAGACGCACCTTATCCGTGGAATAAACCTTCTCGTTTTCCACCGAGACGGAGACACTTGCACGATTCAGTCTCTCGACAATCTCTTTCAACCCATTTATTTTATCATGCTTAGGGAAGTCCTTGATGCCCTCCGCACAAATATCCATCAACCGTTGAGGCAGTTTCGAGTCCTCCGGCAAATCACACAAGGACACATCTCGCTCCAGCTCTTTGCACAAGGCGATGCGGACCAATATCGAGGCACGCTCCTTTTTCGTCTCCTCCAGGAAAGCCTCCAACTCCGAGACGAGCGGAGCACGGTTCTCCTTCCCTTCGTACATGAGAGACATGAGCCCCAACTTAGTCAGCACGTAGGCGTCACGCTCCTTGTCGTTCACATGGAAAGCCACCCACTCCTTCATATATTTCTCCCTTACCTCGGAGGAGATGAATTTCGACGCATCATAACCAAACGAACCCTCTACTCCCAGCATATCGTTGAGGAGCAAATCGTAGAGCGTAGGGTAATAGATACGGCTATCCTCCCCTTTCCGCAGGATGGCCTCGTATTCAGTGGAAGGAACCGTTTTCAGCTTTTCGTTGGAGAGCGCACCGAACGAGTATTCACGGACCTTCTTGATGAAGATATTGGAAGTCCATTCCTTGATGTCCTCCGGCTCATAGTCTCCCAGGTCCGTCCGCCGGTCGATGGCGAAAGCGTCCTGTTGATAATATTTCAAGTATAATTGGCCGATCATGTAGGTGGCGACGGAGCGGGCCACATCGTCCTTCGTCCGTTGCTGGAACTGTTTCATCTCCTCCAGACAATCCACGAAGGCGGAGTCTGATATGTAATTCTTCGCATTGCCTCTAGTGATGATACTACGGATTTGTTGGGGAGCGTTTCCCTCCGATTTCGCATGCTTCTCGATAGCATCCACCTTAGAGAGAGCGGACTTCGGGTTAGACCGCATGAGCTCGTCCACAGCCTTCCATTCCTTGGAATAGTTGAAAGAAGAAAATAGTCCCCACATAAACACCAAACAGATTAACGTTAAACAAAAAGATCCTCTTCTCATAAATTAGATATTTTATCCTCCTAAGTTATAAAAAATTGTCATGTGGATTACCTCCCATGTCTTTATAAATAGATAAAAAATGTTATTGCTCAGACTGGACCCGTATCCGCACGCTTCCCGTGTTCGACAGGAACTCAGGCGCATAGAGGCATTGGGCGGTAGTGATACCGTTGCAGTAGTCGCCCGCATGGGTCACCCAGAGCGGGTATTCGAAGACGTAGGTGCCCTTCGAGAGATGGTCGAAGAAGTAGTACATGGCGGCATCCTTCGGCGACTGGTAGTAGCAGGTGCCTTCGCTGCAGCGGTAGCCGGAGAGTTGTTGCGTAGGCTCCAGACAGCTGGCCCGCTGGTCCTTCAGGGATACATAGTCCATGTCGCGGTCGGTGCGCAACGTCAGGCGCACCACCAATCTATCGCCCACCGAGAGCTTCGTGCCCTCGTTGATCTGCTTCAGGACAGACTTGCCGTTCTCGCGCACCTCCAGCAGCACCATCTTCTCCACGTGGAGGGCCGTCTTGTTCTTCCAGAATTTGTCGATATCCTCCTCGAACTGCCAGTAGAGCGCACCCCAGGAGATGTTGCCGCCCGCTTCGCTCTTCAACTCCACATGGCCCATGGACGGGTTCACATCGTCGCCCTTGATGTACTCCGTGAAGTAGCCCGTGCCCGCCTCGGCTTTCTCAGGCTGGACGGCCTTGCCTCCCAGCTTGATGGTCACCTGGTTGTCGTTGGAGAGCCAGTCGGAACCGCTCAGGAGCAGCACGTTCAAGGCATCCACGTTGGCGATCGTATTGTCCCAGTTCTGCGTACGCTTCTGGTTGAGCAGCCACAGGCGCATCTCGTCCTGCTCCTGCGCCTTAGGGTCCACCACCTCCAAGGCCTCCATGATGCGCGTATGGGTGGAGATGGCGGCGTCGGACCATAGGTAACCGCTCGTGTTCTTCTGCCAGAACATGCCCATCTCGTCGGTCGTCGTGGAGAACTCGCGGAGCGACTCCACGATTGTCTTCGCCAGTTTCTTGTCACCGCCCCGCTGGAAGGCAATGGCGGCCAATGCCTTGCCGTAGAGGGAGAACTCCTTCCAGGAATCCTTCGCCAAGCCGTAGTAGAACGCAAAGGCCTCCTTCGCATTGCCCAATGCCACCTCCGGGAAGAGGCTACGGACTTGGAAGTAGTAGAGGTCGGTCATGCACACGTAAGCCACCTCCTTGTAATCCTTCGGGTGATGTTTCTTCAGGTACTCATATTTCTCCCGCAGCTCGTTGTCCAAGAAACGGATCGAAGCGTCATACCGAGCCTTTTGCAGGAGCTCGTCATCCGCAATGCCCGCCTTGCGCAGACGTCCGAAGTTGTCGAGCACGAAGAGCGTGGTGTGCGTGCTCGGGTATATGCTCTTGAACCATGAGTAGGCACCGCTCCCCAGACGGAAATCCATCAGTTTGTCGAACCATAAGGTGCATTTGTTCTGCAGGTCGTTCACGTCGAAGAGCGTGGAGAGGCGTTGTTTCATCTCCGTCTCGTCCTTGGCCTCCATCACCCAAGGCGACTCGTTCAGCAGGATGTTCTTCACGTCCTGGTTCTTCTCCAGGTTGGAGAGGAGCGTCTGCTTGTCCATGCCCTGTTGCTTCCACGTGTTGATCACATTGAAAATCTTCGGGTTAGACTTCGCGATGTGTTGCGACAACAAAGACGCGAAGTGGGCGGCGGAATAGCTCACCGCGTTCTCATGCTCCACCGACGCCACCGAAGGCAGCGCCTGCACGGCATACCAGATAGGGTCCTTCGCGAACTCGAGCTTCAGGAAGCGGGAGGAGAGCGTGGTGGATTGGTTGTTCACTAGGTTATCGAACGTGTAGTTCTTCGTCTGTCCGCCCCTCACGTAGAGCGGCAGGGACTGCGTCACGACC
>JAGCWA010000040.1 GCA_017962085.1 Paludibacteraceae bacterium
AGCCGACCCGAGACGTGTGGAGAAGGCGGGAGAAAGCATCCGTGACATCGATTACATGGGGAAATATGATGCATTGGGTGAACAACTCAAGGCGAACTACGACACGTTCTGTGTAACATATAACCTGAAAGAGAACAAGAATTACGAGGACAATGCCTCCTTCTGTTGTGGAGACAAAGCGTTTGATCAACTGGAGGGGAATGATCCATCGTCTGTTATGGAGAACACGAAGGCTGAGGCCAACATCTTCTTCTATCATCCCGACCATTTGGGTAGCACCGCACTCGTGACGGATGCCGACGGCGAAGTGACCCAGCACGTCGCCTACATCCCGTACGGCGAGGTCTTTATCGAGGAGCGCAACGGTGTGTGGAACACCCCTTACCTCTTCAATGCCAAGGAACTCGACGAGGAGACCGGCCTCTACTACTACGGTGCCCGTTATCTCAACCCGAAGGATACCAGATGGTTGAGCGTGGACCCAATGTTCGAGAAGTATGTGGGAATGACACCATATCACTATTGCAATGGCAATCCAGTGGTGATGGTGGACCCGAATGGAATGGAAGGTGAGCAGTCAGCCTTGACTGGTGTTGTGAAGCATTCGCAATGGATGTTAGGTCCCGTTGGGATATTTACGCAGAAAATTACGCAGAAAGTAATTGAATTTGCGGAAGAAAAAACTGGCGGAAAATTTTATATATCTTGGGATCTTACGGCAGGAGTTAAAGGCGAACTTAATTTAAATGGTAATGGCGTTAGTGTTGATGCTGTTTCGACGTCTATTAGTCATGGGAAAATTGGTGGCTCTACACCTGGAGGAATAACTTATGGTACTGATATTCACTTGGCAAGTGATGTACCTCATATTAAAGTCCACCATGGTGTGTCTGTCGAAATAGGACCTACTGAATCAAAGGATATCCAGAAGATTGGACCTTGGTCGGGAACCATATCGACTGAGCCTGTCAAAATGGAGGCTGAATGCACATATGATTTTTATATTACTGAAAATGGTTTTTTTATTTACAATTATCAATCTAGTGTTGATGGTATTGACAACCAATCTGAGCAGAATGCACCAAGTCCGCAATCGGAAGGTGATGAGTCAGGTGTGGAATCTAAAGATGTTTTTTCTTTCAAAATCGGTGGTATTATAAATTTAGAGATAAAATTTGGTTTTGATTTTGAGAAAGAAAAATAGAATCGATTATGGATAACTATTATTTGGAGGGAATGTCAGTAAAGACGATATGTGAAAGACGATATGATAACTTCCTTAACAATAATGTTGGGTAAGTTGAGTTTTGTGCTTGTGTGATAATAGTGATATTCTGATTTAACTTGTCGCATATGGAGACTATCGCTAAAGCGACAGGATTGTCCGCAGGGAGATAAAAGTTCGATCCGAAATTTTCTGTAGTTTTACAGTGAATTTCGGATCGAATAGTTTGATAGAATAAGAAATTGAGCCCCTGACCTAGTGGCCTGTAATCCCCACCTGTAATCCGTTCCGTCTTATTTCAACCCCTCGTGGCTAGGCGTGAATCCCTCTTGGATGGCGGCGGCGAAGTAGTGGGCGATCTCCTTGCGGGAGTAGCCGAGAAGGTCTTCGCCGATGTTGTAGAGGAGGTCGAGCTCCTTCGGGTCGAACCGTTTGTCCGCGATGATGATGCCCATGATGTAGAGCAACATGGTGTCGCGTAGGGTAGGGTTGATCTCCAGGATGTTCTTGACGGATTCCTCGAATAGTTTCGAGATGTTCTGTTTGGAGAGTTCCTCGATATATTGGATAGGAAATATCTGCAGGGCGGCGAGGTTGTCCAGTATCTGGTCGGTCTCGTTCGGGTTGATGTAGCCGTCGCAGGAGGCGATGATGAGACCCGCCGTGGCGATGAAGACGGAGAGGTTCTTGTCGAGTTCGGAGCTGCGCACCTTCATGAGTATCTCGATGAGTCCCTGCATCTTCTCCGTCAACTCTTTGTCGCTTTGCGCCTCGGAGAAGAGGTGGATGGCCTCCACGCGGATCGGGTTGATCGGGTGGTCGTCGCAGCTGAGACCCTCCTCTTCCTTGAAGTAGTTCAGACGTTTGATGTTCTCCTTGATGAAGGAGTCGAAGTCGATGCCCATCTTGTCGAAGTCGAGTCCGGAAGACATCTTGAAGAAGGCTGATATGCAGCTATTTAGGTTTCCGACTGCCATGTATCCGTAGCGGTCCGCCACCAATTCGGCGAGTTGTTGCCACAGCCTGATTTTGTGGGTGAGCAGTACGGGGATATCTCCGTTCTGGAAGACGAAGGTCACTAGGTTGAGCAGGCGCGCGTCCTGGTTGATGAGGTGCCCGAGCTCATGACCGATGACGAACTTCAGCTCCTCTTCCGTCATGAGTTGGATCAGGGCGGAGTTGATGTTGATGATATGCGCTTCGTCCTTCTCCTGCGCCATGATGGCGAATGCGTTGACTTCGGAGCATCCTGTGATGTAGAAGTCCACCTTCTCCTTGAAGCCCAGTTTGTTCTTCACCTCGTTGAAGAGGTTGTAGTATTTGTTCAAGAGCTTTTCGTCCACTTTGATGCTATGGCCTTCCAACGAGTTTTTCCAGTAGTTCTGCTTGGAAGGTATGCGGGTCGCTTTGATGATTTCTTGCAGGACATCTCCCTGCATGGACTTATAGATTTGTTTGAAGAGGTCCTTCTCCAGTTGGATGGAGGTGTTTAATTTTTTTGCTGACATTGTGGACTGATTATAAAAGTTTGTGTTAAAGGTTCTTACCATCGTGAAAGGCTTTGCCAACGGTTTGTCCGAGGCGGATATAGCCCTTGTGGATCGGGTCGTAGGCGATGAGGTGCATCTTCTCCACGTCCGGCTTCCCGTCCTCCGCGAGATACTTCTCGTCGGCGAGGATGTTCACGATCTCCGCGATGATGTTGTAGCCGTTCTCGTCCGCACCGACCTTCTCTTTGATGCGGCACTCCAAGGTCATGGGGAAAACGTCGAACACAGGTGCGTTCACGTGAGGCGCCTTGCACTCCTTCCATCCAGTCTTCTCCATCTTATTGGGCACTTTCTTGGCGCTTACGATACCCACGTAGTCGCAGGCGGTCAGGGTCTCCTCGGTACCGAAGGCCACGGTGAACTCTCCGCAGCGGTTCAGGTTATCCGTCGTGGCGTGGGCGCCCATGCAGATCATGATCTCGTTCTCCTCCCATTGGCCTCCCCAGGCGGCGTTCATGGCGTTGGCCTTGCCGTTGGCGTCGTAGGTGCCTATGATCAGTACCGGGAGGGGGAGCATCCACGGACCGGGTTTAAAGTTCTTCATTTATTGTCTAGTTAAAAAATTATTATTCAGTGTTTTAGTTGGTTTGTTGCGAAAGTAGGTCATGCAACGTCTTCTCCCACTTCCGCTCCCCATCCGCCAGCAGGGTCTGGAAGCCCAGCCGTTTGGCGCTGTCGAGGTTCTCCTGCGTGTCGTCGATGAAGATGGTCTCTTCCGGACGGATACCGCTTTGCAGGACCACTTGGCGGAATATCTCTGGGTCAGGCTTCTCCAGACCCATCTCATGGCTGAAGAATACCTTGTCGAAGTGTTGGGTGATGTTAGCCCGTTCGCCACCGAACCATCGGTCGAGCACTGCGTTGTAGTGCAGGTCGTTGATGTTGCTGAGCAGGTAGGTCGGGTGTTGTTCGTGCAGTTGGTCTATCATGCCGAGGACATGGTCGGGCAAGGCGACGAGCACGCTGTTGAACATATCCTTCACCTCCTCGTCAGTCGTCTTCTTTCCGCAGTGGCTCTTCATCCAAGCCACGAAGTCCGGCGTGCTGATAGTCCCGCACATATAACGGGAGAAGTATTTCTTGATGGTCCTCTTGCGCAGCCACAGGAACCATTTGGACATGCCGAGCGAGTAGAAACCTCGGGTGAGCTTCTCCATGTCAATGTCCACGATCACGCCACCAAGGTCGAATAGGATGTTTTTTATCATGATAAATAATCTGTTTTTCTGTCGTTTGGTGTGTTTTGTTCTTTCGACAATGCAAATATAGTGTAAGTCGGTGTCATTTCAAACCAAACGGGTAAGATGAGTTTGTGTTTTTTATGGTTTTTTGTGGTTTTTTTTTATATTTGCGAAAGCGAACCCGCATCGTTATTGGTCAATGGAATGGGCAGTTTCGGGGCAGGCGCGTTGTTTGGGAAAGCGTTTATTCCCAGCGCTTTTTGTTGTATTCGAATAAAAGAACTTTTGGGGTCACGGAGGGGAACCGACTGGCCGTGGAATTTTAGGAAACGTTATGGATAAGAAATTGTTTTTGAAGTGGATGGCGGTCCCTATGGTCGCCTTGATGACGGGATGCGGGTCCGGAGTGGACGATAACTTCATGTTCTCCTACTTGGAGCAGTATCAGGAGAGCAAGGCGCCGAAGCCCGAGGCATTTCGATCTGGCTACTCCGTCTATTTTGATTTGTCTGACGGAATGAATTACGCCTATCAGGACGAGACGCTGAGGTGTTATTTGGAGGCGATAACCAACAAGGTGGATGGGGAGTGGAACTCCTACGGACTGGGCAATTCGCAGATTAACACTTTGAACCTGACGAAGAAAGACCTGTTCAACCGAATCGTCAATGTGGAGTAT
>JAGCWA010000041.1 GCA_017962085.1 Paludibacteraceae bacterium
ACTCCTCCTCGGAGAGGGCGGACACCTTCGCCTTCTCTATCAGTCTGAGCAGCCCTTCGTCCGCTCGCTCGTATACCGATGGGTCTATATTTTCCATATCACCGAGGTTTTTTAAGAAACTGATCCAAATGTTCTTGACCGTGATGTTAGACCGGTCGAACCTGAACATGGGCAAAGATATGAAAAATTTGCGAACTCTGTCCCAGAATTCTTTCCCGGTGTCGAGGTCGCACTCACCCGTCCGCGTGATGACCTTCTCCAGTCCCTCCATCCGGCTACCCATGATGAAGATGCCGAGGATACGGGTGATGTCGCACTTCATCCTCGCCCAGTTGTGTCCCTTGTGGATCTTCCTGCGCATCAGGTTGTAGATGTAGAAGTTGGCGCGCGTCTTGAAGTAGCGTTGGGAGGAGTTCTGCATCTCGATGAGCACGCTGTCCCCCTTCTCGGTGGTGCAGAGCAGGTCGAAAGTGACACCCCGCTGGTGCTGGGAAGGCGGTGGAGTCTCCACATTCTCGAACTTGACGTGCGTGATTCTGTCCACTTCCCCCTCGAGGATGGCATTGAGGAAGGACAACATGATGACCTCATCCTGCATGCAGAACTTGAACCCGAAGTCGGATTTTAAATCTATGAACTTTGCCATAACAGCTTTTTATTGGTTAAACAGATAGAAACCCTTCCGTGCAAACAGGTTGGATTTTGATGCAAATATAACAAAATTTTTCTAACAACAATAAATATTGTGTTATTTTTACCTTTTTAAACAACCGAAAAACATGCGGACACGAAATCCACACATAGAGGAGATGGCAAAGATTGCACCCCCAACAAAGGCCACTCAATTGAGCAAAAACGGCTATACGTAGAAAAAAAAGTATTTTATCATACCAAAAAGTGAATTCGGACGAAAATTTAGGTGCAATAACATTGAAAACTTCAAACAAGTTTGATATTTTTGTAGACGTATGGAAATTGGGGTCAGTATTTCCAGACATAATAGAATGTCTCTATCAGCAAAAGAGACGGCACCTCTTAAACAGACGGATATGAAGAACAGGTTAGCAATATTGGTTTTACTATTGGTCTCATCCCTTGCGGCGCACGCACAGACATGGAATTTAGTATGGCGTGAGGACTTCGGCGTGGTGGAGGATTCCATCATCAGAGACTTTCCCGATCCGTCCATGAGTATGCAGGATCATCAGTTCAATGAATGCAAAGCCATTGAAGATGGATGGTATGGCATCATGAACAGCACATGGTGGTCTTTCCAACGCAAAACAAGCCTAAATTGCAATGGGATGGGAGCCGAAAATTTTTTCGCGGGGAAAGATCATACCGACCCCAACAACAAACAGGGGGGAATGTTGGTGGTGAACGTAAACTTCGATTGCATAGGCGTAGACATATACAAGCACACCATCGACTTCGACATTTGTGGGAATAGCAAATATAAATTAGGGGCATATCTCGCCGATATCTCAAGTGCCGGTATGATAAGAACCCCATCCCTAACGATGAAGGTAGTCAACATAAAAGACCCCGCAAACCCAGACACCATAGCCACCGCCGAGATATCCACCAGCACAATCTGGGGAATTGGGGGAAGCAAACACGATGGTGTATTAAATCCACACATAGATAGAACCGATGAATGGAACTACAACGAAGTGGAATTCGATGTCCAAGACGGGGATGTGCTGCAACTCATCATCGAGAATCAAGTGCAAGGAGGTGCCGGTAACGACTTCGCCCTCGACGACATCGTGTTATATCGATTGGCGAATGAAAATGTGCCATCACCAGACATCAGTGCGAAAGCTACATCAGGAGAGACCTCTATGGGTTGCTCGAAGGTAACCAACTTTGCCATAAAAAACCCAGAGCTATACATTGACCAATGGAAAGACATCTACGACTACGTCTACCTACTTTGGCAGAGTTCCTCAGACAACGGATTCCAATGGGACAACATAGTAGACGGGGGCGGCATAGAAAAGACCTCCATCAATTGGGACATGTCAGCCCCGGGAAACTCATTCCGTGTCATCGCCACGGGAGGAAGCACCCCGCAAGAGGCCCAAGCGAGAGCCGAATACATAGGGGAACACGGAGGACCGCAAGATGGATGCACCTACTACTCCATCTCCAACACACTTGCGCTATCCCACGAGGAGATGAACTGCGACTACTCGTCGAATCTCATGACTATTTGGAAGGAGGACTTCGGGACCATAGACTCCATCTCCATTAGGGGATTCGGGGCGATGGGCAGCAACTTCAAAAAGTTTGATACGCTACAAAGCGACCCGTTCAAAGCGGGAATAGACTACGCCGTCACATGTGCGCCAGACCGAGCCGTTTTCACAAAAGTGGCAAGCGGCAACACAACGCAGAATCAATACACAGAGAACATTTCGCTGTTGGGAGCGTCGGGGAAAGAGAATGACGCATACCTCTACATGGAAATACCGCAAGGAGCAAATCAAATGTTGCTCGTCGATCAGGTTCTTCCTGCCGGTGCTTTCTGCCCATGCAAGGATGATATCTTTAGGTTCTTTGTCAACATACCGGCATCTACGTCTTCGCCTATCACCCTTGAATGTACCATCGAAAGCGGAGGTGCCATCGTCGCGACCCATAGCCAATCCATCCAGGGCATGGCAGGATGGGTTCCTGTAGAACTCAGTTTCAAACCGACGCAAGGCGACAACGTGCATCTGATGGTCAGCGTCACAAACGCAAACTCCACCGACATACCGATTGCCTTGGATAATTTCTCCGTCAATGTTTGTATGGAAAAATATGCGACAGCTGAGTTAATGATTGACGGGAACCTAGGCCTCAAATATTACGGAATCTACGATTGCGAGGACCCCAACGAAACCCACACGGTGAACTTATTCCTCGAATCTAGTGAATGGGACGAATATTCCACATCGATGGACATCCAATGGCAAACCTCCACGGACGGAATCACTTGGGGTTCCATTGGAGGAGGCAATCCACTGAGGCACAGGAACCAAGAAGGCTCGATCATGTACAGAGCCATCCTAGCCAGCACCAGAGGCGTGGCCGGACAAGTAGCGGACAAAGGATTCCCTGACGACCCTTGCGAGAAATTTTTCATCACTTCGCCCGTTACCATTTCCTGCAAGAACACACACTGTGAAAAACCGATATTCGCCGCAATAGGCGACCAAGACACCACGATATGCCAAACCGAAGCGGGGACAACCTCGCTCAAGTGGCAAACGGAACAGCAAGACAATGTGGCTGTCGATAGCATCCGCTGGTACGCCAAAGGCATCCACGAAAGCCAATGGAACATCGTATCGGGAGAAGAACAAAAAGTGTTGTCATTCACCGTTCCGCAAGACACGACGCAATACATCTTCCTCGCATGGAACCAAGATTGCATCTCCGACACAATCCTGTTCCAAGTGAACGTGAACCCAACCATACAATTGGAGGAATGGCAAGACACCATCATCTGCGACGGATCAATCAACACGACCCTAAGCGCAAACATCCTCTCAGGAAACCCTACCCTATTCACCTGGAACAATGACGACCAGCTCAATCCGAACTCCAAGACTTTCTCCATTCAGGGAGAGACCAACGATGTGACCACCACCCTGACCGCAAGCGACGGAGTATGCACATCCAAACCCATCACCAAGAAAATTGAATTGGTTAAGCCATTCCAATACACTCCTCTGAGCGACTCCATGGTTTGCCCAGGATTCATCGTGGACATACATCCGGAAGGAACATTCGACACCCTCATCTGGACACGGACCACCGAGGGATTGACCGACACGCTGAAAGTATTGAACGGAGCGAATGCGCTCTCCAACAACACTATCTCCGCCGATAAGCCAGGAGAGTACATTGCATACATATCATCCTCCATCTGTCGGATGAACGAATCAACAAAAGCGGACTACAAGATGGAGGACACATCGAACATCCAAATTTCTACGGATGAGACGATCATATGCGCCGAGTTGCCTTTCAAAATAAATGCTACAGTCGGAGCACTTACTAATCAGATAACATGGGAGAAGTCAGTGGGAGGCAACGCATTTGAGGAGATTCCAAACGCCACAAATCAAACTCTCATAGACTCCATTACCGAACGCACCACCTATCGTGTTAAGGGTCCAAGCAGCGGCACATGCTCCAACACCTACTCCAACACGGTGGAAATCAGCCTAAAAAAATCGGTGACCGTTTCCCTAGGAAAAGACACAAGCACACTTTGTGAGGGAGTCACAACGACACTAACCCCAATCATCAATGCGGAGGGAGAAACGTTCCAATACAAATGGGAGAAGGATGGCGCAGAAGTCACAAGCAACGATACACCATTGGCTATCAGTGTATTGACAGACACCTCCATCTATCGGATCATCGTATACAACCAATGTGGGGCAGACACCGCCCAGCAGGTTGTCATCGGTCTACCTACAGACCTGCAATTGAACATAGACAAGAAGGAGATGTGCCAAGAAGACACCATAGCACTCTCCGCCACCTACGACGAAAGGGTGCCTGTCATCTGGGAATCTTCGACAGACAACGTCGAATTCACCAGTTTCGATCCAGTCTCAGACTCAAGCGCCTATTCTCCGTCCGACACCACCTTCTATAGGCTTAGAACGGATACAAGCGTATGTCCACTATCCTACTCCAATGTCGTATCAGTCAACGTGGAGCGGAAGGTGAAGGTGGATCTTGACCAACTGCCAGACACCATCTGCGACGGCGTGGAGGTGAACCTGACCGTCCGCGCGGATATCGACTCGACCATCAACACCTACACATGGGTGGTGAACAGCGATACGCTTTGGAACATCCAGAAATTCGACATCTCAGAGGTGCCGCTCATCGCCACCACCTATAAGTTCGTGGTATTCGGCAAACTCTGCGCACCCGTACAAGACACCACTCACACCGTGGTATACACGGAGCATGGCGTCGAGATAGAAATCGACAAGGACACCGTCTGCGAAGGAGAGACAGTCAGAGTAACGGCGGAGTACGACTACAACGCCACCGTGGTATGGCAACGTACCTACGATAGGGTCACATACACCGACTTCATGCCGGACGAGGTGCCGTCCGAACTGATCAGAAGGCCGAACGAAGTGCCAAAGGTTCGTCCGACTGCCAACCTGAAACCTGACGCGACCACCTATTACCGTGTGAAAGTGCCAGCCTCAGCGATATGTCCGACCACCTTCTCGTTCACCGTCATCGCGAACATTGAGAAGAAAGTCGAAAACATCGTCGTGGAAGACCTTCCTACGCTAATCTGCGCGGGGACGAGCGTCGACCTCAAAGCCTCCGCTGATTTGGACCCTAATCTCCACACCTTCGCATGGCTCAAAAACGGAGACACCCTATCCACGAGCGAGATGGAGTTGTCCGACATACCTAACCAAAACACCACCTACGAATTCGCCGTGACAGGCAAATACTGCGGTACGGAATCGAAAGAGCAAACGGTCAAGCTCGAAAGGACGAATGGAAACATAGGACTGGAAATCGACAAGAACAATATCTGCTCCGGTGAAATGGCCAGGCTCAACGTGTTATGGGACCAGCAAACAGCGGTTGTTTGGGAGAAATCGCAAGACAGCATCAACTTCAACCAATTCGACCCGAACACGGATGTCTCCGCACTCTTCCCGAACAGCACAACATTCTATAGGATAAAATCGGCGACCAACTCCACAATATGTCCGGAAGCCTACTCCAACACCGTGCGCGTGGATGTGGAACAGAAAATCGTAGCCGATGTGGATAGTATCCCGGCCTATTTCTGCGAAGGAACCCCTGTGTCATTGAGCGCACACACGACCTTGGATCCAAACAACACCTTCGCATGGCTCAAAAACGGTGACACGCTCACCACGAGCGAGTTGGAGCTGACTGACACACCGACAGAGAACACGACCTACCAGTTAGTAATCAAGGGTGTGAACTGTCCTAGTTTCCAGAAAACATACCAGTCGGGAATAGAGAAACAAGCGAAAGTATCACTGTCCTTGTCAGAAACGGGCGTATGCGAAGAGTCGGACGTCGTCCTGTCCGCACAAACGGAGAATGCGAAAGGCATCGCATGGCAACGAAAAGCCGCAGGTGAGGATGAGTTCACCACCTTCGACACGGACTTAGCCACTGAAAAGACAATAACAGCGGACGAGACAAGCACATATCGGATCGTCTCCACCGGAGACCAAGCATGCCCGAGCGACACCTCTGAAGAGATGAGCCTGACCGTCGAGAAAAAAGTCACCTTCGACTTGCCAAACAGAGCCGTCATCTGTCCAAAGGAGGAGACCATCATCGACGCACACTTCTCAGGGGAGCCAAAAAGCGTGACTTGGATGAAAAGGGACAAGAGCGAAAACGATTATTCCGTATTCTCCAACTCAACAGATCCATTCAAGCTATCCCCATACGAATCAGCAGAATACACAATGGAGTTCACCATGGACTATTGTCCGGGAGGAAACGGTTACTTCGTGGTGGTTGTAGACCAAGGGGCAGAGATGGAAATTACCCCTGCGGACTCCATCTGTCGAGGCGAGAGCATAACATTGGCTGTCACTTCCGACTATCCGTCATCAATCGTATGGGAGGCCGAAGAAGAAGGAGCATCCTCATACGAAGTCATAGGGACAGGAGAGCTGGAAATGGAGGTTTCGCCAGCCAAGACCACCCGATACAAGGTTACATCCACCACAGAGAACGGATGTAGCATAGACCCAGTCTACACAACCGTGAAGGTGGCGGAACCAGTGGACGACATCTCCGTAATTGGAGGAGGCAGCATTTGCTGGGGAGACTCACTAAACCTGTACATCGACCATCTAGGAGAGTATACGGAAATAATATGGCTCTCCTCCTATGACAATTACGGAAGGTCCATAGGCAACCAAGCCGTCTACCACGCCGCACCGAACACCACGACGGACTACCGAGCCGTTGTGCGCAACGGAAAATGTCAGGGAGAAGCCTCCGCATCCATAAGCGTACACTTCAATCCTGAAATCATCTCATGCGAGGAATACGGGGCCACCGCCTACAAGGTGGAGACGAATTCGAAAGACTTCCCGCTCTATTACGACTACGGAGATGGCAGGAACGTGACGACTTCCAACATCCTGAACAATGTCATATTCGGCAAGACCTACAACATCACGGTATCCAACGAAATAGGATGTTCCTCATCATACGTTCTTGAGACGCCAACCTACGACCTGCTCTTCCCTGAATACTTCGTACAAGGAAGAGAAAATTGGATGGTGGAGAACTTAGACCGCTACGAAAAAGCGACAATAAAAATATACGACAGATTCGGGAAAATCATTTACGAGGGAATAAGCTCCGACGGGGGCTGGGACGGAACATACCTTGGACAAAAGATGCCTTCGACCGACTATTGGTACCTCATCAATATTCCAGAGATAGACAGGATGTTCCAAGGACATTTCACTCTGATCCACAATTAACCCGTTGAATGTAAAAACAAAAGCATTGGGAGGAAATTTTTTCTTTTCAATGCTTTTACCTAAATTTGCCACTTGTAAAGCAGAGATTAATATGATAGGGAATTCAAAAAAGTATATGTATGCGCTGCTTTTCCTGCTAGGCTCCTTCCAGCTTTCGGCAGGGGAAGAGTTGTCTTCCCATATCATCAACTCGTTGCTTTCGGGGGCTAAGAAAAGCCCATATCCTGCAGAAACCCATAAGAACTTCGCGATTGTGACCATCGATTCATTACAATTCGGCGAGGTGAATAGTGGAACGACCGTCCTCGTCAATTTCAAGAAAAAGGATGTCACGAAGACCAACTTCACGAGGAAGGGCAACAAATGGAGCTATGCCTCCGAGACGACCATTCCGATACAACGCTTTGAGCAGAATGAGTTTGTCGAATTCATACAACGATTCTCAAGCAACAAGGATTTTCAAATCAACCATACGGTTTTCCCTTTCCCTATCAATACCATGAAAGGGAAGGAGCAGACAAAACGCAAGCTAATCATGCCAAGGGATTGGAACCATCTCTCCCTATCCGATTCATATCCACAGATATTGCTCTTCAAGGCCACGTCGGACGGAAACAATAGAAAAATAGTTGTTTTCAGAAATAAAGAGGTGAAGGAGGAATTCAACTTCATCCGCATCAACAAGCAATGGTACCTGATTGAAAAATATGAATACGAATAGGGCCAAACAGTAACGCCCCCTAACAATTCACTCACTTTTCACACGGACAATCCTCCGCAAACACCTGTTTCCTTCCATACGCAATTCGAAAAGCGCCAAAAGATTTGCATATTCGAAAAAAAATCAATATCTTACAAAAGATAAATCACCAGACCATAAAGGCGCAAATGTGATAACACATTCTACAATATGTTTAACTTTTAAATCTAATGTGTATGAAAAAAATTCTATTTCTCTTAATGACGCTATTCTGCGCAAATGCGGCGATAGCACAAAACGAAGTCTCAACTGTCATCTTACAACACGGAGACGAAGTAACAATGTACAAAGGTCTGTCTGCCTTTTCCGAAGCCATGGAAGCCGCGACTGACAACGATGTCATCACTCTCTCGAAAGGTTTGTTCAGTGCGGCGCCGATCAACAAATCCGTCAGGATATATGGTGCCGGGTATGAAACAGATAGCACAAACAGCATGGAAGTCTCTAAACTCAGTGGAGACGTAATAATTGGAGTGGAAAACGACACACTCTCCGCATTGCACATGGAAGGCATATACATAAATGGTTCCATATACGCGGCGACGAACAAGGACGGAGACACGTTGGAACCGATGCGGGATTTTACCATCAACAAATGCTATGTCCGTGGACAAATCAAATTCTATAGCAATATCACAAGCGTTACTGTCACGAATTCAATCATAACGGAGTCCGTGAATGGAAACGCAATTAACATCGCTAACAATCTGTTGGTAAACAACTGCTACATAGGAGGCAATGTCTGGGGATTTAAGCCAGAAAGCGACGTGATGATAGATCACTGTATAATCGCAGGACACTACAGCACTAAACGAGGAATCGACGACTACAACTCCCAATTCTATTTCTCAAATTGCATATTTGTTTCAAACGCAGGATTCAACAATGACGTATATCCTCTTGTTTACAACGGATGCGGAAGCACTTTCAAGAAATGCATATACCAGCCTGGGAAATCATACCGCGTCAGTATTACCGGCAATGGAACCGTAGAAGATTGTTATGAGGTATATTTGGCGGACATGTTTGCCGACCTTGAAGAAGGAAACACGAACTACGGTTCATATACACCAAACAGATCGTTCGAAATCAAGGAACCTGAGACATGGATCGGCACAGACGGCACGGAAATAGGCATCCGTGGAGGTGCGGGCTGGAGCAAATTGCCATCCACCCCTGTAGTAAAGAACCTGCAATTAGAAGTAAATGGCAACACGCTGGACGTCACCTACGATGCCGAAGTGCGCTAAACGTCTAACCCATAAAATCAAACGACCATGAGCATCAAAACTCTATTGTTCGTCGTCGTCACTGCTATCTGCACGATGGCGGCGGGTCAAGAGAGGATTGCCGAACGAGAGTACTGGATAGACGGAAGTGTCGCCACGCGCACACCTCTCGACGCCTCTCCAACGCAAATTGACCTCTCTAGACTATCTGCAGGATTGCATACGCTCACCGTGCGTGTAAAGAATGATTCGGGCGTCTGGAGCAGCACCGTCACGAAACACTTCATCATGCCTTCGCCCGAAGCGTCATCGCCCTCAGACATCGTCGAAAGGGAATATTGGATAGACGGGAAGATCGCCACACGCACTTCTTTAGACGCCTCTCCTGCGCAAATTGA
>JAGCWA010000042.1 GCA_017962085.1 Paludibacteraceae bacterium
AAAGGAAGCGATTATAATTTTCAATATGGTCAAGAATTATTTGTAGTTAGGAGGTAATCATGAAGAATTTATTTTTTCGAGTATGGGTGGCATTTGCGGCGTGCATGCTTGCCGTATCAGTGGTCGGGTGCGAAGAAGAGAATGAAACGGACGAAGGGAAGGCAAGTGTCAAATCAAAAAATCTAGTGACGGGTTATGTATTCCCGGAAAGCATGAGTTTGAAAAGTGAATATGATTCGTCATGTGTCCTGTTGTATGTGTATACTGATGGACTTGTGGTTAGCCGCAGATTGAGATCTTCCCTTGAATTCAGGGATCTGGAGGAAGAGGAATTGTCAAGGCGTGCAAGATTGTTCGATTCTATGTCTGTTGTCTATAAAGACACTGCCTATAATGGTTATGTGCCGATTGGAAATTTTGGATATTGTGCGTTAGCATATCCGATAGATACGATATCGATAGTTTGTGATGTCAATTATGATGAGGATCATCCTGCTGGAACTGATTTGTCTGATGTTGTATATGTCACAAACTATTCTTTCGGGAACAATGTTCTGAGCGGATATGAAATCAAATTGGTTGGAGTAGGGGTTGGGTACAAGAAAAAAGTCTCTGAACTAACCCCTTCAGAACTTACTTTGTTCGGAGCAAACTATTTTGGAATAAATAGTGCGGGGAGATTTACCATTCCTCAAACGTTCAACCCTCAAGATTGCCAACTTACGGTGACCTACCTCTTCTCGAACGGACTGAAATTGTCCGCTTCAACGCAAGTGAAGT
Source organism: Paludibacteraceae bacterium (assembly GCA_017962085.1). Classification (GTDB taxonomy): domain Bacteria; phylum Bacteroidota; class Bacteroidia; order Bacteroidales; family Paludibacteraceae; genus UBA1181. Next base: position 781 of record JAGCWA010000042.1, read on the forward strand.
TATAGGTTAAGGTTTATCTAAACAACACGGCGGAGGGTATGTGTCCTTCCGCCGTGATTCTTTTATGGTCCCGCCAAAGCGTCTGCGACTGACGTTTAGCGTATCGATTTCACGAATTTCCCGACCGCTTCCTCACTCGTTCCGTTCTCCTTCAGGTGTTTGATGAAGGCGGTTCCGATGATGGCTCCGTCGGCGTGGCTGCAAGCGTGGGTGTAGCTGGCATGGTCCTTGATGCCGAAGCCAATGACGGTCTTGTTGCGCAGGTGCAGGTTGCGGATGCGCTCGAAGTATTGGGTGCGGTAGTCTTCCGATGTCTTGATGTTACCGGTGATTCCTGCGGATGCGACCGTGTAGATGAATCCTTCGGTATGTGCGTCGATGTGCTTGATGCGCTCGTCCGGCGTTTGCGGTGCGATGAGCGGGATGAAGTGCAGGCTGTTCTCGTCGAAGAGCGCCTTGTACTTCTTCACGTAGGTGTCGAACGGTAGGTCGGGGATGATGAGGCCGTCCACGCCTACACTGTGCGCATCTGCGGCGAACTTCTCTATGCCGTAGTGCATCACTGGGTTGATGTAGCCCATCAGCAATACGGGCATGGTGATCTCCTTGCGCATCTCTTTTATCTGGGCGAACAACTCTTTGATGCTCATGCCGTTGTCGAGCGCCACGTTGCCTGCGTCTTGAATCACGGGTCCGTCGGCCAACGGGTCGCTGAAGGGCATGCCAACCTCCACGAAATCGACGCCCGCCTTCTCTAGCCCGCGCAAGATGGTCATGAGGTCATTGCGCTGTGGATACCCAGCCATCACATAGATCGATAGCAAGTCCTTCTTGCTCTCTAATATATTGTCTAACCTATTTTTCATGGGTCTCTTATAGTTTTAAATGGTTAATATACGTTGCCATGTCTTTGTCGCCTCGGCCTGAAATGGTCACGACCACGTTCTCGTCGCTGCGGAACTTCAGCTTAGGCAGTGCTGCCAAGGCGTGCGAGCTCTCGAGTGCGGGTATGATGCCCTCTTCCCTGGTGAGCTGCAGTGCGGCTTGCAATGCTTCGTCGTCAGTTGCGGAGAGTACGGTCTCCCTGCCCACTTCCGCCAAGTAGGAGTGCATTGGACCGATGCCTGGGTAGTCGAGTCCTGCCGAGATGGAATATGGCTCGATGATCTGCCCGTCGTCCGTCTGCATGAGCATGGTGCGTGCGCCATGAATGATGCCCTCCGAGCCTCTTGCGATCGAGGCGGCGGTGTCTCCCGAGTCGAGTCCGTGACCTGCGGCCTCCACAGCCACCAGTTTCACCTGCTCGTCGTTGACGAAGTGGTAGAACGAACCTGCGGCGTTGCTTCCTCCACCGATGCAGGCGATCACGTAGTCTGGCAACTCCTTGCCGGTCTGCTCCTTAAGCTGCCAACGCATCTCCTCGCTGATGATGGATTGCAACCTTGCGACCAAGTCTGGGTAAGGGAATGGTCCTACGGTGGAGCCTATCACGTAGAAGGTGTCCTCTGGGTTGGAGATCCAGTCGCGCAACGCTTCGTTCGTGGCGTCCTTCAGTGTCTTGTTGCCGCTCTTGGCAGGCACTACTTCGGCTCCGAGCATGCGCATACGCGCTACGTTAGGCGCCTGACGCTCAATGTCCACCTCGCCCATATAGATGTGGCACTCCATGCCTAAGAGTGCGCAGGCTGTGGCGGTGGCCACCCCATGTTGTCCGGCTCCGGTCTCTGCGATGATGCGTGTCTTGCCCATCTCCTTGGCGATCAACACCTGACCGATCGCATTGTTGATTTTGTGCGCTCCCGTGTGCGCCAAGTCTTCACGTTTGAGGAACACATGGGTCGAGTAGATAGACGAGAGCTTCTCTGCGTAGAAGAGTGGGGTAGGACGCCCCACATAGTCCTTCATGAGCTGCTTGTACTGCGATTTGAACTTCTCTGAGTTCAATATCTCAAGGTATACTTTTTTTAGGTTCTCAACGTTCGGATAGAGCATTTCCGGAATGTATGCCCCGCCGAAACGCCCATAGAATCCTTCGCTGGTCACATCGTATTTTGACATATTGTTTAGTGTATTAATAAATTATCATTCAGTTAATTACGTATCGACTTAAAACATTCCTCAAGCAGTTGGATATCCTTTATGCCCGGGGCTGTCTCAAATTTACTGTTCAGGTCTACGGCGAATGCGCCTGTTTGGCATGCCCGCAGGATATTGTCGGGGGATATGCCTCCCGAAATCAGCCATGGCAGGGGAATGTCCGCCTCCTCGAGTATCGTCCAATCGAACTCACTTCCGCAACCTCCGTACGCTGGCGTCTTCGTGTCGAAGAGGAAGAGGTCTGCACACTGCGCATATTCCGCGATGGATTTTAAATCGTCCCTTGTGGCGATGCGGAACACCTTGATGACCTTCAGTCCGTGTCGTCGGATGGTTTGGCAGTATTCAACCGTCTCGTCTCCATGCAGTTGCACGTAGTCGAGTGCGTATCGCTTCGCCAAGGAAAGAACTGTTTCGGTCTTTTCGGAGACGAACACGCCTACCCGTTTCGTCGTCTCGGGCAGTACGTCCAACGCCTCGGCGGACAAGCGTTCCGCCATGTATCGGGGCGACTTCGGATAGAAGATGAACCCTACGTAGTCCGGCTTCAAGCGGGCCAGTTGGACCAAGTTCTCTGCTTCGGCCATCCCACAAACCTTTATTTTCAACGGTGCGTCGCTCATTTCCCTTGTGATAAACGGTCCGTATACTCTTTGCAGAACGCTATGCAGGCTTGCCCTGGGTTCTCCGCCGCCATGAAGTTCTCACCGATCAGGAATCCGTCAAACCCTCCGTTCCGAAGCATCACCATGTTGTCTATGCTCCGAATGCCGCTCTCAGACACCTTAGGCATCTCTTTGGGCAGGGAGGAGGCCATGGAGATGGAGTGGTTCAAATCGACCTCAAAGGTACGAAGATTTCGGTTATTGATTCCTACCACATTGGTTTCTGGTGTGATATAGGCCAACTCTTCTTCATCATGGAGCTCCAACAGCACCTCGAGCCCGAGCTCATTGGCCAAGACGGCCAAATCCTGTGCCTGCGCACGTTCGAGCACCGCCGCGATGAGCAATATGGCGGAGGCTCCGTTGGCGCGGGCTTCGTAGACTTGGTATGGGTCGTTGATGAACTCTTTGCGGAGGATAGGAATGTTGAGCACTGACGCCGCCTCCCGCAGGTCCGCGATGGAACCTCCGAAGAACTGGGTGTCCGTGAGCACGGAAACGGCGCTCACGCCTGCCTGCTCGTAGAATCCGACCACCTGCTTGGGCGTTATGCCTTCGTGGATCACTCCCTTCGAGGGCGACTGGCGCTTGAACTCGGCGATGATACCGTTGCGTTTCCGCAGGTTCTCCGAGAGGGAGAAGCAGGGGCGTACGTCGCGGCACATAGCCTTCACCTCCTCAAGGGAGACCTTCCGCTTCGCCTCGGCCACACACTCGCCTTTCGTCGCCATGATTCTTTCCAGATAATTGTTCATGTCTTGAATCGTTAAATAAAATATTTATAATCAAGAATTTAAGGCAATGTATTTCTTCAAGACGGACAATGCCTTGCCTGACTTGAGCGATTCCGTGGCGATCGCGATGCACTCGTCGATTTCCTTCTCAGGCTCCATCACCTTGATGGCGAAGGCGGCGTTGATGATCACCACGTTCATCTGGCTCTCTGTCGCATTGCCCTCCAAAACGTCATCGAATACTTCCTTCGCGTCTTCGATGGTTTGACGGCTCGATCCGCTGAGGTCTGCCACGTTGGAGATAGGCATCTTAACGTCCATTGGCTTGTAAATCTTCTCCATGCTGTTGGTCACCACCTTGAAGTCGCCCGTCAACGATATCTCATCATAGCCGTCGAGGCTGTTCACGATGCCATAGCCGATGCCGATTTTCTGGTATGCGTTGCTGTAGAGACGCATTTGGTCGAGGTTGGCTACACCCAGCAACTGGTAGCTTGGCTGGCATGGGTTAACCAATGGGCCAAGCAGGTTGAAGAAGGTTGGAATCTGCAAGGCTTTGCGGATACCACCCACATGCTTCATGGCGGTGGCGAAGAGTTGCGCATGCAGATAGACGAAGCCGCACTCCTCGATGCTTCGCTTGAGCTTGTCGTTGTCGTTCGTGAACTTCACACCGTGGGTTTCGATCACGTTGCTCGCTCCACTGACGGAGGTCGAGGCGTAGTTACCGTGCTTAGCCACCTTGTAGCCGGCACCAGCGACAACGAAGCAGGCGCAGGTGGAGATGTTGAACGTGTTTTTGCCGTCACCGCCCGTTCCTACGATATCGATGGGTTTATAGGGGGATAGATCCACATGTACACCTGTGCTGAGGATTCCCTTCCGGAACCCAAGTAGTTCGTCCACGCTGATTCCCCTCATTTGGAGCGCCATGATGAGCGCGGAGATCTGTTCTGCGCTATATTTGCTTTGCGTGATGCCTATGAGTATCTGCTCTGTCTCGTCGGATGTCAGCTCCTCGTGGAGTACCAGACGTGATAATATCTGTTTCATGATCGTATGGGTTTATTTGTTTATGAAATTTTCGATGATTTTTCTTCCGTCGGGCGTGAGCACCGATTCGGGGTGGAATTGTATGCCATGGATGTCATACGCCTTGTGTTTCAGCGCCATCACTAGGCCTTCTTCGCTCTTGGCGGTCACCTCCAGCGTGTCGGGCATTGTCTTGGCGTCGACCACCCATGAGTGGTAGCGGCCTACTGGGAATCGCTTCGGAAGTCCGTTGAATAGGTACTCCTCTCCTGTTTGCTCCACATCCGTCTGCACACCATGGAACACGTCCGTCAGGTTGGTGAGCTCCGCTCCGAAGTATTGGCCGATGGCCTGGTGTCCGAGGCACACGCCAAGGATAGGTTTCTTGCCTGCGTACCGATCGATCGTGTCGAGCAGCAGACCCGCCTCGGAAGGAATTCCTGGACCAGGCGAAAGCACGATTTTATCATATATTTCAAGGTCGGGCAAAGCGAACTTGTCGTTGCGCACGACGCTGGTGTCGGCACCTACTTCACGCAGCAAATGGTACAAATTGTAGGTGAATGAGTCGTAGTTATCTATTATGACGATTTTCATAATCTTTTCTTTTTAAGTATTTTACATTGTTTCTGCCATCTCAATAGCCTTCTTGAGGGCGCCCAGTTTGTTGTTCACCTCCTGAAGCTCATATTCCTCGTTGCTCTTCGCCACGATACCGCCGCCCGCCTGGAACCAGAGTTCATTGTTACGGCTGACGAATGTGCGGATAGTGATTGCTTGATTGAGGGAACCATCGAAGCCTATGATGCCGACGCAACCTCCGTAGGCGCCACGGTTATGAGGCTCGTATTCGCTGATGAGCTGCATGGCGCGCACCTTAGGCGCACCGGAGAGTGTGCCGGCAGGGAAGGTGTCTATGAAGGTGCGGATCGGGTCCGCGTCCGCGTCGAGCTCTCCGCTCACACGGCTCACCAAATGGATGACGTGGCTGTAGTATTGCATATCCTTGTAGAAATCCACCTTCACGCCGTGGCAGTTGCGGCTCAGGTCGTTTCGGGCCAAGTCGACCAGCATCACGTGTTCGGCGTTCTCTTTCGGGTCATTTCTCAGGTATTGCGCGTTTTGTGCGTCGATCTCCGCATTGCCCGTGCGCTTGGTCGTGCCCGCTATCGGATCGATGTAGGCCACCCGTTTGCTGCCGATGATGCGGCAGTGGGTCTCAGGCGACGATCCGAAGATGCGGAAGCCTCCCATATCGAAGTAGAACAAGTAAGGGGAAGGGTTGATGCTGCGCAAAGCACGGTAGAGCTTGAAGTCGTCACCCTCGAAGCGTTGGATGAAACGTCTTGAAAGAACGATTTGAAAGACGTCGCCTCGCAGGCAGTGCTCGATACCCTTGCGGATGTTTGCCTTGTGCTCCTCGTCAGTCAGCGTGCTGGTGGTCTCACCCACAGGATGGAAGTCATACGCCCGGATGTTGGTGCGGTTCATTTGACGTTCGATGAGCGCCAAGTCAGACGCTTCTCCGTCGGCGCAGAGGGAGATGATTTTGAGTGAGCTGTTGTAGTGGTCAAACTCGACAATGTTCTTGAACAAGACGTACAGGATGTCCGGTGCGTCGTTCTTGGTCTGGGTCTCATCCTTCACGGCGATGTTCTCGAAGTAGCGCACCGCATTGAAGGAGGTGTAGCCGAAGAGGCCGCAGTGTAGGTCCTCGCCTCCTTGGATATCGAAGCACGACATGAACTCGCGGATCACCTTGTCCACGTGGCACTTCTCCGAGATCTCCCCCTTCACGACCGAACCGTCCGGGAAGGTCATCTCTGACTTCCCATGCCCGATGGCGATGGAGGCGATAGGGGAGACGCCTATGTAGGAACGGGCGTTCTCCATGCTGTGGTAGTCGGAACTCTCCATGAGCGCACTGCAACTGTACATGTCGCGTAGGCGCATGTATACACTGACTGGAGTGTACATGTCTGCAAGTATCTTCTTGCTTTGAATGGAATAACTAAATCTCTTCATTTTTACTGTATTATTTTTTATTTGTTTTTTCTTGTTGGAATGCTAAAAAAAGAAAGCCCGTTGGAGATTTCCAACGGGCTTCTATATTGTTTAGATATACACACAAGCACTCGCTCACCTCCGGGATTGAAAGAGAGTCGGGCGCCACCAATAAAGGCTGTTAGCTATGTTCATGTTAACCTTGTTTGCCATATCTGCAAATTTTACACCGCAAATGTAAACGTTTAATTTTTGAAATGCAAGGGAAACAACGAGAAAAATTGATGTGACTACATTTGTGGAAATTTTATTTGTCGTATAGAATGCATGTAAATATTTACTATTTAGCTATTTACAATTTACTATTTTGGCTGCTCTTAACTCACATCATCTTATCCTCAGCCTCTGGCCTGCGCGTATTCTGTCGGACTTCAGATTGTTCCACTGCTTCAACTTAGCGACGGAAACCTTTCTGCGTTTTGCGATGGAGGAGAGGGAGTCACCCTTCTTCACGACGTAGACACCCTTGCCGATGGCTCCGCCCCTCATGCCTCTGTAGTAAGGGTCTGCCTTTGCGGGGAGCACCACCGCTCTGTTCAAGGCGAACGAGTCTGCTTTGTAGGCGATGATGGAGTCCTTCTGGTCGATGAAGCTGCTTATGCTTTTCTGCGGGAGGCACAGCGTGTATACCTCTCCGTTACCAGGGATGATGTCCTTTCTGTATTGCGGGTTGAGGCTTCGAAGAAGTTTGATGTCTATCTTCATCACCTCCGCTATTTGTCCCAAGTGAACCCTTTCGCTCAGCCTGATCGTGTCGCACAGCACCGGCATCTGCATCTTCGCCGGACAGATGTTGTGCTCCTTGTAGTAGGTCATGGCGTAGGTGGCGGCGATGAAGGCCGGCACGTATCCTCTGGTCTCCAATGGCAGGTAAGGGTAGATGGCCCAATAGTCTTTCTTGCCGTTCGCCCGTTTGATGGCTTTGTTCACGTTGCCCGGACCGCAGTTGTAGGCGGCGATTACGAGCGACCAATCTCCATAGATTTTGTAGAGGTCTCCGAGGAAGCGTACTGCCGCATGAGTGGCCTTGATAGGGTCACGTCTCTCGTCCACCAAGCTATTGCCCTCCAATCCGTACAATTTGCCTGTTCCGTACATGAATTGCCAGAGACCGGAAGCGCCCGCGCGGGAGAATGCCAGCGGGTTGAGCGCCGACTCGATGACCGGCAAGTATTTCAGCTCGAGAGGAAGCTTGGCTGCCTCCAGCTCCTGTTCGAAGATCGGGAAGTAGTATTCGCCGATGCCCAGCATGTTCTCCACCTGCTTGCGGCGTTTCAGCACGTATAGTTCGATGTGTTTCTTTACGATAGGGTTATAGGCGAGCTCCATGATGGCTGGAATCTTCTGCAGTCTGGCGATGTAGACCTCGTCGCTGCAACCCACTCCTATGCTGTCCGACACGCATTTACGCCTTTTAGGCGTCACGATGACGGATTTGTAGTACTCGTTCAACAGACTGTCCATCTTATTGTCGAAACCTACCGGGAGGTCGTTGAACACCTTGATCGTATCCCCTTTTGCGTTCGCTGACTCCACCGAGTCGATGAAGGCCAAGTCCGCTTGCTCTTCCTGTTCCTCGATTTCCTCTTCTTGGGCGATGGTCTCACTTTCACTCGCCTCGGCTTCGTTCTCTTCGTCTTGTGCCATTACATTGGCGCTTGCCACGACCAACGCAATGATTGTCCATAAATGCTTTAACATTATTTCTTTTCCTTAAAAAGTGAAGTTACAGCGGAACCCGAATGACCTGCTCTTGTTCATGTAGTCCGTACCGTAACTGTTTATGATTGGCTCCACACGGAGCGATAAGTCGTCTGAAACAGTGAAGTCGTAGAGGTGCGCGTCCACAAACGCGTCCACTGCGCTCACCATGTAGAGCATTACCACGGCGAATACGCTCATGTCCCTTGTGCGTCGATAGCTGTTCATCTTGTTCCTTAATGTGTTGGGCAACCATGACTGGGAGCCGTCATAAGAAGGGAACAAACTCATGTAGCTTTTCGTGTTGGGGTCGCTGTCTATGATGTCGTGGTAAGCGTTTCTGTAATCGTTGTACATGCGTCCGTTCCATGTTATCAGGTAGGTGCATGTCAGTACGCCCCCATAGATGATAGGGAGTTTCCAGTAACTACGGTTGTAGATCTGACCTAAGCCTGGGCAGACGATGGAGTACCACGTGGCTCGTCTTGGGTCTGGTGTGAATGCGCTTTCCGCAGCCTTGGCCTTCTTCGCCTTTTTAGGGGTCTTGACCACCTCCGCTGTTTGATTGGGTTCTTCCGTTTCTTGTGGCAACGACTCTATGACGGTTGTGTCAGCCGTTGCAGTCACGATGGTGTCTCCTTGGATGGTTGCGGAAACGATAGAGTCCGCTCTCTCCTCTCCATAGGAGGATATTGCCATGGAGAACATTGCGAATAGCGAAACAAATATGGTGACAATCTTTTTCAACCGTTCAGTCTATCTCTAGTTCTTAATGGAATCAAATATGTTCATGATTTTCAGCAGGTCGTCGTCGCTGTTGAATTGTATCGTGATCTTTCCCTTCCCCTTTTTGTCGCAGGTCATGCTGACAGGGGTGTTGAACAAACCGTTCAGTCTATCCTTCAGGGCAGCGTAATCTTCTGGAAGGTCCTTCTTTGGCGACTCTTTCTTCTCCGGACTTGCTGTTTTTCCCTCCTTGATGCTCTTCGCCAATTCCTCCACCTTGCGGACAGACAATCCTTCGGAGATGATTTGGTTATATACGCTCAGTTGGGCGACTGGATCCTCGATGGCCATTAGCGCGCGGGCGTGACCCATGTCTATTTTCTTGTCCTTCACCGCCATCTGTATTTCGGCAGGGAGTCTGAGTAGTCTGAGGTAATTGGCGACCGTGGCGCGTTTCTTGCCCACACGTTCGCTCAGTTGGTCTTGCGTGTAGTCGCATTTGTCCATCAGGTTCTGATAGGCAAGGGCTTCTTCGATAGCGTTCAGGTCCTCTCGCTGGATGTTTTCGATGAGGGCCATCTCCATCTGCTGTGACTCGTTCACCTCCCTGATGTAGGCTGGGATGCTTTCCAATCCGGCGATTTGGGACGCCCTATAACGGCGCTCTCCCGCCACAATCTGGTATTTCCCGTCCGCCAGCTTGCGCAGGGTGATGGGTTGTACCACACCGATCTGCTTGATGGAATCCGCCAACTCGTTGAGCGCTTCCTCGTCGAAGACACGTCGTGGCTGGTCCGGATTAGCCTCAATCTCTGATATTTTCACATCGTTGATGGACGATGCGCCAGCGACGCTCTGCTTCTCGTCGTCGTCAGTCGGAATCATCGAATTGATTCCCCTGCTTAGGTTCAAACCTCCGAATTTCTTAGCCATCTCTTTATGTCTTATGCTTCTACTTTAACATCTTTTGAACATCTTACTAACAATTCGTTAGCCAGACTCATGTAATTGACCGCACCCCTGGAGTCCGCATCGTAGGTGATGACCGGCTTTCCGTAGCTTGGTGCCTCGCCCAAACGGACGTTCCTTTGTATGATCGTGTCGAAGACCATGTCCTTGAAGTTCTTACGCACATCGTCCACCACCATTCTGTTGAGCGCGGTGCGGGCGTCGTACATCGTCAGCAGGAAGCCCTCGATCTCCAGGCCTGGGTTCAGTTTGCTTTTTACCAATTTGATGGTGGCGAGCAACTTGGCGATTCCTTCCAAAGCGAAATATTCGCACTGCACTGGTATGATGATGGAGTCTGCCGCTGTCAGGGAGTTGATCGTGATCAGTCCCAAGGACGGACAGCAGTCGATGAAGATGAAGTCGTAGTCGTTCCTCAACTTCTCCAACATCGCCTTCATGTATTTCTCGCGGTCCTCGAGGTTGATCATCTCGACCTCGGCACCGACCAAATCCACGTGGGACGGAATGATCTTCAAGTTCTCAAGCTCCGTGTCGTAAATCGCCTCGTGCGGGTCTATTTCCCCCGAGATGCATTCGTACACGGTCTTCTTCAACTTGCGGACGTCAAGTCCCAAACCCGAAGAGGCATTGGCTTGCGGATCCGCGTCCACAATCAACACTTTCTTCTCCAACACCGCTAACGATGCTGCTAAGTTGACGGCTGTCGTGGTTTTACCTACGCCACCTTTCTGATTTGCGATTGCTATGATCTTTCCCATACGAACTCCTACTTTTGTTCTACGCGAATATAAATATTTTTTTTCATACCCTCTTTCGTTTGCTCCCCTCGGTGGTTAAAAAGGATTAACACGTTTTCAACAATGGGAATGAATATTTATCAATTTAATTTTATAACTTATTATGAATGAATAATTTGCGATTAAGCCTGCAATTCTTTGCTTAAATAGAGGCCCGTCGCGCTTTTCGGGTTCTGTGCTACCTCCTCAGGCGTGCCGGTGGCCATGATCTCCCCACCGCCTCGTCCGCCTTCTGGTCCCATGTCGATGACGTAGTCCGCCGACTTGATGATGTCCATGTTGTGCTCGATGACGATGATGGAATTGCCTCTGTCCACCAGTTTGTTCATCACATCCAACAATATCCTTATATCCTCGAAGTGGAGTCCTGTTGTAGGCTCGTCGAGGATGTAAAGCGTGCTGCCGGTCTCCTTCCTCATCAACTCGGTGGCGAGCTTGATGCGCTGGCTCTCACCGCCTGAGAGTGTGGTGGAGGGTTGTCCTAAGCGGATATATCCTAATCCGATCTCCTGTAACGTCTTGACTTTATGGTAGATGGATGGTATGTTTTCGAAGAATTCGACGGCCATGTTGATGGTCATGTCCAGTACGTCCGCGATGGATTTTCCCTTGAAACGTACCTCCAACGTCTCTCTGTTGTACCGCTTGCCTTGGCAGGTCTCGCATGGCACGAGCACGTCGGGCAGGAAGTTCATCTCGATGGTCCTGAATCCGTTTCCTCCGCAGGTTTCGCACCTTCCTCCCTTCACGTTGAAGGAGAAGCGCCCTGGCTTGTATCCCCTGATCTTCGACTCCGGCAGGGTCACGAAGAGCTCTCGTATCTCTCCGAACAGTCCGGTGTAGGTGGCCGGGTTGGACCTTGGCGTGCGTCCGATAGGGGTCTGGTCCACGTTGATGACCTTGTCTATGTTCTCCAATCCCTCGATCCTGTCGTATGGCAATGGGTCTTGCAGGGAGTTGTAGAAGTGCTGGCTGAGGATGGGCTGGAGTGTGTCGTTGATGAGCGAGGATTTGCCGCTGCCCGACACGCCTGATACGCAGACCAACTTGCCCAATGGTATCTCCACATCCACGTTCTTCAGGTTGTTTCCTCTCGCTCCGTAAAGACGGATGCTCTTGCCTGTTCCCTCCCGCTTTTCCGGCCTCACCTCTATCCTGCGTTTGCCGTTGAGGTACTCGGCCGTCATGGTGTTGGTTTTCAGCATCTCCTTCGGGGTGCCTTCGAAGACGACGTTTCCACCCTTGCGGCCCGCTAAAGGTCCCATGTCCACGATATAGTCTGACTCCAACATCATGTCTTTGTCATGCTCCACGACGATGATGGAGTTGCCGATGTCGCGCAACCGTTTCAGGGAGTTGATGAGGCGTGTGTTGTCCCGCTGGTGGAGTCCGATGCTGGGCTCGTCGAGGATGTAGAGCACGTTGACGAGTTGCGAACCGATTTGGGTCGCCAGCCTGATGCGTTGGCTCTCACCGCCTGATAGGGTGGCGGTGGCGCGGTTGAGGGAGAGGTAGTCCAGCCCGACGTCGATGAGGAACTGTAGCCTCGTCTGGATCTCCTTGAGGATCTCCGTGGCGATGGTGCGTTGTTTCTCTTCCAGCTCCTCGCCCACGTTTTGGGTCCACTCTTGTAGCTCGGCGATGTCCATGTTGGCGAGTTGGTCGATGCTTTTCCCTGCGATCTTGTAATTTCTCGCCTCTTGGTTGATTCGGCTGCCACCGCACTCCGGGCAGACGATCGTCTTGCTGAATTGCTCCGCCCATTTCTGTGAGGTGGCGGAGGTGTCGCCCTCCCGTTGCATCTCGATGTAGCGGATGACACCCTCGAAGCTGTAGGTGCAGTGCGACTCGCCCAACGAACTGTTCTTCACGCAGATGCGCTCGTCCGTTCCGTTGAGGATAGCGTTCAGCGCCTCTTCCGGTATGGTCTCTATCGGGTCCTTCAGGGAGAATTCGTACTTCTCGGCGATGGCCTCCAACATCCAGAAGAAGAGTGATTTTTTATATTTTCCTAACGGGGATATACCTCCGTTGTAGATGCTTTGCCGTTTGTCGGGTATGATTTTGTCCAGGTCTATTTCATTGACGTATCCCAGACCCTTGCACTTGTCGCAGGCTCCGTGGGGCGAGTTGAACGAGAAGTTGTGCGGGGCGGGTTCCGCATAGGATATGCCCGAGGTGGGACACATGAGGTGTCGACTGAAGTGGCGGCTGCTGCCGTCGCTTTTCTTCACCACGATGAGTGTTCCGTTCCCTTGCTTCATGGCGATTCGCACCGAATCTTTGATGCGTTTCTCGTTCTTGTCGGTGATGACCAGCTTGTCGATAACCACCTCGATGGTGTGGTTCTTGTAGCGGTCCAGCTTCATGCCGTGGGTGATCTCCCTCATCTCGCCGTCCACCCGCACGTTCAGGTAACCCTTCTTGCGGGTCTGCTCGAACAGCTCTTTGTAGTGTCCTTTTCGGGAGTTGATGAGCGGGGCGAGGATCAGTACGGCCTCGTCCTTGTATTCCGTGTGGATAAGGTCGAGGATCTGCTCTTCGGTATGCTTCACCATCTTCTCTCCTGTCACGTAGGAGTAGGCTATGCCTGCCCTTGCGAAGAGGAGACGGAGAAAATCGTATATTTCGGTGGTTGTGCCCACAGTGGAGCGTGGGTTCTTGTTGGTTGTCTTCTGCTCGATGGAGATGACGGGGCTGAGTCCGGTGATCTTGTCCACGTCAGGGCGTTCGATGTTGCCGAGGAAGTTCCTCGCATAGGAGGAGAAGGTCTCGATGTAGCGCCGCTGTCCCTCCGCATAGATGGTGTCGAACGCCAACGAGGACTTCCCGCTTCCGCTCAGTCCTGTTATCACTGTCAGTTTGTCCCGGGGGATGCTCACGTCGATGTTTTTCAGGTTGTGTACCCTTGCGCCGTAAACTTCAATCCATCCGGTTGCTTGTCCTTTTTTGCTCTCCACTTCGATACGCCTTTTCTGATTCTGGCGCGAATTTAGTTATTTTTGGTTTACAAGTAGATTGGAGGCTCAATAATATATTTCGTTGGGTACGGCAGTCCGCTTTCCAGCGTTGGACAGAATACGATATTTCCTATTTGACTATTTCCGATTTACTATTTATTGGTCATAAAGGGAAGAGCCGTGTTCGTTGGAAAGGTTGAAGGGTAGGGTGGATACAAAAAAAGAGTGCGGAAGTACCACACTCTTTTTGTGTTATGTCCAAAAATTTTTATTGGAAGAGGAATCGGCAGGCGCCCACTCCGACGGTCTGGTCTGTGCTCTTCGCGTTTCCTTGCGCATCATAGATGAGCAGGGTGCTGTTGGTGATCCAGCCGTTGATGTTGGCGGTGTAGATGTCTCCGTTTTTCGGGTCAACATTGAATCCGTAGAATCCATCGCCCGAAATAATCTCTTTCTCGCTTTTTGAGGCGATGTTGTAGCTACTGATGCCACTCTTCTCGTTTGGCGTGTAAGCGCCTACAATGGTACGGTAGAGGATCTCCGTCTTGTCTGGGTTGGTGCTCAGGTGACCCTCACCCGCGAAGTTGCTCAACTGTGTGTAGTTGTCGATGGAGTCTTTGCTGAAATTCAGTTGGGAGATACCGCCTGTGGCGTTGTAGGATGCGTCATATCCTACGAAGGATGCCCAAACGTTATTGTTGTTGTCCTTGATGAAGTGTTTTGCGCTGAGGGCGCCAGGACCTTTCACAACTTTTTCGATGGCCAAAGTGGTCGGATTGATGACCTTCACTTTGCTGCCTTCTCCCACAACGACTTTGCCGTTCTGAGTGATGATTCCTTCTGGTTGTCCATCCAGTTTGATGAATGTGTCGATTTTCGCTGCCGACATGTTTATCTTATAGACGTAACCCTCTTGCTTGTTCCAGTCTGGTACGGAGGTCACGAAGAGCGATCCGTCCGCGATGGTTCCATACCTTGGGGTGACGATGCCCTTGATGGTGAACAATGTCTTGAAATCATTTATGTTTAACACCTCGATTTTGTCTTCATTGTTGCAGATGAGGATGAGTTTTCCTCTGTCGATGAGTCCTGACTCGATGATGGAGGCGAGGGAGTAGGCGTTGACGTATTTGTACATTTGGTTGGTGATGTTCCCTTTCTCGTCGATGGTGCTGATGCTTCCGTTCGCTTCACTGTAGTTTCCTTGGTTTAGGATGATGCAGGTGTAGTTGGTTGATGAGCTATTGCTCTCCGTGTTATCCTTCTCGTCGTCTTTACAACTGTTGAAGTTGATGGCGAATAGGGAGGCGATAACAAATAATCCGAATTGTTTGATTAACTTACTATTTCTCATTTTTTTGTGTTTTTTAGTATTGCAAAATTAATGAATACAATTAGATTCCCAATTTTTTCATCCAATATTATTCCCCGTGTTTTTGTGTGGCATATCCATCTTTTGGATAACCGGTGGATTCTTTCGAAGTGAGGGTGCTGAAAAAGAATCACCCTTTGCGATGATGATGATTGTACGTCGCAAAGGGTGAATGTCTTTATCTGTTTCCGGATGGCGTGGTGGATTACCAGCCGCCCCATTGGCTGCCACCGCCGCCCCATTGGCCGCCGCCCCATTGGCCACCGCCGCCGAATGCGCTACCATTGCCGGTTTCTGTCTTGACGTCTAACCTTTGGAATTGGTTGATGTTGAAGTTCTGCTCCGGATCATAGAAGCCGAATTTGTCGAAATAGTTCAGCTCTCCGTTGAAGTTATTGCCCACATAGAAGTTGTAGTTCCTTATGTTGGCGTTGTAGGCGCAGATGGCTCCATTACCGTTGTTCGCGTTGTATGGGTCGAGTGGCATCTTCAGCGCCGCGATGACGTTGCCTGAGTTGTTTGCCACAAGGATATATTGTCCCGCTTTCAGTGTGAAGCTGCTGTTGTAGATGTGGCCTTCCGATGCGACTGGAATAGACTCGTTGAACATTCCGTTTCCGCCGACCGCTAAGACGAAGCCGCCCTTGTGGGTGATTCCCTCCGCATCCAAAGGAGAGTTCAGGGAGTGCCTTTGCGCCACTACGGTGATACCGCCTGAGATAATCATGTCTCCGTTAGAGTCCAGACCGTCACCTTCCGCTTGTGCGTAGTGGATTCCGCCCTTGAGGTAAATATGTACGTTGTCGGATTTCTCTTGACCGTTGGTGGCGTTCCATGCGTCGTCCGAAGCGATTACGTAGGTGCGGCTGTCTCCGTCAAGGGTGATGGAGGCGCCGGAAAATGCTTCGTAGGAAGATAGCACGGATACACTTCCACCGAGGATGTTCAACTCCTTCTTGCCGAATACGCCTTGGTCGTATGGTGCGTCCACCTCGATGTTTCCGCTGTTGATGGTGAGGATTTCCTCTGCGAGGATACCTGTGTCGTAAGCGTAGATGTCGATGCATCCGCTATTGATGGTGATGTTTTTATCCGCTTTGATACCCTTTGGAGAACCATGCGCCTTGGTGCGGACTCCCTCGATGGATCCTCCGTCGTGGGTGTGGGTCTCGTTCTTTTGGCTACCAGCGTTGATGATGAGCTTCAGGTTATTGTCATCACCGTTTTTCTCTCCAATGGTGATGCTTCCGTCGCACATGAGTCCTTTACCCAATGTGGCGGTCAAGTTGGCCGAACCGCCTGTCATGGTGAAGTCTTTGCCCGCTTTGATGATTTTTGATGAGGCGTAGCTGTAGGTCGTCTTGGCACCACCGCCCATGCCCCACATGCCACCGCCACCGCCGGATTGGGATTGACCGGTGATGTAGTATCCGCCTTCTATCTTGATGGTCAGGTCACCGCCAGATATCTCCATGTCTCCGTCCGCTTTGATACCCTTGCAGAGGTAAGCGTCCGAACCTATGTTGATTTCCACTTTTCCGTCGGTCAAGGTGAACTTGCCGTCGCACTTGATACCTGTGCAAGATACCGTGTCTCTATTGGCGGTCTCGTTGTATTGCTTTCCTGTCAGGTTGATGGAGGTCTCTCCACCATTGAAGATCACGTTGGCGTCCGCATTGAATCCCTTGGCTGCGATACCGGCTCCAGTGACTTTCACTTTTCCCTCCTGGGCGATCTCAATATCTCCGTCGCAGGCGATGGCCGCGTTGTATCCGTAATCATTGTTCGTGCCGGCAAAAGGCTCTTTCGCACTGAGCTCCGCAATCAGTTCTCCTCCTGAAACGGTTACCTTTCCTTTCGCTTTTACCGCCTTGGAACCCTTGCCCGACACTTCCGCGTTCACCTTTCCTCCTGTGATTTCTATGACACTGTCACACTTCAATCCTTTGGAGTCGTCCGCAGCGACGTTGAGGTCTAATGTTCCGCCTTCGATGTGGATGAGCTCGCTGCAATCCACACCATCGCTGGCGGTCTCTGATATCGAGAGGGAACCTCCGTACATCTCCAGACCGTCCGCATTGATTCCATCACCCTTCGATCCGTTGATCTTCACCTCTCCGCTATAGATTTCTACGCGCTTGGAGGAGTTGATGGCATGTTGTTTTTGACCCTTGATGATCAATTGTCCGTTGTCCAAGTCGTTGAATTTAAGCTTGGATTTAGAGTAGAGGGTCGATTTTAGGTTGTTGTTCTCACTGTCTGTGAGGCTTGATTTGCCTTTGAGGTATATGGTCGCCGCATACGATTCGTCGTCCAAGCCCTTGTTCAGGACGATAGGAGAGGTCTCGCAGGTGAGCGATAGGTTATCCATTACCAAGGTGTAGCCCTTGTCCGGCGTGAAGTTGAACGAACCGTTGGTTGACGAACCGGAGAGGTAGTAGACGATGCCCTTCTTGCCCTCTTCGGAGATGACCGTCACCTCCGCGTCGTCCGCATGTACGCTGACGTTGTCGAATGGGTTGTCGACGGTGACGGAGTTCCCATTGTAGGTGATGAACACCGTGTCGCCTTTGCTCATGCCGAAGGTGACGCTGTCGACTTTCCCCAAATCATAATTTTCCGCACCCTCATGTGTCTCTATCAGAATCTCACCATTTTTGAAACGTATGGTGTCGACTTGCGAGATGGAGAGGCTCTTCTCTCTCTCGCTGAAGTGAAAGATAATTGTGCTTTCCGCCCAAATGAATAGGGAGGTGAAGAACAATAGTGTAAGTATAATGTGTTTTTTCATGTTGTTATGATATTTCTTTTAGTGCCACATAATTAGTTTACCTAATATCGCAAAGATATAATCTTAAATCGGAGAGGGAAAATATATTTAAGCGAAATGACATTAATTTTCAGTATTGGGTGAATGTTTCAGCCTGAGGTCATTCCTCCTAAGGTGTGTTTAGAAGTCCCATTTTATATTGAAGGATACGTTCCTGCCTGGCATTCCCCTGAAAGGAATGTTTTGGTAATCTTTGTCGAGAAGATTGTTGATTTGCGCGCTGGGGGTGAGCGTGTGGGTGTGTTTCCGCTCTCTCTTGGAATGGATGACGATGTTGTATTCCGCGGCGAGGTCGAGCAGGAAGTAC
Organism: Paludibacteraceae bacterium; assembly: GCA_017962085.1. Classification (GTDB taxonomy): domain Bacteria; phylum Bacteroidota; class Bacteroidia; order Bacteroidales; family Paludibacteraceae; genus UBA1181. The sequence goes on from JAGCWA010000042.1 coordinate 19,038, forward strand.
CCCTCTAAAATGTCGAATATGTCTGATGAGGTCCGCTCTCCTGTATAATGGCCGCTCAGCGATATGTCTGCGTGCTTGAATCGGGCTGTCCAGGTGCCGGCGAACGTGTTTCGGGGCAGGAGGGGCATCTGATGTCCAATGAAAGGACGCATGTTCGCGAACCCTTTTTGTATCTCTGTGAAGCTATGGTTGAAGAGACATTTGAGGGTATGCGAGGTTTTGGCGATGGGGAATTCTTGCGACACGCCCCATTCGACGCCTCTCGCCAACACTTTGTCCACGTTGATGGGCTTCCAGATGATACCCCGGGGCATCCACATGATCCAATTGTCTACATCGTTCCTATAGAGTGTGGTCGCTATGACTATGTTGTATCGTTGGAAGGTGGCTTTCGCTTCGCTTTTGAATTCCAGGTTGAAGGCGGTCTCCGCTTCAAGGTCTTTGTTGCCCATCTCTCCCCAATAGCGGTCGTTCAGGGTAGGTGTCTTGGTATTTCTCGCCAGATTGCCTCCTAACGTCCATCGTACGTGCTTCCCGATGACGGTGGGTGTCTCCGCACCGAACGAGAAGGAGAGAGGTATGGTCATGTCCGTCACGAATTCTTTCCGCACATTGCCTCGTAGGGTGAGCCGTTTGGTTGGTCTGATCTGCGAGAGGAGGAAGATGGAGCCTCTCCACTCTTCCGTTCCCTCCTTGTAGGCGTATACTTCGGGGTGGATGTAGTGGATGTCTCCTCCTATTTCGATAAGCGGAGGCGTGTGGAATCGGGTGCCGTAGATTTTATGGCGAAGGTTGCTGAGGACGGAGAAATCGTGGGTGGCGATCAGATCCCCTTGATACTTCTCCCTGTCGTTGATCCAAGCCATTTTGTTGCGTAGGTGCCAAGCCTTCTTGTCGAATTCGTGGCGCAGGACCACCTTGGCGCTTTGGTCGGATATATCCTCGTATTTGGAAGGATCGTCATTGTTCTGCATCATGGGTTGTATGTCACGGTCGTATTTCGTGAACCACACGTCTCCTCCCAATGTGTTCCATCGGTTGATGTGCGCATCTGTCTCGTTGAGTATACCGTAGTTGAAGTAGCTGGCGTTCTTCTGTCTCATCTCCTCGCCTCTGTAGGTGAAGGTGAAGTCGTTGTCGCATTGGTTGATGAATAGGGCGGTCTTGTTCCTGACCTTCTTGTTGCCGATGTGCGATTTGAAGCCGGCGCTTTTCTTCCCGAAGGAGCCTATGCCGGTCTCTAAGGTGAACTTGGCGGGGGTTGGTTTGTCCGCATCCGAACTGAGTGTGACGGCTCCTCCGATGGTTCCTCCACCGAATATCGCGCTCTCTCCTCCCGGGTAGACGTCTATCTTGTCGAAGAAGTAGATGGGCAGTATGCTGTAATCTGTTTGCCCCATGGTGAGCGGACTGATGTTTATTTCGTTCCAGATCACTTGCGTATGGGAGGCGGATGTGCCCCGTAGGGAAAGGGTCGTCATCATTCCGTTTCCGTTTTGCCTTACGGGGTAGGGGGTGTGCTGGGCGAGGAAATCCGCGATGGACTTATGCCTTTGCATCTCGATGGATGTGTCGCTCACGCTGAATGAGGATGCGCCTGAGAAGTCGGATGGGCGCGCTTTCTTCTGCCCGATGACATCGACGATTTCCAGCTCGGTCTCTTGGGTGCTATCCTTCTCCGATTGGGCGTGGAGAAGAGAGAATGAGCCCAATAAGGCGATCAGGAGAATCAGAAGACGATTTTGCATGAGATGGGGTAATGGTCGGAGTATTTATCCTTCCCGATTTGGAATTGGAGGGCTTTCCCCTCTTTGCTGTGCATGATTTGGTCGATGCGGAAGTGGAATAGCTTGCCGTTATAGGTATATCCATAGCCGGATCCGCACTCCTCGAAGGAGTCGACGAGCCTGTCTCCCTTTACTGTATAGTAGGTGTATGATACTGGCACGTCGTTGAAATCTCCACATAGGATGATAGGATACTTGGTCTTTTGGATGAGTTCTTTGATCACCTTCGCTTGTTTAGCCCTGACCTTATATGAGGTGCTCATTTTTGTGGAGACGGAATTCACCACGCTGTTTGCGTCGTCTTTGGAAACCGCCTTGATTTTCCGCAGGGTGGCTTTCTCCTCTTCCGTCAGTTTGTTGCTCTCGAAGTGGCAGTCAAATACCCGTATGGTGTCTCCCTTGAAGAGTATATCCGCATAGATGGCGCTGTTATGCTTCGATTCGTAATTGATGTAGCCTTTGTTCACGACAGGGTATTTGGAGAGGATGGCGACTCCGATTTGAGCGTTCCATGACAGTTGGTTTTCGTAGACGGCGCAGTATGGATATAGGGTGGATAGCGTGTCCGTGATTTCCTTCTGTGAGAGGTATCCTTTTCGGGTACTGTGTCCGAACTCCTGGATGCATACGATGTCGGATCCACAGTTCAGTATGTATTCCAGCGTTTGGTTCTTCTCCTTCGGGGCGAAGAATTGGAACATCTGAACGTTGTAGCTGGTGACGGAAAGCGTGTCGCCCGGCGCCTTGTGGTCATGTCCGATGGAGAATGTCCTGCGTGTCTCGCTGTAGCATACGGCGAAGGCGATGATCGGGATGAGGAAGTAGATTTTCTTCCTGGCTATCCAAAAGAGGAGGAAGGCCATGTTGGCTAAGAGCAGGTACGGAAAGGCCAATCCCAAGTAGGAGGGGAGAATATGCTCGGCGGGGTCGATGAAGCAGGCTGTCTTACCGATCAGCATGCACAAGGCCACGATCCCATTGAATAGGACCGCGCAGGAATAGACCGTGAATCGTATGAATCCCAGTTCCTTACCTTTTTTTCCCGAAGAGCTTTCCTTTTTCATCGTCGTTTAGTGATTCGTATCCGCTGCTTTTTATCTTGTCGAGTATTTTGTCTATCTCCTCGTCCTCCTGTTTCTTCCTGTAGTTGTACTCTTGGTCGCTCTCCTTGGTGTAGGAGACCCTCATCTTGGGCTTTCTCCCTGCCCCCTTGAGTAGGTTCACGGTGCGGTGGAGGATATCGTTGATCCAGGAGGTGATGTTCACTCCTTTCTTGTATTTGACGGCGAAGATGTAGCCGGCGACGGCCCCACCGATGTGGGATAGTTCGCCTCCCGCGTTTTCCGCCTTGATCTGCAATATGCTGATCGCCACGCTGACGAGGGCGATCCATTTGATTTTCACATCCCCGAAAAAGAAGAGGCGGACGGTCTGGTTGGGTGCGAATACGGCGGTCGCTATGGTGATCGCCATGACCGCTGCGGATGCCCCTAATAGCTGGGAGAACAATATTTGGGTCTCGAAACGGGGGAATAGGTTATAGGCGACGATATAGGTCGCCCCTCCTGCGATTCCTCCTAAGATGTATACCCCCACCAGGTCATGTTGGGTGCAGTGTTGCAGGAAAAGTTTGCCGAACCAGTAGAGCATCAGGATGTTGCAAAGGATATGGACGAAATCCGTGTGCAGGAACATGTAGGTGATGATGGACCATGGCTGGTAGAGCAATGTGCCGACGTGCGCGGGAAGCATGAGTTTGTCGAGCCATTGCGCATCCATGTTGAACAGGGAGAGAACCGCAATGACAAGGTTGACCACCAAGAAGACGCCCAAGTTGATGTAGATGAGCTTCGTCAGGGTGGTTCCATGCTTGAACGACTCGATTAGTTCCTCTTTGATTTCTCCTTTCATGATGAATCTCTGTTGAAGGGTTCAATGAATTGTCTCGAAAACCATTTATCCTATCCTTCCCGTATTCTTCTTCCTCTTCCAATAAAGGATGAGAATCAGTCCGAACAATAGTCCTCCCAAATGCGCGAAGTGTGCCACATTGTCGAAACTGAAGCTATTGACACCGAAGATCAGCTCAAGGATGGCGTAGCCGGCGACCAAGTACTTCGCTTTTATAGGAATAGGGATGAACATGATGTAGAGAGGCTGGTTCGGATAGAACATGCCGAATGCGAGGAGTAGTCCGAACACAGCGCCTGAAGCACCCACTGTCAGACGTGAGTTGTAGACATCGTTGGCGAAGTTCGTCACCTCTCCGATCGTCCGAAGCAGGACGCCGTCCCCTCTGTCTATAGGAATGGTCATTCCATTCTCTACGATTCTGTTTATCTCCGCGGTGAGTGGGTTGAGGTCGTATGCCCAAGCCAGTTGTTGCACGATGCCCGCTCCGACACCTGTCACGAAATAGTAGATGAGGAACTTATTCCTCCCTAATGTGCGCTCGATGATCGGACCGAACATATATAGGTTGAACATGTTGCAAAGTAGGTGTATGATGGAGCTTGGATCATGCAGGAACATGTAGGTCACGAATTGGTAAGGCTTGAAGTCCGTCCCCAACCAATAGTGCAACCCGAATCGATCGTATATGTCTATGTCTATCTTGGGTAATAGTTGGCCTGCCACCCACAATAGGACATTGATAATGATCAAATGTATTGCAATGCTCGATCCGTTTTTATTGAACGCTGCTCCCATACTGAATCTTTTAGTCGGGTCTTGGATGTTGATTCCCTGACCCATTGTTTGGTATCCATTTGCCTGAATGGTGAATGTTCATGAATCCATCATCCATTGACGCTACAAAAATAATCAAAATCCCCGCATATTATGTTGACGAACATAAAATTGTCTCTTTTTTCGAAATAATGATATTCTTTTTTAGTTTTCATAGCATTTTTCCGCCATTTTTTTTTGCAAAATTAATATTCGGGATTATCTTTGTTGCGATTACGCTTAAAGAAAGACATAAACGAGGATTTGGAGCAGAACTCTGATGATGTGATGGTGATTTTTTTTGATGTGATATTACGATAATTCTTATATATTTTAATTACATTTTGTTATGAACAAATCAGAATTTATTAAGGCAATCGCTGAGAAGAGCGGTTTGACTATTGCAGACAGCAAGAAGGCTGTTGATGCTTATTCAGAAGTGGTAACTGCAGCTTTGAAGGCTAAGGACAAAGTAGCTCTCATCGGTTTCGGTTCTTTCTCAGTTAAGGAGAATCCTGCACGTGAGGGTGTTAACCCAGCTACAGGTAAGAAGATTAAGATCGCAGCTAAGAAAGTTGCTAAGTTTAAGGCAGGTGCAGAGTTGAACAAGGCTCTCAATTGATTGTTTTAAACAAACGGACAAAAGGCGACCCGAAAAAAGGTCGCCTTTTTTGTTTTCTTGCGCTTCCCTGACCAAAATCGGAGATTTTTATGTATTTTCGCGCAAGTTTTTGCGGAACCCGTCTCCTCCCGCTCGGGGATGCCTGATGTGTCCGCACTATTTGTTCTAATCGGGAACTTTTGGCGTTCCCATATCGATTTTAAGAAATGAGTTTAGATAAGTCTTTGTTCCAGTCTGTGAAAAAAGCGGTTGAGACGCTCTATGGACAAACCGTTGACGACAAACTGATCCAACTGCAGGCCACGCGTAAGGATTTCGAGGGCGATTTGACCCTCGTCGTTTTCCCTTTTGTGAAGATGTCTAAAAAGAAGCCGGAGGAGACTGCGGCTGAAATCGGTGATGAACTGATGAAGATCGATGGCGCGGTCGAGAAATATAACGTCATCAAGGGCTTCCTCAACATCTCCATCTCGAAAAGCAATTGGGTGGCGCAACTGAATGCCATGCTCGCCGACGAGAAGTATGGAACGAAGGCGGTGACGCCGGACGCTCCCCTCTATATGGTGGAGTACTCTTCCCCGAACACGAACAAGCCTTTGCATCTCGGACATGTGCGCAATAACCTCTTGGGCTATAGCTTGTGCAAGATATTGGAGGCGAACGGATTGCGTGTCGTGAAGACGAACATCGTGAACGACCGTGGTATCCATATCTGTAAGTCCATGCTGGCTTGGAAACTCTTCGGCAACGGAGAGACGCCTGCATCTTCCGGCAAGAAGGGAGATCACTTGGTGGGCGACTACTACGTGAAGTTCGACAAGGAATATAAGGCTCAGGTGAATGACCTCATGGCGAAGGGCAAATCGGAGGAGGACGCTAAACGTGAGGCTCCACTGATGATTGAGGCTCAATCGATGCTGAAGAAGTGGGAGGACGGCGACCCTGAGGTGCGTAAGCTCTGGAACATGATGAACGAATGGGTCTACGCTGGATTCGACGAGACGTACAAGCGTCTTGGCGTGGGCTTCGATAAGATCTATTATGAGTCGCAAACCTACCTCGATGGTAAGGCTAAGGTGAACGAAGGCCTTGAGTCTGGCGCTTTCTACCGCCGTCCGGATGGTTCCGTGTGGGCCGATTTGACCCAAAACGGGTTGGACGAGAAGTTGCTGCTCCGTTCCGACGGTACGTCTGTCTATATGACGCAGGACATTGGTACGGCTACGCAACGATTCAATGAATATGATATCAGCAAGATGATATATGTGGTCGGTAATGAGCAGAATTACCACTTCCAGGTGCTTTCCATCCTCTTGGATCGCTTAGGCTTCTCTTGGGGTAAGGATTTGGTTCATTTCTCTTATGGCATGGTGGAATTGCCGGAGGGTAAGATGAAGTCGAGGGAAGGCACTGTGGTGGATGCCGACGATTTGATGGATGAGATGATCAGTTCCGCCAAGGAGGTTTCCCGCGAGTTGGGGAAATTGGATGGCATGACGCAGGAGGAGATTGATGATATCGCCCGCATCTGTGGCTTGGGAGCCCTGAAGTACTTCATCCTGAAGGTGGATCCCCGCAAGAACATGCTCTTTAATCCGAAGGAGTCCATCGATTTCAATGGTAATACTGGCCCGTTCATCCAATATACGCACGCTCGTATATGCTCTGTCCTGCGCAAGGCCGCGGAATCCAACATCACGTTGCCGAATGCCTTGCCTGCGGATCTGGACATCTCCGAGGTGGAGTCGAACCTAATCCAGACATTGTCAAACTTCCCGGCTGTGGTGGCGCAGGCTGGTGCCGAATATAGTCCAGCCCTCATCGCGAACTATGTCTATGAGTTGGTGAAACAGTATAATTCCTTCTATCACGATTTCTCCATCTTGAAGGAGAAGGACGTGCAATTGGCTCAATTCCGTCTCCTCCTCTCCAAGAAGGTGGCCGCTGTCGTCAAGACAGGTATGTCCTTGTTGGGCATTGAGGTGCCGGAACGTATGTAATCGTTTGTGTAAGAAATAGTTGTTCTTTGAAAGGTGGGCTCCCTTGGGGGCCCACCTTTATTCTTTTATCACCTTAACCGTGTGGGTGAATTCGTTGCCGACTATGCGGATGAAGTATATTCCTTTGCGGTAGTTGCCTCCGAATCTGTTCTCAGCGTTGAGGAGTCTCCTGACTTCCAACAATTCAGCTTGAGGCGTGTATACGTACATTGTTTCGTCACCTTGCGCGCCGGAGAGGAGGAGTTCTCCCTTTCCGTCTTGCGAGATGGTGATGTTACGGCTTGGAATATTCGCCAAGGAGGTCGGCTTGTCCGCTTTCACCAGTTCGAAAAGGACGCTGTCCATTTGCAGGGTGGACGGCAAATTCTTCCCGACTAACCGCAACTTATGCACGCCTTGGTCGAGGTGAAGCTCTTTCGATGTGATTTTGTTGACGGCTTTGGTCGTGGTGAAGAACCAGCTTGATTCTTCCGTGTAAAGACCTGGTATGCCCATGGTGTCCACGACCTCTTGGTCGATCATTAGGGACAGTGTGGCGTCTGATATCGTCGCGTTTTGTATCGACATGTTGTACCATCCGCTCTTCAGCACATTGACGGTGTATTTCGTCCATTCACCCTCTGCCGCGAACTCTATCGCATAGTTGCCTGTAGTGATTTGAGACATCGGGAAGAACTCATTGTCGTCTCTGGCGTTCTTGATTCTACGTGTGTCTACCGTTCTTGTGGTGTGGAAGGCCACCTCCGCCCCTCCTCGGTCATATCTTTCCAGTTGGAAATTCCCCGGGATAATGTAAGGCGTTCCTCCGTAAGGCGAGGACTCGTATACGGAGAGTGTGAACTCTTGGTAGGCGGTCTTTCCGTTGATGTCGGTCGCTTTTACGGTGAATGTGACTTCTCCCGCTTGGGTCGGTGTGCCTTGGAGCACGCCGGAGCTTGTCAGTTCCATCCCTTCCGGCAATTCGCCGTCATACAGTTCCAGTTTGTAAGGTGCATCACCGCCTTGCAGTTGGATGCTGTCGTGGAACGCTTGGAAGGCGATGGCCTTTGACAACGTTTGGGTGGTGAATTCAGGGTTCTCTATGTACCTGCCGCAACGGAAGGTCATGGTCTCGCCACCTTCGCTGATGTCCCAAATGTATATGCCGGATTCCGCGCCGTCTCTCCATTTGGCGTTCGGATCAGACTCGTCGTAGAAGATCTTCGGGCCATTGTTTTTGTTCCAGAACGGATGTTCGTAAGTCGCAGGTCTGCAATCGAGCAGTTCCTCTTTGTCTGGGTAGCAGTTGTCTCCCTTATCGTAGCTGTGCCAGATGAATATGCCCGTCTCCTTGTTCACTCGGCTGTGGAGGTAATGTCTGTCCCTGATCTCCAGGTAGAACTTCTCCTCGGCGTTATTGCCCTTTCCTTTGTAGACGGCGACGTATCCACAGCCTTTTTGTAGGGTGATGACCCTACCATCCTTGATGTTCGTGATATCAGTCTTAGTGTCATCCAACCAGCCCATTTGGTCCAGTGCCCATGGGTTCGGGAAGGGCGGGTTGGTTTCACTGCTGATGCTGAAAGCGTCGCCGATGTTGTACACTGATGCGTTATTGGCGGGTTCGTGTTCTTCATATTGGTAGAAATCGGGCCATCCGCAGATGAGGTGTCCGTTCTCGTGCACGAAGGTACCCATGGTCAGTTTGTTGCCCATGTCGGAGATTTGGTAGCCGTGGTGCACATTACGTCCTTTGTTCCTCCAGTTGGTGACCTTCACTTGGTTAACGTTGCTCACGTAGCTCTGGTGAGGCCATAAGCCGGTGGCCCATTTATTTTTGCAGGTGCCGGCGTATAGTACGTTCAACGCCTTGATGCCCTGGTATTCGTTTTCCGACAGTTGCTTAAGCTCGTCGGGGTGTTTCTTTGCCCAATCGTTGATGGCCGCCTCTATTTGAGGATAGAATTGGTCGATGGTGTAGTCTGTCGCATCGGACGGCGAGTAGTCGCTGAACTCTTTTTCCGCCGTATAGTAATTGTCCGGCACGAAGTTGATGTAGGTGAGTTTCCCGTGGGAGATCCATTGGAAGAACTCCTTGATGGAGCTTTGGTTCCCGAATACAGTGTTGTTGTCACCGTTTAGGAATGTATTCACCTGGTCGATCGTTATGTTTGATTTCGTGCTGGGGAAGTCTATGAGGATGCAAAGACCATACACGGTGTCGGGAAGTGCGACGGCGGCACGTAGGACAGGTCCGCTCGTGTCGCTTGCCGGTTTGCCCAATTTGCTTTTCGCTTGGGCGATTTTCTTCGCTTTGCTCTCCTTGCTGATGCGAAGGTCCGCCTGTACGATCATTTTCACGGCTTCAGGGGTCTCTCCTCCGGTGTAGGTGATACCCGTTGAGGCATATTCGTTTCCGTCCTTAGAGAGCATGGCGTAGCAGATTTCTCCGCTGGTTTCATCCGTGGTGAGTGTGTAGTGGTCTACGCTCTCGGCATCGATATAGAATTCCGAGCCATACAGATAGACGGTCACCGTGTCTCCGTTGGGTTGCGTCATCTTATGGGGTGTCCCATTGTACACCATGGCGTGCGTGGTGTTTGCGGATAGCAAATAGATGAGCAATATGTTGATATATAAAACTATGCGTTTCATGGCGTATATATGCTTAATTATTTTACGACCCAAATATATGTTTTTCCGATTCGTTAAGATAAGAAAATTAAATCAAAATGCAAAATAATTCGACAAAAAAAGTCGTATATATATGAAAAGAGGATGCCGTAGACTGACATCCTCTTACACATACTAATTATGATTTAGGTTGTTCGTTCTTTTGAACTTATTTTCTTATTGCGACGCAGGCGTTGTGTCCACCGAATCCCAACGAGTTGGAGATGGCGATGGTCAAGTCTGCTTTTTGGGCTTTGTTTGGCGTGTAATTCAAGTCGCACTCAGGGTCTGGGTTGTTGAGCCCGATGGTAGGCGTCACAATGCCCTCTTGGAGTGACAAAGCGGATACGATCACCTCTACGCCACCTGCTGCGCCCAACATATGTCCGGTCATGGACTTTGAGGAACTGATGTGAGCCCTGCGAGCCTCCTTGTCGCCTAACGCCAGCTTGAGGGCTTGGGTCTCCGAGGAGTCGTTCATGTGGGTGCCTGTACCGTGTGCGTTGACGTACAACGTGTCCTTCTCGCTGTAGTTCGCCTCGTCGAGCGCCATCTTGATTGCTCTGGAAGCGCATGTGCCGTCAGGTTTCGGTGCGGTGTAGTGATAAGCGTCGCAGGTGTTGCCGTAGCCGCAGATCTCGCCGTATATCTTAGCGCCCGTCGCTTTCGCGTGCTCATATTCCTCCAAGATGACGATTCCGGCGCCCTCTCCGATGACGAATCCCTTGCGCTCCGCGTCGAATGGCAGGGAGGCGCGTTTAGGATCGCTCGATTTGGACAATGCCTTGCAGTTGGTGAATCCACCGATTGCCAAAGGATTGATGGTCGCTTCCGCACCACCGGCGATGATAGCGTCCGCATATCCGTATTTGATGGCCCTGTAGGCCTCACCGATTGCGTGCGTGCTGGTTGCGCAGGCTGTCACGACTGGCAGACATGGACCCTCCGCATGATGTGCGATGGCGATGTTACCTGCCGCGATATTGGAAATCATCATTGGAATGAATAGGGGAGAGATGCGTCCTGGACCCTCTTCGAGCATTTTTTTGCTCTCGTTGAGGAATGTCTGCATACCACCGATACCAGAGCCTACGTAAACGCCGACTCTCTCGTTAGGCAATCCGAGATCACCTCTGTCGTTCATCGCTTGCTGTGCGGCGGCGAGGGCAAATTGACAGTAACGGTCAGCCTTGCGCGCCATGCCTTTCTCCACACCGAAGTCCTCGGCACGGAAATCTCTCACCTCACCAGCGATCTTCACATCCAAGCCAGTCGTGTCGATGTTCTGGATGAAGTCGATACCGCAAACTCCATTCTTCAGATTCTCCCAAAATGTCTTGATGTCTTTCCCGATGGGCGAAATGATGCCCATTCCTGTGATGACTACTCTTCTCATGCTTATTTGATTCTGTTGTTAGCTTTGTTTAATAAGGATTCCGCTTCGCTGACCATCGATTCGATGATCGCCTTGGCAGGGCGTTGCTCTTTGATGAGACCTGCGATTTGTCCAGCCATGAAGGAACCGCCCTTTGCGTCTCCGTCAACAACTGCCTTTCTGAGTGATCCAGCACCGAATGCCATGATCTCCTCGTCGGTGATGGTGTTGTCTTTCTCCATGTCAGCGAATTTCTTGGAGAATGGAGTCTTCAAGGAACGAACTGGGTGACCGAATCTCTTACCCGTCACGATGGTGGCGGTGTCGCTTGCGGAGATGATCTTATCCTTGTAAGTTTGGCTCACGCAGCACTCGTCTGCCACGAGGAAGCAAGTACCGCACTGTACGCCCTCCGCGCCGAGCATGAAGGCGGCGGCCATTCCTCTACCGTCTCCGATACCACCGGCTGCCAACACAGGGATCTTCACTGCGTCTACTACCTGAGGGATCAAAGCCATTGTGTTGAGCTCGCCGACGTGACCGCCAGACTCGCAACCTTCCGCTACCACTGCGCTCGCACCGATTCTCTCCATCAGGATGGCGAATGCTGCGGATGCTACGACCGGCACAACTTTGATGCCAGCTTCCAACCAAGCTTTCATGTATTTAGATGGATTGCCCGCACCTGTTGTGATGACATCCACTTTCTCTTCGATAACCACCTTCGCAACCTCTTCCGCAAATGGGCTTTGCAACATGATGTTGACACCGAAAGGTTTTTTCGTCATTGTCTTGCATTTGCGGATTTCCTCTCTGACGTATTCCGCATTGGCGTTCATGGCGGAGATAAGTCCTAATCCGCCCGCTTCTGATACTGCACTAGCCAATTTGGCATCTGAAATCCATGCCATACCCCCTTGGAAAATAGGGTATTGAATACCGATTAAATCACAAATCTTACTTGAAATCATATCTTTATCTTTTAGATTTTTGTCTTTTTTCTTTTGTCTTTTTCTCTTACCATCTAATCAGGCATGCTCCTGAAGAAAAACCAGCTCCGAATGCGCTGAATACCAGTATGTCACCCTCTTTGATCAAGTTCTGTTTGTTGACCTCATCCAATAGTAACGGCACGCTTGCCGAAGAGGTGTTGCCTCGCTTCTCGATGTTGTGAGGGAATTTTTCCTCCGGTTGGTCCAGGTGAGATTTTATGGCATCCACAATGCGTAGGTTGGCTTGGTGTAACAAGAAGAATCTCACGTCTTCCGCTGTTAAGTGCGCCTTGTCCATTACTTCTTGTATGTCATGCGCCGAACTTTGTACGGCTAATTTGAATACTTCCCTTCCCTTCATCACCAGTTTGGCGTACTTCTCCTCTTGTTGGCTGAACGGAGTGGTTACCACTCTCGCATTGCAGGTGAGTGCGTCACTATAGGTGGTTGATATGCTGATTTCGCAGTCTGGTCCCTCGTCTGTGATGATGATAGCTCCCGCGCCATCTCCGAACAGCACGCAGCTCTCGCGGCGGGTCCAGTCTGTCATTTTCGTCATGTGTTCCGCACATACGATGAGGATTTTTTTCGCTCTGCCGGCTTTCATCAAACCGTTGGCGCAGTCTAGCGTGAAGATGAAGCCTGAACAAGCGCCATTCAAGTCGAGAGATGGGCAATGTGCGCTGATCGCACCTTGGATGACGCAGGCTAGTGCTGGTGTCTCAAAATCGTTGCTCACGTTGTGGCACAAGATGTAGTCCAATTCGGACGCGTCTATCTTCGCGTCTTTCAACGCTTCCTTCGCTGCTTGTATGGCCAGTTGCGTGAGATCCTCGTCCGTCGACAACACTCTGCGACTTTTAATGCCCGTGCGGGTGGATATCCATTCGTCGCTCGTGTCCAAGAACTCCGCAAGCATGTCGTTGGTCACCTCTCTCCGTGGAATTGCACTTCCTGTTCCTATGATTTTCATCTTAAATCGTTACGTAATTAGCAGATTTGGAGCTCTGCTTGTTCGCTCGCCAATCTATTAACGCATTTGCGCCCCTTTTTTGGCAATGCAAAATTAAAAAATCCAATTCCATCGGGAAATTTTATGGTTTATTATGGGTTACGGCACCCTTTAAAAGGGACAAAATTTCGTATTGTGGGGTGAAATTCTGATTATTTTTGCGAAATGAGCGAAATTGACTTTGCGAAAAAATTGTAACATGAAGATAATTTAACTATTTTCGCGCATTAAGTGAATCGAGATGGAGAGACATATACCTATATTTATGACGGAGAAGAGGGGCATTCTGCACTTCCTCACGCTGGTTTTTATCCTGGCGGCGCTCTTCTCTTTTGTATATAGGCCGAATGTCTTTATCCGTGGTTTAGAGGGGGAGGGTAGGTCCAATTATTATGTCTTGGCCCTCGTCATCATAGGCTATATTATTATGTCTGCCAGCCGTTTCGCCTTCTATAAGATCAATCGTAAGCATCCTTTCACCTTCCAGCAGTTTTGTTGGTGGATTGTTTTGGAGTTGATTTTCATATCGTTAGGATTGTCCCTTGTGGGTTGGTCGGTGGATTCCGCCCATCGTCCTTTCCTGCCGATCATGTTGCATACGTCCGTCTCGGTCGTCACCATCTTGGCGTTGCCCTATACGATTTCCTGGCTCTACTTCGCATTGCAGGAGAAAAAGCAGGTGATCAGTGAGATTTCCTCCCAGATCAAGCTGGTGGATAAGGACCATGAAGTGTTGAATTTCTACGATGAAAAGGGCGTTTTTCGTATTTCCATCCGCATAGATGATTTTCTGTATGCCCAATCAGCGGACAATTATATTTACATTTTCTACTTGAACAATCGGGGGGAAAAGATGCGGTTTATGCTTCGCAATTCGTTGAAGAGCATCGAGGAGTCTTTCTCCTCCTACAACATTCGTCGTTGCCATCGTTTTTACGTGGTGAATTTCAGGAAGGTGCGTGTCCTTCGCAAGTCGTCGGAGGGTTTGTTGCTGGAGCTCGATTCGGGCAATTCGTGTGAGGTCATCCCGGTTTCGAAGACGTATGCTACTATGGTGGCGGAGCTCTTTTCGAATTAGTGTTTGGGGGTGTTTTGCTTGTTGGGTTGAGCTTAAGGTCAGTAAAGATGCCCCTTCGGGGTTTAGGGGACAACCAACACAAATGTTTAAGGTCTATAATGTCGCTCCTTCGGAACAGGGGTGCATTCCTGCTTGTGATATGACGCCCCTTTTGCACGGGGGTTTACACGTAATTCTTAATTCATAACTCTTAATTCTTAATTCTTATTCGTGATGGTACGGTTCTCCCCGTATGATGGTCATGGCGCGGTAGAGTTGTTCCGTGAAGACGAGGCGAACCATCTGGTGGGAGAAGGTCATGCGGGAGAGGGAGACTTTGTCGTTCGCCCGTTGGTAGACTTCCTGGGAGAATCCGTAGGGACCTCCGACGACGAAGACGAGACGTTTGAGACCCGAGGCGCTCTTCTTCTCGATGTATGATGCGAACTGCTTGGAGGTGAATTCAGACCCCTTGTCGTCCAAAAGAACCACCTCGTCTTCCGGTTGCAAGTATTTCAGGATGAGCTCCCCCTCTTTCTGCTTTTGGTTATCCTCCGTCAAGTTTTTTGTGTTTTTTAGCGAAGGTATTTCCTCGATGTCAAAAGAAATGTAGAATTTTAGTCGCTTTTGGTACTCGGAAATTGCATTTTTAAAGGATAAATCATTAGTTTTGCCAACTGTAAGAAGTGTGATTCTCATTTTCGCATTTTTTATACTGCGAAAATATTAAAAAAGAGTTTTAGGTCATCGTTTTTGTAGTATTAAATGAAAACATGCCGATAATATTTTAAGGAATTATGAAAATAAGAAAAAGAATCGTCTTGATTCTGCTGTTTGGAGCCGTGATGGCCTCCGCTCATGCGAATCCGGACATTGTGAGGGCTTTCTCAGTGGGGGATGTGCAACGAATTAATTCGTTTTTGGACTCGAGTGTCGACTTGACCATTGAACGTTCCGGCAGTTCCAAGAGCAAAATGCAGGCTCAGGACGCTATCTCTTCGTTCTTCAGGAAGCATCGTCCTTCCAATTTTTCCGTGACCCACAAGACGGAGAAGGAGAAGACCGGTTTGTTGATGGGTAAACTCTATACGGATTCAGGCACCTTCCAGGTCCTGATCCTCACTACAAAGAGCGGTTCGAGGGAGTCGATCTGCCAATTGAAGATTGAACAGTCCGCTAATTGAGGCAGCGAACGCTACCTCTGTTTTTGCATATTAACGAAGGGGGATTCCCCCTATAATCTTTGTTTGAAGAATGAAAAGTGAAAATGAATTAATTGAAGAATTGCTGGACCTCGCTTTTGCGGAGGATATCGGTGACGGAGACCATACTACGCTTTGTTGTATCCCTGAATCACAGAAGGGGAAGGCGCAACTGCTCATTAAGGAGGAGGGCGTGCTCGCTGGCGTGGAGATCGCTAAGCGCGTCTTCGCCAAGTTTGATCCTGAACTTCAAGTGGAGGTGCTGATTAATGATGGCGCGCATGTTAAGCCAGGGGATGTGGCTTTCTACGTTTCCGGCAAGGAGCGTTCATTGCTGCAGACGGAGCGTATCGTGCTGAACCTCATGCAGCGTATGAGCGGTATCGCCACGCAGACAAATAAATATGCTCAGGAGATCGCGGACTTGCACACGAAGGTGATCGATACCCGCAAGACGACGCCGGGTCTCCGTATCTTGGAGAAGATGGCGGTGAAGATCGGTGGCGGTGGCAACCATCGTATTGGTCTTTTTGATATGATTTTGTTGAAGGATAACCATATAGACTTCGCTGGCGGCATCGAAAACGCTGTCTCTAACGCGAAACGTTACCTGAAGGAGAAGGGCAAGAACCTGAAAATTGAGGTGGAGGTCCGCAACTTGGACGAGTTGGATCAGGTGTTGAAGATCGGTGGCGTGGATCGTATCATGCTGGATAATTTCGACACAGATACTACCCGTAAGGCGGTGAAGATCATCAATGGCAGGTGCGAGACGGAGTCTTCCGGTGGCATCACTTTCAAGACGTTGCGTTCGTATGCCGAGTGTGGCGTGGACTTCATCTCTGTAGGCGCCCTCACGCATTCCGTGAAAGGCTTGGATATGAGCTTAAAGGCTGTGAAATGAGAAGATCGCTCCTTCCCATAGTACCTCTCTGCGCACTCTTCATGAGCGCATGTGTGGCTCTCCCCGCGGATACGCCTGCTGGTTCTTCCAATGATTCCTCCAATGGTGCGGAGTCTACGGACCTATCCCATGCGTTCCCGTCCATGGAGGCTTCGGCTGAGCCGGAACGCTCCAGTGCCCCGAGGGAGATGTTTACCCATACGAATTGCAAGGGGAAAACTTATCGTCATGCGAACTACTCGTTTTCCTATTCCGAGTCGGATGAGCAGTCGGAGTGGGTGGCGTATGAACTGACGAGGGAGGAGGTCGAAGGTAGCTTGGACCGCAAGGACGAGTTTTCCGAGGACCCTATCGTGGAGACGGGTTCCGCCGATCCGGGGGATTACCAGAACAGTGGTTACGACAGAGGTCATCTTGCCCCTTCCGCCGATATGCGCTTCGATGCGAAGGCCATGGAGGATTGCTTCCTGACCAGCAATGTCTCTCCGCAGGTGAAGGGCTTCAACAATGGGGTCTGGAACGATCTGGAGATGCAAACCCGCTCCTGGACCAGAAAGTATGAGCGGATCTATGTGGTGACCGGGCCTGTCCTTCCGAAGGATGAGAAAGCTGCGAAAAAAATGTATACTACCAAACGTGGCAAGGATGTGCGGACGAACGTCACCGTGCCTGATAAATTCTACAAAATCCTTTACGATTTCTCGAAGAGGGGGAAGGAGAAGATGATCGCTTTCGTGATTCCTAATGAGGCGACGGACACTCCTTTCACGGAGTTCGTCACGACGGTCGACGAGGTGGAACGATTGACGGGGATAGACTTCTTCTCTAATTTGAGCAAGGATTTTCAGGAGAAGTGCGAAAGCCGTTCCGACCTCTCCAAATGGCCGGAAGCCACGTATCTGAACTACTCTAACACGCATTCATTTAACCATTAATCATAACTTTTTTATGAAAGCATTTGTATTTCCTGGGCAAGGCGCCCAATTCATCGGAATGGGCAAGGATTTGTACGATAATGTCCCGTTGGCTAAGGATTTGTTCGAAAAGGCTAATGATATTCTTGGCTTCCGTATCACGGATGTCATGTTCGCGGGCGACGAGTCTGAGTTGAAGCAGACGAAGGTGACCCAACCGGCTGTCTTCCTCCACTCTGTCATCTTGGCGAAGTCTCTGGGCGAGAAGTTCGCTCCTGATATGGTTGCGGGACACTCCTTGGGTGAGTTCTCCGCATTGGTGGCCGCTGGCGCCATCGACTTCGCGGACGGTGTGAGCTTGGTGTCCAAGCGTGCGCTGGCGATGCAGAAGGCTTGCGAGATGAACCCTTCCACCATGGCTGCCATCATTGGTTTGCCTGACGAGAAGGTGGAGGAGATTTGCGCCTCTGTGCAAGGCGAGGTGGTTGTCCCTGCTAACTATAACTGCCCTGGTCAGTTGGTGATCTCAGGCACAATGGCTGGCATCGACAAGGCTTGCGAATTGGCTACGGTTGCAGGTGCGCGTCGTGCGTTGAAACTCTCCGTCAGCGGTGCGTTCCACTCTCCATTGATGGAACCAGCCAAGGTGGAGCTGGCTGCGGCTATCGAGGCTACGAACTTCCGTGCGCCTATCTGCCCTGTTTATCAGAACGTCACCACGAAGGCGGAGACTGACCCTGAGACGATCAAGGCTAATTTGGTAAAACAACTCACCTCTCCTGTGAAGTGGACGCAGTCCGTGCAGAATATGATTTCCGCTGGTGCTGATAGCTTCACGGAGGTTGGTCCGGGCTCTGTCTTGGTGGGCTTGGTTCGCAAGATCGACAAGGGCGTGGAAACGATCTCCGCCGCACTGTAATCGTTGAGAAATAGAAACGTGGGGGGATTATCCCTCGATATTAAAGAATACGGGCGTGTCAAAACCAGTTTTTGACACGCCCGCTTTATGTGGACTTATCTGCCGCTCCACCTTCTGAAATTGCTTTTGTTGTTGAAGTTGAAAAACCATTGAGGGGTGTTGACCCAAGGACGTTTCTCAATGTCTATGTCGAACCACGGAGCGTTGTCGTCGTCTGGGCTGGCGAGGATCTCTATCTCCTGAGCGGGCATATAGCTTTGGCTGAGCATGACCCTCAGTTGCCCCGTCTTCTTGTTGCGTAGCACGTCCATGACGGTCACGGCGTGGCCCGGACTGCCTCCGTAGATGAGGATGTCGCCCGGACGGATGTCGGTGGCCTCCGCTTTCTTCATCTCTTTCGAGAGAGTAAGTGTTCCGCAGTAAGTGAATACCAGGGAGAGGTATTTGCGGAAGGTGGCGTAGCTATGGTCGGGTTGTGCGTCCTTGCTCCATGTGGCGTGCCAGTTCTTGTCGAAGTGGACCCGATAGCCGGCTGCCCATTTGGTGTATTCGTAGACGAACCCGTTGCCTCCCTTGAAGTGAATCTTCTCGTATTGCTTGTTTTTCCAGAGGTATTCCGCCCATAGGCGTATGCAGGCGTCTGCGCATTGTTGCAGGTCCGAAGGTGTTTCTTTCCCGCTCTTGGTGAAGGCGCCTACCAAATCCATCTTCAGGACACCCACACTGATTTGGCTGAAGTTGTACTTGACGTCACCGTTGTAGTAACGTGTCTCGTGTCCTTGTGGGTATAGTTCCAGATCGAGCAACCATTTGGAGTATTCGTCGGCATATGGGCGCTCCCAATCGTCGTCGAGACATATGTATCGGCTCTTGAGGGTGTTCCCTTGCGGGTCTATGCGGTAGTATTTGCCGCTTGTGTAGGCTCCCTTTTTTTCAGTGGTGATGGAGTCGTCGTTTGGCTTGACGACCTGGATGGTCACCTCTTCCCCCTTGCTCGTCTCGGCGGGTGTTCCTGCGCAGGAGATGAGGGGCATCCCCACGAGGAGTAGCATCATTCCCGAGCTTAGTAATGCGTTGATTTTCTTATGTGTTTCCATGAGGCTTGAAGTTTAGTTGTTTGTTTGATGGCGGCTTGCCTGTAACAGGTCAGGCCTGAATTCAAAGTGCATGGTGTCGAAGTGGTACCACCTCGCACCCGAGATGAATCCGTGCTTCTCGAATATCTGGATGATCTCTTTCGGAATACGGTTCGTATATTTCAGACTATCTTCCTCCCCTTTGCCGGGGTTCTTCCACCGCCAGTAGTCGGAGAATTTTGTGCATATATCGATGACTATGCCGAAGCTATGTGCGCTTAGGCGCTTGCTTCCTCGGACGGTGCGCCAGTAGAAGGTGGAGGAGTTGTCGAAGTACTTCTGGAAGGAGGCGGGCAGTTCGGCAAGTTCCTTCGCCACAGCCGCTAAGCTGTCGGCCGCACCGTTCAAGCTACTGAACAGCAGTTGTTGCTTGAACCATTTCACGCGGACGAGGTGTTTCCTCACCTCCTGTTCGTTATGTCCGTACATCTCCTTCATTAGTTCCTCGTTGCGGATTCTGCCCGGGTCGTAGTTGCGGGCGGGGAGCCATACGCTGGTGTCGTAGGGCTGGGAGAACATATCCTCCACGTCCGCCTCGTCCATGCGTTCGATGAAGCTCTTCTCCCTCTTGTCGTCGTAGAGCAGGCTCTTCCCGTTCGTCAGCAGGAGGTGGTTGTCTTGGTATCCTTTGACGAGGGTAGGGTAGTTGTCCATCAGCGCTTGGGCACCGATAGGGATCTCTGTTGGGACTGGGGCCTGCGTAGCCATGGTGGTGTCCGTCCGTTGTGGGATGGCCGGTTGCTCCCCAAGTGTTTGCGAGCAAGCGCATATGCTGAGAGATAGGAACATCGTGATATGTGAGAGGACTATTAAGCGCATGGGCCAGACGGTTTTATTGTTGTTGAATATTGCGAATATAGCGAGGCGGATTGTCATTGTCAAGGTGTAGGAGGGTGGATTGGCGCATCTTCCTCCTTCTCTTATGATTGTTTAACTTAAAAAATGTTTTGTTGGGAGATAAAAAAAGTGGCATGCGAAAAATCGTATGCCACTTTGTGTTTATTAGCTGAGCTAAAATTATTTAGCCAAATAAGCTTTCACATCATCGTTGTGAACAATCTTCTCATCGAAATAGTAAGCGCCAGTCTTTGGAGACTTAACCATCTTGATGACCTTAGCGTATGAACGGCCTTCGCCCTTCTGCATACTTGCGACTGCTTTCTTTGCCATAGTTCAAATCCTATTAAAGATGAATTACTTGATTTCCTTGTGGATAGTGTATCTCTTCAAGATTGGGTTGTATTTCTTGAGCTCCAATCTGTCAGGAGTATTCTTCCTGTTCTTAGTGGTAACGTAGCGAGAAGTACCTGGCATTCCGCTATCCTTCATTTCAGTGCACTCCAAAATAACTTGCACGCGGTTTTCTTTTCCTTTCTTAGCCATTTTCAGTCCTCCTTATTACAAAATACCTTTTTTAGCGGCATCGATCAATGCTGCGTTGAGTCCCTTCTTGTTAATTGTACGAAGCCCTTTGGCTGACACCTTCAGACTGATTGTGCAGTCTTGCTCTGGCCAGTAGAATTTCTTAGTGAACAAATTCACATTGAACAGCCTCTTCGTTCTCCTCTTGGAGTGGGAAACGTTGTTGCCGTTCTGCGCCATCTTACCAGTAATTTCACAAATTCTTGACATTGCTGTTAATCTAAATAAGTTATTACATATAAAGCGGGGCCAAATCCTATCCTGATCCTTCTTCTCAGAAAGCAGCGTAACTATCAGAAATTCAAATAGAATGAACCCAATTTGCTATCATTTTTCGACTGTCGGTGCGCTGCATCTTCGCACTTTCCAATCGGTTTGCAAAATTACAACTTTTTTATTTCCCGACAAATTCTTTCGCGAAAATTATTGCATTTTTTGTTGCCTCTTCGATGTTTTCTGCCCTCTCGGTGCCGAAATGGTAACATCTGCTTTCGGTTTTCTTCCCGTCCGACACTGCCATCCAGACCGTTCCGACAGGTTTTTCTTCGCTTCCGCCACCGGGGCCCGCCACGCCGGAGGTGGCCACCGCATAGTCTGTCCCGATGACCCTGACCGCCCCTTGCGCCATCTGCTCGACCACCGCTTGGCTGACTGCGCCATACTGCTCGATGTCCTTCTGATTGACGCCGAGCACATTGATTTTCACTTCGTTGGCGTATGACACCACCGATCCTTTGTAATAGTCCGAACTGCCTGGGATTAAGGTGATTTGATGGGCGATGTTGCCGCCTGTGCAGCTTTCCGCCGTGGCGATGGTCTTCCCTAACCGTTTAAGCGTATCGCCTAGTTCAACCGCTGGTCTGTTGACTGTTTCCATCTCTTTTTTAGATTTTTGCCATACAAATATAGCGGAAACGGATTACTTTTTTATTAATTTTGTGCGATTTCTGTATATACACGTATATCAATATGATTAATAGGCTTTTAGTGGCTTTGACCCTGTTGGGATTCTTCGGTGTACAAAGCTTGAACGCACAGCAAAATACGATCTTTAGGGCCAAGGCGGAGGGCCATTATGGCTGGAATCTTTGCGATGGTGGTAACCTCGTGGGTGGTGAGGTCGGTATGGAGTTACCTTTGCTCGGTAATCATAACTGGGAGTATGCCTACAACTTCCCTTCCGTCGGTTTCGCCATTGGCGGAAAACAGTTCGATAAACCTGAGTTCTTGCGTTTCGCAGGTGATGCGAAGGTCTATTTCCATTATCCTGTTATCCATAAGAATGGTTTCGCTCTGAACCTGAAGTGGGGCAATGGTATGGGAGGCTTCGTCTCTAAGGGAGACTCCCTTAACCCTATCGTGCCTGTCTTCGGTGTCTGGAACTTGGGCTTGAACATGGATATAGCTCTCTCCAAACGATATGGAAGGCCTCTGGCGCAATGGCGCATCTGCTTGGGCGGTAATTTGGATGCTTACCATAACGGACACATCACGCGTAAAGCGCATAACATGTATTATGCGGACGTGTTCCTGGGTGCGAAGTATACGCCGAACGTGTGGCCGTTGCCGATCAAGTATCCTGCCAAACGTGTGAAACATATCCTGGCCTTGGAGGCTTACGGAGTGGGTGGCGTGAACCAACTGGAGCGCGACGAGAAGTATTTCCTGAACGCGAATATCTGTGCGGGCGCCTATATGCCGATCACCAACGATTACCGTCTTGGTCTCTCGACCGACGCTTTCTACAACGGCGCTTACAATGGTGATCAAAGGACGACCAACGTGCGCTATAACTTCATCGATGAGAATCGTTTCCGCAATAAACTCCGTGGGGGTGTGGCTTTGGCGAACGAACTGAGGATGGATAGGGTGGTTGTCGGTGTGCACACAGGCTTCTATTTCTACTCGAAGATTAGGATTCCGAAATATGACGAGAACGGTAACGAGAATGATAATAGGATCGAGAGCTATCTCTACACGAAGCTGGTGACCCGCTTCTATATCACGCCGAAACTCTTCTTCGTGACGGACTTGAAAACGCATCTCCTTCACGTGGAGTGCTTTAATGCTGGCTTTGGCTGGGCTATGCCTGACTTCGGCTCTCGCATTAAGAATCCGTTCGAGCGTATCTCCTTCAAGAAGGAGGATAAGGAGGAACTTCGTATCGATTAAATCTGGGATTCCCATCCTATGGGTGGTTAATTCATCTAATAAATATTTTTTATGGTAATTGAAGACAGAAAATTTGTGGCCGTCTCTTACGAGCTGTATGTGGAGGGAGAGGACGGAAAACCTGAATTGTGGGAGACTGCGCCTGCTGAGGCTCCTTTGAAATTCACTTGTGGATTGGGCATGATGTTGGAGAAGTTCGAGGAGAACCTCCGTGGCTTGAAACTGGGGGACTCGTTTGATTTTACAATCCCTTTCGAGGATGCTTATGGTGAGTATTCCGAGGCTATGGTCGTTGACCTTGACCGTACAATCTTCTACAACGGTGATGGTGTGTTCGACGACGAGCATGTGCAGGAGGGTAAGATTGTGGAGATGATCAATGCGGACGGCCAGCATATCAATGGTATCGTCCTCAAGATAGGCAAGGATAAGGTGAAGGTGGACTTCAACCATCCGTTGGCTGGAGAGAACCTGAACTTCAAGGGCAAGGTGTTGGAACTCCGTGACGCTACGGAGGAGGAGATCGCTGTGGTCTTGCATCCTCATTGTGGCGGCGGTTGTGGTAGCTGTGGCGGTTGTGGCGGAGACTCCGCTGGCGATTGCGGCGGCGGATGTGGTGAAGGTCACTGTTGTCATTAATCTGTGGAAATGAATACTTTCGGAGACATATTGCGGCTGACTACCTTCGGGGAGTCCCATGGTGTCGCCATCGGTGGCGTGTTGGACGGTTTCCCGGCTGGCATCGATGTGGACGTGGAGTTCATTCAGTCTGAGCTGAACAGACGTCGCCCTGGGCAATCCGCCTTGACGACGGCGCGTGCGGAGGGTGACCGTGTGGAGATCCTCTCGGGCGTGTTCGAAGGCAAATCGACGGGTACGCCTATCGCCTTCGAGGTGCGCAACGAGAACCAACGCTCGAGCGATTATTCCGAACTGAAGGATATCTTCCGTCCTTCCCATGCGGACTATACTTACCAGATGAAGTATGGCATCCGTGACTATGCCGGTGGAGGAAGGGCTTCCGCCCGTACTACCATCGCTCAGGTCGCGGGGGGTGCATTCGCGAAACTTTTGCTTAGGAAATTAGGCGTGCGTGTCTATGCGTATACCTCCCAGGTGGGGGACATCGCCCTCAATCTTCCTTATCAATCGTTAGACCTTGAAGCCATTGATTCCAATGCGGTCCGTTGCCCTGATGCGCAGGTCGCTGAGCGGATGGCGCAGGAAATCCTCAAGGTGAAGGGGGAGGGTGACACTATCGGTGGAATCATCTCCTGTGTGATCAAGGGATGTCCGGTCGGCTTGGGCGAACCACAGTTCGGAAAGCTCCATGCGAAACTGGCGGGCGCCATGCTCTCCATCAATGCGGTGAAGGGCTTCGACTATGGCTGTGGCTTCGACGGTGTCTCAAAGAGAGGCTCCGAGTTGAACGATATATTCGAACGCAGAGCGGATGGCTCTGTCGGTACTCGCACCAACAATTCAGGAGGTGTGCAAGGCGGTATCAGTAACGGGGAGGACATCTATTTCAGGGTGGCCTTCAAACCTGTGCCTACGTTGTTGATGGACCAGGAGTCCGTCAATACGGAGGGATGCCCCGTCACCTACAAGGCGAGGGGAAGGCATGATGCCTGCGTGTTGCCTCGTGCGGTGCCGATCGTAGACGCTATGGCGGCTCTCGTTGTGGCCGACGCCTATCTGCAAGGGAAGGCGAGTGGTCGTCTCATTGACAAATAGAAATTATATGATACAACCATCTAGGGTGGTCTGTGAGTGGAGGGCTCTGAAAAAAATTGATTTTTTTAGAGCCCTCCATGTCATATTCGGTAATTTTTGTTTATATTTCCCTATAAAAAATAAAAAGGGAAAGAAAAAATGTTTACTTTTGCCTTGAGCCGGTCTAAGC
Source organism: Paludibacteraceae bacterium (assembly GCA_017962085.1). Classification (GTDB taxonomy): domain Bacteria; phylum Bacteroidota; class Bacteroidia; order Bacteroidales; family Paludibacteraceae; genus UBA1181. The sequence goes on from JAGCWA010000042.1 coordinate 43,837, forward strand.
TTTGGGTTGTTTTTCATACCGGTGTAATGTGGTGATGGATCTGACGAACCTGACATCTCCGTTTGGAGCCGTTAAAAAGAAAGTGGGCGAACTGCTATCGACAAAGGAAAGACGATATCTGTTTATTTCCTTTGCCTTGTCTTTGGTATGTTTCGCTTTAGGCACATTTACCCAAAGTTTGTATTTCAAGGATTCTTTCAGAAGTGTGGACGTTGAGGCTTTCCAGAACTGCCTTTATGGGAAGGAGGATTTCTCGAAAGCGTGGATGGAGCGTATCCGTAAGAAGATTGCGGAGGGACGGCTGTCCGACATCTACAACGAGGAGGCTTTGTATGACGAGTCGGAGAAGAACGAGGTGGACTTCCATGTCTACAAAGGCGACTCATTGTTATTCTGGAGCCGGGATGTCGCGGGTGCGCAAGCGGATGTCGATTTTGACCTGGAGAAGAGTGTCTTCGTCCGTTCCGACAATATGTGCATGGTCGCCATGCAGACGTTCTTCAGGGAGTACCGTTGCGTGGCCCTGATAAAGATAAAGGAGAACTATTCGCAGAAGCAGAATAGCAGTTGGAACTCATTTGCCAAGTCGTTCGATTTGCCGGGAAGCGTGATTGTCTCGGAGGTCCAACAAGAGGGCTTCTCCCCTATATTTTCGGGCTCGGGGAACTATCTGTTCTCCATACAGCGGGTGCCGTTGTATGAGGGAAATATGTTGTTGTTCGCCATATCCGTCTTCTTTTGGGTCGTGGGTGTGGGCGCTTTGTACTTCTTTGCGGACTGTTTGTTGCGGTGGAGCGAATTGAAGTCCCGCAAGCAACACACATTGGTATGGATAGGGGTTTGCATCTTCTTCCCCGCCATGATGTATGCCGTTTCGGTGCTCCATGTGCCGCCCGTCTTTTTCCGACGGTTTTCGGATGCGCTGTCGTATTCGTCCGCGTTTGCGCCCTCTGCGGACTATCTGTTCGTCTATGCGTTGTTCTTGGGTGGTTTCCTGATCATCCTGCGACGGAACCTTTCGCTTCCCAAGAATGTGGTGAAGCGTGAATCTTGGTTCCAATCGTTCTTCTTCATCTTATTCCTGAAGTTCTTCGTATTCGTTGCGTTCTCCGCTTTGTACATCTACATCCTCAGTTTGGTCTATGATTCCAACGTGAATCTTGCGCTCCCATCCATCCAGGAGGTGAATAGGATGTCCATCTGTTCCGTTCTGCTGATGATGCTATGGGCATACCTGCTGTACGAATGTTTGGATAAGTACAGGGTCTTGTATGCGGCGCGCTCGAATGTCCGTGCCATTCTGTTGGCGCATCTTGTGCTGACGGCCGTCGGAGCGGCGTTGTTCGTCTACTTCCTGTCATGGACGGATGGTTGTTTGTTCCTCTTCTCCTCCTTGATAATCCTTTATGTGGAGTTGGGGGATATCTTCTTAAAATTGAATATGTTCGTGAAGACGGTCATCACTTCGTTCATGTTGGTGAACTTCATCGTTGTTCTCGCCTATTGGCACAGTGAAAGGAAGTGTACTTCGGAATATGGGAAGATGGCGAAGGATGTCGCACTGAACAACTGTGTGAGGGAAGACCCTATCGCTGAGATTGTGCTGAAGGACTATGATCCGTACATCTTTGGGGATTCTGTCTTGTCCGGTTTGGTCAATTCTGATGATCCGCTCCGTGATTCGCTCGCCTTGACCCATCTTACGGACACGTATTTGCGGGTGTTCAAGGAATCGTACAATATACGGGTTCAGATTGAGAATGAAAACCAGAAGGGTTTGAGCCTATGGCGTGCGGGCCTTGGCGCTGTCTCCTACGACTCGTTTGACGAGGTGAAGCGTTCTTTTCGAGTGTTGGAGCCCGGCTCCCATTTCTATGCTTGCGCGGATGAGGCTTTCTCTGTTTCGTTCCTGGGCATCCTTCCTATGGGGGAGTCCACCCTCTACATCAAGTTATACCCACGTCTTTCCCGCGAGATACATGGATTGTCCGTTCCTCGTCGCAACAAGAAGGAGATTGGGGTGGAGTATTCCTTGGCCAAGTATTGCGGTTCGGCGTTGTGCTACTCCGACGGTATCTTCCGATATCCGGCCAATTCACACTGGTTGCCTCGCCCGTATGTGTCGGACGGAGAGGAGCCTAGTTTCATGATGAAGGGAAACGGTTACACCCATTATGTCTATTATTTGGAGGATGGTGACATCTATGCTGTCACGAGTGTGCCGGACAGGCAGAGCTATGTCTATGTCATCTTCGTCACCTTCCTCTTCTCGATATATTTGTTCGTTTCGCTTTGCTATTTCTTCTACAATAATGTCCGTCGGAGGAAACAGGACGGCAAGCGTTCTTTCGTGGCCACCATGCAGACGATTTTCATCTTCCCTATGGTCGTTTCGTTCTTCATTTTGTCGGCGGTCACTTTCCCGTTCTTCTCCAGACAGTATGAGAAGACCCACCACACGGATATGCGCGACAAATCCTACGTCGCCCAACATAATCTGCAGGATGTGATAGGCTATTCGACGAAGATGTCGAGCCACCAGAAGGAACTTGATGAGTATGTCCGGAACGTCTCCGATTTCTATCAGATGGATGTCTACCTTTACGATACGGAGGGGAAACTCTTTTCCTGCTCCAGACCTATTGTCACCCCACGTGACAGGATGCGTATGATCCTCATGAACCCTCGGATGAAGTTCTGCCAGATACAGGAACTCTACGTGCTGGAGAAGTATGGACGAATGGATTGCTACTCCAACTATGTGCCGGTGTACAACAACCGAAACGAGTGCGTCGGCTACTTGAAACTGGTATCCATCTGGAACTATTACCACGTGAAGACCCAATTGTTCAATATCATGGTGGTCATTGTGGACATCTATCTCTTCGTGATGGTCTTCTCCATCATCATCATTTGGTTGCTGAATAAGCGGACGGTAAAGCCTTTGTCTATGTTGACCGAGCGTTTCGCGGAGGTGCGCCTGACGGGCGAGAACTCCATGATCCGGTACGATTCCAAGGATGAATTGGGCGACTTGGTGCGGCAGTACAACAAGATGGTGGGTCAGTTGGAGGAGAGCGCCAAGAAACTGGTGGAGTCGGAGAGGGACTTCGCATGGCGGGACATGGCGCGCCGAATCGCCCATGAGGTGAAGAATCCGTTGACCCCGATGAAACTCTGTGTGCAGCAGTGCCAGCGCAAGAAACGGATGGAGTCGGCCGACTTTGACGCCTATTTCGATAAGACCTGTGACATCCTGATCGAGCAAATCGATACGTTGGCGGACATCGCCACATCGTTCTCCTCCTTCGCCAAGGCTTCCGAGTCTAAATTGGAAAAAATCGATATCCTTCAGAAACTGGAACAGGTGGTCTCCCTCTTTGAGAATAATGAGGATGACGTGGTCTTCACGTTAGAGAAGAATGGGTTCGAACATTCTTATGTGATGATGGACGAGAAACACTCCCTGCAGATGTTCACGAACCTTTTCAGCAATGCGATACAATCCATACCGGAGGAGACCTTCGGCGCCGTGAATGTGACTTTCGAGGAGAAGGATGGTTATGCTTTAATCTCTATCGAGGACAATGGCTGCGGTGTGTCGGAGGAGGCCCGCCAAAAGATGTTCATACCGAACTTCACGACGAAGACCAGCGGCATGGGTCTGGGCATGGCCATCGTGAAAAGTGTGCTCGACGCCGCACATGGGGAAATCACCTTCAAATCCGAACTGGATGTTGGCACGACATTCTACATAAAAATTCCTTTGTGCAAGGATGCGTAGTTAGCCAAAAAATAACTATATTTGAACCCGAAAATATTTTGTATGACGGGAAGAATAAATATAGTGGGGAAGAAACTGTGGTTGCTCCTCTTTTCTTGCGTAGTGCTGCCTTTCTTAGCAAAAGCGGGGGCGGGCGAGGGTGTTTACCATTTCTTGAACATATCGTATGACGCTAAATTGGCGGGTTTGGGAGGCGAGAATGTCTCCTTGCAGGCCGCTGATGTGAATATGGCTCATGTCAATCCTGCATTGCTCTCCTCGGATGTGCATAATAAGATATCTGCCACTTATCTGAATTACATAGATGATGCGAACGCCGCATCGATCGCATACGCCTACACACCGGATAGCCTTAACTACTTCGGCGTGGGCGCTTTCTTCTTGGGGTATGGTGAATTCCAGGGGTACGACGAGTTTGGTAACCCTACGGACGAATTCAAAGCGGGTGATTTCTGCTTCCGCATGAGCTATGCCCGCTACTTGGGAGCGAACATCAAATTGGGTGTCTCCCTCAAGCCCGTCTACTCCCATATCGAAGATTATAGCAGCTTCGGACTGGCTGTGGATGTCGGCTTGAACTATTACAACAAGGAAAAATTATTCTCGGCGGGTATCGCCGCCCGCAATTACGGTGTGCAGTTTGTGAAGTACTACGACTCGGACCAAAGGGAGGAATTGCCTTTCAACCTGCAGCTTGGCTTCTCGAAGGAGCTCGCCCATGCTCCGTTCCGCTTCTCGGTCACTTACGACCGACTGAATGATTGGAACCTGGATTACTATAGACAGGTGAAACGGAAAGATGTGGTGGGAGAGGAGCCTGACGCGAACAAAATCAAGGGAGGTGATATGTTCTTCCGCCATCTGATATTTGGCGTGGATGTCTTGCTGGGCAAGAATTTCTATGTGGAGATGGCTTACAATCATCGTAGGAAAAGGGAGTTCACGTTGGCGGATTCGAGAGGGGGAAACGGTTTCTCGTTCGGTGCGGGCCTTAAGGTGTATGCCTTCTCGCTGGACCTCGCCTATTCCCTTTACGCACCGGCGGCGAATGCTTTCAGCTTGACCCTGACGACGGATATTGAAAAATTCAAAAGGAAATGAAACGGATTATTGTTGCCATAGATGGTTTCTCATCGTGCGGAAAGAGTACGATGGCGAAGGATCTGGCGAAAAGTGTGGGCTATGCTTATGTGGATAGCGGGGCGATGTATCGTTCCGTCACGCTCTTCTGCCAAAGAAACGGACTGATACAAAACGGTGTGGTGGACGAGGATTCCCTGCGTGAGCGGATCGGTGATATCCACATCGAATTTAAGTTCAATGAGAAGACCCAACGCAACGAGACTTACTTGAATGGGGAGAATGTGGAGGACGAGATCCGTACCTTGGCGGTCTCCAATCAGGTCAGTATCGTTAGTTCCATCGGTTTTGTACGTCGCGCGATGGTTGCCTTGCAGCAATCGTATAGCAAGGACAAGGGCATCGTGATGGACGGTCGCGACATCGGCACGGTGGTCTTCCCTGATGCGGAATTGAAGATTTTCCTGACGGCCTCCCCTGAAATCAGGGCGCAACGCAGGTACGACGAGCTGAAACGTAAGGGGATGGAGGAACCTTATGCGGATATTCTGGAGAACGTGAAACAACGTGACCATTTGGACATGACACGCTCGGAGAGCCCTCTCCGGAAGGCGGAAGACGCCATCGAACTGGATAACGGCGAGATGACCATCGAGGAGCAAAGGGCGTGGTTGCTCGATATATTCAATGAAAGAGTAAAATGATTATTGAGATTGACGACAATTCGGGATTCTGTTTCGGTGTGGTCACCGCAATCAAGAAGGCTGAAGAGGAATTGACGCGCACCCCAAGACTTTATTGCTTGGGTGACATCGTCCACAACAGCATGGAGGTGGAACGCCTCTCCTCGAAGGGTCTGATATCCATCGACCGTGACACCTATCTGAATCTGCGCGATCAGAAAGTGCTTTTCAGGGCGCACGGCGAACCTCCTTCCACCTACCAGTATGCGAAGGAGAATAACCTTGAAATAATCGATGCCACTTGCCCCGTGGTGCTGAACCTGCAGAAGAAAATCAAACAGGCTTATGAGGAGTCGGACCCGACCGATACGCAAATCGTCATCTATGGCAAGAACGGTCATGCGGAGGTGAATGGCTTGGTGGGACAGACGGAAGGTACCGCCGTTGTGGTGGAAGGACTCTCCGACCTCGACAAGATAGATTTCTCCAAGCATATCAAGATGTTTTCCCAGACCACCAAGTCCATCGAGGGGTTCAACCGCATCGTTGAGGCTATCGGTGAGCGCGTGAAGCCAGGGTGCAAGTTCGAGTACAACGATACGATTTGCAGACAGGTGGCGAACCGTATCCCGAAGATCGTTAATTTTGTGGCGAAACATGAGCTGGTCCTTTTCGTTAGCGGAAAGAAGAGCTCGAACGGTAAGGTGCTCTTCGACGAGTGCAGGAAGGTGAACCCGAACATCTATATGGTCTCAGACCTGGAGGATGTGGACTATACCATATTCCTGGGCGTGAAATCGGTGGGTATCTGTGGCGCCACCTCGACGCCCAAGTGGCTGATGGAGGCCTTGAAGAAGAGAATCGAACAATATCAGAATTATTACTAAGCACTATACATAACATTATGAAGTATCAAATAAACTGTATCGGAATCTTGACATCTGGAGGTGACGCTCCTGGTATGAATGCGGCTATCCGTGCCGTGACGCGTGCCGCCATATTCCGAGGAATTAAGGTGAAGGGTATATACCGTGGCTACCGTGGGCTCATTTTGGACGAGATTCATGAGTTCCAGACCCAAAGCGTGAGCAATATCATCCAACAGGGTGGTACCATCTTGCGTACGGCGCGTTGCAAGGAGTTCATGACCGAGGAGGGACGTAAGAAGGCTTATGAGACCATGCAGCAGGAGGAAATCGATGCCCTGGTGGTCTTGGGTGGTGACGGTACTTTCACGGGTGCCCGTATCTTCGCCCAGGAGTTTAACGTGCCGGTCATTGGTGTCCCTTGTACCATCGACAACGATTTGTGCGGAACGGACTACACCATCGGTTACGACACTGCCTTGAATACCATTGTGGACGCTGTCGACAAGATCCGTGACACCGCCAATTCCCACGAACGTCTCTTCTTTATTGAGGTGATGGGTCGTGACGCAGGCTTCCTTGCCATCAATTCCGCATTGGCCTCGGGTGCCGAGGCGGCCATCATCCCTGAAATCGTTACGGGAGAAGACCAGTTGGAGGCTCTGATCCAACGTGGTTTCCGTAAGTCGAAGAACAGTAGTATCGTGATTGTTGCGGAGAGCGAGTTGACGGGTGGTGCGGTAGGCATTGCGGACCGTTTGAAGAAGAACCATCCTGAATATGATGCCAGAATCACTATCTTGGGACACATCCAGAGGGGTGGTACTCCATCGGCGCAAGACCGTATCTTGGCAAGCCGTTTGGGCGCCGCCGCCATCGACGCGTTGTTGGAGGAACAGCGTAATATCATGGTGGGTGTGGATGATGATAAGATCGTCTATGTGCCTTTCACGAAGGCTATTAAGGATGATAAACCGTTCGATTACCGGTTGATGGAAGTCCTCAAGATCCTTTCTTGCTAGTTGCTTTTTAGAAAATCATGTGGAGACGATGCGTGCGTTGTCTCCACATAAAATATGCCTTTGAATATATTAATACAATGAATAACAGATTTTTACTGATTGCCTCACTGGCGTTGAATGTGGTGTTGCTGGGTGTATGTTTGTATGATCATTTTATCAAGGATGATCGTGACGTGCGGACGGCGGATGTCGCGTCGGACAAAAGTGTGGTACCTGCGTTCCAGATGGAGGTGCATGACGGTGACATCGTCTTTATGGGCGAGAGCCGTTTGGGGTCGTGCAATTGGTCTATGTTGTTGGCGAATGAGCGATGCAAAACGTTGGCGTACAGTGGCAATTCCCTTAAGGATGAGCTCAATCGCATCAATCTGTTGTTTAAGGATGTTTCCCCAAGAAGATTTTTCATGATGTATGGGGAACAAGAGCTTTTGGATGGCCGTGATGTGGGAGAGATCTCACAGGATTATGAACGGCTGGTCTCCCTTCTGAAGGAGCGTTTCCCCTCGACGGAGTTCGTGCTGTTAACCGTACTGCCGATAGGAATGCAAGGGGACAACGAAAAGAACCTTGCGTTGTTGAACAAACTGCAAACCTTGAATATTTTTGTGAGGTCGATAGCTTCCCGTTACGATTTCCCGTGCATTGACATCTCCAAGGACTTCGCGACGCCCGAGGGAATGCTGAATCCTCGTTATGGTACGATGGACGGTTTCCACCTGAATTATGCCGCTTATGTCATACTGAAGGAGCGTATAAACGATTATATGCGGGATTGAGGCATATATTCCGCTTTTTTTCGTAAAAAAACCCTCATTGTGTGTAGAATCTTACGTGAAAAAATTTTTTGTTTGGTTCTAATTAATTATTTTTGTCGGATAAGTGTGTCGTGGCGCTTCGTAAAAACCATGGAAAACCGATGGTGGGGAGAGTATTTGATGCACTGTATGAAATGGTACTTGTAGTGAGTGCTTGAGTATGTAAGATTTAGTCGTTCCGCCTTTGTTGGATAGTGAATGCGGTACGGCTTTGGGTGTATTGAAATGAATAAAGTGAATTTTTGTATGGAACAAAAACAAACGCGTCTTTTTCATAAAACGTTTTCTATTCTTTGGAGTCGTGTTCTCGCGCTCTCCATCTTCTCTTTTGTTGCCGTTGCCGCAGGGGCGCAGACCTTGTCGGTGGATGGCACCACTGTTACTAAGGCTTGCGTGGGAGAACCAATCGTTTTGACGGGTAGTGGGTTTACTCGTGTGGATCCTGATCGTCTTATTGCTGCAGATGTTTATGTCTCGTACGATGGGGTCTCTTGGGCGAATGCGAATGTGACTGCGACGGAAGATCCTGCGACGCACTTAATTAAATGTGTGTTGGACATGGGGAATAGAGAGGCTCGCTACTATATGGTTAACCAACAAAATCCAGGGCAGAAGACTAACACAGTCACCGTGTCGGTGAGCAACGATTGTGAGGCGGTGTGCCATGTCACTTCTACAGGCGATTATTTCCTCGGAACGGATTTTAACCCAGCTAATCCCAATCAGGGAATCAACTGGAGTACCACCCCTCCTGGGAATTTGATCTCCTATTTCCAAGATAATAACATCCGTTTCTGGCGATTTAACGGAGGTGGAAACGGCTCAGTGGAAAGAAACTGGACCTATGCGGGACAGGTTCCTTTTTTGGATCGCAATCCGAAAGCAAACCCGTATAACAACTATTATTACGTGTTCCGGCCTAATGATTGTTCTGATGGAACACCGTTTAAGCTGGGATTCCCTCGCGGTGATTTTGCGAATAAATATTATCGTTTTGTGATGCGTTTGTATGTGGATTTGTCCGGATGTTCGGATAGATCTTCCCTTGACCGTGCGATGATGAATATTCGTACGGACTTCGGTAACGACTCCTACAATGCGATTGATATAAAGGTCTATAACGATGCGAACAACCAGCAGATCGGAACGTACAGCTATGCTAGAAGGGGCCATTTGGATAATACGATTATCGGTAATGGCCAGTATTCTGTCCTCGCTACGGAAAGAAGCGTGAAATATTTCCGTATTGAGGTGACATTCTATGGACAGTTTTTGGGTAATCAGACCGAATTTGTCCTTTACCCACAATTCCAGCAATGGAGTAATTCGTGTGCAAAGGTTGCTATCGACTATATCTCCGCTGAGGTGGAGAGCATCTGTATGGATAACGGCGCTGTCTGTAAAGGTGATAGTGCGATTGTCAATGCCGCAGGTTTCCCGAAGGATGCTAAATACGTATGGGAAGTGCAGGAAAATGGACGTTGGCAGGCTGTGTCAATTGGTGGTTTTTCTAACCCTAGCCCATTGAATGACAGGCAGAGTGTGGGAATCCCCGTGGAATTCGTGGGCAAGAAAAATTACCGAGTGAAGGCGAATGGTACCCATGGAGACGGAAAACCTTATGAGGTGATTATCCCATTCACGGTGACGGGTAAGGATTGTGACCCTGTGCAACCAACGGATATTCAGTTGCCGACGGATCCGTTCTGTGTGCCGAACGATAGGGAGGATGGTATGTTCTCCGTCTACCCACTGGATGCAGATCGGCATGTGGGATATACATGGTCGTTCACTACACCAAGAGGCGAGACGTTCGGTAGCGATAAACTCTCTTTCTCGGGTGGTGATTTGATTGAAGACAGACGTGGTGGAAAAGTCAATCTTGTTCTGAATGCAGAGGCAGAGGAAGGCACTTATACGGTTACTGTTCAGCCATTCAAGGAGATTGTCGATAGTACTCAAAGACCTCCTAAAACATATAAAGATTTGAGGGGTAAGGCAATCTCCTCAACTTTCAATGTCTACCGTACTCCTCAAATTCAAGTCATCAAAGAGGGTACGGACCCTCTGAACCAGTCTGAGGTGGAACTTTGTCCGACCGACCGTAACCAAACATTGGTGGCGGTTGCGAACATAAAAGATGGATTCTCTTCCAGGTATCAAAACGACTATGTATATACATGGAATGATGGGACGAAAGGCCAGAGGAACTCTGCCACGGTGGATTTCCCTGCATTGGGATCTTGTAACGGATCTTACAAGAACCATAAGGTATCCGTTACCGTACAAATCAAGAACGTGGGCTGTCCTACTACAGCGGAGCAGTCGTGGAAACTGGGCAAGATAGAGAAGCCTACCATCGATTGTAGCTCTCTTCCTGATTTGGACAACTATGTTTTGGGCGTGAAGGAAAAGACCAAGTCGATAGAATTGGATTTCCCTGATTACACTGCAGGTTGCGAGACCGACCCGTTGCTTCGCATCGAATTGCATTACGTACCGAAGTCGGGCGCTAATATAGAGAAGACGTTTGAGGCGAGGAAGTCCAAGTTCGATCGGTTGAATCGTACGGTCGAATTGCCTGCGGGTGCTGGCTCTGTTGTCTATACGGTGATAGATGGTTGTGACAATGCTGCGTTCTGTACGAAGACGATCAAGGTGCAGGATGTGACTCCTCCGAATGTGAAGTGTGAGGATATCCCATCATACGAGACCCGTCTGACGATTCAGGATGGATGTGAGGCTAAACCAGGCTATGACGAAGTGACGTTGCCGACCATCTCTGCTCCTAAATTGCCGGATCAGAATGGTGTGGATGGTACGATCACGGGCGTATACAAGGGTAGGGCATATAACCCTGTCACCGAGCCTTCGACGACAAACCCTAACTTCTCCCTCTTTGATACGAGAGTGGGTCTGAACGACAATTATAAGGTGGGTACAACCTACATCCTGTGGGAGTTCACCGATGCCTCCGGCAATTCTGCATACTGTCTGCAACCTATCCGTGTGATCGATGACCACAAGCCTCAGGTATTCTGCCCTTCGAACAGTATCGGAGACGTGTCGAACAAGCCTGGCTATTGCGGTCTTTCCATGAATGCGTTGATCGCCCAACTGAAGGAGTTGCCTTCCGCCAAGGGTTTGTGCTCCGACTCTACGATAGTATACCAACCGGTATTCTTCTACCGCAATGTGGCGGACCTGGATTTGGAGGAGGTGCCGACTTCGAAGTTCGACGACATCATCTTCGACATCGACGAGACTTATGAGGTGGTTTGGCGTTTCTACAAGAATAACGATCGGAGCACTGGTATCTACGAGGATTGTGCGCGTGAGTTCACGGTGCGAGACACGGAGTCTCCTTCCTTCGATTGCTCTTCGTTGGAGACCGTCCGCGTAACAGCTAACTCCTACAAGCCATTGAATAAGGGATTCGAATATTTGGACTATGCGTCGAAGGATTCTGTGGTGATTAAGGAGGGTGTGGGACCTGCCGCAACGTCCGTCACTTACAAAGGTACATTGGCGACTGCTTTCGAGTCTGGAATTATCCGTCTCATCGCTCCAAGTGAGGTGCAAGACAACTGCGATGGCGACATCATCGTGGATGTGACCCTTACCGGACCGAATGAGCGAGGCGAGGAGAAGACAGAGAAGATCAGAAACCTCAAACAATTGGAGGATCATAAGTTCTACGTGGGTCTTACTACCATCGATTTCAGATTCATCGATGAGAGCAATAACGAGGCAACTTGTTCGCAGAGCATCATCGTGACGGCGGGTACGACGCCTATCCCAGATTCATGTCCGAAGGACCTGACGCTTTATGCTGATGAGAATTGCAAAACGGTCTTTAAACTGGAGAAGACTACCATGCCTACCGCAAAGATCCCTGTCAATCAAGAGGGTCTTTGGTTCAACTTCCGTTATAAGGTGATCGAAGGTCTCCACTTTGACGAGGAGTGTAGCGTCGCGATGCAGTATTTCCCGAATAATTTGACCGGTCTGAATGGAGTCCATTCTGCCACAATTGAGGGTAAGACGCAGCAATTCAATATCGATTATTTGTGTGAACAATATCTGAACGATTGGGACAAATTCAAGGATTCGGAACACAATACATGGAACGCTTGGTCGGATGCCTATGCGCCGGCTGATCCGAAGGAGAAAATCCTTTCCTCATCGGACAAGTTGACCACGGTGGTTGAATACACGGGTTATCCGTATGAGGTGGAGATGTTCGATTCCACAGGTAATAGTATCGCTTTGGTTGAAAATCCTTATCGAAATGATGATATCGCGCCTGAGCGCGTCATTTATACCCGTTACTATGGTGGCTCGGGTAATGCCCATGAGTGTAACAACTTCTTCCATACTTGCAAGTATGCGGATATCAAGATGAAGAACAACTTCGACAATGTGGTGTTGAACCAGACATTGACCAAGGGTGTTTATACGGTTGTTTATCGTTTCCAAAACGAGAAGGGTGGTTTGCAACGAGACAGTTGCGTCCAATATATTACTGTGGTGGATACGATTCCTCCTATCCTGGATTGCGGTGACTGGAACAAGTCGGGTACTTTCCCTGCCAACGAGGAGTGTGTGACTCCAGTAGAGGAGATACCTTGGTTCAAGAAACCGACCGTGGCGGATTTGAAGGTGAGGGATAACTGCTCGGTGGACCCGAATGATTTCACCATCACATGGAACAGGAACTGGAACCATTACAATATCTCCGCCGAGTCTGCCCTGACCGATCCGTTGGGAATCGGTGTGACGACCATGACATGGTACGTGGCGGACGCATCGGGTAACGTTAGCACTTGCGAACAGGTTATCACGGTAGAGGATGTTACGGGTCCTGTTGTTGATTGTTCTTTGCTGAAGGACATTGTGGTGGAGACCGAGACGAATTGTGAAGCTTCCGCAAAGACGGTTCAGGCGGCTGGTCTGGATATCCCTTATGCGTTAGACGATAAGTGCTCCCCTACGGGCAAACCAATCCCTGGAGAGGGTACCCGCAGCGACGGGAAGGATGTCTTCAATGATCCTTATCCAAGAGGCACGACGGTCATCACTTGGGTGTTCAAGGATGCTAAGGGCAATGAGTCCGTATGTAAACAGAACGTGGTGGTGGAAGACCGTACCGCTCCTGTGTTCGAGAACTGTTTCAAGATGCCGGAGGTTGTGATCGAATTGCCTGCGGATGAGTGTGCGGCTTCTCAAGCAGAGGTGAAGGCTTCGCTCGGAACGCAGACCGCTATCGATGATTGTGACGGAGATATCGCTGGTGTGCCTTATGTCTTGTCTCCTGACGGAGCTTCATTGTTGAATCTCTATGACTCGTTCAAGAAGGACACTTCGTACACCATTATATGGGTGTTCGTCGACCTCTCAGGCAATGCGATAGAGTGCTCCCAAAAATTGACCATAGTGGATACTACTCCTCCTGATCCGTCAGGTGTTTGCCCTCCTCCTACGAAGGAAGTGTCGGCGAAGACGGTCTGCTCAGTCACTTATGATGAGCTGCAACTGCCTACCTTGGAGCAGATGAAGATGAACGATCCTTGCGATGGTGTTTTGTATCCGACCGTCGTGGCGAAGGTGGTTCTACCTGATGGTGTCACACTCGTTTACTATAACGACGAGTTGAAGGATGTGACTTATCCTGTCGGCACCCATACCTTCCTCTGGATTTACGAGGATAAGGGTGGCAACTTGGATACTTGTACGATGCTTCTGACGGTGAATGATTCCATCTTGCCTGTCTTGGAGGATTGTGATGTGGATCCGGAGATCCACTTGACGGTGGATGGCGACATTTGTGCCATCGACCCTGCTAATGTGAAGATTTATCTCCGTGAGCCAAAGGCTTATGACGAGTGCGATGATTACCGCTCGGGTCTGGGTCTCACATGGATGACTCCTGTCGTTGAGCGTTTCTTCATTGACTCAACGCTTATCATTGGCACGGCGGGTGATACGCTTGGCTATCGGTTCGACTCGACTCTGGTGGCGGATGGTGTCACTAAGAAGTGGGATGAGGATGTATTCCCGAAAGGAAAGACGATGTTGCGTTGGACCTTTACGGATCAGTCCGGCAACCAGGTGTTCTGCGAAAAGAGTGTGACTGTCCATGACTTCACTCCTCCTTATTTCGATTGTGACAAGATTGACCCTGACACACTTCGTCCTGAGGCCTACAAGGGTGATTGCGAAGTGGAGTTTGGCAACCTTAGAAGAGATGTGCTGGATAAGTTGGCGTATAAGGCATGGGATGCTTGTGCGGGCGATTCAGTGCCTGGTGTGCTGACGTTGAATGGTAATATGGAGCTTCCTGAGGAATACACCATGTCTGTCGGTATCACTTACAAACTGTTGTGGCTCTTCATCGATGAGGATGGCAACAAGACTACTTGTCCTCAGTATATCTTGCCTTCTCACTTGAATGATATAGATTTCGATTGTAATACGATTAAGGATACGGTCGCTTATGCGCAGGAGGGTGAGTGTGCCATTACGGCGGACAGCCTCCGATTGTGGACTCCTGTCGCTTTGGACTCTTGTGCGGTTCTTTCAGGCTTCGGCGGTGAGTTTGAAGCTATTGGATTCCGCTCCGACTCGTTGTCGATGACTGCGCCATTCCCTACTGGTTATACTCAGATTAAGTGGATGTTCGTAAGTCCATGGAACTTGCATGATACGTTGTGGTGCGACCAGAAGGTGACCATTTTGGGCAATAAGCATTTCGACCTGAATTGCGACGAGCTTACACCTACCCGTCGTGACACGCTGGATGATTGCGGTCCTACTGATCCGTTGACGTTCGTGATCGATACGCCGAAGGTGGCTGATCCATGTATCGTTGACGAATCTGACCCTGAATATTGGAGGGTGGGCGTTGGTGTCCGCTCCGATAACAAGCCTCTCAACGCTGCGTTCAACTTGGGTTATACGACAATCCAATGGACATTCACAGACTTCACGAAGGCCATCACGGATACTTGCGTACAGTCGGTTGAGGTGCGTACCTCTTTGGACATGATATTTGATTGTGATGCCTTGAATAGGGATACCATCAAAGTGGATGTGAAGGAGGGTGAATGTACCGTGGATGCTTCTAAGGTGAAGGAAAAGATTAAGAGACCGTTCGCACTCCATCCTTGTCCGGCTGAGTCTGGTGTGGATACCATTTGGGGTGTTCCGTCGAGGAAGTTCGGCATGTCTATGGACTCTGCCTTCTATATTGGCTTGTCTGAGATCGTTTGGACCTTCGTCGATCCTTCGCATACGTTGGTGAACGACTCTGTGACCTGCTCTCAGTGGGTGCGTGTCGGTGACGTGAACGAGATGCCTGTCAAGTGCGAGAACTTTCCTGACATGGTATTCCGCTTAAGCCCTGATGATTGCGAAATCTCTTGGAAGGAGATGAATATCAATGTTCCAGGCATCGTGGATCTGTGCTCCCACAATATTATAGACCCGGTTGTGACGAGGTCCTCCGGCAAGAGCTTGACTGCTGTTACTTCTGTGGTGGGGAAGGATACCATTGTGGCGGTGACGGCGGAAGATTTCACTGTCGGCATCGATACGGTTCGTTGGACCTATTCGTTCCAAGGTCAGTTGTTCGTCTGCGACCAAGTGATCACGGTGAAGGATAGTATGGCACCTCTCTATGATTGTAAGAATTTGGAGCCAATCGTTGTGCCTGCTGTTCCTGGTAAGTGCTACGTTAACGCTAAGGCAGTGTTCGATTCTCTTCCTAATCCATGGCCTCAGGCTGAGGATGCTTGCAACCAACAGAAGATTGATGGACGTGTCTATATGGAGGATGGACAAGAGTTGACTAAGGCATCTTCCTTCCTTGTCCCTGTTGGTGAGCATATCCTCACTTGGATCTTTATCGACGAGACGATAAACGAGTTGGCGGATACTTGCTCGCAACGTTTGGTGGTGATGGGTGACCAAGCTCCGATATTCAATTGTGAATCATTGCAACACGACCCAATTCTGGTGGAGGGTTGCGACACCACGCTTGATAATACGTATATCACTACTCCTTATGCGTTGGATGCTTGTACGAACGACTCCGTCAAGGGCGTGGGCAGAAGATTGGATGGTGGTAAACTCTATGGTGTATACCCTGTGGGTACTACTTCCATCGAGTGGGTATTCATCAGCCCTTACTCGACATTGGCGGATACATGTATCCAAAATATTACTGTCCTGACGAAACAGGAACTGGATCTCCACTGTACCGACGTGAACGGAGACACTATCTCTGTGGATGTGGCGGAGGGCGAATGCTTCACTTCCGTGAAACTGGAGACTCCATACGCTTTGCACCCTTGCCCTGAACAGTCTGGCGTACAGAAGATCATGGGTGTCCCTTATCGCTCGGATGGCAGACAAATTACTGACTCCTTCCGTACGGGCGTGACGGTTGTCACTTGGGTCTTCACGGATAATTCGGGTACGATGTACAAGAATGTGGATACTTGCTACACGGTTGTTCAGGTAGGTGACATCAATAAGATGCCGGTGGATTGTAAGAATATGCCGGATACGACGATCATCCTCCCTGCGACTGACTGTGAAATCTCTTGGAAGGAAATCAACTTCAGCGTGCCTGAGGTGCGCGACTTATGCTCCGATTCGTTGATCACGCCTACGCTGACAAGATGGTCAGGCAAGGAGATGAGCGAGAGCTTCACTGTCGGACCAGACACGATATACTGGAATTATAACTTCTTCGGACAGGTCGTTACTTGTGCCCAAGGTGTTTTAGTGCTGGATTCTGTGGCTCCTGCGTTCGATTGCTCGACGCTGAAGGATACGGTCATGGTGGCTAAACCGGGCTTGTGTGACGTCTCCTCGGAGGAACTGAAACTCTTCTTGGGTGATCCTGTGGCGATAGACTCTTGTACGAATGCCGAGGTGCACGGCCGTGCATATGTCTGCAACGTGCTCTCTCCTGATGGTACATCAGCTTCTCCTGCCGCAGATGGCGGATGCCTCTCCGTGGATAAGGTTTCCGTTAAGGTGGGTGATATATTGTCCATCCATTGGGTGTTCCAAGATTCTCTGTTGAACGCTGTGGCGAAGGAGTGCGACCAGACAGTCTCCGTGAAGGGTACGGCTGAGCCTGTGTTCGATTGCTCCGCTTTGAAGGATACTATTCTTTACCTCGAACTGGATCAGTGCGAACTGCCTACGGGCAAGCTTGCGCTCGATATACCTGTGGCTAAGGATTCCTGCACGGGTACGGATGTTCCGGGTGTAGGTGTTCGTCGTGACAACATGGCCTTGATGGATCGTTATCCGAAGGGCGTCACCGTGGTGGATTGGACATTCACAAGCCCATATAGCGTTACCGCTAAGACTTGTCCGCAGAATGTTGTGGTGAAGGATACCTTCCCTCCTCAATTCTTGTGCGAGACCTTGGATGATACGATTAAGGTGCGCATCACGATGATCTCTGTTTCTGAAACCGAGGTTTCATTCGAAGAAGCCCAAGCGGTAGGCTTGTATATACCGGAGATTAAGGATGCTTGCGACGGATTGATTGTTGCGGAGGGTACCAGAAGCGACGGCAAGGAACTGAAGGATAATTTCACCTTGGGTGACCCTGTGACCATCACTTGGACCTTCAGGGATTCTTCCGGTAATGAGCGTATCTGTTCGCAGGTGGTGCTCGTCGAGGATTGGCTGATCGAGGATATGGTTTGTCCGTCTGATCTGGATGGAAAAGTCTTCTCTTGCATCGACGAGATCCCTGAACCATATGCCACTTATGCTGAGTTCAAGGCTGCTGGCGGTTACTTCACCAATGAGACGAAGATGTTGGAGAATACCTTCCATTACGAAAACCGCTATGAGGGTGATTCCTGTGAGATGGTCTATACGCGTACCTATCACATGGAAGACTTCCGCCACAATGACATCTATTGCCAACAGATTGTGACGGTGAAGGATACGACCGCTCCTCAAATCATTGTCGGTGCGGTTCGTGACACGGTGCTCTCTTGTACCCAGGACATCTTCCCGACCGTGACGTTGTCGGCTGTCGATAATTGCGACCCTAACCCTACGGTTACAGTTACAGAAACGAATAACAGAGGCAAGGATCCGTCGGCGTGCGATTACTCCAATTACGAGATCTTCAGGAAATATGTTGCGGTTGACCGATGCGGTAACGAGTCGGAGTATGTGCAGACCATCTCCATTCGTGATACGACGGGCCCTACGTTCAGCATTCCGGAGGGTTGGCGCGATTCTATCCTCGCCAAGAACTTCAAGTCTTGTATCTTTGGTGTGCCTGACATGACGATCGATGCCCGTGATATTGTTTCCGATGATTGTACGGAGAGCAATAATATCACCATTGTCCAAATTCCGGAGGCTGGAACGCATATTGACCGCTCTACAACGGTTTGGATCTATGCCATCGATAAGTGTGGTAATAAGGATAGCCTCTCTCGCTTTGTGATTGTGCAACAACCTGCTACTATCGTTTCTTTGGAGGCATATGATATGGATACATGCTTGTCGCAGGATCTCATGCTCTCGTTGTCTACTCAAAACGTGCGTTTCGCAAGAGGATTCATCCTCGACCAAATGCGTACGGGTAAGATTCGCCAGCTCCCAAGTGTGTTCAGCTACGACTACTATAGGGGAGATTCGGTTGATGAGAAGAAGCTGATGTTCAGCGATAACCCATATACGTATCGTTATCGATTCGATGCGGCGATTTCTCGTTACGGTAGTGTCGAGAAGGCCCAAAGAGCCCTGATCGCATTGTCGAAGAGGTCACAGAGTGGCTATTACACGTTTGTTGCAATGGATACCACTACGGGATGCTCGGATACGGCTACCGCATATATTAATATAGCGGAGAAACCTCGTGTCCGCCTTAATAGCGCTGTGCTATCGGAGTGCGAGGGTAATCTGTTGGATCTCGCCCCTTATCTCAAGTGCGAGTCTGATATGGGTGCGACCGCCACGGCTTCCTACTGGACCTTCGATAGCGTTCCGTTCGAATCCGAGGATAGCATTAAGGGTATGCTGCAACGCATGCATAACGGTGCTTCCCTTAAGTATGTGATGGAGAACCGATGCGGATCCACTTCGTCGCTCGGTTCACTCTTCTTGCTGTGTGATGGCGATGACTTCGGTCAAAACACGAAGGAAGACTCCATCAAGTTCTTTGGCTCTGTCGATAAGTACGAACTCTTTAAACAAGACCGCTTGTTCGTCTATGACTCCATCTTGTTGGATGTGCATAAACGTTACCAACCTGATAGCATCTTGGTTGAGACTGAACCAAGCAATCCGGTGCGTATCTGGAGAGGCGAGACTGTTACCTTGAAACTGAAGACAGGGTATGACTTCCTCTCTACCGAATGGTATAAGGTGGTGGGTCGTTTCGACCGTGAGTTCTATGACAATATGACTTCGAACTACGATTATAACTTCTTCTATGACTCGACCCGCATCGAGCTTGGCGATGAGGAGGATGAGAACCTCTTCTCTGGTACTGCTGAGAATTCCTACATTGAGGATACTCCTATGGATACCTCGCTCTACTACGTGGTCATCAATGACGGTGTCTGTCCTTCAGCGGCTAGTAGCTTGATTCAAGTTGATGTTATCACGAGAATCCCGACGGCCTTCACTCCTTATATGAAGGATGGCTTGAACGACTACTTCATGGAGCGTCACCCTGTGACAATCTATGACCGTTATGGACAGAAGGTCTTTGTGGGTAAGAACGGTTGGGATGGTACTCATAAGGGTCACATGGCCGATCCTGGCGTCTACTTCTATGAGGTCGTTATGATCGATGGCTCTATTATGAAGGGTACTGTGGAAGTCGTGAAAATCAAATAGTTGACTTATCATAAATGGGGGGGGGAGGGTTGTCCTGTGAGGATTTCCCTCCCTTTTTCTTTGCAACCTCCTGCCGAACTGCGTTCCCTAATATTACTGTGAAATTATATCTGTTCCTTTGGGGTAAGTTTGATTAGAGTGCTTCTGATTCGTATGTGAATCATCGGGGTCGTCAACGCTGGAGAATTTGATACATAGTGGCGCATCCTGATGGGTGCGCTGCTTTGTTTTATTCCCCTTTTTTCTTACCTTGGCTGAATAATATAGAAACGTCGTTTATGAAAACTCCAACTTTGTTCAAGGAATATATTTGGCTGGTGAATACTATCCGAAGGGCGGGGAGCATCTCCCTGGCTGAAATCAACGAGAAATGGACCTCCACGGAGATGAGCGGGGGTGTGCCTTTCGCCCGAACCACCTTCAACCGTCATAAGGATGCCATCGAGGATATCTTTGGTATCTTCATCGATTGTGACCGTAAGAGTGGCTATCGGTATTTTATCGGAAACGAGGAGGTGCTGAGGGAGGACTCAGTCCAGAACTGGATGCTCTCCACCCTCTCCGTGAATAACATGATCAGTGAGAGTCTCTCTTTGCAGGACCGTATCTTGTTGGAGAATATTCCTTCGGATGGCGTCAACCTGCATCAGATCATCGCCGCCATGAAGCAGGGATGCCTCGTCGAGCTCCATTATAAACGTTACCATGCCGCCGAGACAAAGATCTTCACGATCGCCCCTTATTGCATCAAACTTTTCCGCCGTCGCTGGTATCTCCTCGCAAGGTATCCTGACGGGCGTTTCGCCATTCTCTCGTTCGATCGTATTGGCAAGGTTAATCTTCTCAAGGAGCATTTTGAGGTGGAGGAGAATTTCAATGCGGTTGAGTTCTTCCAGGAGTGTTTCGGCGTGGTCATAGGGGATGGCTCGACCCCTGAACGTGTTGTGCTGCGGGCTTATGGATTGGAACGGTATTATCTTCGCGACTTGCCGTTGCACCATTCCCAAAAGGAACTTCAAAGCATGGATGAGTATGTTGATTTTGAGTATTACTTGCGCCCTACGGACGATTTTAAGGGGCATATCCTCTCCCGTGGAGAGTGGTTGACGGTTGTGAGCCCGCAATGGTTGGCGGACGATATCTGTGACCGTCTCAGGGCGAATTTAGAAAAATATAAAAAATAATTTTTGCTTGTACCATATTTTGGAACAGCATGGCCCTACCTTTGTTTCCAGATGTTAGAAATGATTCACTTAAAAACGCAATGGACATGGAAACGAAGAAGAAATTTTTTATTGATTGCCACTTGGCCGGACGCAAGTATCACGATGCGGACGAAGTGTGGGACCAGCTCAAGGTAGGTACTGAACTACAATTGGTGAGGGACCTCGACAACCGTTTCGACCCTAATGCCGTGGCTGTTGTCTTTAGGGATGTGGAACGCGATGAGGACTTCTGTATTGGCTATGTGCCAAGAACGGAGAACGAGACGCTTGCGAATATGCTGGAAATGGGATGGACGGATGTTTTCGAGTGTCGTATCTGCAAGATCAATGAGGAGGCTCATCCGGAGGCTCAGATTCAATTGACTATAAAGATCAAAAGGAGACAATAAAATCTATCTGCTGCTCTCCCGGAAGGATTCTCTGTCTTTCCGGGAGTTCGTTTGTGGTGGGCTTAGCTGTTTTGCTTATCTAATTTTATTTCGCGAGTTTGGAAAGGTCCCATCTTTCCCATAGCCGGTTAGGCATCAATTGCCATCCGAAAACGAGCAGTCTGTATTTCCAATCTATGGTGACGACACGTTTCCTGCGATGGATGGCTTTCACAATTTTTTGCGCCACGGTTTCGGGCTTCAGCAACATCGGGTATTTATGTTTCAGCAAGGCGGTGTCGACAAAGCCTGGACGGATTTCCGTGAAGGAGATGTCCGCTTTCCTAGTGGTCGCCAATTGGGATAGAGCTTGGATATAGGTGCTTTGAAACCTCTTGGTGGCGGAGTAGGAGGGTGCCAACCCGATGCCTTTGGTCCTTGCGATGGAGGTGATGACGGCGATTTGGCCTTCCCGCTTGTTCTCCGAAAAATATTGGAATACGGTATGGAGTGCCCGTGTTAGTCCACTGCAGTTGGTCTCTATTGTGCGAAGCTCCAGCTCTGGCTCTAACTCTTTGTTTTGGTAACCAATTCCCGAGCTATGAAAGTATAGGTCCAAGCCTCCCAGTTGGTCGATAAGCTGCGCTAATTTCTGGGGCGCATCTGCTGCGGTGATGTCGATTGGTTCGTACGCTTTCACGTTGGGCAGACTCTCTTTTATCTCTTTGAGATTCTCTTCCCTTCTGCCGGCGATGCCTAATTCATAGCCTTGCTCGTTAAGTATTTTCGCCACCTCTAAGCCTATGCCTGAGGTCGCTCCCATCACAATTGCTTTCATCTTTATCGAGTTTAAAACCTGTATTTTTATGCAAAAATACGAAAAACTGTGATAGTTGAGTCAGTCTGACTTCTGTTTTTGTCCGACCGCTCTTCTTGCTTGCTTTGTGGTGTGGTGTTTGTGTTTCTTAAATTCTTACAGCAAAGCTTTTGTGTAGGCCAATTCTTCCTTGAAGTAATTGAGGAAGGCTGTGGCGGATGCTTTTTGGTAGGCTCCCTTGAGTGTCAGCACGGAAGCGATCATCTTCCCTCTCTGTTCGGCGATGGGGATGGCCACCAGTTCATTTTTGCCCATGATGGTGGTTTGGGACAATATGGTGGTGAATAGGGAGGATTCCACCAACTGCAACAAGATATTCACGTCGTTCATTTCCAGGTGTGGATCCAGATGTTCGTCGCATGTTTTCAGTATCTCGTCCAGGGCGCTTCTCGCACTTAGTCCTACGGATGGTAGCACCAACGAATATTTTTTGAGCTCTTTGATGGATACCTCCTTGTGTTGCGCGAGGACGTGCCGTTTGTGGACGATGGCGCAAAGCGGCACTTCGTAGAGGTCGGACACTTCCACTTGGTCTTCTTGGATTCTCATGCTGAAGGAGAATACCAGGTCCAGGTCGCGTGCCTTCAGCATCTCCAGAAGCTCTAATGCGGTGCTGTATATGACTTCGATCTTAATGTTGGGATACTCTTTCATGAAACGGAGTAATATGGAGGCTAAACCGAAGCTAAGACTGTAGGTGATGCCAATCCTCAATGTTCCTTTCCGAATTTCCTGCAAATCCAGCAATCTTTGCATACCCATTTCTGTGTCGTTTATTGTTTGCTTGGCGAACGGTAAAAATTCGTAGCCAGCTTCCGTTAGGTAGACGCGCTTGCCTATGCGGTCGAAGAGGGTCACGTTCATCTCCGATTCCAACTGCTTTATCTGTTGAGAAAGAGTGCTTTGCGTGATGTGCAGTTGCTTGGCTGCTTCTGTGAAGTTCAGTAACTCCGCCGCTTTGATGTAGTATTTTATCTGCCTCAGTTCCATGTTAATCGGTTTTGACGATTGATGTCATAGAATAATATCGGATACAAAGTTGGTTAAAATTCTTTAAAATACCTAATTTTGTACTCGTAATCGTCAAGTAAGTTTTTTGAAAGTTGTTTTTTAATAGTCAATACCGTATAAAAATAGGATATATATCTCCTTACTATTATAAGAATATTTACAATAAACAACCAATGTCCTCTACGGGAGATGTGAATCTACTGTAGGGGATTCCTTTTTTATAGAATGTCGAATGATTCTTTTCTCAGACGTAGAGAAATCTTTAATCTTTTTCAGGTTATCTTAATTATCTAAAACTCTTATAATAAATATTTTATTGTGGTTTCTCTTCGTGAATTAGCTCTCTTTATTTCTTATGTATGAAATTTATTGTAAATATAACGCAAAATATTTTGTAATAAAAAATTAAATATTTAGTTTTGTGAAAAGGTTTATTCAAAAACATAAAAAGGAGGCGATATGTTAGACTTAAAGACAGGCAAGTTCGTGATCGATGCCGAAAAAGGATGGGAAGTTCACCCGTTCATGACGAAGGAGGAGTTCCAAAAATCGGGTTTGTTCAACTCGGAGTATTTGATTAAGGGAGAAAATTTCGGGATGGAGAGAACCATCTATAATTTTAAATTGATAAACATTGACGGGTATGAAATGTACATGTGTATTCTTCTTGAGTATGGAGAAAAAGGTTATGTGCAAGAAATTATACTAACGTCAAAGGAATCCGCTGAATTCCACGATCGCCCTTATGATGAGAATTGGGAGAATGCCGCCTTTGACATTAAACGGATGCACGACGAGTTCCTGATGAGGGAGGTTGGACTAAGTTCGTCTAATATCGACTCCGAAAAGTATGATAATGATTATAGTACGGATTGGGGTACTTTTAGCTCGAATATTTGTCTGATGCATGAACCGGACATCTCAATCACCATAAGATATGATAATCTAACAGAAGAAGATAAGAAAAGGTTGGATGAAATTCCTGATGATGAGTGTTGGAGTTAAAAAAGAAGACTATGGAAGAAAACATAAAATCTGCCTCAGAATGGCAGGGTACCGACAAGTATCCTGGCATAGACTCGTATGAAAAGGTTGTATTGAAGGCAGGGACAGAACTTTGTGCCCTTGTCTCTTATAAGAATGGGGAAATGTGCCCTTGCGCATATTTGTTTCCTAAAAATGCGCTTGAAATCGTCAAAGACGATGATGTGTTGTTGAATCGGATGTTGCAAATTGCGCCTTGGAAAAAGTCAGGGACGGAAGAGTGTTCCTATCGTAACGAAATCGCAATGTTTACGTTAAAGAGTGACTTGGAGGTGGAAACGGGGAAAACTTCAGAAAACACTGCGTATGGAATGGGTGGCATGACGCAATACTACATTCCAGAACAAAGGTTTATAACTCTTTTCAATGACAAAGAAAATGGGCTTGAAAGAACTCAATTTGAGAATGGTTCAAGTGCGAAAATCCTTAACAATAACATAATTGCCATTGAGGAATATGAACGTATCATGAAACAGGAGTCCCAACTTCAAATGCGCCGCAACCTTTTCTGCACCCAAAGAGCGAAACTAGACACGATGGATATCATCCGAAATTCGCCAAGGCAAGAGGATGTGGAGTTGGCGAAAAAGAACCTCAAGAAATTAGGAAAGAATATATCTGAACTAAGTCGCAATATTAAGAATTCAATAAATCAGATCGGCAAAGTTCCCTCTCCCCTCTACGACGAACTGAACCGTAGGCTCGCTGCGGAGATAAAATGCCGAGAGAAGGGCGATAACGTGTTGGTGTTGGGTAATGTGAAGACGGAACTCTCCTCCAAAAAAACGGCGGACATCGTGCTGGAACGGACGAATCTTAGTGTGGTGTCGGTTGTGGCCCCGGATAATGTGGAGGCGGTGGCACAGAACCTCTTCAAGAAAATAGATGACTACGATGAATCGAAACGCAGAAACGATATCGATGTGAAGGAACAGAATCTGATGGACGTCATGAATATCAACCGAATCAACAAAGAGTGCCAAAAAGTGATGGCTGATTTGGACCTGAACCCCCGTGACTTCCAAGCCATAGAACGCATCGCCCTACCCACAACAGACGGCAAACAAAAGGAATATCGGCTGGATGACCTCTTCACGGAAACAGCCGTCAAAAAAATCCGCTCCGCACAGAACGGCAAACTGACCGAACCGCTGGCCATGAAGGACGGACACATCGCCAAACTGATGATGATGGGAGATAAGGCGCACCTTTTCCTCGCACAACCCAAGGAGAAGCTCAATAACGTCTTGGACAAGATGAGCCTTGACGACACGGAGCGGAAACGTCTCCTAAACGGTGAGACGATTGCTTATAAGCAGTCTCATGTGAAGTTGGACAAG
>JAGCWA010000043.1 GCA_017962085.1 Paludibacteraceae bacterium
CACGCAATACGAGGCCAATGTATTCTTCTACCACCCCGACCATTTGGGTAGCACCTCCTTGGTGACCAATCTGGATGGCGAGGTGACCCAGCACGTCGCCTACATCCCATACGGCGAGGTCTTTATCGAGGAGCGCAACGGCTCTTGGAACACCCCATACCTCTTCAACGCCAAGGAACTCGACGAAGAGACGGGCCTCTACTACTATGGGGCCCGCTACCTCAACCCGAAGGATACACGTTGGCTGAGTGTGGACCCGATGTTCGAGAAGTATGTGGGGATGACACCGTACAATTATTGTGCGGGGAATCCGGTGAAGTTGGCAGACCCGACGGGAATGTATCCAACGCAAGAGGATGCGCAGAATGCATTGATAAGCAACACAGGGATAAAATATGGCAGGGTTATTCAGTGTGCGGAAAATGAGTGGTGTATCCAGGAGACAGATAAAGATGGCTTTCCAACAGGATATTACCTGAGAGGTGCAAACGACTATATAGAGGTGACATCTGGCACAACAAACGGGAAATTACAATATGAAGCATGGGCGAAAAGAGACCCAAGTCTCCTGCAGAATGGGGGAAGGGTAAGCCCTGCCAAGCACCATTCACATTTGGAAGGACCAGGGAGTGCTGCAGATTTTGTTTCAGGATTCAGCACACTTATCAATCCTCTTCTTAGTGCATCGAATGACATAAGAATTCTTACGACAGGCAAAGACTTGTTTGAGAATGATTGCAGCAGCACGGGTGACAAAATTCTCGCAGGTGCAGATCTTCTTACTCTAGGGCTTACAAAAGGTACAAAAGCCGCATATTCTGTAGCACGAGAAAAACTGGTCAAGTTAGGTAATCTGGAAAAACTTAAAGATTTTGATAAACTTTACACTTCAAAAATCGGGGAAGGTTGGTACACTTATGATTACACTATGTATGGGAAGAATCTTATATGGGATTTGGGGAATAAGATCACAACATCGGTTGGATCTATAATGACGGCATTTTCTTCTGATAAAGATAATAAAGAAATAAATGGAGAAGGGAAAAAGAAATAAAGGAATAATTAAACTAGTTATCATATACATTATAATGGATATGATAATTCTTTTGATACTTACTCATTTTGGTTTTAAAGGACGAGGACCATTAAGTATTGACGAAGTTGCTCTGGTGATTCCAATATTATTAATAATAAATTTTATTCAAGTCTTTTTTCATTGACAATCATGCTGTAAAAAATGTTCGGAATGTTGTAATCTGTTCGTGATTCCGTCTGCATTCGCAATTGGCTCGTCAGGGGCAATGGCTTTGTGAATGAATGATTTTCACGCTTATTCCAAAGAACCGCATGCCCTTTCTGTTGCATCGTCCGTAGAAAAAACATATCTTTGTTCCGTTAACTAAAAGAGGAAAAACATGTGCATACCTGGGACGGCGATGAGCCGCTACATCAATTTCTACACTGTTTTCGCCTTCAAGAAGATCTTCGGCACGGAGGCGAACAAGGATTTGCTTATCAGTTTCCTGAACTGCCTGCTCAATCTGCAAGGAGACAAAGAGATCGCGGACCTGACCTTTTTGAACAGCGAACAACTCGGCGAGGCCGCAAGCGAGCGCCGGGCCATCTACGACATGAAAAATAGTGAGATAGAAAACAAAGTTATTCTTTTTAAAGTGAAGATGAAATGATAAAAATTGCGATTAATTTGTTTATAGAATCATGTGTGGAATCTTTGATGCTTTTTTTGATTTCATGTCAAGTTTCAGTTGATGGTTTTGAAATGTTTATAACTGGATTTTTCGTTTTTATTCAATTTGTCATGGTAGGATTGTTCCTTCCCCTTTTGCATTTTATAGGTAAAACTCAGAGTAAACTAAGGCATATTTTGTCGATTATAACCAAGCTGTTGATTGTGGTTTTGTTATTTCCCTTTGGTGTCGCTTGTCAATTAGAAATTCTTCATTTGAGTACTCGGAGTTGGAACAATCCAGCAATGAACATGGACGAATGGGATTTTATTAACCGTTATATTTTACAATTCCCTACTATTCTTTTTGCGATAATAATATATTTGGGTAAATATTGTTTTGTCTGTTCTTTGTTTGGCCGAGTAAATATGATTCAGCGTATTTATAAATTCATAAAAGATGTGAGGCGTGATTAATATGGCTAAATGGACTATGTTGTTTCCTCAAAAAAAAGACATTTAGAAGGAAGATAGGTTTGAGACCTCTCTGACAACTGTGCCAATGTCTCTTGACCCTTCAATGCCTCGATGGCAACTTGAGCATTGAACTCTGCTGTGAAATTTCCTCTTTTACTTTCCATGCCTGCCAATCTAAGTTTTATTTTCTTATATAGCAACTGGTTCTAAAAATAGGCAGTATTATACCGCCCTAATTTTTCTTCATCCGGCAAAATAATTCTATTTATGTAGGTAGGTAAATCAATTCGAAAACATATGGACGGAAAGAAAATGGGGAAGATACCATATGGCAAATGTAACTTTGAAGACATCAGACTCCCAAACTGTACCTTTGTCGTTGTCTAAATTTGGGGGAGTATTATAGTTAAGATATCTCCCCACTAAGCCTGCAACAGCTTGCAGACAACCTCCACCTTCTCGTCCATCGGCAAGCATGCGTCCACCCAATGGATGGTGAAGCCACGACGCTCCATTCCCCTGAACCAGGTCATCTGCCGTTTCGCGAACTGATGGATGGCGATCTCCAACTCGGAGACCATCTGCTCGTACGTGAGGTTACCGATCACGTAGTTCGTCAGATACTTATACTCCAAACCATAGTAGATCATATCCTCCGCGGAGACACCTGAATCCAAGATGCGCCGCACCTCATCCACCATGCCCTCGTCCAAGCGGGCACGCAAGCGTTTGGAGATCTTTTCGCGGCGCAAGTCACGCGCGATATCCACCCCCACGACAAGGCTATTGATGGCAGGGAAATCGACGAAATCCTGCGGATGGCTACGGTAATACTCACAGATCTCTATGGCACGGATCGCACGCTTGGCGGTATCCACATCGGTCGTGTTGTGCAACGTCTTATAGGTGGAGAGGATAGCCGTCAGCTCCTCCAACGATTTACCCTCCAACGACTGCCTCAACTCCTCGTTCTGAGGGACAGGCATCATCTTATAGGCCTTGAGGACCGACTCGATATAGAGGCCGGTTCCCCCGCAGAGGATCGGGAAGACTCCCCTCCCCTTGATATCCTGGTATGCGGACAAGAAATCACGCTGGTACTCGAAAAGATTGTACTTATACCCCGGGTCGGCGATGTCGATCAGGTGGTAAGGGATGGAGACGCCATCGACCACATAGTCGGAGAGGTCCTTCCCCGTGCCGATGTCCATGCCACGGTAAATCTGGCGGGAGTCCGCACTGATGATCTCAGCCCCCAGGCGGCGAGCCAAATGAGCAGCCAAGGTGGTCTTCCCGCTAGCGGTCGGTCCCAATATCGTCAGCATATCATAAGCCATAACGAGCTATTCTTAAGTTCATATCAGCGTCCAAAGATAATCAAAACGAGGGAAGGCATCAAGACTCCCGCACACGGTTGCGCAGGAAATGTGCGGCCGTGAAGGAGGCGAAGAGCGTCAGGGCGACCATGTCCAGCAATCCCCCGACACAGAAGGTGGTGGAGAAAGAGGTCCATTCGCTCAGGCAACCGCCCCCGAACAGTCCCACACCGATTCCTATGTCCCACGATGTGAGGTAGGTGGAGGTGGCCGTGCCACGCTTGTTGTTCGGTGCGAGCGCGACGAACAGAGAGTTCATGGCAGGGAAGATCGTCCCGTAGCCCATGCCTATCAAGAGCGCGACACCAAAGAAGGTCGCACGCATATAGTCCGAAGGGATACCCAAATAAGGCAAGGCACCCAGCAAGAGGTAGGCGAATCCGCCGGCGGCGATACCCACCTTGATCATGAGCAACATCTTGCCCCTATCCACCAACTTGCCCGAAAAGATACGCGACAAAGCGATGCCTGAAGCCAGGAAGAGGTAGAAGAAGGAGGGATTCCCCTCGACGGAGAGCTCCTTCGCGTACAAGGCGATGAAGGAGGTCATGACCCCATAAGGGATGGCGAGGAAGAAAAGATTGATGCCCGCAGGCACACCCTTCTTCAGGAAGAAACGGTCCAGCGAGAGCTTCTCCTTCACGTCCGACTTCGGGCGGTACTTCGTCTTGATCAGGCTACCGATCAGGAAAGAGCAGAGGCTCACGCAGAAGGAGGAGTAGAAGATCGTCTCGTAGCTGTAATGGTCCAGGAGCCACATGCCCACCATCGGACCCGTCGCCATGGCGAAGTTGTTGGAGAGGCCGAAGTAGCCCAAGCCCTCGCCCCTACGGCTGGAAGGCATGATGTCGATCACGATCGTATTGCTCGATATGGAGACCATACCAAAGGCCAGTCCGTGCATCACGCGGAGCAGGGCGAAGAGGAAGACCGTCTTCACGCAAGGGTAGCCCGCGAAGAGGAGGACAAAGACCGAGAGGGCCATCAGATAGAGCGGTTTGCGCTGGAAAGTGTCCACCAGATACCCCGAGAAGGGACGGACGAAGAGGCAAGCCAGCGTATAGCAGGAAAGGACCGCCCCCACCGTGGACTCAGGCACGGAGAAGACCTCTATCAGATACATGGCTAAGATAGGCATGATCAGGTAGAAGGAGAAGAAGAGGAGGAAATTCGCGCTGCAGGAGCAGACGAAGCTCATCGTGAACAATCTATCTTTCGGGCAATCCATTCAACCATACAAATTAGACCGCGAAATTACGAAAGAATACGCAGACTTGCGCTTCCAACGGCACAGAAAACAAAAGGAGAGAAACAAAAAAAAGTGCGGCCCTAAGACCGCACTATCTATCGTATCCTAAAAACGTCTCATCCATCAATCATCGTTGGTAGCGCCGCTATCAGCATTCACGCCGAAGATATCCTTCAGTCCACCCAAGTCGAAGCCAAGGGAGAAACGCAAAGTTTTGTCCAACGGGTTAGTCTGTGCGGTAGTGATCACGTAAGCCGCGCTCAACTGGAAGATGCTGAGGTTGAAGCCTGCGCCCACAGAGAAGTATTTACGGTTACCCTTGTACTTATTCTCGTTGAAGTAACCACCCCTCACCATGAATTTATTGTTGTAGGAATATTGCAGACCCACGGAGAAATTGATTTCCCTAAGTTCCTCCTTGAAACCACCAGGAGCGTCTCCCAAGGACTTGAAGATACCGCCGATAGCGGTTGTCTCCTCGTAATCCCTCACAGCCTCGTTGAACTCCTCCTCAGTCGCATATTGGTCCGAATTACCATAAGGGGTAGGCACCAAAAGTTTGTTCATATCGATAGCGATCTGCAATCTATTGAACTCATCGAAGGCATAATCGAAGGAAGTACCCAATCTGAAGTTTGTAGGGATGAACTGTTGGGTTTGGTCGCCGTCATAAGAAACCTTGTTACCGATATTAGAGATCGACATACCCACACCCACGTAAGAAGTGTTAGCGCCCAACTGGAGCGGACGGCGGTAAGAGAACGCGATGTCCGCGCCGATAGCCTTAGCGGAAGAGTACTCATCCTCATCGAGGGCACCGTTGAACAAGTCGGAGTAGATGAAACGGAGAGCCACACCCGCCGACCAATATTCGGAGAGCAACATGGAGAAGCTACCGTCCACAGCGAACTCGTAAGGCTTAGCAGTACCTTGATCGATAGGCTCGTTATTCCAAGTAGGCTGCCCCGTCAGATGGATCTCACCCATGGAGAAGTAGCGGAAAGAGGCACCCACGGAAGTTCTATCAGTAGGTTTGTAATAACCAGAGAGGTAAGCCAAATAGATGTCATTGACGATCTGGCGCAACCAAGGAGTATAAGAGAGGGAAAAACCACCTTTGCTCTCGGCCTGCGCATACTTGGCAGGGTTCCAATACTGGGACACATTGTCTGGTTTGGTAGCGGCGCCGACGTCACCCATACCACCGCCCACAGCGTCAGGGGCAATGGACAAAGACGGGATAGCCGTCTGCAAAGGGTTATAGGTCGCACCATCGTCATCACTTACCGAATAAGCACCAGCGGTGAGACTCGTACATAAAGCTGCGGAAAAAAGGACCGCACGAACATTAAACTTTCCCATTTGATATAAATATCTAACCAAAATTACATTTACGAGGAGAATCAGTCATCCAAGGATAGCCCCCCAAAGACATAACTACTCTTTCTCAAAATTATTGCAAAGGAAATCAAAAAAAACGAATTCACCTACATATTTTTTTCAACATTGACGGGCAAATACTCCACAAAGAGGTTTTTTCATGGGAAAAGAGGGGGAGATAGAGAGATCAGAAGAGAAACAATAGATATTTCGTGGAAAATATCACACGGAAGCATACATTTTTTGCATATCATCTCCCTCATATAACATAAATATTGATTATCTTTGCCCATACAAGTATAATTCACGGAAATTTCAGCCAATCCAGTCAGAGGAGTGGAGAATGAAGAGCTAAAAAATATTAGCCGAGAGTTAAGGAAGATATAATCGAGGCATTCAGTGTATGATGCGACTCAACCCCTTAAACGCACATGAAATCAACGTGTCTGATACACAACGGAGCATGGAAGGCCCCTATTTTTCAAGCAAAAACGGGCAAGGCAGAAGATTATGAACCATTCGGTCATATCCAGGACCCGTCTTAAGAAATTTTAAGCATCCAACGCTTGAAAATTCGGACAAAAAGTGTTATATTAGAGGAGAGAATAAAAAAAATAAAAAATATACGATTATGAGTCTGAAAGACCTATTCATCAGGCCGGAGAACACTCCAAAGAAGAAGCCGGAGAACAACAACACGGCCAACGATAGACCTACGAGGGAGACACGCAGGGAAGACCCCGTTTCTTACCAACCTCAGCCACAACCGGAGCCGGAGCCGCAAAGTCCTGTGGAGCAGATCAACATGGACAACATCATTCCGCAAACGGACCCTACGACAGAGGATAACACCTCCCCGATCACGGAAGTGAACAACGTGAAGAAAAAGAGGTTGTGGGAGACTTTGATCAAAAGGAACCTCCCTGGCCCGGACATGCTGGAGCTGAAGAGCTACTCAGCCTCCCTGGAGTCCATGGGTCTCTCCCAAGAGAAGCGCTATGAGGCAGCCTTCAAGATGCTGAAGGCGCAATACCCTGACTTCACGAAGGAGAAGTTGCTGAAATCGATCGACACCTACATCAGCTACGTCAACGAGGAGATCGAGAGCGGCAGGAACCAGTATGCGGCCAAGCGCAAACAGACCATCGGCACGCAGCAGAAGAGCCTGGACAGCATGGTCAAGGAGAACAGCCAGATCGAGCAGAAGCTGGAGGAACTCCAAAAGAGACACAAGGAGCTCACCAACGAAATCGAGAAGCTGAAGGTGGAGATCACCGCCCTCACCAAGGAGATCGCACACGACGAGCAGGTGTTCATCAACTCCGCCAACAGCGTCATCTGCGACCTCATGACCGACAGGGAAGAGATGTCGCAGATCAACGTAGAGCAATAATCACCTAACAATTAAAATAATATAAAACATAAATAATAAAATGGATAGCAATTTATTCGGTTCAAACAACACAGGCGATCAGAACAGCGCACCTGTGTCACTCAAAGAAATGTTCAAACGTCCAGGCGGAACGTTCGCTAAAATCACAGCAGTAGGTGCAGCGCTAGGCTTGGGATACCTCTTCACAAAAGCGCTTCCGTTCCTAGTGGCGGCAGCGGCCAACACGCTCGTCCTCATTCTGGAGATCGTTGCCATCGTGGGCATATTGGCGGTATTGTTCAACAAGAACACATGGAAGTGGATCTCCCTCTTCTGGCTCCACATCAACCGAAAGATCGTCGGCATGTTCGTGAAGATCGACCCTATCTCCATCCTGGAGAACTCCATCCACAAGATGAAGGACAAACTGAACACCGTGCACGAGAACGTCACCAAACTGCGCACGATACTCGTCAGCATGAACAGCAAGTTGGACTCCTACCAATCACAACAGGAGGATAACATCCGCAAACTGAAAAAGAGAAAAGAGCAGTTGGCGGGCTCCAGCAACCTGACCTCCAACGAGAAGCTGAAGATCCAGATGAGCATCAGCAACCTGAGCAACGACATCGCCCAGCTGGACAGCATCATCGAGAGCCAAAAGAAACGTATCGAGACCTCTAAGAAGTACCAGGAGGTGATGGAACGCCTCGAGACCATCGCGGAGGCGAAGGTGGAGCGTTCATCCCTCGAGCTGAAGAGGACAAAGGACGCTTACGAGTCAGCCAAAGAGCAACGCAGCGCCCTGAAGACCATCTCAAGCATCATGCGCGGAGATTCCCAAAGCCTCGAAGAGGAGATGGCCATCGAGCACATCACAAACACCATCAACTCCAGCGTGGCGGAGATGGAAGGCTTCATCAACGACTCCGACGGCGTGCTCGAGAACTACAACCTCGAATCGGCCGTCAACGAAGACCGTGTGGAGGAGATCCTCAAGAAATACGGTCAGAAGGATTCGTTCTCTTCCTTCAGCGAAGAATCAAAGATCGACAACAGCAGCTTCGGCACTGTGAAGGAGAAAGAGAAGGTAGAGGTAAACAAGTGGTGTTAATTAACGACAAAGGAACAATAACTTTAAACAACTAAACGATTATGAGTTTTTTCAGCAGACTAACATTCTTAGGAAGATTTACCATCATCGGTGCCATAACCGCTGTCGTATGTGCCATCCTATACTTCTCAGGCATCATGAGCGGTTGCACTGAAAACAACAGCAAGGAGGCTCCGTCCCTTCCATCACTGGGCTCGTTGACGAAGAAATCCAAATACGACGCCACATTGGTGGTGAACCCTTACACGGGCTTCGCTCCTATCGTATGGGGAAATGGCGGACTTGAACCGAAAGACGACTCCTACTTCGCCAAGAAGTACGGATTGAAGATGAAGATCGTCATCATGGACGACTTCGACGCCGCACGTTCCGCTTTGAAGAACGACGACGCGCAGATCGAATACTGCACATTGGACGCACTCCCAGTGGAGATGAGTTCAAGCGGAACCATGACCGACATGAAGTACTTCATGCTCCTGAACTTCAGCGCCGGAGCAGACGCGCTCGTGGCCAACGCCGCAGTGAACCAGATCAGCGACCTGAAGGGCAAGAGAGTGGCCTATGCGGAGGGTACAGCATCCCACACGTTGCTCATCAACGCGCTCGAGACCTCCAGCTTGACAATGGACGACATCGTGCCTGTCAAGGTATCTTCCGGTATCGACGCCGCACAAGCATTCAAGGCAAGACAAGTGGACTGTGCCGCAGTGTGGAGTCCGGACGATGTGGACTGCATCAACGCCTTCAAGGGTGCGCACCTGCTCACCTCAACCGCACAATCCAACATGCTCGTATCTGACGGTCTCATCGCCAAGAAAGAGTGGTTGGAGAAGAACAAAGACCTCGCAGCCAAGATCGTAGAGGCTATCTTAGCGGCCAATGCGGAGGTGTCCAGCGACAAGAACAAGTTCAATGAGTCTGCGGAGATGTTCGCGAAGGAATTCGAGACCGATGTCGAGTTCGCACTCGCATCCAGCTCCACCATCAACTATGCGTCTATGGAAGACCAAATGAACTGGATGGGCCTCAACTCAGACTATTCAGGTATGACCGGAGAGCGCATCTACTCCAAGATGTCACGCATCTACTCAGGCTTAGGTCTCTGCAAGTCCGTACTGCCTTGGTCAAAGGCTGCCTACACGGACATCGTGGAGCTGGTTAACGAGAAGAACAGCCTCACCCCAGAACAGAAGAAAGCGGCCGGAACAGCGGAGAAGAAGTTCGAAGCGCCTACAGTGAAGGAGGACACCGCCAAGGCATTCTCCAACAAGAAGGTGACCATCAACTTCCCTGTCAACGGATTCACCCTCGACAACGAGGCGCGCGCCATCATCGACCGCGAGTTCGTGGACATCGTGCAGAGCTACGCGAACACACGTATCCGTATCGAAGGTAACACGGACGCCACGGGTAACTACAACTCCAACGTCTCCCTTTCCAAGAAGAGAGCGCAGGCCGTGGTTGACTACCTCACCAACGAGTACAAGATCAACCGTAACAGGTTCGTTGTGGTCGGCAATGGTCCTAAACACGCCATCGAGGATG
This sequence comes from Paludibacteraceae bacterium, assembly GCA_017962085.1. Taxonomy (GTDB): domain Bacteria; phylum Bacteroidota; class Bacteroidia; order Bacteroidales; family Paludibacteraceae; genus UBA1181. Next base: position 10,201 of record JAGCWA010000043.1, read on the forward strand.
GTGTCAAGGAGTCCAACGAGAGCTACCGTACGACCGACCTGCAATTGATCGCTCAATAAGATTACAATAACCATAAAAGTATAGGTGGCAGTGTGTCCGCCTATACTTTTTTATTTTCAATGACAGATGAAAGAACTATTTAAATTCGGAGGGAATTTATCCACCAGAGACTCGATGATAACTGGCATTGTGGGAGGAATCGTGCTACTTGTCATCTGGTACATCGTCACCATCACGGGATGGATCTCCCCAAAAATCCTTCCCAACCCCATAGACGTTCTCCGCGCCATTCCTAAGCTGATTTCGGAGCGCAACCTCTTCGGCAACATAGGCTACACCGTAGGGCTCAACCTCGCCGGCTACGTCATCGCCTTGGTGATCGCCATCCCGATGGGCTTCCTGATAGGCATCTACCCTATCCTACGCTCCATGTTCCAGAAACCGTTCGAGGCCATCCGCTTCCTACCATTGCCGGCGGTCAGCGGTATCATGGTGGCCATCTTCGGTCTCGGATTCAACATGAAGGCCAGCTTCCTCGCCTTAGGTATCTTGATCTACATCCTACCAGTGGTGACGCAGAAGGTGCTGGACCTGCAGAACCCGAACAACCCAAAGGACAACGTCTATCTACAGACCGCCAAGACGATCGGCATGACCAATTGGCAGATGTTCCGCCACGTATACTTCCCTTACGTGATGTCCAGCGTCTACAGCGACATCCGCGGACTCGTGGCCATCTCATACACCTACGTGACCATAGCGGAGAACATCAACCGCGAGGGCGGTATCGGTGCCTGCATCACCACGATGACTCGCCAGAGCTCCATGGACTGCGTATACGCCCTGCTGCTGATCATCATCGCGATAGGCATCATACAGGACTTTATCTTCAAGAAGTGTGAACCAATTATTTTCAAACACCGCCGCGCCTAAAGGTGTGCTCTAAAAACAGATAACGTTATGGACAGAAATATAGACATTGACAGCTTAATGAAGCACAGCAGGGACGAAGAGAACCCGACAAACGACATCAGGGAGGAGCAGACCGAAACCGAGACCAATACGGATATCAACATCGACGCCCTCATGAGGGATAATCGCCCCAAAGAGGAACCTATCAAAACGGAAGAGCCTCGCCCAACGGAGAACCCGAAGAGAAGCAAAAGCCCGAGAGGCGACGGTGAGGTGGATGTCATCCGACTCAGGAACATCACCCACATCTTCAACAAGGGAGAGAAGAACGAATACCGCTTGTTCGAGAACTTCAACCTCACCATACCTGACCTTCCTGGCAAGGGACAGCTCGTCTCCATCATGGGTGCGTCAGGCTGCGGCAAGTCACAGATGCTCAAGGTGATAGCAGGCCTCAACAAGTTCAACGAGGGAACGGTGGAAATCTACGGAGAGAAATTGTCGGAGAACCACAACTTCCCTATGGTGTTCCAAACATACAGTAACTTCGAATGGTACACCGTCCTGCAAAACGTGATGTTGCCTATGCTCGTCAAGGGCGTGGACAAAGCAACCGCGGAGGCGAAGGCCAGGGATCTCCTGAAACGGGTGGGTCTGGAGGATCACATGGACAAGTATCCAGCCAAGCTGAGTGGTGGCCAGCAACAAAGGGTCGCCATCGCCAGATGCCTCGCCTGCGAGTCCCAGATCATCCTCTTCGACGAGGCGACGGGTGCATTGGACATCAAGATGAAGCGTGAAGTGCAGAACATCATCCTCAAGATATTCTACGAGATGAAGATGGACCCGACCATCATCAACGTCTCCCACAGCATCGAAGAGGTTTGTTACATCAGCAACAAGGTCTTCATCCTGCAGGCCAATCCATGCCGCATCTACAAGGAGATCGACATCCATTACACGGGTGAGGAGAGCAAGCCGCGCGGGGAGTGGATTTTCAACACCCAAGAGTACGCCAACTACGTGAAGACCATCACGGCGTATATGGATGAGATATGTAAGTAAAAATCGGCAAAAGAAAAGCTAAATCCAAGGGCTGGTTCCATGAAGGAATCAGCCCTATTTTTTGCCATTTAAAAATTAATTAGCGGGCAAGAATTATTTTTCATCATACCAACGATCCTGATAGCGTCAGCATGACCACCATCCGCCGCCTTCTTGTACCACTTGTAAGCTTCCACACAACTACTTGGGACGCCCTGTCCTTTCGAATAACAAACACCGATATTGTACTGCGCATCCACATATCCTTGCTCGGCGCTTTTTTCAAACCACTTGACCGCCATCTCGTAATTAACATCCGTGCCAGTGCCGAAGTAATAGCATAAGCCCAGGTTGTATTGTCCAAGCACATCCCCTAAATTCGCCGACGACGTAAACCAAATGAAAGCTTTCTGCAAATAAATTTCTTTAACAGGACGTTTCCGCAAATAGCATTGGGCCAAACTATTCTGCGATTTTGGCATTCCTTTCTCCGCAGCCATTTTATAATAAACATACGCATTCGAGAAATCGCCTTTCCCCTCATATTCGACACCTAATTGATTCAGACTATCAGCACTCACTTTGACACTATTTTCCAGTCCGGAACATATACTCGAATCTATCACCACGTTTTCTCTTTCCACACAACACGTCACAAGTTTTTCTATCGCATCGGCATGATTATTCCGCGCAGCCCGATATAAAAATTTCAAAGCCTCTAAAGTATCCTTTTTGACACCCCATTTCCCTGCCAGATAACAGGAGGCGACCTTCCAGTGCGCATCGGTGTCATATTGCTCAGCAGCTTTTCTATACCACTTGAAAGCCTCAGTTTCATTCTTCTCCACACCAGAGCCCGTCTCATAACATTCGGCGACCACATATTGCGCATCGGCAATCCCCTGCTCAGCAGCTTTCCTATACCATTTGAAAGACTCGGTTTCGTTCTTCTCCACACCCTCGCCTAAATGATACATATAACCAAGAGAAAATTGAGCATCCTTGTTCCCTCGCAAAGCAGCTTTCATGTACCACTTGAAAGCTTCCTCAAAATCCTGTTCCACACCACCTTGCCCATAATCATAGCACTCCGCGATATAGTATAGAGCTTCATCATTTCCATTATCCACCGCCTCATTCAACCAATAGATGGCAGAGTTATAAGTCTCCTTGTCAGCATTTGAAATATTTCCTCCAACATGGAGTAGGGTCACTCCCAAAAGGCACTGGGCCGAATCATAACCCATTTGGGCGGATTTCAGCAAAAGGGGAAGCGCCTTCTCCCATATAACACGATCGTCAGAAGTATCCGCGAATTGGGCGCCTTGCACATACAAAGAGTGCGCCATTGTCCTGTCGAATTCATCGTATGTCTCCTCGTCGACAACAGAAACGTCACCCACATCCAACGAGTCCGTCGTCGCCACGCAATTACCACATTTACCATCATTCATGGGTTGTCCACATCGGGGGCATTTAGCATCCTCACATCCACACAGAAGCATGAGCGCCAGAAAAAACGACAAAACACTATTAATTTTCATGACAATACGATTCAATTATAAGAACAAATGTACAAAACATCCGACACAGAAATAAAACAAAAACATTATATTTGCATAAATCGTAACCAATAAAACTCAAGAGACTAAATCAATGAAAAGGAACGTGATATGCCTCGTGTTGGCTTATGTGTTGCTAATCGCATCCAACATATGGGTAAAACATCATATGTTAGAAACACAAAGGTGCGCATATAAGAGCATGGATTACATAGATCGATTCTACAAAAGAAACGGTTACGATCACCTGAAAGATAATTATTCTATTTATTCACCAGACACAGCCAATTGCGCCTCCATCGCGAAAAGGATTGAACAATTATACAAGGCAGAAGGTCCGGATAGTTGCAGAAGATTTGTGCAGGAACAAATCAGTTTACATGATTTCGACAACAGGATGGCATGGGCATCTTCCCAATGCAAGAAATGGGAGGTGGATTTTGACATCATTGATTCGATGGCTATTGTTTTGAATCCATAACGCATGTGAATATGAATAAAAAGTCACTCATAGCATGGACGATATTGCCATTACTGGCAGTACTTATACTTAACACATCTGAGTATATCTTCATTCGTCAGGAAATTAAACACAGGAATGACTCAATGACCTACCTGTCGGACCATTGCAAGTATTCAGCCATTGCTGCCGCATATGGCAACCGACATGCGGGTGGCCAAGACCGATATATTGAGCGGATAACCAATCGGGAACGGCGGAGGGATAGCATATTCACCTCTATCATCGATCAATTACGGAAGAATCCGAGCCACACTTTTGGCCAATCAGAAATGATAAAGGTTTATGCGCAGGGCAAGAGCAGACTCCTGATCTGCCATTTCGACGACGACGGTGCAACCCCTTTCAGATATCTGTATTACATGGTCGAGAGAAACAAATTCATTCTGAAGGACAGTTGCCGCAATTTTTACTCTCCCTATGAGATCGTGAGCTGTGACGGCGCACTCAAATCGGATGGAGGACCCCTGCTAGCCATGAGTTACTCAAATTCGGAGCACAATTACTATGCCCGTTTGTACTACATCTATGACCTGAACAAGAAGAAAATAGCATTCAGCGACATAAAGGTTTACGACGACTGGAATTACGACGGATCCGACTACAGCGACGATGAATACCCCTATGATGGAGAAGAGGATGAGAGTGATGAATCCTCTGAGAATGAAGAACCCTCTATCTACGAAGAAGAGAATGAAGATGACGATAATAACGATAATGATGGCAACCAAATCCATAGAACGGCTTACAACAACGCTTACACCTTTAGCCCAAAATACATTGACAACTATCCGATACTCGTAAGGAGGCAAAAAAGGATAGAGCGACAGGGCAAATCAATCACCAAATCGGAAAGCGTCAACTATTACAAAATAGACAAAACAGGAGTATACAAGGAGTTCCAATACAATGAAGCAGCGGATGAACAAATCACTTCGGATTAACCTCCCCTTTCATTTGCTCGGGCAATGGTGTCCTCTTTTTCTTGATAGACACGCAGACATAACTGACGAACAATAATAGTCCCAATCCGATTATACTATAACCTGCCATATCATTCCCCTGCACATCTATAAGATAATAGTGATTAAGACTAGCGTAATAGTAGAGGAATCCGATCAACACGAAACAAATCCAAGCGATTTGAGCATATAAACCGCAATAGATCTGCAACAAATTATTTCGACGATAGCCTTCATATATCGTATATGCGAATAAAGAAGTGAAGAGAATAGTCTCTAAAAAAAGATTGTCTCCACACAGAAGAAAACATCCGAAGACTGGTAACGATATCCATTCTTGCCAATGTATCTTTTTCTTCCTACATATCCGGATTATAACAGAAACAACGATAAGCGAGGAAAGAACTATAATTTGACGAAGGAAGGGAAGAACATCCTCAATCACCTTGTCAAGGCGATAATCATAGTTAAAGGAATGCTCATGTATAGAAAAGCAGATCGAGGCAAATAGCAACGCATAGAATAGCAACTCGAAAAAGATCCACCTGCGGAAGATGCGGATTTCAGTAACCCATTCATGTATGGCATAAGACAAGGAGGCAACCAAAATCATTATACAATAATAACCATTCCAAGACATACATAAACACCAAAAAACCGCAATACACATCCCCAAGGAGATAATGCCACCACCCACTGTCTTCAAAATATCGACAATCAAATTCGAAGGTTTGTCTATTTTTTTCTCTTTGTCGCTCATATTCCCTTAAAAACCGGACAACATTATCCTTAGGACAAATATACAAATTAATTGCGATTGTCTAACAAATACGGACATGGAATCCCCCAATTGCTTTTGATCCGCATATGCATCCGTACTATCAGGGAAAAATGAATGAGGCACACAATCAAACTCATTCGAAAAAACGAGGGAAACAGAATTCCTTTTCCCCAAAAATTAGTACATTTGCAAAACTAAAAGTCACACAATATCATCTATTAATTATGGGACGAAAAAAAGAGCTTCCTCTGCTGGAAAACATTGAGATAACGGGCGTCGCCAACGAAGGAAAAGCAATCGCGCGGGTGAATGACATGGTCGTTTTCACGCAGTTTGTCGTCCCAGGTGACATCGTGGACCTGCAAGTGACCCGCAAAAAAAATAGTTACATGGAGGGTCGCGTCACCAAGATCCACAAGTACTCCGACAGGCGCGAGGAGGCATTCTGCTCCCACTACGGAGTATGCGGAGGCTGTAAATGGCAGATCCTCCCCTACGAAGATCAACTGAAGGCGAAGCAAGACCAGGTATACAACAACCTCACCAGAATAGGCAAGGTCGAGTTGCCGCCGCTCAAACCCATATTAGGTTCCGCTAAGACACAGCGTTACCGTAACAAGCTGGAATTCACCTTCTCCAACAAGAAGTGGCTCACCTACGAGCAGGTAGCCGCCGGAGAGAAGTTCGATAACATGGACGCCCTCGGATTCCACATTCCAGGGATGTTCGACAAGGTGTTGGACATCGACAAGTGCCACCTGCAGGACGAAGTGTGCGACCAGATACGTGACTGCATCAAGGCATACGCCCATGCGCATAACCTGCCATTTTTCGATCTGAGGAACAAGGAGGGCTTCCTGCGCACCATCGTCGTACGCACCGCCAGCACGGGCGAGATCATGTTGATTGTCGTCTTCTACCACGAAGACAAGGAGCTCAGGGAAGGTCTGCTGAACCATCTGGTGGAGCAATTCCCGCAAATCACCTCCCTCATCTACGTGATCAACGGCAAGTGCAACGACACGATCACAGACCAGGAGACCATCGTCTACAAGGGACGCGACTGCATCTACGAGGAGATGGAAGGGCTGAAGTTCAAGATCGGTCCAAAATCATTCTACCAGACCAACAGCCAACAAGCCTACGAGCTATACAAAGTGGCGAGGGAATTCGCCCAACTCAAGGGAGACGAACTAGTCTACGACCTCTACACCGGCACAGGCACCATCGCCTGCTTCGTGGCGAAACACGCCAAGAAGGTGGTCGGCATAGAATATGTTCCGGAAGCGATAGAAGACGCCAAGGTCAATGCGGCCAACAACAACATCGACAACACGCTCTTCTTCGCAGGCGACATGAAAGCGATACTGACCAATGACTTCATCGCGGAGCATGGTCGCCCGGACGTGATCATCACAGACCCGCCACGCGACGGCATGCACCCGGACGTGGTGGAGACCATCCTCGCCGCCGAGCCTAAGAGAATCGTCTACGTCAGCTGCAACCCAGCCACCCAGGCGAGGGACCTCAACCTACTGGACGCCAAGTACAAAGTGACGGCGGTACAACCCGTGGACATGTTCCCTCACACCCACCATGTCGAAAACGTGGTGGCACTGGAATTACGAACAGAATAAAAGCAGAAAAGAGCCATGCAAGTATACCCGATAACGCTCATATTAATCATCACGATGGTGCTCATACCGGACATTTACCTATATTTCCGGTTCATGAGGAACAGAGTCAACAAGTCCACTGCGATTCTGCACTGGATCATCTCCGCCTACTTCCTCATCACCTCTTGTGGCATACTCTTCAACATCAACCATATCTTCTCACCGACGACACACTTCAAGATGACCATGTTCGTCTGCATCCTCGGGTTGGTATATACCACCAAGGTTGTCTTCTGCACCTTCGATTTGGTCTTCTTCCTAACAAAAAAGCGTTGGAGGAAAATACAATACCTGGGATATATCGCGGCGGGTCTCACCTTCTGCACCATTCTATACGCCATACATGTGGGACGCTTCCACTTCATCAAGACGGAGGAGACCGTGGAGATAAAGGACCTGCCCGACTCGTTCGACGGCTACCGCATCCTGCATATCAGCGACCTCCATTTGGGCAGCTTCGCACACTCGCAGAAAAGGCTGGAATATGTATTCGATTCCATGGAGGCCCAACACCCTGACATCATCGTATTCACGGGCGACATGGTCAACAACTTCGCGACAGAGTGCAACGGTTGGAACTACCTATTCGACAAGCTACACTGCCCCGACCAAAAACTAGCCATCTTGGGCAACCATGACTACGGTGCCTACTACGAATGGGACAACGAAGACCTGCGTTCAATGAATGAGATAGCCATCCGTCAGGAAATCAGGGACTTTGGCTTCAAACTATTGCTCAACAGCCACCACTTCGTCACCCGAGGGAACGACACCATCGCCTTCATCGGCGTGGAGAACTGGGGAGAATCCAAGCGATTGGAAAACAAGGCGGACCTTCCCAAAGCCTACAAAGGGACAGAACGAATCAAGACCAAGATACTCCTCTCGCACGACCCTACCACATGGCCTAGAGGCGTCAGGGATACGACAGACATCGTGCTGACCCTCAGCGGACACACCCACGGAGGGCAAATCGGTATCGAAACAAAATGGTTCAGAATGTCCCCAGCCATGTTCATGATCAAGTACTGGGACGGTCTATACAAAGAAGACGACAAGTACATCTTCGTCTCCAGAGGAATGGGTTGCGTAGGCATACCTGCCCGATTGGGTATCTCCCCGAGATTCACCATCATAACGCTCAGAAAAAAGAAAGATTAGCATGAAAGTCAATGAGATAGCGTCAGCCATCGAGGAATATGCGCCGCTCGCCTACCAAGAGAGCTACGATAACTGCGGCATGCAAGTAGGCGACCCCAAGCAAGAAGTAACAGGCGTACTCATCACCCTGGACATCACGGAGGCAGTCATCGACGAAGCAATCCAAAAGGGCTGCAACCTCATCATATCCCACCACCCGCTCATCTTCAAGGGTCCTAAGAAGATATGTGGAAACAACTACATCGAACGCTGCATCATCAAGGCAATCAAGCATGACATCGCCATCTACTCCAGCCACACCTGCATGGACAAAACCACGGGAGGCGTAAGCGCGAAAATGGCGGAGAAGATTGGGCTGACAAATATCCGTCCACTCGACGAGGAGAAGCGTGAGGACAAAATCATAGGATTAGGAATCATCGGCACACTGCCCCACGAAGAGGATGCCCTGTCATTCCTCAAAAGAGTGAAGGAGACATTCGAAGTGGGAAGCTTACGACACACCCACATCAAAGAGGGTGCAAAGGTGAAGAAAGTAGCCTTGTGCGGTGGCTCCGCATCGGAGTTCCTTAGCAACGCGATTGCCGCCCAAGCGGACATATACCTGACGGCGGACATCAAATACCACCAGTTTTTCGATGTGGAGGACCACATAATCCTCGCAGACATAGGACATTTTGAGTCAGAGCAATTCACAAAAGAGATTTTTTATGAAATTATTTCAAAAATAAATCCTAAATTTGCAGTCCATATATCAGAAAGTAAAACAAATCCGATAAATTACTTATAAAGTATGTCAGAGAAAGATTCGAAAGAGATTACGGTAGAAGAGAAACTGAAGGCTCTCTATGACCTCCAATTGGTTAGTTCCGGAATTGACAAGATCAAGACCTTAAGAGGTGATCTTCCGTTGGAAGTACAAGATTTGGAAGACGAGATCGCAGGATTGAACACCCGTGTTGCTAACCTCAGCGAAGAAATCCGTCAGATTGAAGCATCCATCACAGGAAGGAAGAGCGACATCGAGATGTCCAAATCCCTCATCACTAAGTATAAAGAGCAACAGGACAACGTCCGCAACAACCGTGAATACGAGAACCTCGCCAAGGAGATCGAGTTCCAAACATTGGAGATCGAGTTGAGCGAGAAGAGAATCAACGAAGCCATCAACTTGTCAGGCATCCGCAAAGAAGAGTTGGAGAAGGCTAAGAACCTCATCGTGGAAAGAAACGAGGACCTCGTATTGAAGAAGAAGGAGTTGGACGAAGTAATCTCCGAGACGAAGCAAGAAGAAGAGAACCTCCGCGACAAGGCGAAGGAGATCGAAAGCAAGATCGAAGAGAGATTGCTCACCGCTTTCAAGAGAATCAGAAAGAACGCGAGAAATGGTTTGGCTGTCGTTCCTGTAGAGCGTGACGCTTGCGGAGGCTGCTTCAACAAGATCCCGCCTCAAAGACAACTGGATATCCGTATCAGGAAGAAAATCATCGTATGCGAATACTGCGGTAGAATCTTGATCGACCCAGAATTGGCTTCTGAGGAGCAGGAGAAGAAATAATCATTCCATCAAGGGAAAAAGAGAGCGTCCGACCTAAATCGGACGCTTTTTTTATACCTGCATATCCCCTATCAACCCTTGTTCAAAGGGGAGAGGCGCCACCGCGACCACGTACTCATACGCTCGCCCGGCTGAAGCGTCACGTACGGAGAGTGGTACTCCAACTCCAGCAACGACTTAGCCGCCTCCTTGTGCACAAAGTTATAGAGCTCGATCTCAGCCTGCTCAGGATGTATCGTGGCAGGGTCATGATGCTCGAACTCCAACGTCAGGCACTCGTCGCCGCAATGCGTGATGATCACAGGCTTGGAGGCCTTGATGTAAGCCTTTCCGGTGCACTCCTCGAACCGTCCATCGTTGACCAAAGGCGTGAAGGAGAAGAAACCGTTCTCCACCTTATAGGTCGGCCGACCCTGGTACGGATGGGAAGGCTCGCCCAAGAAAACATCCTTCTCGGAAGCCACAGGCACGAAATTAGGGTTATGTCCGTTGACCCTCGTGATCAGCCACAGATCCCACGAAACAGG
>JAGCWA010000044.1 GCA_017962085.1 Paludibacteraceae bacterium
ATTTGATAAGTATATTCCAGTTCAAACTCATAGGCTTCATCAACCTTAACGTCAAGTTTGTAATTATCCAATTCGCTCGGGTCGTATGTCACTTCCGCCACACCTCGACGTTGTAACAAGTTACGTTTCAAAGAAAACTTCGTGATACGGGCGTCATTGACAATATCCAAACCTATCGTGAAGGTGGAACCATAGATGGCTTCGAAAGCGTAATGCGTCACCACTCTCTCGTACCCGGAAGCGAAGAACTTCACATACGGAGCGGCGAACTGCAATTGTATCACATTACTCGTGCAAAGCACCTCTGATGTATTGGTCTTCTTTACAATATGCAAACGATAATAAGGGATATCCTTAGAAACGGATTCTATCACATAACGGTTGGAGTTCGCATCCTTTCCGATGTTACTCCAGTCCGAACCGTCTTTACTACTTTGCCACTGATAGGAAATAGACATTCCATTGAACGATGAGCTGACTTTATCCACCTCCAAGGTGATCTTTTCACCATAAATAACGTTGGTGGATTTACTAGCCTTTATCGTGGCACACTCTTGATACTCATAGGCACCCAGATCAATACCCAAACCGGATATACGCTCATTACCCGCCAAATCATATGCCTCAGTGTTATAAGAATCATCTCCGGCATTCACGTATGCGGAATTGCCTTCAAGAGCGAAGTTGTTATTGTTCGCATCCACAAAACCCGGGTTAGTGCTTCCTCTATAGTTTTTGCCACTTTGGAAATTGGCAGACGAGAGATAAGTGTTGAACTCCACGTCCACATCAGCCCTTGAGCTACTGGACGCGTGCGTATTCATGCAAATCAACGAGTTATATATCAAGCCGGTTGAGGAAGAAGCCCCCAATGCGTATGCATAAGTGGTCCTGCCATTATTACTAATACCGGACAAACTATTCTTCACTATTGTACAGTTGATCACCAAGCCGTCGAAACGCACAACGTATGATGCATTATCGGAGTTCCTTCCTGCAGCAGTGTTCCCATAAACCAACGAGTTGACTAACGCACCATTCGCTCTCACCCAAACCACACTTGAGTGCCGATTTGATGCAGTACTAGTAGAGCCACTAACCTTGTTGCCAGTTATAACGCCACCTACCAGTTTTCCCTCCAAGATAACAACAGGACCCTCACCACTGTTCCTGATGACAGTTTCACCATCCATCGTCACCTTATTCCCCTGAGAGACAAGGATAAACGAAGTGTTGGATGAACTAGTGCTGTTCGCATCAAAGGTCAGCTTCGACACTTTAACATCCGCACTAAAATCAATACGGGCACTTGCGTTACCGCGCTTAATCGTATGCCCATTACCTAAAATGGTCACCGATTTGTTCACTGCCACGGACGAAGTCAAGGAAAAGTCACTCGACACAGAGATCGTATCCCCATTCGAACATCCGTCAAGCACATCTCGTATGTTGTTAAAATTGGAAACAGGGACCGTCGCAGGGAAAGCCTCAATAATCCAACCAAACAACATCGACACAACCAGAAAGATTGTTTTCGACACTCGATTTTTTGTAGTCATGAATATAAAATATTAATTATAATTTAGTTAATTCAACGTTTTAGATTAATTTTTCATACACCATTCAACATCACAAACCCCCTTACTGCAAAAATTAACAAAAAATTCGGTGCAAATTTACAAAATTTAACGGGCAATCCAACAATATCGCACGTAAAAAAACCTAGAGAATCGAAAAACTTAAAAAGAATCAAATAAAAAGCGGGATTAGAGAACAATATTCCACGAAATATAGAAATAAAAAGCGGGGCGATTAAGAAAAATCGCCCCGCTTTAGGTTGTCAGAGAACCTCTGATTACTTCTTGATGAATTTACCAGAGATTGTCTTGTTAACTACAATAACATACTCACCTGCAGCCAACTTAGCTACGTTAACCTTGCCATCCACAACAGGGCAAGAAATCTTGGCGCCAGTCAAAGAAACGATCTCCACCGTCTCGATGTCGTCGATACCGGAGAATGCGATCTCGTCTTGAACTGGGTTTGGATAAACTGTCAAGGTTTTGCTTTCGCCATTTACGTCAGCCACGCTTGTCGTCCAATTAGCGGCCAATTCCAAATTGTCCACCACATAAGCAGCCGCTTCACTCTGCTTAAAGAAGAAGGAGATGGATTTAGCGCCTGATGGAATCGTGAGAGTATTCTCGTTTTTCGTATAGATACAATGCAACATAGTATCAGGGAACAATTTCGACTCCTCTGTTTGATTGTCGAACTTATAGTAGATAGGGAGCTCATTCCCCTCTTCAAAATCTCCCGAATAAGACTTGTATATTGACTTCGTAAGACAAGAAACACGAAGTTGATCTCCTTCAAGTTTTTCAGGGAGTTCAACGTTCTCCAAGCCAACATAAGAGCCTGCTGGGACAGGATTAAAATCCTCGCTGCCGTTGCGAACCACCATTCCGTGGAACAATTGAGATGGCAAATATCCGGATCCATCACTACCCGTCCAATTGTCAGGGCTCCAATTCTCGGGATTATTCTCATACAACATCATACCGTACATAACATACGACTGCTTTTTCCCAGTCCTCTTACCTACTTCATCATAGTTGTACACAGTATAATAGTGATTTCCTTCCGTGAAACAACCCTCCACAAACGGTGCGAAAATCTTCGGGTTACCCACCGTATCGGATTTCATAAACGTAGGAATCTCTTGCCAGTTATCCGTGTTGTCAAACGACTCTCCGAAGAAAGTCTGGAAATTTTCCGGCATATAGAAATAAAGATTCTTGATCTTCGCTGGCTCAAGTTTATCATTCACTTCATCTTCAAGTTCCCTCAAATACGTGAGGTAAATGCTATTCACCTTATCGTCGTTTTTCGGAAAAGAATAACTTTCATACTTAACGAAACTCTTCTCTGCTTCACGATTATACTTTCCATCTACATAATGATGGCAAATGTGAATAGCAGTTTTAACATTTTCGAATTTGAACTTAAAATCATTGCCGACCTCTGTACCACAGATAATGTTAAATGTAGGCTTGTCCATCTTCTCTGCCGTCACAAGTTCTTGACCAGCCAATTCCTCAGAATAGAGCATTGCTGAATGAGGCATTTCATACTCAAATACTATATTCATGCCTTTCAAATGGAGGTTAAACACAGAAGGGTCCAAATCCAAACGGCAACCAACATATTGGCCTGCACGCGAGAACGTCATATAGCCCTCGCCCGTCTCCGTTAATGTAGATGCTGGAACCACATCTAGGGCATCACCATTCTTACAATCTTCCTTTCCACACGAAACTCCATTCTGGAGCTTACCATCCTTGATAATGTATACCTGCGGGAAAGCGGACATACACAAGGACATTGCAGCAAAAAGTAAAAATACTTTTTTCATAAATTATAAAATTAAGTTGAACATAATATTCAGTCCGCAAATTATTCCGCTAAGATACAGAATAGGCGGAAAACAATAAAGAAATTTCCGATTTTTTATTCACGGCATTCCCCGATACATATACATTTTTATACATCAAAAACACACAAGTATCTATCACACAATATCTTACAAATAAACAAATGGCACTTGCACATCACAGATAAAATCCATTGACGCTAAGAATCCGAAGTTATATTTCCAGGGGAAAAAAGAGATTGTTATCTCGGAAAAACTTATATTTGTATGTGGGATTCCGCTAAACTTCAGCAATTCCACCTAAACATTTAAAATAACGAAAAATGTCTAAAGTACTTATTATCGGAATCGGTGGTGTCGGCACCGTGGTGGCGCACAAAGTGGCACAGAACAGAGATGTATTTTCCGACATCGTCATCACCAGTAGAACAAAATCGAAATGCGACAAACTGGCTGAGGAACTGAAATCTCGCTATGGTGTGGAAGTGACAACGGACAGAGTCGACGCAGATGTCACAGAGCAGATCATCGATTTGTTCAAAAAACATAAACCCGAATTGGTGATCAACGTCGCACTACCTTACCAGGATCTGAACATCATGGACGCTTGTCTGGCATGTGGAGTCAACTATTTGGACACCGCCAATTACGAGCCTAAGGATGTCGCGCACTTCGAATATAGCTGGCAATGGGCCTATAAAAAAAGATTTGAGGAGGCAGGATTAACGGCCATATTGGGCTGTGGTTTCGACCCTGGCGTTTCTGGCGTGTACACCGCATACGCCGCAAAACATCACTTCGACGAAATCCAATATCTGGACATTGTGGACTGCAACGCAGGAAACCACCATAAGGCATTCGCAACTAACTTCAACCCGGAAATCAACATCCGCGAAATCACCCAAAAAGGACGATTCTACGAAAACGGGCAATGGGTCGAGACTGGCGCATTGGAGATTCACAAGCCATTAACTTATCCGAACATCGGTCCTCGGGAATCATACCTCATGTTCCACGAAGAGCTAGAGTCTTTGGTAAAAAACTATCCGACCATCAAACGCGCCAGATTCTGGATGACATTCGGTCAAGAATACTTAACTCACCTCCGCGTCATCCAAGACATCGGAATGGCAAGAATCGACGAGGTGGAATACAATGGAATGAAAATCGTCCCGCTGCAATTCCTGAAGGCCGTGTTGCCTAATCCGAAGGATCTGGGTGAAAACTACGAAGGAGAAACCAGTATCGGATGCAGAATCAGAGGCATAAAAGACGGCAAGGAGAAAACATACTACGTGTACAACAACTGCAGCCACCAAGAGGCTTACAAGGAGACAGGCATGCAGGGCGTCAGCTACACGACCGGCGTACCGGCCATGATTGGTGCGATGATGTTCTGCAAAGGTCTATGGAAACGCCCAGGAGTCTGGAACGTGGAAGAGTTCGACCCAGATCCGTTCATGGAGCAACTCAACAAGCAAGGATTGCCTTGGCATGAGATCGTCAACGAAGACCTTGAGTTGTAGAAGCGAACGCACAAACGTTAAACAAAAAAAGAATGGAGACGGCACAACCGCCTCCATTTTTTATGCGCAATACGGATTCAACCATTAACTCTTAATTTTTAACTCTTAACTCTAAACTAAAAAGGGGGGCCAGTCAAATACGACCAGCCCCCCATAAAAATAAATAGTAAAAATTAAATTATCTACAGAAATGCTTCGTCACACACCAAGTGTAACCCAGCATGATTTCGTGAGAACCACCGTTCTTACGTTGGAACTGCGTCAGACCCAACTGGTAGGCATAGCCCACGTGGAATCCCTTGTAGCGGATACCTCCCATCGCGTAGAACGCCAACGGAGCTGGATTGTTCTCGCTCTTATCCAACGTGTGGCGGTAAGAAAGTTGCAACCAGTAGGAGAAATCCTTATTGTCAGGGATGGTCTGCATGTACTTCAGGTTGAGGTCCAACTGTCTGTTCTTGATCGTGTTGAACTTGAACATTGCGGAAGGCTCGAGGGTGATCTCGTTCACAAGGTCGAAATCATAGCCTAAGAATCCGAACATGGTGAGCGGACGTTTCGGCTCCTCCAGACCCAACTCGGTCAGCTCGGTCGGCACGATATCCTTGGCGGAGAAACCCGCGAAGAAATTATCCCACAAGAAGTAGACACCCGCATTAGCGTTGAGATACATACCCTTGTTGGAACCACCGTTGCCCAAAGTAGGGTCCTCGAATCCATAATCCTCGAACAAGTGTTTGTCGAAGTTGTAGTGGTTCAGCATCAAGGAAAGACCGAACGACAACTGGCGGTCGATGGACTGAGTCTTCATCATGTAATGACTATTCTCCGACAACGGGATATGGTAGGCGAAAGTCACCTCACCACCCTGACGGTAAGAGTTACCGTTCTTGTCGTTATATGCATAGACACCCAATCCGACGTTCTTCAAAACACGGGTACGGAAACTCAACGTCTGAGTCATCGGAGGATCTTCCAATTCCGGACCAGTCCATTGGAACTTACCCGTCAACATCAAGTGGCTGCAACGTTCCGCACCTGCCACCGCAGGGTTAACAAGATAATAGTTGAAGTGATATTGGTCACACACGATATCATCTTGGGCATTTGCCTGCGAAAAAGGAGCGGCAGTCAAAGCTATCAACAACAAATATTTAAATGCTCTTCTCATATCATCTACAATTTATTCCAAATATACAGAACTCTCGTCAAAAACAAAGGCTTTTGACAGAAAAATCATCAAATTATTAATCCTCGAGGAATCTGACGCCGCTTCCCTTAACGGTTTTAGCGATACGCCATGAGAGCAGGATTTCACCAGAGCAAGGGGAAGAGATGCTCTTAGCAACGTCACCCAAGCCAAGGTCAAACGCACAACCCACTCTGAACTTCTGATACTCGAAGCCAACGCAGAACTGTACAACGTGGGAAGAGAAAAGATCGACACCATTCAGGTCAGGACGGTACGTAACGCCGAACCACAAGAAACGTTTGTAGAACAACAACATGTTCAATTCCATACGATTCATGGAGTTACGATGCACGTAAACCAACGCAGGCGCGAAATCAATTGTCTCAGACGGAGAAAGCAAAGCTCTCGCATAGACATTAAACTGACGACCTGGTACTGAAGTTGTCACCTTGTCCTCATTGTAAAGAAGGTGATTGATGGAAGCACCGAACATCAACTTAGGCATAGCCAATTCCACACCAAAGTCCATATCAGGATTGAAATCCGCAGTGCACTCACCGAAATTCAAGGACTCACGCTCCAACTCCGGTGGATCCAACCAATAATTCTTCTTAGGATCGAAATAGTGGTAAAGGAAACCTGCAGACAAACCGAAGGACATCAGCATACTCTCGTTCAAGTTAACATGATAGGCATAGGCCGCCTTCATGTTTACTGTACGGTTTGCATATCCCAAGTCGTCGTAGGATGCGGTGAGACCGATACCGGAACGAACAGACTCGAAATAGTTGCTGAGGTTCATCACGCCCGTTTTAGGAGAGTTGGAAACACCCATCCACTGCCAACGACCGATTAAAAAGAGATCGACATCATCAGTGTTACCCGTCGCAGCAGGGTTGATATTCAACCTGGAAAAGAACTGTTGGGAAAGCATCAAATCGCGCTGTGCGAAAGCATTCGCACCCAACATTGCCATTAACAATAAAACTAAATACTTCTTCATCATCTAACCTCCCAACATTATTCGTTTTTGATTGTGATATCTACACGACGGTTCTGCTCGTGCTCAGGCTCAGTCTGGGCATTCTTGATAACCGTCTCGTGGAAACCTTTACCCACAGCCACCAACTCGTTAGGGTTCATACCCCTTTCGATCAACAAGCCACGCACATAATTAGCACGCTCTTGGGAAAGTTTCATGTTATACTTGTCAGAACCACGTTCATCGGTATGACCACTGATTTCAAATACAACACCAGGGAACTCCTTCATGGCGCTTACCAACTCATCCAATTGGACGAAGTACTCAGGTTTCATATCCGACTTGTCGAAGTCGAAGAAGAAGAGCACCCAGTTGAAGCCCTTAGGCTCCGTAAGCGTAATCTCAGGCATCAGGTCGACATCTGGTTCAGCACGGAAAGGCATTGGAACATAGATATCATCCTTACCCTTACCACCGGCCCTGTTAGACATGAACATAACCAACTTGGAAGATCCGATGAAGTTATACTCATTAGCCCTCGTATTGAAGGTAGAGTCCAAATTAACCGCCGGAGTCCAAATGTCACGTTTCACAACAACGGAATCTTTGAGTGTTGTATCATAGATTTTGAACGCATGGTCTTTCTCATAACGGGACATATAAATATCCATTCCTCCGAAACCACCAGGACGATCGGACATCAAATACATGATGGAGTCACCTACCACAAACGGGTAATCCTCACGAGCTTTCGTGTTGAATGGGATGACAGAGTCACTTGCGTTTACAGGCATCACCCAATCCGCACCAATCTCCTCCTTGTTCTTTGCCTTGTCTATATACCAAATATCACGATTGCCATATCCATGGCCTTTGAAATCAGCGGAGAAATAGATACGAGTACCATTGTTAGCCAAAGTCGGGTTGAAGAAACCCGTCACACGATCGTAACGATAAGTCCAACCTGCGATAACAGTAGAAGAACCACGAATCTTCTTCCTCAACTTGTCAAGACCCTGGATGCGCATAAGCTTAGGCTCGCTGAAGGACCCCCCCTGGAGAGTAGCCTCATACATATCAGCGTTGCCGATCTCGTCCACTCGAGAAAAATATATGGTACGTTTACGAGGATCGTAAGCGAATGTTCCATAAATCCCCAGTCCCGTCAATTCCGGGCAAACTTCAATATCAACTAAATCATACATGTTGCCAACCGTAGCCGTATAAGCGGTATCCCCTCTAAAGAACGCAACCTTACCCTCCTTGTAGAAAGACATCGGACGCTCTTGTTCCCTCGAGCTAGCCTCTGAAGAGAGGATTTCATATCCTTCCGAGTATTCCTCATGAATACCTGCGAAGGCAGCCAGTCCACAAAAGGACAACGTCACAACAGCTAAAGTCCTTTTCATATCAGTACACATAACCTTAAATTATTTAATTTTTACTATTTATTCAAATACAACCTCGACAGTACCCTTCTCTACCCTGCCATTCTTCATGACAACTTTATAGAAATAGACACCTGGGTCTACAAACTCTTCCGAACTTCCTTTCCTACCATTCCATCCATCATCTCCCTCAAAGACTTTCTGTCCATAACGGTCGAACACCTCCAACGAGAAGCCATGCATGAACCAGTCGTTGAAATCATCCACCACATAAGGAGTAAACGCCGTAGGCAACTTAACCTCCAACGTGATGGAAGAAGATGCGGAAGGACAAACACCATCAGAAGCTACAACGGTATACTCAGATGTTGATTCCGGCAAATAAGTCGTCTTATTAACGGAAGTCACGTCAAATGAACGACCATCGCAGAACCACTCATAAGAAGTAGGCGAACCAACCTCAGGATCAGCGTACAATATGATGTCACCACCAATGATCACATTCTCCTTGTTAGCATACAATTGTACTCGAGGACTCTCATGTACAAACACCGAACCATTGGATTCAGAAGTGTCAGGACAAATCTCGTCAACAGCCACAATCGTATAGTTCATATACCCGCCTTGCCTTGCGATATCGATAATCGAGGTGGTGTCATCATGAGCCACAATCCTTTGAACGGACTCGGAAGACAAACCATACACATAATAGTAGGTCGGGAATCCCGCAATCGGAATCAAAGATAACTTAATTGAGTCATCAATACAAACATCTTTGACATCATCTTCAATTTCGACCTTAAATTCTACAGGAACATGCACATTGATGGATGCGGTCGCCTGTCCGGCAGTGCCTTCACTAAAGCTACAAACATCATCGTACACACGAACCAGATATGTGTTACTCTTCAACGTAGGAACAAATCCTTCAAACGTACATTCCGTATATGAATGGCGAACAGTATCCAGAAGAGCACCAGAATTTGCGTCATACACCTCGTATTTGATTGGCTTACCAGTTGTCACCTTAGCGGTCAACTTAACCTCGCCATCCACAGGAGAACAATACGTATACGTGGACGGAGTCAACTTAACCCTCAACGAGTCGAACACCTCAATCAACGTATCCGCAGTTACATTAGGGCATATACTATCGATGGAAATCACCGACAATTTATGCTTACCTACAGTCAACGATTTGGAAGAATAAACTTTCTGCAAATCCGAAATGCCTTCCACGACACTCTCATCATCGTACCATACATACTTCTTGATGAATCGTTCAGATCCCTTCGGATTAATAGAAGAGATGGAAACCGTCAAATCATCATCCACACAGACCTTGCTCTTATCCACGTCAAGCGACAACGCATAAGGAGTCTGCACATAGAATGTGCTACGTTCAGACTCTATTGGACCGCAGACTCCATCATCGGAGACAGAGACATAAATGTCCAAAACGTCACCTGGGTTCACATCCATCGGGAATGCCGTAGAAGCGAATTCATTCTTATCCAACTTGTCCGTCTCAAGATCGTAAGTTTTTCCTTTATATACATAATGGAAATCAAACCCTGTATAGAACGCATTGTCAGGATCTATGACGACGGTGGTGGTCACCTGATCCTTGACTTCCCCGCTTTTGTCAGAGCAGAGGTACGGATCATCAAGCGTCAAGATAGGCTCAAATTTCTGGTTAACCATGAATGAGTCCTCCTTGCCGGCACCGCCATCCGCCTTATTGTAACAAACCTCATCGTATGCAGTCACCGTAAAGTACATTTTCTCCGCGACAACCAACCAGTTGGCATCCTGCAAATTCAGTTTGTTAACAGAAGTGGACGTCGTCAGTTCAGATGGAGTAACACGAGTCCAAACATACTCTTTGATGTGATTTTGCGCTTCCGCAGGATCCGTATAAGCGATCAGCGTGACATCCTCTTCAGAAGCTGGCATACAAATCTTATGGGAAGGAATTGAGAGCGTCAATTCAAACCTGGTATTAAACTCAACCTTCACGTCTTCCTTAGATCTCACCGTATCCAACTCACAATGCTTATCATAAGCAGATACGGAGAACATAGCCGTATAACCAGCCGTGAAGACATCCGGATAAACATCCTTGTTCAAAACAATTGAATCCTCAACCGTGGTAGCGAACAACTTACCGTTATCATACCAATAGAACTCGGAAATATTATTGCGGGCCTCAACCGGATCAATGATCGCCTTCAGAACGAAAGTGGCAGAATCCATAGATTCGACGCAATAAGAGTTTGGTATATCCGCCAACTTAATATCGAATCCACCCACACGAATCTCCACATTCACTGTATCACTTAGATTAGGATTAACACCCATAGCACAGACATCATCATAAGAAGAGACATATACTTGGATATCCTTTCCTTTGTATTTTTTCAAATCATTATAGGTCAACTCCAAATGGTTCACCTCTGTCGTAATAACATTCCATAACGTCTCCTCATTCGACTTCACATGCCATATATAATTTTTAACCTGGCTCAAAGCCTCGCGAGGCTCAATAGTGACAGCCATTCTCAAAAGGATAGTATCCTTGTCGATGTTGTCCTCACTTCTCGGAACACAAACCGACTGGTGATTATAATCGACGAACATCTCATAAGGCGAATTGAATCTGAAATCAAGATCACCATCAGACCTCACATCGTCACAAATCTCATCCTTCGTCACCAAATAAATCTTAGCGTTCACGCCTGCGCGAACCAACCAAGGGAACTTTTCCGAATTGATCACAAGCACAGAATCCGCATGGTCGCCCGTGTACATAACAGTATCTTTTCCATTGACAACCGCATGCCATTCGAATTTCTTCACTTGCAACTCGGAAGAGGCAGGAGTAAAGGAGACATGAACGGTAGCGCTGTCCCCTCCCTCGCAAGTCGTCAACTTGCTGGCAGAGAGGCTAGTCTTATACTTGATGCTGACAGCCACTTGTAAAGAATCGGCCACATCATCACAAATGCCATCACTCGCCACCAACTTATAGAAAGAATTACTGCTTTCACCCACAACGAATTGGTGAGAAAGACCAGATCCTCCAACGAACTCTCCATCCTTATACCATTTGTAGGACTTAATCAAGTTCTCGGCATTAGGGTCTGACAAAGAGGCATTAATCACCAATTTCTCTCCATACGCCAGGCATTCCTTTCGGTCGCCACCCTCGTCAGAAAGGGTGAATCCATAACCATTCAAGTAGACAGTGTCAGCAACAGAGCGACTATCGGCGCTACAGAATTGGTCATAAGCCTTAATGGAATAAGCCATTGTCGTTCCCGCTTTAAACACATCCGGATAATGAACGCTGTCGATAACAATCTCATAAACATCGCGAGATGTGTCCGTTGGGACTTTGAGAATGGAATCTTCACGGTTGTACAACGTGAAGTATGTCAAGTTCGTCAAAGCCGTCTTAGGGCTAATCGTGGCTTTCAGGGTAAAGGAGTTGGTGGAGTTCAAGCATATCATATCATCTAATGCCTCAAGCGCTAAAGAAATCTCACCCTCTCGAATTTCAACATCAGCCGCAGAAGAGGAATCGTCATTCGTGACGGTTCCGCACGCCACAGTCTCGGTGGAAAGGAGCTCAACATGCATTGTACGGCCCGTTCTATTCTTCAAATCCCTGTATTTTAACTTCAAATGATAGTCAGTTGTCGTCGTATCCCACACATCAGTTCCACCGAAGGTCAATCTCCAATTGTAGGCTTTGATGTTATGTCTTGCCGTTTGAGGTTCAACCCTCGCACGTATGTTCATCAACTCCGCATCATCATTCTGACCTGGGGTCACACAAACAGGGTTCGAGCTTGGTTCAACCCAAATTCTATACGATGAGTTATACACCGTGAATGAAACCTCCATCGGATCAGCAGGAGCACAATACTGGTCTCCATCATTTATAACCGAGACAAACAAGGAACCCATTATCGTGTCGGTTTTATCCAAGCCATCAGGATAGAACACACGAGCAGTGTCATTGACAATCACCTCACGTCCAGGAATGTTCCACTCCCACTTCAACTTAGCTTCCGGGACATCCTTATATACCTGCACTAGAACGGAGTCGCAACCAATCTTACTGGATTCGTTATAATTCAAATTGACGACATGCTTCGCCACCAACGTGAACTTCTGCTGATGGGAACATCCTCCCTCATCGACACCACCGAATATAATCTGTGACATGCCTACAGAGTCCGTAGAAGCCACTTCTTTCCAGTTCCGGTCAAACACCTTCACGTTGTATTCCCTATCAATGATGAAATGGATTTCGTCAGAATCAACGCCGGTCACCTCCATCGTGTCGACCAATAACTGACCCGACTCGCTCATCCAATACATTTTCCACGTATGGTCTTTCCTCGTCAACTGACGACAACCCTTTACCGTAACAGTGTCATCAACAACGAAACAAACCTTTTCTTCTGGATTGTCTCCACACATCGGGCCGCCGTATGTATTCTTAATATCAATGTCGGAAGTAGCCACAAGGAATTCGTTACAAACATCCCCTGAATGCAACTCCACATCCCTCAATTCATCCACACTTGAACCGATGATCACCCTATATTGCACATCACCAACGAAACGAGGATCTGTCACGGAGATTGTTGCGGTAGTCTTCTTGTAGGTAGAAACGTCCGAATAATCCCTCATATCCTCCCAGGATTGGGTGTCGTTATCGTAATATTGGAACAAGTAAACAGGATTTTGGATATAATCACCCTTCTGCTTCGCCACCAATTCCACGTCACGACCGTCACAAACGGTAAGTGCGCCTGTGATCAACTCACCATCCACGTTGGCTGAAAGCTCAGCCTTAGGCAAACATACGGAGAAGGAGATATCGTCCAAAAGCAAGTCGTTACCATTACCGGAAGGACCATTGTTGTAGAGGACAACCCACAAAGACTGCACCTTTTGCGAAGGATCCAACTGCACGTATTGATTAACCTCATGCCATTCGTCAGATCCCGCTGGTATATCCCCAGATTCAATTTCATTATTCAAGATGCTTGCGGCAGGAACCGTTCCCATCGTCCTGTAGGCATTAGGCAACACATCGGTGCCTTCATCCTTCAAAAGATACACCGACACGTTGATAGGATTTTGCGCATAACCTTCCGAAGTAAACGCCTTAGCCGTCGCATTCTTCACCGCCATACTAAACGCGAAACGATCGGCAGGACACCCCAAATGCACACGCTGCGCATAGATGGCAGCCTTACTATGGGATGTCTCACCACAGTTCACAAACAACATGGCACCGTTCACGTTACCTGTATTATCGGTACAATCCACATAAGAGTTTCCATCATGGTGGTCAACGGAATCCGGATTCGCCACGATAGCATAATAACCGTCCTGCAGACGGAAGGCCTTATTCCTACCCTCATACTCCGTCCAAGTGTATTCCGGCAACAATGGGTTCGCCTGCAAATACAAGTGACCATCTGTACCCACGAACTGGTTAGAGCTACCATCCAACCTTGTAAATTGGGTAGCCGGCACCACATATCCGTTCGGATCAGGTGCGATATATCGCTGAATATGGAACGTGGTGGTTCCCTCATTCGGTCTCGTCTCCAATGACCCACCCGCTCTCGGATTTCCATCTCGATCCAAAAACCTTACGCCATAGAATCCAGATCCATTATTATAAGGGGAATTATTATTATGATATGCGATACGGGTCATATAATCCACACCACTATTATCGCTGGAGTGATTTCCCGCATAGCCTTCGAGTCTACCATTTACCAAACCAGCAACACCACCCGTCAATGTCATGTCATTCACATACACTCCTTTATCGGAAACGTATGTGTGTTCATCGATGAAGTAACCGAAGGACTCATAGAACAACGTCCTCGTCTGCAATCCACGGCAGTCTCCATTGTCCTCGCAATTAGGTGCCTCGTAGAAGAAAGGAGAAGTATATTCATCCTTATATTTAGCACGGTAATATCTGTCCTCCGTAGGGAATACATTCAGACGATTGCTCGCATTCGTCTTAATGGTGGTCCATATGTCTCCATCCTCGGACATTTGCCATTCAAAAACGTTATTACCCAAATCCGGCAACATATCCTCACCGATTGCAACCAACGAGTTGGAATCCTGCATACACATTTCCGTAGGATAGAAGGAAGAGATATAGAATCCGCAACCTGACACCTTCACTTCCGCATCACCAGCGAACAGCCCATCGACGTAAAGTTTGTATTTAGTCGAATTCAGAGGATTCAACGAAATAGTAGGCTCAGTGGTTGTGGCGAGCACCTTCCCGTTATTACGTCTCCACTCATAAGTAGTACCCTCCGTATAGTTGGAAGTAAGAACCACAGGGTCACCCGGGCAAATGTTCGTGACGCTGGAAGTGACCTTATAGCCGCAATCCGCCAAAGACAGGCCCACCTTTGCGGAGGAATAAGAGACAAGTCCCGATGAAGTAGTATACTTCAGCAACATCACAATAGAGTCCGTAACCGTATAAACGAAGCTATCACGATTGTTATAAGTTGACAACCACGTCGTATCCTTGCCGTCATAGGAGAGCAATCCCCAACGCTTAGAGGCGCTTGCGTCACCATTCAACACCCTGAATTTCACATCACCTCCGGTAGTTTTACAGACCCTATCCTTATCAGCATCGATTGTACCGCTACAAGAACCATAGGCGACGCTTACGGTATTGGTCGGTCTGTCATAACTAACGCAAAGGAAACCCGAATATTCGTTGTTGATTTGCACTTTCACCGCCTTGTCGTCCTCAAGCACCCATCCTTTCGTGTTGTTTCCCGGCAAGAAGATATCAGAGGCCTCCACGTCCGTTTCTATGACGATTTCTCCCCTAAATCTATCCAAAGTAAACTGGTAATAATCACCTATGACATCATACTTCGTGACCTTACCATTCCACCCATTATCAGATCGAACTTTCGTAAATTCCGCAAATGCAGGCATACAACCCAGTGTCAAAGTCGTAGCCACCAAGAAGAATTTCGACAAATTTCTTAAAAAAGACTTTGTTTTCATGTTTTTCATGTTCATCGAACTATGTTGTTTCTTACGCAAGTTTCTAAACTCATTTACAACTCCAGCACTTTGTGATGTTCATATATGTCCACACAAAGACGGGCGAATATACAAAAAATTTACACACAGACCCCCAAATTGACATAAAAAAAGCAAAAAATGTTAAAACAACTCGATAATTCAATGATTTTTAGAGTCAAAATCGGGTAAAATACACCTTTTACGGTCGAGGTTTAAAGACTTTTTAACATCAAAATGACTGCATGTTGTACAGTTTCTTGTAAACACCGTCCCGAGAAATCAGTTCCGCATGGCTTCCACGCTCCACAATCTCACCATCCTTCAACACGCAAATCTCGTCCGCATTCTTGATTGTGGACAAGCGATGGGCGACAACGATGGTCGTCCTCGTCTTCATCAAACGCTCCAAAGCCTCCTGCACCAGGCGCTCTGACTCCGTGTCCAATGCGGAAGTGGCTTCGTCCAAAATCAGGATAGGCGGGTTCTTCAAGATAGCGCGGGCGATACTGATACGTTGGCGTTGTCCGCCAGAGAGCCTTCCGCCCTTGTCCCCGATATTCGTCTGATACCCATCCTCCGTCGCCATGATGAAGTCATGCGCATTGGCGATCTTCGCCGCCTCGATGACCTGCTCCTCCGTGGCATTATCCACCCCAAACGTAATGTTGTTGTATATTGTGTCGTTAAATAAAATCGCTTCCTGGTTCACATTGCCCATGTAGGATCGCAGATCGTACGTGGACATATTCTTCACGTTGACCCCATCGATGGTGATCTCACCCTGGGTCACGTCGTAGAACCTCGGCAACAGGTCGACCAACGTCGATTTTCCGGACCCGGACTGACCAACCAAGGCCACCGTGCGCCCCATCGGCACAGTCAGGTTAATATTTTTCAGCACCCAATCCTCCTCATATTTGAACCAGACATCCTTGTAGACGATCTCCTTGCTGAAAGGCTTGACCGCCACAGGATTCGTCACCGCCTTCAACGGATTGGTAGCCGATAAGATGACATCGATACGCTCCAACGACGCCAATCCCTTCTCCACGCTATACATCGCC
Organism: Paludibacteraceae bacterium; assembly: GCA_017962085.1. GTDB lineage: Bacteria > Bacteroidota > Bacteroidia > Bacteroidales > Paludibacteraceae > UBA1181. The sequence goes on from JAGCWA010000044.1 coordinate 16,693, forward strand.
TTGGAGAGTTCCTTCGCCGGATTGATGATGCTGTAGAAAATGACAAGATAATAGATGAACTCGGAGGCGGACAACGAGCTGTTGTCGTTCAGGATCAGCACGCCACCGAAGAAGAGGACCACCGCAATGGTGACCGTCCCGAGAAATTCGCTCATCGGGTGCGCCAACGAGTAGCGCCGGTTCATCTTATTCACCACCCGACGCAAGTTATCGTTCATCTTCCCGAAATGGCGGATCACAGCATGCTCCGCATTAAACGCCTTGATCACGCGGAGGCCGCTCAACGTCTCCTCTATTTGGGAAAGCAACTGGCCTAATTGGGTCTGGCTCTCCTTCGACGATTTCTTCAAAGAGCGCCCCACCCGACCCATGATGAATCCAGCCAACGGCAACACCACCATCACGAAGAGGGTCAAGCGCCAACTCAGCAGGAACATGATTGAGAGGTAGACAATGATCATCACCGGGTTCTTGGAGAGGAGCTCGACCGAACTCATGATCGAACTCTCCACCTCACCCACGTCACCTAACATACGCGACATGATATCCCCCTTCCGTTGCTTCTGGAAAAAGCCGATATGGAGGTCCACCACCTTGCGGTAGAGCTGGTTACGCAAATCACGGACGATGCCGGAACGCATCGGGATGATGAAATAACTGGCCAAATAGGAGATGAACGTCTTCAAGAACGTCAGCACGATCAAAGCGACGCTCAGGAGCATCAGCGTGTTCATCGGACCATTCTGCTCGATGTAATGGGAGACCCAACAGTAAGCATTGTTCTTGATGACCGACATGTCCCAAGAAAAGGGCATATACTCATATACCGCATTGCTCGTCTTGAAAAGGATCTCCAGGATAGGGATCAGCAATGCGAAAGAGAAGAGGCTGAAGACCGTGGAAAGAAGGTTGCATAACACATTCAGCACAACGTAGCCCTTGTAGGGGCCCACGAAACGCTTGATCAGCATTACGAAAGGGAATTTCACCTTCTTATTATCCATCAGACCCACAGTGAAACCCATTAAATACCGAAATAGTTATGCGGAGTAATGGCGCGCAGCTCAGCCTTCACGGAATCGCTCACCTCCAACGTATCGATGAAACTCTTTATGGAATCTTCCGTAATGCCCGCATTCGTCCTCGTCAACGCCTTCAACGTCTCGTACGGGTTAGGGTAACCTTCACGACGAAGGATAGTTTGGATGCCTTCCGCCACGACGGCCCAGCACTTATCCAGATCCGCCTGCAAAGCCTTTTCGTTCAAGAGCAGCTTGCCGATACCCTTCAAGGAGCTTTGGATGGCGATGATCGTATGGGCGAAAGGAACACCCACGTTGCGCAGAACCGTAGAATCGGTCAAGTCACGCTGCAGTCTGGATACCGGCAACTTAGCGGAAAGGTGTTGCAATATCGCATTGGCGATGCCCAAGTTACCCTCCGCATTCTCGAAGTCGATCGGATTGACCTTATGAGGCATGGCGGATGAGCCAACCTCTCCCGCCTTGATTTGCTGTTTGAAATACTCCATGGAGATATATTGCCAGAAATCACGGTTCATATCAATCATGACCGTATTGATACGCTTCAGGCAATCGAAGATGGCGCCCAAATTATCGTAGTTGGAGATTTGGGTCGTCCATTGTTCGCGGGACAAGCCCAACACATCGTTCACGAAGTGGTTACCGAACGCCTTCCAATCGAAGTGAGGGTATGCCACATGATGAGCGTTGAAGTTACCCGTGGCACCACCGAACTTAGCGCTGCAAGGGAGAGACTTCAGTTGGTCAAATTGAGTCTGGAGACGGCTGACGAAGACCATGATTTCCTTACCCAAGCGTGTTGGGGAGGCTGGTTGTCCATGCGTCTTAGCCAACATAGGAATATTTTTCCACTCCTCGGACCTTTTAGCCAACTCGGAGATCAGTTTCTCCATATTAGGCACATAGACTTGCTCCAAAGCCTCCTTAACGGAGAGCGGAACAGATGTGTTATTGATATCCTGGGAAGTCAGTCCGAAATGAATGAACTCCTTAAACTGCTGCAAGCCGAACGCATCAAACTTTTCCTTGATGAAATATTCCACCGCCTTCACGTCGTGGTTGGTGATCTTCTCAATGTCCTTGATTTTCTGGGCATCCTCCAAGGTGAAGTCCTTGTAAATGCTTCTGAGCTGTGAGAATTTGCCATGGTCGAAAGACTTCAAGTTGTCCAACGGCAGTTCGCAAAGGGCAATGAAATACTCCACTTCAACACGAACTCTATAACGAATCAAAGCGAATTCAGAGAAATACTCAGACAAGGATTCAGACTTGCTCCTATATCTTCCATCCACAGGAGATATTGCTGTAAGTGCACTCAATTCCATAATAACATTCAATTTGAATCGCAAAGGTAATGAATAAACGTGAATAAATAAGAGCCAGAGGGCAAAATTTAAGAAATTCCACAATTAGAGGACGATTTTGTTTAGAAATCAAGAATTAAAAGTTAAGCGTTAAGAATAAATTTCTCTTGAATTTTAAAATTTAAAGAAAAAGGCAGGAATTCCTCCTTCTCGGATTCAGTCCTGCCTAGTCATATCAATCAAGCGCACTGAAGGTAGCGCTTGGCATTTGGTTCTACTTATTTACCTCTGATCAGCGTGAAGTGGCCCGTGAATTGCTGACGGATCTCCGGCACATTGATGATGTACCAATAGTCCGTGGAAGGCAATGGGTATCCATTGTAGGTACCATCCCAATCAGACGTTGAGCCATCGAGTTCGGCGACAACCTTACCCGTACGGTCAAATATCTTCACAGTAGTCTTCGGATATGCCTCTAAGATCGGAGCCACATCCCACACCTCATTCTGTCCTGAGCCATCAGGCGTGAAATACTCCGGAATCGGCACAGGAGGTTGAGCGATACTGAAGACGGTAACGCCCACGCAACCCATCTCGTCACGAGCGTATGCGGTATGCAACACCTTGTAAGCCAAATCTTCGTAGAGGTTATCATTCTGCCACTCCTCCTTATCCATCTTATATTCGAACGCACCGAATCCACCGGAAGCCACCTCGATCTTGCGGGTCGTGAAGTCGAGCGAATCGATATAGAGCACAGGCGTCGAGATGACCTTCACATAGACGGAGGCGGAAGCTTCACCGCAAGAGGAAGTCTCCACCAACAAGGTGTAATCACCGCTCAGCGTCGGAGCCGTAATAAGTTTCAACTCTCTTGAGATGATATCGCCATCCGGGTTAGTCCATACGAAACCACTATACTCTTTGCCCGTCACCGTAGGGGAAATGATGATGTCGGAGCCTTCGCATATGGTTTTCTCCTCATCCATCGTAACTGACGGTTTCTCCTTGACAGAGACGAGTATTTGGTCCGATACAGGGCAGAGGCCCTTCTTGCTTATGACGAAAGCATAGGAACGCGTCTCAGTCGGAGCGACCACAATCGAAGAGGCCTTCGTGCCATCTTCCGTCCACTCCACCTCAACATCCTCTTCCTCCGAAGAGACTTCAATTGTCACCTCGTCACCCGAACAAGAGACCGCATCCTCGGTCATCGTATAGACCGCAGGAGAGACGATTTCCACCGCAAGCGTATCGCTGACCGCCTTCTGAGTGCCGTAGGTGACCACAGCGAAATAAGAAGCGGATGTCTGCGGATAATCATGGATCGACAAGCCGTCACCACCAAGTTTAGAGAGATTAGCCTCCCCGTCCAACGAGTACCAAGTGAGTTGGTAGTTCTCCGGATAGAGGAGATGACCCGTACCCGTCGTATCAGCGGTCACCGTCACGCCATCCTCGACGCAAGCAGCATCAGCGGAGACAGAGATGGATACAACCGCCTTGGCGTCAACCAAAACCTGAACCTCCGTTTCGGAGTCACAATAGCCATTCGCAGAAAGGGTAACAGCGAAGAGTTCATCCGTCGCCATGTCATCCACAGTGAACGGATTACCGTCGCCAGTGTGAAGGTCACCCTTCCAAGCGACCGTCGCATCGGAAGGAGTCAAACCGCTGATGGTCAAATCGGCGGAACCGCCATGAGGCACCAATACCGTAGTAGGCTCGGAGAACGAGACATACGGTTTAACAACAAGCTGGGCAGTAGTCTTCACGTCCGAAGTCTTCGCCAAGCAAATACCGTTGCTTACCTCATACGTATACTCGCCACTATCGTCCTTGTCCACATTGTCCAATTGGAGAGTGGTTTGTCCAGCGAACTCAGGCAACTCATTGCCATCCTTCATCCACTTGATGTACGAGCCTGTCATAGATGGGTCATACCCGTTGATGGCAAGGAGTGCGGAAGCCGTTGAATTCTCGCAGATGGAAGTATCCAACATCGTGAAGTCTGCCGTCAAAGAGAGCGGATAAACCTCCACCACAACCGTATCGGAAGTCTCACACTTATTCACGAAGGAGAGCACATACGTGGTTGTCGTTGCCGGAGAGACTGAGGCATCCTTATCCGAGGCCACAATACCACCAGACAAATCGGACCACTTAAAGTCTTGACCCTCATGGGTTGTGGACAATTCCACTGGTTCACCCTCGCATATCTTGAGATTATGGGTAGTCTGGCTGTTCGCCAACACGTCACCCGTCAGTTCACCCTTACCAACCGTCACAGAGATAGTAGTATCCAAATGGCACGCACCAGCGGAGGCGGTCAGGTTATAAGAATAGACCTTGCCGAACACACCCGAATCATCTTTCGTATCGAGCACGTCACCACTACCGGTAGCCGCCCCACTCCACTCGTAGGAGACGGTGGAAGTAGTGCTCGTCGCAGAAGCCTTGAGATGGATATCACCGTTCGGGCAGACGCTGGACGGAGCATCGACAACAAGGTTGGACAAGTCATCCACGGTAGCGTTTATCTCCAACGTATCGGAGGCGCAGACACCCACGATATTCGGTTGGGAGAAGATCGTATAATAAGCGTTCGCATAGAAGAGCTTGCTCTGCGCCAATGACAACTCGGCGTCGGAAAGGCGGTTCGTGCAAGCCTTGTTAGCGTAGAAGTACAATGTGGATGTATCCTCCACATTCGCCAGATGGATATACTTGGTGATATCGATCTCCTCGCCGCAAGTCTGAGGCAGAGCGTCAACCTTGATTTCCGGGTTAGGGAAGACAGTGACTTTCACCTCCGCCTTAGAGCTAATGGAGCCATCCGCCTTGCGTTTCTGCGCCACCTTATAGATGGTTTCGCCCACATTCTCCGTGCTAGGCACAGGAGCATCGTCCGATGGTGCGGAGTAGTTATCCTCCGGAGAGAACCACACCAGTTCGTAATCAATGTCTTTGACTTGGCCCTTGTTCGTATTGATGCTTGCGCTATGTTCCAAAGAAGAGGCCTTCGCATGGTGGCAATAGTTCATCGGGAAGGTGTTCGGCACCAAAGCGTCGCTCATGATGACCGTAATGCGCACCGTATCGCTTAAACAACCACTCTCCTTATGCCGTTGTTTGACGAAGTAGGTCAACTTCACATCCTCGTTCTCTTTCCAAGAATTATCCTTCATAGGAGTAGGGTCCGTAGTACCCAATTCGTTCATGGACGCATCGTACCATACCAACTCATAATCAGAGTTATCGGAAGCGGATACCGCACTCGGGTCTTTTGTCAGGATGGACTCGAACGAGCCATCCGCACCAGCCTCCTCCTTCAAGTAGTTTACTGAAAGCGAGCCCGTCGCAACAGGAACGAAGGTAGTCTTCACCGCGAACTTCGCCGTATCGCTCACACAGAAACGTCCCGACTCAATCTCATAAGACTCCACCACACCATACTGCACCACTTCGGTCTGAGTTTGCGCCAACGGAACACCCGTCACGCTCTTCCCGTCGACCGACCATGAGAAGGTGGACTTGCTCGCATCGAAGGAGGTCGAATTGCTCTTCACCTCCAATTGCTCGTACTCATCGCCCTTGCAATATTGAGTGCGGTTCATCGAGATATCAGGAGAAGGAATCTCCACGATGGTCACCGTGAGCGGCACTTTACCGCTCTCGTTGGAAGGGTTGCCCACCTCACGTTGGCTCACGTAGTAGGTAACGACACCCGCCACGGAAGTAATAGGCGTACGGTCCGATTCGCTCGTCAGTTCATTGTCATCGCCATCATAATAGACCACCTCCCAAGAAGCGTTGGAATCCTTCACTTCGCTGACGGTAGCGGAGATTGGCTGAGCCGTCTCGTTCAAGCAGTAGGTCACATTATTCGGAACAGGCACAGAGCTACCGCTCACGACAACAGTGACGTCAACCGTATCGCTCACGCAGCCCACAGGCTGGGTACGATTCACATGATAGATGATCGTGACCGTCGAGCCACCTGCAGGGACATTCGGGGTAGGAACATTCTGCAACAATTGGTAACTTTCGTCGTACCAATTGTAGGTATAACCGCTTTCCACATCAATCACAGCAGGGTCCTGTTGGATCAGGTTCTTATCGAACTTGCCGTTAGAGGCGGTATCTCCCAAGAGGTAAGTGACAGAGAATGTACCCGTAGGTGCAGTGATTTTCCTCACAGTAAACTTTAGCGTACCCTTTTTCCTGCTCTCGCAACCAGACTTGGTGGTCAAGGAATAGGAGTAGAAGTAATCGCCAGCCTCCGTTATGGAGTTAACATCCGGAGCGGTTGTCGGGTCTCCGTTCGAGTCGAACCAAGAATAGACGATTCCCTCCGATTGCTTATCATTCATATCCCTCTCCAAAGCAGACACATCCGCATTACCGACGCAGAAAGTGCCCAAATCATAATCAGCAGCGACTGGCAGTTTCTCCACCACCAAGATGACGGAGTCGCTTGGAGAATAGCAAGGCAACTGAGTGGAGCCGGAAACGACATTCACCGTATACTTGAATATGCCGGCAGCGATCGGGCTCACCACATAGACGTTATTGGAGACCTCTTCCGTAATAGGCTGGCCATTCTCGAAAAACTGATATTTATAATTGCCGGCAGGACCAGCGATCAATTGGGCGGAGCCAGTTCCCGCACAGATCGTATCATCAGAGACAAACAATGTAACATTCGGAAGAGGGCATTCCTCACCGCAACCGTTCACCGCCTGCGCCATGATCTTATTGTGGGCATGGCCAAGAAGTTTAGCCTTTGCGCGGTTGATTATTGTTTCAGAGCACTCTTTAACCTCACCCTTCCATGTCACCGTAAAAGTGTCACCGAAAGCAATCGGGTTGCTTGCCAGACTCGTCCAAACAATAGAGTCTCCATCCGCACCCTTCAGCAATTTACCTGTTCCAGCGGCAGAACCGTTATGGAACGATTGGAAAGAACTCTCATCGACCTCCACCTCAGCAGGGACAAGGTCCACGATGGAGAGATCATAGGCGTAGTCGGTATGGACATGGATGTTAGAATAGGAAAAGTTGCCGGAAGCGCCATTATCGAAACCGAAATAACCATCCTTCTTCGTCAATCCTTCAAAAGAGATAGATGCGGAAGTGGCAGTATCCTTATTCACCCATATGCGAAGCACATCGTCGGTCAGATTAATAGCCAACTTAGACGACGACTTAGCCTTGGCGATAATCTTAGAATCGACCTTTCTATTCCCATCGTAGCAGGTAGCCGTCAAACCACCATACTCATTCTTAAAGGTCAACTTAATATTATTGCGGAAATAGATGGAAGTTTCCTGGTCATCCGCAACAGACCATTGCGCCTCCACATAAATATTGTTCGCTATTTTCTTAAACTCAGCCTTTTGACCTTGTGACAAGCTTATTTTACCTCCCGTAGCGGAAGCGCCGCCAGAGAAAGACCAATCGCTTGTATTAGAAGCCGCGTTCTCGAAGATGGCACCGTGGGTTTGCTTATAACCGATCGTATAAGTGATTTCATCCCCCACATCATAATTCGACTTATCCGCCACCTTCGTCATGGTTGTCGGGATAATCGGATCAGGCACCTTTGCGCAGGTAACCGTTATCTTAGCGGTATCGTAGATCGGGGAGTTCTTATCGCCCTCGATCCATGCATAATTCAAAATATCCTCATCCGCAGTCTCGCAAGTTTTACCGGAAGGGAAAGATGCTTCCGCAGTGTAAATGATAGAACCCTTCTGTTTCACTTGTAGCTTAGGAATAGACCAGATAATGACGTCACGTCCGTCCGAAGTTTTCTTCACTTCCCATTTTCCACCGAATTCAGGGTCACTTAACGGGCACTCGTTCACGAACTCGCCGAACTTCAATCCCTTAGGGAGCGTATCCCTGATCACCACATTATCCACGTCACGTCCAGCCATCGGGCCATTGCCCAAGATACGGCGCCACACGTAGCCGTCATACTCCTCCACCAAGATATTTGGCACTGTCTTACTGGACTCCGTACAACCACAAGTCAACCATTTGTTCACTGGTTCTTCTATGGACTTACCATTCTCATCTAGTTTCTGCCAAGAAGGAGTCACAGGATAAAACAAGCCGCCCTTTTCCGAATTATACGAAGCGCTCCACGACCAATCGTCATTCCAGTTCACCGTTCCATAGTTGCTCGGGTACAGAGCCCATACGCCACGCATAGGGGAGAAACCTCCCTTATGGATACGGCAACCCGCACCTCCGAAGTAACGGGAGACATGCATAGTAGTAGTCACCAGCAACGGTGCGAACTGGATACACATACGTTGGTTCCACTTACCATACTCATCACTACCTTCGACAATATTCTCATGGGAGACCGTGATACCCTCCGCACTACCAATAGCCTTGTTACCCTCATAGATTTCAGTGGACAAGCCCCATCCCGTAGTACAATCACCCTCACCCGCATAACAGTTTATGCTAGCGTCATACAGATAGTAGGAAATACGGTAATTACCATAGTTGATGTATGGTTCGATCGCATCATTCCACAAGCGAGCCATCAATTGCAAACGAGAACCATCTATTCCGTTGGCAAATGAGACATTTACACGCGGACGACCGCCATCAATCCAACCCGCCTCCGAAGAGTTCTCGAACTTAATCGTGTAGGTCGCCATGTTTCCGTCATTCACCCTACGGCGGTCCACATCCTTGGATATGAGCAAGGAGCGAGCCACCACGTCCACGCAGTTACGTTGCATGGTAGGTGTCCTGAAGTTAGGATATTCATTGGTAGTCCATCCCAAGCCATTGGAGCAAGTGATCTCCGCCGTGGTACAATACCTGCCAGACGCCTTATCACCCGCACGCAGTTTATACCACACCTGGCCGATGGTCTTCGCCAAATTACCGGATTTGAAGTCCAATTCGACGCCCTCCTTATTGTCGCTTTTGAATCCCGACACCTTTCCTATGTTCCAGGTGACGGTATGTGTCGCCTTATCATACACACCTCCGGAGGAAGCCTCAACGAAGACGAAATCGGAAGGGACTTTCTCCACGATCTTCACATCCTCAGCATCCACCGTGCCATAGTTACGGTAATCCAACACGAACTTGATTTGGTCACCTGTGTAACAATAGGTCACGGAATCCTCGATGGAGCGATAGATTTTCATATTCGCCGACGGATTCATCTGACTTGGCGCATGGTAATTACCCGAAGTCACCATCATACCCAGATGGCGCGCCCAACCATGCATATAGTTGGAAACCGAGGTCAGGTAGCAGTCACCACCCGTCGTCACGTCCCACTCGATGGCGCACTGGCGATACAAGAGACCCATGAGGTCAAAGTCTTGTGCGGAGACCGCCGCGAAAGTACCAGTTCCCACCTGCCAGTTCAGCACATAGAAATCAGACTGGGTGATACCCGTCATCGGGTCGTACTGGATATTCAGCGTGGCAGGTCCCGAGTATGGGATCTTAGGGTCACCGTAAGTGATACACTTGGAGCCCGCCGATTCATTCCAATGGGCAGGGTCGTTCAGGAACTCGGACAAGCGGACCGCCGCGTCATACTCGTATGTATTAGAGCCCGACTCCGCCTTGTGCGTCTTCGGGTTCCATGTATTGACAGGATTTCCATGCCATGTGTGGTTGCTGATGGTACGCCAAGAGCAACGGTAATCCTCACCTTGATTAAAGTTCGAGAAGGATGTGGTAGAGCCATCGTCGCTCACTTCGCTCCAACCAGCGGTAGGGATCGCCTTCGCATTTTTCGAGATCAGGTTACCAATCAGCCAATCGGAAGAGGCTTCACCGCGCTTGAATTGTTCAATTTCGAACGGATCACCGCCCAATTCCTCGAACAACTCCCAGAACTCACGGAAATAAGCAGGGGCATCGTAATCGATATGCTGTTTAGTGGTTCCCTGGAACTCAGGATAGAGGGAGATACCCGTCACGTCCACCTGAGCCATCGCATTGCCCACGCCCGCCCTTGTCAGATCATAGATCTTGCCATCAACCGTTATAGGGTTGGCGGTCGTCACGAAATGCGTCTGCTCGTTCCACGTATCACCGCCCTTCGGATAGCCATCCAAACCGATCAATCCGGAATTGACACGCATAGGATTCTCCGTCGGGAACTTCGTGCTCAAAGCGACCAGACCGCGGATCACCTCGATCATCGCCTCCTTGTATGAGATAGGGTTTCCGCAGGCGTCATTCACGATGTTACCATCCAAATCACGCATGAACTCACCCCACTGTTTGTACGCCACATAAAGGGCCAGGGCCACATCCACGTCTCCGTCGGCCGCCGTGTTACCACCCGGGCCATCATCACCGATCGCGAACGGACCATACACATAATCAGGTGCGATATCCGTGCAAGACGAATACTTCTTAGACCTGTTACGTCGCTTGTCGTGCGTGCACATCCAATAGCCATTGAACGTCACCGCATCACCCATGTAGGCAGCGGCCAAGAGTCCGTAACCATCACCCTCGGTACAATCGTATGCGGATTTGTATGGAGTCCAGATGTATTTGTAACCACCCCATGAATCGCCCGTGTAGGCGAACTCGTTGGCATGGACCTGATAGGCGTCACGGATATCCTGCTCCAATTCGGCATGGACAACACCTTCCGCGTTCTTCGTACCCAGGTTACCCAGTCTGTGGCTCGTCCCGTAAGTGTACTCCAAGAATTGAGGGAAAGGGAAAGCAGGGTTACCCGAGTTGATATGTACAGGCACCGCACCCACCCTCATCGTCACCATCAATAGGAGCGACAAGAGCACAATAATCTTTTTATGAATAGTTATAAAGTGAACCATGGTTGAATATAAATTTCGTTAGACCTACTATAAAATATACTTATCAACCCGCAAATATAGCATTTCCCACGGAAGATTAAAACTTTTTAACACACGTTTTTCGAGAGAGTGTCTCAATTGCGTTTATGGTTTTGAAATTCCGCATATCAGCACACCATGGTCCACACCATGCACGCACTTGTTTACCAACAAATTACATTCTATGACAAAGACACACAACAAAACCCCGTGTCAACAAACAAAGAACCGTTTGTTGGCACGGGGTAATCCGAGAAGTGAAGGAGACTAATCCTTTACAGCCTTCACCATCTTTTGGTCACCGACCACATAGACGCCAGGCATCAAGCCATCAAGCGCATTTTCTCTCAGGACTTGCTTCTTCAACAAGACACCCAACATATTGTAGACATCCACATACGGGCTTTCCGCTTCCACGGAAGGCAACGAAGTGGCCTCCTTGATATAGAGCACCAACGGAGCGGAGTTGACAGACTCCTTGTCGCTCGACACATGGCTTGTACAACGGATCGTATCCGCATCGGTTGCCACCACCCTACATTGATAAGAGAAGCTGTTCTTCTCGCCCGTATTCATCCTGTTCAACGTGTAGGTCACGATACCCGAATAGTTTTTAGCACCATCAGGCGCAGCCATGAAGGAAGCCTCACGTCCGTTCGGACGAGGGTTCGCAGTGGCGCTTGCAGGTTGGTATGTAGCGGTTGTATTCTCATCCGTGAACTTTACGAACTCGAAGCCCAACGGAATCGTATCGGTCAACGTCACGTTCGTCTCAACATCGCCGTAACCGGCAGGAGCGTTACCAAGGATCTTACGCCATGCATAACCATCGAACTCCTCCACCAGAACATTTTCCGTGAGCGTCGACACCTCGTCACACGCCGACTTCATAAGACGATCCACCGGCTGAGGTTCCTCCGAAGATTGATAGGAAGGGGAAACAGGGTAATAAGATCCATCTTGCTCATCTTGAGATATTTGTGAGAATCCTGTTCCCCAATCGACATCATTATATAGAGCATCATGAGTCATAACATTGACACGTAAAGGGAGATCCGGGCCTTCGCTCAAAAGAGGAAAACCTACATTATCCATCAAGAAGGCTGTAGAAGCAGCGTACAAATGTGGAAATTGGATAGAACGAAGGAATGAGCTATCCATCAGCATTTCGTCCTTAAAGACCAAACCACTGTCTTTTTTCCCGGCATACCCTGCTTCATGAATGCCCTCTACAAGGCTAAATATATAGTTCAAATTGACCGAACGTGACGTATCCCCGAAGATCGGGTCATACGGAATCGTACGGTATTTACCATTGAATACCGTAACACGATAGTTGCCATAATCGATATTTGGTTCCACCGCATCATGATAGAGCCTTATCATCAGAGTACTTGTCTTCTCGTCTTTCATTTCCGCCAATGCCACATTCACACCCGGACGACCGCCTGTCAAAGCAGGAACGGTATCGTTCGAGAGGCTGACATTGAAAGTGACAAGATCACCCGTAGCGACCTCCGTGGCATCCGCCACCTTCACTACAGCCAGATTGGTAGGGATCACGTCGACAGCGTTGCGCTGCATCGTCGCGGTGACATAGTTAGGATAACCATCCGTCTTCGATCCCACGCCATTGGAGCAGGAGATCTCCGCCGAAGCCTGGTAACGACCCTTCGCATCCTCCTTCGCCACGCAACGGTAGCTAACCTCACCGATTGTCTTTGACAGGTTCGGTGCGGAGAAGTCGATCGAAGCGCCCTCCATTTCATCGCTCTTGAAACCAGCGAGCTTGCTCAACGACCACTTCACCGTATGGGTTGCGGCGTCATATTTTCCGCCATTGGCCGCATCCAAGAAGACGAAGCCGTCAGGCACATTCTCCACGATGGAGACATTCTGGGCATCCACGGAGCCATAGTTACGATAAGAGAGCAAGTAGGTGATCGTATCACCAACATGGCAGAAGGAGACGCTATCCTTCACCGCCCTATAGATCTTCAGGTTAGGCTGCGCCTTCATCTGAGAAGGAGCGGCATAGTTGCCTGTCAGCGCCATCAAACCCATTTGACGGAACCAGCCATCCATATAATATGGAACGAGACGTCCATCGTCCTTCACCTCTCTCACATCACCGCATTCATAGATGGTGTTGAACAAGTCACCCATCAAATCGTAATCCTGACCACCAATAGCCGCGAAAGAGAAAGCGCCCTTATGTCGAGCCACCAATGTATATATTCGTCCATTAGGAGCAGCCCCTGACATAGGATTTATCTTATAGCTCAACGTTCTTGGTCCTGTGACAGAAAGAGAATTATCGCCATACGTCACACAAGAATTCTCCGAAGTCCAATGCGCAGGATCACGCATGTAATCGGACAATTTCAACGCTGCGTCACGCTCATAGGAATTAGCCTTGCTCTCCACCTGATGGGTAGCTGGGTTCCAAGAGTACGCAGGGGAACCATGCCATACATAATTGCTGATGGTACGCCATGCACAACGGAAGTCTGTACTTTCATTAGCTGTCGCAAACGTAGTGGAGTCACCATCACGGCTCACCGTGTGCCACCCTGCAGTAGGCAGGGACTTTTCACTCTTACTTATCAAGTTGCCTATTATCCAATCGGAAGAGGCCTCTCCACGACGGAACTGCTCAGCCTCCCAAGTGTTCGTCTCGCCCAACTCGCTTGACAGAGAGACCAACAAGTCGTGGAACTCACGGAAATAGGCAGGGGCGCTATAATCCGTATACATTCGTTGTCCACCGACAAACTCTGGGATAACAGGAACACTGTCCACCATGAGGTAGTTCTCCTTTTGGGATGCCCAATCCGTCAACTCACCCCAAGTGTCACCACCCTTCATATAGCCGTCCAAACCAATCAAACCGGAATTGACACGCCTAGGGTTATCCGATGGGAACCTCGTACTCATCGCCACCAAACCACGGATCACGTTGATCATCTCTTGCTTATAACTGATTGGCTCGTCACAAGCGTCCTTGACGATTTCACCCTTATCGTTACGCATGAACTCGCCCCACTGCTTGTAGGCCACATAGAGTGCAAGCGCCACATC
>JAGCWA010000045.1 GCA_017962085.1 Paludibacteraceae bacterium
CGGCGGGGTCCCACCTCTTCCCATTCCGAACAGAGAAGTTAAGCCCGCCGGCGCCGATGGTACTGCGTATAGTGGGAGAGTAGGTCGCCGCCGTCTTCGGGGTCAATCCTTTCGGGTTGACCCCTTTTTTTGTGCCCGGACCGCACCGGAATGCTCCTGTCGATTGAAATTTTGTCACATCTATACAAAAAAAACTTCTCTTTCCCTTATCTTTGCTTTCTATAGAAACTATTTTAATCATAGATATGAAAAGATACATCTTTCTTATATTGCTTGGCGTGTGCGCTGGCATCCATTTATCCTATGCGCAGGAATCCCTCGGTGGGGTGGCGTCTTCCGTAGACTCAACCGGGAATGAGGAAATCACCGTTAAGTACAAAGGGAAGAACCCATTGATGACGGATTTCATGGAAGCTGTCCTTGCTCTAAATAACACAGTCCCATTCTATAAAGATACACGTTTCGTTTGGGATGGATGGAAGAAGGGCCATATTAGTAAGGGTAGGAGTATCAACGTGGACGAAAAAAATGGTTGCGTGAAGTATAATTCAAATTCTGTTGTCTCGGACGAAAATATCTTTTTGCTCGAACTCAGTCGCTGGAATTATTCTGACGGTAAACATCTGTTGATTGTCACTAACCTGGATGTTCGTAGATCCACTCATTTGATTGATCCGAGAAATGAGGGACTGACCTTTTATCGGTATGATATCGCATCGAAAAAAATGAAGCGTGTACGACTCTCCGATCTGGGCGACTCTCCTAGCATCCCTTCGGATGCGACGGACATCCATTACCACTTGTCCTGTGATGGTGAATCCATCATTGATTATGAATACCTTTCGGGCTCGGTTATCAGGTCTTTGTCCTGGGATGGAGAAAAATTCGTGGACGAGTAGGTCGGATGGGTTGCCCTTTTTAGGGATACGACAAGATTTATGAATATATATTCTGGCATTTGTTTTGCATATTTATAGAAAAATTGCATACCTTTGCCCTGAGAAAAACGATGTTAGGACATAATGAGTCGAAGGAAATTTTATTTTATAGGGTTGTTCTTTGTTGTCATTTTCGCTATTGTATATGCGTTGTATACGAAGCGGGAAGAGATCCTGATGTCTGTTATCCAGAAAAAGATAGATAAGTTGGAACAAACCACCCATGGAGAACTCTCCATCGGTTCGGTCCGGATGGATGGTTTCCGAAAACTGATGATCGGTGACCTCCTCTTCTTGACACCGACGAAGGACACGTTGGCGACGGTCCGCAAGGTGGGTGTTTCCTACAATTTGAGCAACTTGTTGAAATTCAAGGCGAATGTTGAATCCCTGGAGGTGGACGGTGTTCGCGTATACTACAACGAACAGGACGGTACCCCACGCTATTCCTTCCTGCTGAAGCATGAAGGGGATTCCACCGCATCCGGCAATGAAGGACATTCCTCTAAGATAGAGTCTTTTGTGCGTATCTACAAGAAGGCGTTGACCTATTTCCCTGAGTCTATGCACATCTCGGACGTGGTGGCCATCGGCTACCGGAACGGTAACCTGTGCAGATTCTCCTTCCCTGAGAATTCCTTGAAGAACGGTTATCTGGAGGGGCAGGTCATCTATCGTTTGTCTTCGCCTACGGGACAATTCACGGAGAAGAGCTTCGTGGTCACCGGCATGTTGAACGAGCCTGACGGTAGAGTGGGCTCCATCCGTATTTACCCCGCCACGCAGAGCTCCATGCCTCTCTTTCTTCGGAAGGGAGACAACCTTGTATCCGTGCGTTTCGACACGATGGACATCTCTCTTGCCGCTGACAAACGGTGTGAGAATTGGAAGGGAAATATCCGCCTTGTGCCGTTCACGCTTTCGAACGAGCGGATCGCAGGCATTCCTGTGCAATTGGACTCTGTCTCGATGAACTATTCGGTGAACATCGTCATGGAACCATCCCTCAAGGTGGAGTTGGATAGCTCCAGTTCGTTGAGTGTCAATGGATTCCACTTTAATCCGTATCTGTTGTATGAGAAAAGGGACACCGCCCCTCATCTACGGGTGGAGGTCCATCGTGATAGTTTTGTGGCGCAAACGCTTTTCAATGCCTTGCCGAAGGGCTTTTTCACCAATTTAGAGGGAATACAGACGAAGGGAACTCTCTCGTACCGTCTCTTCTTCGACCTGGATATGAGCCAGATCGATAGTCTATCGTTCCGTTCCTCGTTGGATAAGCGAGACTTCTCTATCGAAAAGTTCGGCAGGACGGATTTCACCACCGTGAATCGTCCGTTTACCTATCATGCGTATGACCATGGTGAGGAGGATGCTAGCTTCGTCGTTGGCGAGCCGAACCCGGACTTTGCCAAGTTGGATGAGATCTCCCCTTACCTGAAAAATGCCATCTTGTACTCTGAGGATGGACTCTTCTTCTGCCACAAAGGCTTCCTTGAGACGGCCATGAACGCCGCCCTCGCCAAGGATATCAAGGAGAAACGTTTTGTCCGTGGGGGAAGCACCATCTCCATGCAATTGGTGAAGAACCTCTGGCTGAGCAGGGAGAAGAACATCTTCCGCAAGTTGGAGGAGGCGATGATCGTATGGTTGGTTGAGAACAATAGACTGGTCTCCAAGAACAGAATGTATGAGATATACTTGAACGTCATAGAGTGGGGTCCGCATATCTACGGTGCCAAGCAGGCCTCCCACTTCTATTTCTCCAAGGAACCTTCCGAACTGACGCCTGAGGAGGCTATTTTCATGGCGAGCATCATCCCTCGTCCGAAGAAGTTCATGTGGTTCTTCGACAACGACCATGAGTTGAAACCGTTCTTGGCGCCCTATTTCGATCTGTTGGGCGACAAATTGTTGCGGCATGAGATCATCACGGAGGCGCAGCGTGAGAAGCTAGGCCATAGCGTGAGGCTTACGGGTGCGGCCCGCGTCTACTTGCGCAGTTCCGTGGCTAAGATGCAGTCCGGGGATGCTGTCGACAAGGAGGATGAGAACGTGCTCCTGGAGTCTCTGGATAAACCAAGGGAAGAGAATGAAACTATTTCAAACAGCACAGATAAAAACGATTGACGCGTTAACCGCGCAATACGAGCCGATTCATCCGTATAGGCTGATGGAACGTGCCTCCCGTGTTTTTTTCGATGAGTTATTGCGTTGTGCCCCGTCCGACACCTCCTTTTGTGTGGTCGCTGGCAGTGGTAACAATGGCGGGGATGCCTTGGTGATTGCCCGCTATCTGCTGACGATCGGACGACCGGTCTCCGTCTTCTTGGTGAATCCTAAGGGAATACTCTCTCCTGATTGTCAATCCGCTTTTAATGATCTGAATGATAAGTTCCCTAACCATATCGTGGAGGTGGTATCGCCTGAACAGTTTGTCGTCGAAGGGGATTGGTTCATAGATGGATTGTTCGGTTCGGGTCTTAACCGCCCTCTCTCTGGCATATACGCTGATATTGTCCGTGTCATCAACGAAAGCGGCAAGCATATTGTCTCCATCGATCTGCCTTCCGGCTTGATGGGGGAGGACAATGACGCAAACGATCCGCAAACCATCGTGAAGGCGAATCGCACATTCACCTTCCAATTCCCTAAACTATCTTTCCTTTTGCCTGAGAATGAGCAGTATGTGGGTGAGGTGACGATCCTCGATATCCAATTGCACGGCAAGGCGATCGCGGAGGTGGAGACGGACTTCTTCTTGACGGAAAGGTCGGATGCGCAGGCTCTTTTGCGTCCTCGTAGCCGCTTCGCTCATAAGGGGACTTGCGGTCATGCTTTGCTGATTGCGGGTTCAAGGCAGATGACCGGTGCTGCTATCTTGGCTGCCCGCTCCGCAATGCGTTCGGGGTGTGGCTTGTTGACCGTTCAGGTGCCAAGCTCTTGCCGTCAGGTGTTGCAGATCTCTGTGCCTGAGGCGATTGTACGGACAGACGATTCGGATGAGTGTTTCTCCACTGTTCCAGACTGTGTGAAATACAATGCGGTGGGTGTGGGACCGGGCCTTGGGACGTCCGATGCCTCTGCGCAAGCCTTCTCTCAGCTCTTGGATGTGCTGGGTGACAAGCCTTTGGTGGTGGATGCGGATGCGTTGAATCTATTGGGGAAGAATCCATCTTTGTGGAATAAAATACCGAAGGGGACGATCCTGACCCCTCATCCGAAGGAGTTTGAACGGATATCAGGCGTGAAAAGTGACGGTTACGTCCGTTGGATGAAACAGATTGAGCTATCTGTTCAGCATCAGGTCGTGGTGGTGCTGAAGGGTGCCTATACCTCCGTCTCCTTCCCTGACGGCTCGTTGCATTTCAATACTACGGGCAATGCTGGCATGGCGACGGCTGGGAGTGGCGACGTGCTGACGGGCATCATCCTCTCGTTGTTGGCCCAAGGCTATGAACCTTGTCATGCGGCTATGCTAGGCGTTTGGTTGCATGGGGCGGCTGGCGACTGCGCTTTGACGGAGCAGTCGGAGGAGAGCTTGGTGGCTGGAGATTTGATCGGCTCTTTAGGGAAAGCGTTTAGGGAATTAAGAATTTTGAATTAAGAATTTTGAATTAGGAGTTGAGTCGTTTTGGGGAGTTATTTACTATTTAGCTATTTACAATTTACTATTTGACGATTTACGATTTACTATTCTGGGAGGGTTTTGAAGTTTTTTCTTCCTAGTAGGCGGTTGTTATCTCTTAATTTTATAAATTTGAGCAACGTTTTTTACGTTACATTTTTTTTGAAATGAATTATTATGGCAAAATCAAATAAGAAGTCGAGGGCTAGTTTGCCTTCAAAAAAGAGTAAACGAACCAAGGAACCTGCAGGGGGCAAGCAGCTCACGAAGCAGGAGATGTTGAATCGGACGGTTCGTTTTTTTGAGCAGAATCCTACACAATCGTATAATTACAAGCAGGTTGCTTTCGAGATTGGTATCTCGAACATGACCCAGAAGCGCCAGTTGATTCAACTGATGGAGGACCTTGTGTTGCAGGAGTTCCTCTTCTCCCCTTCGAGCGGCAAGTACAGGCTTGACAATCGTAGCGGTGCCATCGTGGGCAAGTTGGAACGTCGTACGGGTGGAAAGATATTCCTCGTGCCGGAGGATGGTGGCGAGGAGGTCTTCATCATGGATAAGTACCTGAACAAGTCCATCGTGGGTGATACGGTTCGTGTCCGCCTCTTCGCCCGCCGCAAGGGATGCATACAGGAGGGACAGGTGTTGGATGTCCTGCAACGTGGACACGATACCTTCGTGGGCAAGTTGGAGGTCTCTAAGGATTATGCCTTCTTGCAGGTCGACAACCGTTTGCTGGTGAATGATATCTTCATCCCGAAGGATAACCTGAAGGGAGGAAAGACCGGCGACAAGGCGATTGTGAAGATCACGGAGTGGTCGAAGAGAGACCGTAACCCGGTGGGTGAGGTCGTTGAGATATTAGGCTCCGCAGGGGATAACAATGCGGAGATGAACGCTATCTTGGTGGAGTTCGGTTTGCCGTACAGTTACCCTCAGGTGGTGGAGGAGGCGGCTGACCAGATCTCTGACGAGATACCAGCCGATGAGATCGCCCGTCGTATAGACTTCCGTGGCGTCCCTACGTTTACCATCGACCCTGCCGATGCGAAGGACTTCGACGACGCGTTGTCCATCCGTAAGCTGGAGGATGGCAAGTGGGAGGTGGGCGTGCATATCGCCGACGTGACCCACTACGTCAAGGAGGGTGACATCATCAACGAGGAGGCGTTTAAACGTGCCACATCCATCTATTTGGTGGACCGTACCATCCCGATGTTGCCGGAGCGTTTGTGCAACGTGATCTGCTCGTTGCGCCCTGACGAGGACAAGTGTTGTTACTCCGTCATCTTCAAGATGGATGACGAGGCGAATGTGCTGAAGTATCAGATAGCCCACACGGTGATCCGTTCCAACCGTCGTTTCGCCTACGAGGAGGCGCAGGAGGTGATCGAGACGAAGCAGGGCGACATGAAGGAGGAGATATTGACCTTGGATGCCCTCGCAAAGAAGTTGCGGGAGCGTAGATTCGCCAAGGGTGCCATCGCGTTTGAACGGACGGAGGTGCGCTTCGAGATTGACGAGAAGGGCAAGCCTTTGTCGGTCTATTTCAAGGAGTCTAAGGATGCGAATAAACTGATTGAGGAATTCATGCTCTTGGCCAACCGCACGGTGGCGGAGCACATCGGCAAGGTGAAGAAGTCCGAGAAGGCCAAGACCTTCGTCTATCGTATCCATGACTTGCCGGACCCTGAGAAATTGTCCAACCTCTCTCAGTTCATCACCCGTTTCGGCTATAAGCTGAAGACGACAGGAAAGAACACGGAGGTATCCGCCTCCATCAACCGATTGTTGGACCAAGTGCAGGGAAAGCGTGAGCAGAACCTGATCGAGACGATCACCATCCGCTCCATGGCGAAGGCGATCTACTCCACGGATAATGTGGGCCACTATGGTTTGGCCTTCGATTTCTATACGCACTTCACGTCGCCGATCAGACGATTCCCTGATATGATGGTGCACCGTCTGTTGGACCGTTATGCGGCGGGACAGAAGAGCGCCGATCAGACTGTATTCGAGGACTACTGCAAGCATTGTTCAGACATGGAGCAGGTGGCCGCGAATGCGGAAAGAGCCTCCATCAAGTACAAGCAGGTGGAGTTCATGTCGGACAAGATCGGGCAGACCTTCAACGGTGTCGTTTCAGGCATTCAGGAGTGGGGTATCTATGTGGAGTTGAACGAGAACAAGTGTGAGGGTATGATCCCTATCCGTGATTTGGACGATGACTTCTATTCCTTCGACGAAAAGGAGTATTGCCTGACGGGAAGGAAGTATCGCCGCACCTACCGTTTGGGCGATGAGGTGGTTGTCCGTATCAAGAAGACGAATCTGGATAAGAAACAAATGGATCTTGAATTAATAGAGAAATTATAATGACGAAAAGTATTTTGTGTGGGGCGTTGGTGTCCCTTCCCTTGTTTTTCTTCTCTTGTGGAAGTGACAATGTTCATAGTGACCGCAGTGATTTGTCCCTTCGTGGGAATGTGAAGAGTGTGACGGAGAAACAGTTTCATGCGGTTGTGACGGCTGAGGGTGAAGTCGTGAAGGGCGCCTTCTTCCGTACGGATGGTGAGTGGGACTTCGTGGAGAAGTTCAACAAGGATGGTATGTTCACTTCCATCTCTTTCCTGGACAGGGACGGGGACACAATCAGCAAGAGCATCTACGAGTATGATGAGAAGGGAAAACTTGCCTCGAAGAGTTTCTATGACCCGACATTGAAGATGAAGTCCGAGTATGAGTACGATTCGCAGGGGCGTGTCAAGTTGGCTTATGACTTCGACGGGGATGGAGACCTGATGCTCGCCACTTCCACGGAATACAACGACGACAACCTGATTGAGACGACCACGACGTTCAACAAACAGGGCAAGTACCTGCGTCAGTCTGTTTCCCAAAAGAACAAGAAGGGTTTCGTGACGGATTATAAATACTATAACGAGGAACGTAAGTTGGGCAATTGGCGCAAGGAGACCCATGCGGACGATGGCAGGCTGATTGAGATGTCCGTTCTGAACCAGGACGAGACCGTAGCGTTTGTCGTGAAGTATCTGTACAATAAACAAGGCGATTTGGCGTCGTGCGAGCCCCTCTCAGAGGATGACGAGTACTTGGCGGACCGATATATCTATGAGTATGATAAAAAGTCCAATTGGAGGAGAAAAATCCACTTTAAGGGAGATTCCGCCTATAGTGTGACGGAACGTATTATCGAGTATTATTAAGATAAGCTCGGAAGGCCCATTGTTTATATTGGGCAAAAAAAATGCCTGGATAATCATCGGGCATGAACATAGAGGAGCATTGTATATTAATGCCACCTCTCTTTCATAAAGACGAGCCAAAGGACTGCAATTCTTCACGGAGAAAAGAGTTCAATGAGTGTTGATGCGATAATTTCGCGTCAACACTTGTTGTAAATAGTAAATTGTAAATGATTAAATAGTAAATATTCGTACCTTTGCCACGAAAATTTATTAGCATAAGTTCAGATGATTTCTGTAGATAAGCTGACGATTCGATTCGGGAGCGTCACGTTGTTCAATGATATTTCCTATGTGGTGAACCCTAAGGACAAGATTGCCTTAGTCGGTAAGAATGGTGCGGGCAAGAGTACGATGCTGAAGGTCTTTGCGGGGCTACAGCCTGCGACGAGCGGAAGCGTCTCTGTGCCGAAGGATGTCACGATCGGTTATTTGCCGCAGCACATGATCCACAACGATGGTGTCACTGTCATGGAGGAGGCGGAGAAGGCTTTCTCCGATATCTTCGAGCTCCAGAAGGAGATTGAACGCATGACGGTGGAGCTGGCCGAAAGGACCGATTATGAGTCTGCCTCCTACCAACAACTGATCGAGCGCCTGACGCACGCCAACGAGCGCCTGGACATGATGGGCGTGAACAACTTCAAGGGTGAGGTGGAGAAGACGCTCTTGGGCCTCGGCTTCGTCCGCTCCGATTTCACCCGCCAGACGAGCGAGTTCAGCGGTGGCTGGCGTATGCGTATCGAATTGGCTAAGATCCTGCTGAAACGCCCTGACGTCCTCCTGTTGGACGAGCCGACCAACCACCTCGACATTGAGTCCATCCAATGGTTGGAGGAGTTCCTCAAATCGAGCGGTAGCGCCGTCATCTTGGTGTCGCACGACCGTGCCTTCATCGATGCGGTCACGAACCGTACCATAGAGATCTCTTTAGGCAAGATATACGATTACAAAGTCTCCTATTCCAAATACGTGGAGTTGCGCAAGGAGCGCCGCGAACAGCAGTTGAGGGCATACGAGAACCAGCAGAAGCAGATACAAGACACGGAAGACTTCATCGAGCGCTTCCGTTACAAGGCTACCAAGTCCAACCAGGTGCAGTCGCGCATCAAGCAGTTGGAGAAGTTGGATATCATCGAGGTGGACGAGGAGGATAACTCCGCCCTGCACCTGAAGTTCCCGCCGGCGCCTCATTCCGGCACCATCACGGTCGATGCGCAGCACCTGACGAAACGATATGGTGACAATGTTGTCTTGGAAGATATTGCCTTAACGATCAAGCGAGGCGAGAAGGTCGCCTTCGTGGGTAAGAACGGAGAGGGTAAGTCTACCCTGGTCAAGTGTATCATGGAGCAGATTCCTTATGATGGAACCCTGAAACTGGGCCATTTGGTCAAGATAGGCTATTTTGCCCAGAACCAAGCCTCTTTGTTGGACGAGAACCTCACGGTGTTCGATACGATCGATCGTGTGGCGGTGGGGGATATCCGTACGAAGATCCGTGACATCCTAGGCGCTTTCATGTTCGGTGGCGAGGCCTCCGACAAGAAGGTGAAGGTGCTCTCGGGTGGTGAACGTACCCGTTTGGCGATGATCCGTCTGCTCTTGGAGCCGGTTAATTTCTTGGTGTTGGACGAGCCGACCAACCACTTGGACATGCGTTCGAAGGATGTGCTGAAGGATGCCATCAAGGCTTTCAACGGAACGGTTGTGGTAGTTTCCCATGATAGGGAGTTCCTGGATGGTTTGGTGGACAAGGTCTATGAGTTCGGCAACCATAAGATCAAGGAGCATCTGGGAGGAATCTATGATTTCTTGCAGTCCAAGAAGATGGCTTCCCTGCAGGAGTTGGAGCGCAAGGCGCAGCCGCAGGTGACGGAGGCGAAGGAGGTGAAGCCATCCGATAATAAGCTCTCGTATGAGGCGAAGAAGGAGTTGACGAAGAAGATCCGCAAGGCCGAGAAGGCGGTGGCTGATTCAGAGGCGGAGATCAACGCTATCGAGCAACGCATCGCGGAGATTGAGACGGAGCTCCAGAACCCTGAGAATGCGACGAACACAGCCTTGTTCGACGAGTATAAGAAGAAAAAGCACGAACTGGAGCAGAAAATGTACGAGTGGGAGCTCCTTTCCGAGGAGTTGGAGACGGTGAAGGCGCAGGCCTGATCACCGTTCCCATTGCGATATGTCCGCACACTTCTCCAACCGTCTTTCCGTGCGGTTAGGCAACCAGTCGAAGAAGTCGAAACCTGTGATCCGTTCTATATCATTCACGGAGCGGACAGCCTTTTCGTAAGGTTGTCTGTCATTGTTGTTCTCAAAGACGAAGCCTATCGCCTTTTCCTCCCCTTGCTTGAGGGAGAGCACCACTTTGAAGAAAGCGTCCGGCACGGCCACTTTGTGCCTCTTCCCAATCGTTTCAGTTTTTTTCTCCCTGAAGATCGGTCCGCATACGATGTAGATGCAACTATCCTTCATGGCCCATTTCTCCCTGCAGACGGTCTCTAAAGTGCCCCAGTCGCCTGCATTTAGTGTGGCGCTTTGCGGGCAGATGTTGGTCAGCAGAAAGCACTCGTCCGCCGCGGTGGAGTCGAAGCGCATATCCGCGAAGGGCGCCATGTGTCCACGGCTCAGGTGGATGCTCGTGTGCTTCAGTTCCCCCGAGTAGTCGGAGTCTTCCACCCTGTAATCCTTCATTACCTTAGGGTCGGGCAGGAACTTGTTGCGACGTTTGACGGTGATGGTGGAGGCCTCCTCACGGGTGAGTTGCCAGGAGACCCAGTTCGGGACCAGCCGCTCCGTGTTGAAGGAGAGGGAGTAGTGTTGGTGGTCGATGACGACGCTGTTCTTCGGGCGTTGGCGCACCATCAGGTCGTTGGGTGTCCCTGCGTTCTTAGGCAAGTTCAGGCACGAGTTGAGTCCCGCCAGCAGGAGGAGAGGAAGGAAGATAAGTGAATACTTATGTCTCATGATGATTGAAAAAAGGAAAGGCGCATTGTACGATGACAATGCGCCTTTGGATAGTTACGTTATTGATTTAAAATCTCCATCCGAAGGTGGCGATGATGTTACGCGTCTTCAAGTCCTCCTTCTCAGGCATAGCCTCGCTCTCATCCACTGGGAGGGAAGGGTAGAGGTAATCTTTGTTGTTTTGGAACACGTAAGCCAAGTCACAATAGAAAGTCTTACCCTTATAACCTAAACCTCCAGTCACGAAGATAGACTCTTGAGGCAATGTTATGATTCTGAATTTGGCGGTTCCTTCCGCTTCTCTCCTTGTGAAATTCTTCACAGGGCTGGATGCGTAAGCGAGACCGCCACGGAGGAAGAATCCCTCGCATACTTGAACTTCTCCGCCCAATTTCACGGTGTGGGACTTATTCATTTGCTCTTCAGCCAAGTCGGCTTCACTGTCGATAGTGATGTCTCTGACTTTCATGCGGATCTTTTGAAAGTTCTCGTATTGGTAGTCGATTCCGACCATCGCTTTCTTTCCGATGACGAAACCTGCGCCAGCCTTAAACTTCAGAGGAGTTCTCAGATCATACTTAGACGAAACTTGGGTTGTGAGGTCAGCATTGTCGTCACCGATCGTCACCTCAGAGAATTCGTGTATGTCGTAGTAGGTTGGCGTCTCGAAGGAAGCGCCGATCCTAATCTCGTCGATTGGACGGAAGATGGAACCGATTCGGAAGTTGAATCCGCTACCGTTAGCCTCGTAGTAGTTGTCCAAGAACCAGTGGTCAGCCTCCTCGCCAGGAAGAGTGTTCTCGTCATACATGGCGGTCTGTTTGTATTCGACCACGTTAATGCCGAGAGCCGCGCCCACATAGACCATGTTGCTGATGTTCATGCCGTATGCGATGTCCCATTGTCCCACATGGCCTTTCTCCGACAAGGTGTAGCCTCTATCAACATATTTGCCTCCGAATAAAGAGTATCCCTCTGCGTCGAGGAGGTTCAATTCTTTGGCGTCTCTGTGGAGGTCGTTGCCGTCACCCATCCAACCGATGTGGTCGGTTAAGGAGAATGGCACCGTCTCGCCCTTAACCCTCGAGTACCTTGAGATGTTATTCAACCTATTGTAGTTGATGGCGAGAGAGGAGGTGACGTAACCTTTCTTGTTCTTCTTGCTTCCGAAGTTGCATACGAAGGCGAAGTTGTCCAAGGCAGCCTTTACCTCTCCGTCGTTGTTGATGTATAAACTTGGAGTGAAGGTGAAGTCCTTGCTCCGGTACACACCCAACGCTGCAGGGTTGTCTTTGATGGCGGATGGGTTTCCGCCCAAGGCGTTGAATGCACCTGCCATGCCTGAGTACCTTGCCGTCCCCAAAACAGGGTT
Source organism: Paludibacteraceae bacterium (assembly GCA_017962085.1). Lineage (GTDB taxonomy): Bacteria > Bacteroidota > Bacteroidia > Bacteroidales > Paludibacteraceae > UBA1181. Next base: position 12,175 of record JAGCWA010000045.1, read on the forward strand.
TGTCTGGCTTAACTTCAAGGCGTCGTAGGCATTCTGGGAGAATGCCGCACCGGACAAAGCCACGATGCCTATTGTCATCAATAATCTTTTCATGTCTGTATGTTTTAAGTTTTTTAATTCTAACTAATTAACTCTCCATTCGAAGGCTTATCTACGTCCGCCGCCGCTACGTCCGCCGCCGCTATAACCGCCGCTGCTGCGTCCGCCACCGCTATGACCGCCACCGCTGAAGCTGCTGGATGAGCGGCTGGAGGATGGGGAAGAGTAGCTGGAACGTGAGCTGCTGCCCGAGTTGGAAGATCTTGAGCTCGAAGAAGAGCGGAATGAGCTGCTGTTGGAAGACCTGCTGGAGGAGCTTCCGCTTCTCACTGAACCGTTGCTGCTGCGAGTTGAGCTGTTGCTGCTACGTACGGATGAGTTGCTGCTGCGAGGTGCGCTGTTGCTGCTTCTAACCGATGAGCCGCTGCTGCGTACGGATGAGTTGTTGCTTCTAACGGATGAGTTGCTGCTTCTTACCGCAGAGCTGTTGCTTCTGCGTACGGAAGAGGAGCCTCTGTTGACGGAGGCGCTGGATCCGCTGTTCCTGATCACACGCGTGCCGCTGTTTCTAACCTTGTTCACCCTGCGAATGTCGTGGTGAGGAGATACGAAACGGTGTGGCTTGTGGTGTAAGTAGTAGTGATGAGGACGGTGGTAGTAGCCCCAACCATAACCGTATCCGTAGTAGTTGTAACCCCAGTATGGATCCCAGTGGTAACGGTAGTATGGCCAAGAGTAGTACCCAACATAATAAGGCCTTCCCCAGTAATATCCGTAGTAGTAAGGATATGAGTTGATGTAGACGGTAGTGGTGGTCGGAGAATCAGATCCTTCAACCTCTTCAACGGTGTACATCGGGATGCCTGCATCGTGGAAACGATTCAGCCTGTCGGTGTAAGTGTAGTCATCCCCTTTCTCAACCATGACGGTATCCGTGTAGAACTCTCCACCTGCGATGGACGGATCCTCGACAAAGATCGTGTCATCGTTGACGCGGACGTTTTGCTGCTGCTTCGTCTTGAGCACCATGGTTTGGTATTGAGCCTTCTTTTGAGCCTCTTCCCTCTCCTTGGCTAACTTTTCCGCACGGGCTGCCTCTTCTTCCGCTTCCTTGTCTGCATCCTCTGAATTGTAGTAGATGTCATCAACTACAGCGAAGGCATTGTACGGCAGGAATGTGATTCCCAACACGTAGAACAATAATTTTAGAATTTTCATGGCTTTACCCTCCTATAATTTAAATCAAAAACGTAATTTTGTATCATAAAGTTTTCGACAAAGATATGAAAAAATATCTTATTGAAAGCATCGTCCCTTTATTTCAACGTACCGAAGATATGAAGATATATTCTTTGTCGCAAGTGATGTGGACGAATGGCATCTTTTTATCGACGAATCAACGCTATTGACCGATGAAGTATATAGAAGTCCGTTTTTCTTTTTCTTCTGATGAAGAATATGTTAAGGATTTATTATCCAATGAGTTAGGTGATTTAGGTTTCGAAAGTTTCTCTTCGGATGAGAAGGGCATGGTCGGCTATGTGCAGGCCTCCGTTTTCGACGAATCCGCCCTGAAGAACGCTTTGACGGACTTCTCCTTCGACCCGAATGTACGCTTCGAGGCTAAGGCCGCGGAGGATAAGGACTGGAACGAGGAGTGGGAGAAGAACTATTTCCAACCCATCGTCATCGGCGACGAGTGCGTGGTGCACGGCTCCTTCCATAAGGATGTGCCGTCCGCCAAATACGACATCGTGATCAACCCTAAGATGGCCTTCGGTACGGGCTACCATGCCACGACGACCCTCATGATGAAGGCGTTGCTCCGCCTCGACGTCGCTGGCAAACGCTTGCTCGACATGGGCTGCGGTACGGCTATCCTCGCTATCCTCGCCGCTAAAAAGGGCGCTACGGAGGTGGTCGGCATCGACATTGACGAGTGGGCCTACGAGAACGCGAAGGAGAACATCGTCATGAACGGAACGCCCGACATCGAGTTGAGGCTGGGTGGCGCGGAGGCGCTGAAGAGGGAGTCCTTCGATGTAATCTTGGCTAATATTAACAGAAATATATTGTTGCAGGATATCCGCCATTATGTGGAACGGATGCGGAGCGGTTCCCTCTTGTTCCTGAGTGGTTTCTATGAGTCTGATATCCCTGTCATCGAAGTGGAGACGGCTAAGCATGGACTGAGGAAACTCTCCTACGAAATGCAGAACGATTGGGTGGCCGTCCAGTTTGAAAAAGTCTGATGTTTAATGTTTTATATAAAAACCTAACTGTTATGATGCAAACAAATTCACAATTGGAGCTTGCCTACCGGGTGATACGGGAGACAAACTCGAATCTCTTCCTGACCGGTAAGGCGGGAACGGGTAAGACAACTTTCCTGAAGCGACTGAAGGAGGAGTCGCCTAAACGTATGGTCGTGGTGGCGCCGACGGGCGTGGCGGCCATCAATGCGGGTGGTGTGACCATCCACTCGTTTTTCCAAATCCCTTTCGGTCCCTATCTGCCTGGACAAAAGAGCCTCTCTAAGGAGGTGAGTAAGCTGAGAAAGGAAAAACTGAATATCATGCGCACGCTGGACTTGCTGGTGATCGACGAGATCAGTATGGTCCGGGCTGATCTGCTGGACTGCGTCGACGATGTCCTGCGGAGGGTGCGCCGCTCTTCCTCCCCCTTCGGTGGGGTGCAACTGCTGATGATCGGCGATACGCAACAGCTGACGCCTGTCGTGAAGGACGATGAGTGGGCTATGCTGCATGAGGTCTATGATACACCCTATTTCTTCTCCAGCCGGGCGTTGCGAGGAACGAACTTCGCCTGCGTGGAGCTGAAGCAGGTGTTCCGCCAGGAGGACGAGGCTTTCGTCGCCCTCCTGAACAAGATACGTGACAACCAGGTGGACGACAAGACCCTCGCCGAGCTGAACAAGTGCTATCTTCCTCATTTCAACCCGGACGATAGCGAGGGCTATATCCGCCTGACCACCCATAATGCGACGGCGCAGCGTCTCAATGAATCGAAACTCTCCGCCTTGAAGACGAAGCCTCACACCTTCAAGGCGAAGATAGAGGGCACCTTCCCCGAGTATGCGTACCCTACGGATGCGGAGCTGGTGCTGAAGGAGAATGCGCAGGTGATGTTCATCAAGAATGATTCTTCCCCTGAGAAAAGATATTACAACGGAAAGGTCGGTGTGGTGAAAAACATTGACGGTGAGGATATTGTGGTGGAGGACCGCCAGACGGGCGACCTGATCACCGTGGGACGTGAGTCTTGGGAGAATATGCGCTACGAACTGAATAAGACGACGAACGAGATAGAGGAGAAGGTGGATGGTCTCTTCGAGCAATATCCTCTGAAGACGGCTTGGGCGATCACGATCCATAAGAGCCAGGGCCTCACCTTCGAGCGTGCCATCATCGATGCCGCCGCCTCGTTTTCGCACGGGCAGGTCTATGTGGCCTTGAGCCGTTGCAAACGGTTGGAGGGCATGGTGCTGAGTTCGCCTATATCGCTTGCCGCCATCAGGCATGATAGCCGTGTTGACATGTTCAACCAAGAGGCGGAGACGCGTGTGCCGGACAATGATTCGCTCAAGACCATGCACCGTGATTACTTCGCGCAGCTGGCGGAGGAACAATTCACCTTCAACCCGATATCCATTCCGCTCCATTCCTTGCAACGCCTGATGGCGGAGTCTTTCTCCAAACTATACCCGGCCGTCCTCTCTTCGGTGGACGGGGCGGTGCCGGAGCTGGAGAGCAAGGTGACTAGCGTCGCGGTTCGTTTCGTGGCGCAGGTCCGTGTCATGGCGGCGGAGAGCTCCGACGTGGACCATGACGAGCGGATCAAGGAACGTACCCAAAAGGCTGCGGAGTATTTCCTCCGTGAGTGCGAGACGATCATATCGCCCGTGCTCTCTTCCTTGGCTTCCGTGCAGACGGACAACAAGGAGTTGGCGAAGCACTTCAATGATTTGCTGACCTCCCTGCAGGAGGGCTACGATGGCAAGGTGGCGACGCTGCGGGCTTGCTCGGAGGGTTTTGGCGTGAAACGTTACCTGAAGGCGAAGTGTGATGCCTTGCTGGAGCGTAAGTCTTCCCAAGCCGAGAAGCCTCAGAAGACCCCACCTCGCACGGAGGATGTCACGCACCCCGAATTGTACGAGGAGCTTCGGAAGTGGCGCAGGGAGATCGCTGACGATGAGGGTCTTCCCGCATATATGGTCTTGTCTCAGAACGCATTGATCGGTATTGCGAATTTTTTGCCGACGAATGAGAATGAGCTCTTGTTAATCCGTGGCATGGGTAAGCAGAAGGTGCGTACGTACGGGGAGGAGATCATCTCCATCGTGCAGGCGTGTATGGACCAATACGGATACCAAAGGTCATCCCTGTTGGACGATTTTGCCACTAATGCGTCCGCCTCGTCGAAGAAGGCTGGCAAGAAGAAGAGGATGGTCGGGGAGACGTTCGCCATCACGCTGAACCTCTTTAGGCAGGGGAAAACGGTGAAGGAGATCTCCGAGGAGCGTGGCTTGGTGGAGAGCACCATCGAGTCTCATCTGCTGCGTTGTGTGGAACGAGGCGAACTGGGTGCGGAGGTGATCTGCCCGCCGGATAGGCTGAAGGAGGTGTCTGCCTTCATCGCCCAACATCCCGACATGGGAGTCAGCGACCTGCGCAAGGAGTGCGGGGAGAAGTACACTTGGGCGGAGATACGGCTGGCGTTGATGGAAAACAAAAAGGCGGCGGTGACCTCTGAATCACCTAAAGGGAAGGACGATGGTCTAGGCCTTTCCTCCGTTATGGATTGGATTAAACATATAAATATATAATTTGCTATGAGACTGAAAACATGTATGGCGGCGCTTGCTTCTGTTTTGATGCTTGCTCCATCTTGTAAGAAAATTTACGAGGAGAATTATTACAACACAACGAATGAGAGTGTTTATAACTACGAGTATTACCAGAAGGTGCTTTTGGACCAGAAGGAGATTACGGATGACATCCGTCCGCCTTACCTGAAAAAGGGTGATACGGTGGCGGTGTTCGCCGCATCGAACAAGGTGACGAAAAGTGAGCTCTCCGCTGGTATCGCCAAGCTGAAGGAGTGGGGGCTCAATGTGGTTGAGGCTGACAACCTCTATGAGGACGACGGACGCTATGCGGGCACGCAGTCGCAACGTATCCTCGGTCTGCAGAAATTGATCGACAACCCTAACATCAAGGCGTTGTTCTCCGCCCGTGGCGGTTACGGGGCGGCGCAGGTGATTCCGTTCCTGGACTTGGAGAAACTGAAGGACCAGCCTAAGTGGGCCGTCGGCTACAGCGATGTGACCGCTTTGCATGTGGCCTTGAATAACCTCGGCATCGAGAGCATACATGGCCCTATGGTGAATAAGATGACTGATGCGGAGAGCGTGGAGACGCTTCGCAAGGCGTTGTTCGGCGAGACGGTATCCTATTCGTTCCCTACCACCCAGGATTGTATCACTGGCAAAGGGGAGGGACGCTTGGTGGGCGGTAACCTCTCCCTCATCTATAGCTTGGGCGGCACGTTGTTCGACCTGAACGCGAAGGACGCCATCCTGCTGATTGAGGACACGGGCGAGAGCAACTACCACTTGGACCGTATGCTGACGAACCTGAAGCTGAGCGGTAAGCTGGACTGCATCAAAGGCTTGGTGGTGGGTGAGTTCACCAATATGAACCAAGGCTCGGACAAGCCGATCAATGAGATCATCCTGAGCAAGGTGAAGGATTTGGGTATCCCTGTGATGTATGGTTTGGGGGTCGGTCATGGAACCCCTAACTATGCGGTTTATATGGGACGTCAGGCGAAGCTGGTTGTCGCGAACGACAAGGCTACGCTCACGTTTGAATGATTGATAAACTGAAAAATTATGGCAAAGACAAAATCCGTATATGTGTGCCAGAACTGTGGCGCGGAGGCTCCGAAGTGGGTGGGCAAATGCCCTGCCTGCGGAGAGTGGAACACCTACGTCGAGGAGGTGGTGCGGAAGGAGAGTGCGAAGAGTGGACAATCGCTCCATTTCATACCCGACAACGGCAGCTCCAAACCAGTCTGCATCGATGATGTGGAGACCTCGGAGGAGGTGCGTGACGACACGGGCAACAATGAGTTCAACCGTGTCTTGGGCGGCGGCATCGTGCCGGGCTCCCTCACGCTGATCGGTGGCGAACCGGGCATCGGTAAGTCCACCCTCATCCTCCAAATCGTGCTGAGCCTCTTCAACAAGAAGACCCTTTACGTCTCGGGCGAGGAGAGCGTCAAACAGTTGAAGCTACGTGCGGATCGCCTCTCCGTGAAGTCCAACCCGAACTGCTTCATCGTCAGCGAGACCTCGCTGGAGCAGATCTTCGTGCACATCCAGAACGTGCAGCCGGACTTGGTGGTGATCGACTCGATCCAGACCATCAGCACGGAGTTGGTGGAGTCTTCCCCGGGCAGCGTCTCCCAGGTGCGCGAGTGCGCCGCCGCCATCTTGAAGTTCGCCAAGGAGAGCGGGGTGCCGGTCCTGATGGTGGGCCACATCAACAAGGAGGGCAACATCGCCGGACCGAAGGTGCTGGAGCATATCGTGGACACGGTCCTGCAGTTCGAGGGCGACCAGCACTACATGTATCGCATCCTCCGTTCCATCAAGAACCGCTTCGGAAGCACCTCCGAACTGGGCATCTACGAGATGATGCAGTCCGGTCTGCGTGAGGTCACGAACCCATCCGAGCTCCTGCTGAGCAATAACCATACGGGTTTGAGCGGTACGGCTGTCGGTGTGGCCATCGAGGGGGTACGTCCCTTCCTGATCGAGGTGCAGTCGCTCGTGAGCTCCGCCGCATACGGTACGCCGCAACGCTCCACCACGGGCTTTGACATCCGTAGGCTGAACATGCTTTTGGCGGTGCTGGAGAAGAGGGTCGGCTTCAAGCTGGCGCAGAAGGATGTCTATCTGAACATCGCGGGTGGCCTGCGGATCAACGATCCCGCATTGGACCTCGCCATCATCAGCGCCATCCTTTCGTCCAACATGGATATCGTGGTGGATGCCCATACGTGCCTCACGGGCGAGATAGGTTTGTCGGGCGAGATCCGTCCCGTGAACCGTATCGAGCAGCGCATCTCCGAGGCGGAGAAGTTAGGCTTCAAGCGGATCATCATCCCTGAGTTCAAGAACTTGGACGTGAAGAAGTGGAACATCGAGGTGGTCTGCGCCCGAAAGGTGGATGAGGCATTCTCGGCCCTCTTCGGTTGATTTGTATTTTTTAACGGATAGGAGGAAATACGTTGTGTTCCTTCTGCGTTATTAGGGTGGGGAAGAATGGATTCCCCCAGTTTTAGATTGCTAATGGATATGGATAAGAGACGGTTGCGCATTTTTTCTGTGTTGTTGGTCTGGACGGTGGCTTCGTTCGCCCAGATCAACACGAAACGTATGATGGATATAGGCAGGAATGCCATCTTCTTCGAGGATTATGTGCTCTCTATCCAGTATTTCAATAAAATCATCAATGTGAAGCCTTATTGGGCGGACCCCTACTTCTACCGTGGGGTGGCGAAGATCAGCTTGGAGGATTATGTCGGGGCGGAGGCGGATTGTAGCGCCGCCTTGGAGCGTAACCCCTTCATGGTGGACGCCTACCGTTGCCGTGGCGCCGCCCGTGCGTGCTTGGGAATGTACGACCAGGCTTTGGCGGATTTCGACAAGGGCCTGGAATTCGAGCCGAGGAACAAGTACCTCATGCTCTGCAAGGGCTCCGTCTATGCGGGCGAGGAACGTTGGGACACGGCCATCGTCGCCTTCTCCGAAATGCTGAAGGCTTACCCGAACTACAAGGATGCTTACCTCAGACGCGGATATTGCTATTTCTCGAATGGCGACACGGCCAATGCGCTCGCCGATTTCGAGAAGGTGCTCTCGATCGACCGCTTCTCACCGGACGGTCATGCGGCGCGCGGCTACGTGCTCAGCGGACGGAAGGAGCATGATAAGGCGCTCTCGGAAATGAACGAGGCGATAAGGCTGGATCCTTACTGTGTGAACTACTACGTGAATCGTGGTGTGGTCCTCACGAATGCGGGCGATACGTTGGGGGCGATGTCGGACTATGACTATGCGATCCAACTGAACCCGACCTGTACCCATGCTTTCTTCAACCGGGCTATCCTTCGGACAGAGCTGGGGCAGAAACGTCTTGCGCTGGAGGATTATGACGAGGTGTTGGACCTGGACCCGGAGAATCATTTCGCCGTCTACAACCGTGCTTTGCTGAAACAGGAGCTGGGGCAGTATCGCTCCGCTATCTCTGACATCTCCGTCATCATCAAGGAATACCCGAAGTTCTATCCCGCCTACTTCGTCCGCTCGGAGCTGAAGAGGAAGCTGAACGACAAGCGGGGTGCGGAGTCGGACTATGTGAAGGCGCTCAGCGTGAAGCAGCAGGGCGAGAAGGAGGCTCAATCGCAATCTTCCGACAAGACTTCCTTGCCGAAGAAGGAGAAGAAGGCCAAGGATATGGGCAACCACAACAATATGGTCGTGATGGACAAGCAGGAGGAGATGCGTCGCCTCACCTACCGCAGCGAGTCGCGAGGACGCGTCCAGAACGTGAACTTCCACGTCGAACTGGGTGCGATCGTCAAGCTGACCTCCCACCCGAAGTCTGGCATGACTATGGGGAAGAGTACCCTGTTCGACAAACGTATCAGCGTCTTCAACGGCAAGGGAATCTATCCGGAGAAACTCACCCTCTCGTGTGACGAACAGCAGATCGACAACGACCAGCTGCTCCTGTGCTTCTCCCGCATCGAACAGGCTACCCGCACGTTGGCTAAGGATTCCTCTTCGAAGGTCTATTTCGCCCGTGCCATGGATTATGTCTGCGTCTCGGACTACGAGAGCGCCATGGAGGATTTGGACAAGGCAATCGAGTTGGGCGATAAGGAGTATGTGTGGCTTTACTATTTCTGTAGGGCGAATGTGCGGTACCAAAAGTATCTTTCCGTCGTGGAACTTGTCGACAAGGGTGAACTGACCCTGCCGGAGGGCGTGGACCTAACCATGGTGGGTCAGGTGGCGTGCGATTTGGTGCAGAAGGATTATGACAAGGTGAAGGAACTGATGCCGGACTTCTCCCCTGCATGGTACAACAGCGGACATGTCTATGTGCGGCAACAAAACTACCAGAGCGCTTTGGACAACTTCTCGAAGTCGATCACCCTGACCCCTTCGTTCGCCGAGGCCTATTTCAACAGAGGATTAACCCATATCTACTTGAAAAAGAAGGACGAAGGAATCTCCGACCTAAGCAAGGCGGGCGAGTTGGGACTCTATTCCGCCTATAATGTGATCAAACGGTTTGGTGGAAATCGGTAGGCGTTGAGGCTATTGCTCGATCGGTTTCAGGATGATGAGGGTCTGCCCGATCTTCAGCGCATTGCCTTTTAGGTGGTTCCATCGTTGGATATCCTCCACGCTACAGCCATATTGTCTCGAAAGCTTGTAGAGCGTCTCTTTGGGTTGCACCGTGTGGGTGATGGTGTCGGTGACGACGGGTGTCGGCTCCTTCTTTTCTTCCTTCGGCGGAGTAGGCTCTTCCCTCCTGTTTTTCTCCTGGTCTTGTGCGGTAGGACGGGTGACGTAGAGCGATTGCCCGATCTTCAGATAGGTATTTTTCAGATGGTTCCATTCCATCAGATCCTCCACGGTACAATCGTATTTCCTCGCTATCTTGAATAGTGTCTCTTTTTTCTTCACGATATGGCAGAGGGGCTCCGTTGGTGCGGCGGGTTCTTCCTTTTGCGGCTCGGAAGGTTCCTCTTGCGGTTCCTGTTTCTTTTTCTCCTCCTTCTCCTCTACAGGCTCCTGTTTCTTCTCCTCTTCCTGGTTCGGTGGTGTTATCTCCTGCGTCTCCTCTTCGGAGGTCTCGTCCGTGTCGGATGGGTATTGCTCCTTCCGTTCGTCTTCACCGATGATTCTGCGGATGCCGATGAAGCGGATGCGGTAGTAGTCCGATTCCGGGTAGTTGTCGATGGTGATGCCCTTGTTGACGGAGGCGTGGATGAATTGCAGGGTAGTATTCTTGCCGTCCGGGTTTACGTCGTAGATGATGCCCACGTGTCCCACACCCTTCGATTTGGAGTTGCTTCCTTTGAAGAAGATGAGGTCGCCCTTTTGCGCGTTCTCCAGCTTGACCTTTTCGCCTTGCAGGTATTGGGAGGCGGACGATGCGTAGAGTTCGTAGCCGAATTGGCGGAAGACGTAGCCCGTGAAACCTGAACAGTCGAATCGGTTGGGACCCTTCCCGGCGTATTGGTACCGCTTCCCGATGTGGCGGGTCGCCTCGGTGATGATGGAGTCCCGCAGCGTTAGGGTGGAGTTCTTCCCCCTCCTTGCGTATGAGGCGTAAGGCGAAATAATCAATAATATCAGTGCTATTATCTTTATTCTCATGCGGCAAAGGTAATCATTTTTTTTCAGAGAGAACGCATGCCCCGCTCTTCCCTCTTTCCAAGGGAGGGCGTCTAATCCCCGACCTGCACCTTCTCGCCAAGGTATTTAGGCTTTTTGTGGAGCAACAGGTCGACGAACAATTTCACGCGGGCCAGCTTCTCCCTCAGCATGGTCTTGAAGCCATAGTATGCCTGCACATCCTTCGCATTGAAGCCAATGGCGGCTATGCCGTAATGCCTTGCCAGATAGATGGCCCGTTCGTTGTGGAACTGCTGCGACACGATGGTGAAGGAGGTCTGTCCGAAGATCTCCTTGCAACGCACCACCGAATCCAGCGTGCGGAATCCCGCATAGTCCAGGTAAATCCTTTCCGCCGGGATGCCAGCCGCCACCAAGTCGTTTTTCATGTCGGTGGGTTCGTCATATTCCTTCCGCGAGTTATCTCCGCTGACGATCACATAATCCACCTTATGGGCGTGGAAAAGCGCCGCCACGGCCTCGATTCTATATTGGTAGTAGAGGTTTTTCCTCCCGTCGCTCAAGTATTTGGAGGTGCCTAACAGCAGGGCGGTTTTGTTGTAGGGAACACTTTCGACAGACTGGTAGACCATCTTTTTAGTCGAGCAGGAAACGACAAGGTTCGAAGAGATGATCAAGACGAGAAGCGCACACAGCGAGACGATCAACCATCTTTTCTTCCTGATGTTCTTAAAACTGACTTTAGATTTCAGCCATAGGACTGCCGCCCGTATTTTATCCAATTTCTTACCCATGTCCACCTGTGAGAATGACGAAGGTTGGTGACCATCCACACAACCATTCGCAAAGATAAGTATTTGACGGTTAATGTTTGTTTTAGGGGAAATAAAACCGAATTTTGCCCTGAATATTTTTTAATCCCATTTCTGGCAACAACTCTGAAAGTAAGGTGTGAATATCAACCTCTTTGTTTATCTCTTTAAGAAACTGAAGTTTTTCTTCTTTGCTTTTAACCATATATTTTTATTATATTATTTTATTTTAATCATTCAACAGCTTTGTCCCATAATACATTCAATGCACATAAATAAGGACAATATGAACCTGTGTTTCTGCCTTCATCCGAGGTTTTACCCAGTTCACTATTGCAACATTCTCCCAATTCCTTATGTGCCCACTTCCCGTTCATTTTCAATTATTCATAGAATTTTCGATTTCCTCAATACTTGGCAGCGAAGATTTGAATTTTTCGGGGATGAGTTTCGACAGCGTATAGCCCGATATGCCAATGGGCTGGCTCGAAGACTCCAACGCATATTGCGCCTCAACTTTGTCCAATCCTTTGCACACCAAAATGCCAATGGTGGCGGCATCTTTTTCTCCTTTGAGCTGATGATTCACCGCCACCACGTAGGTGCCGAGCTGTCCCGCATACTCCGATTCAAACGGCGTCACCTTAACTTCGAGCACCACATAGCAATGCAGCTTGATGTTATAAAAGAGCATATCAACAAACTTCTCCTTATTACCGACCATAATTCGCACTTCGCGCCCCACAAAGGCAAAGCCGTTGCCCAGTTCGAGCAGAAATTTTGTGATGTTGTCCATAAGTGCGTCCTTTAGCTCTTTTTCGTTGTAACGCTCGTGTATGGAAAGAAAATCAAAATTATACGGGTCTTTGGTTATCTCTTGAGCCAAGTCGCTGTCAGGTGCGGGCAACTGATTTTTAAAGTTCGATATAGCCCTCCCTTGCCGTTCAAACAAGTCGGTATCCATAAAATTGAGCAAAACAGCTCTCGACCAGTTGTTTTCCAATGTCTTGCTTGCATAGAAAATCGCTTTCTGAGGGTTGCCTTTGCACTTGTCAATTATATAACGATGATGTCCCCACGGTATTCTGAATAAATTTTCAAGTTGTATTTTTTGAGATTGCTCCCCAACTTGTGGAGTGATTTGCGCCGATTCATTTTTTGATTGCTCCATAAGTTGTGGAGCGTTTGTAATATATTGATAATAAAGAGTATAAAAATTTTTCATATAGAGCAGATTGGTCGGCGAAAAGGACTTCACATCAGGCAGTTCGGTCTGTAAATCTTTGCTGATTTTCTGCAAAACTTTGTCACCGTAAGCCGATGCCTCCGACAGCTGTAGAACATCCTTCCCCAGTTCCCAATAAAACCGAAGCATTTCTGCATTTACCTGTATGGCTGCCTTAATCTGTGCTTGCTTGAATCTGGCGGCAATGTTTGTTATCCAATTTTTATAGTTTATATCCATAACAGCAATTATCCATTAAATATACCCCAATTCTTTTAGGTAACTTTTCAGCTTAAAATCCCGTGAGGGGGAAAAACTCAAGACTACAAAATTATAAATATTTATTACCAAGTTCAAAGATAGAAAATAACCACTAATTATTTCGATGGTTGCTAAAAGTTTTATGATATTGCAAGATCTGAAATAAAATGAAAACCCATCCTAAAATCCTCTGGGATTGCTCACAAAAAAAGCCCCCAAGCCAAGCAAGGGGGCCTATGCAAATAGCCGATGGTTATTAAACCAAGCTCTTGATCAATGTTTCCCTGTCGCCAGCCAACAGATCCATAGGAGCGATCTCAGGCAAAGCGTAGCAGCCAGGACGTTGTTTCACCACTGCGCGTGCGCAGGAGGTCAATACCTGAGCTGTCAAGGCAGGGTTGTTGATGTGCATGCGGAACTCGAACAATTGGTTCTGAGTCTTGCCGGAAACACCCTTGCGCTCGATCAACACACCGTGGCCCATATCCTTGCAGTCGTCCACGCTGTTGACTGGGATGACGTGCAATTCGTCGTGAGCGAAGTAGTCGTCCGCCTTCAATTCAGCGTACACTTGCTCTGCGGTGTAGCCAGGCTCCAGCTCCACGTAAACCATACGGCTGTGGATGCTTTGACCCTTAGGGATTGTCATGGAGAGAGCGTTCTTCACGCCCTTCTTGCCACGAGCCACTACGGAGTGTCCCATGCTCATGCCAGGACCGAAGTTCGTGTATGTCAAGCCCTTAGGAGCCATAGACATCAAGAGGGTACGGATGACAGAGTCAGTTCCCGGATCCCAGCCTGCGGAGATGATAGCGGCCACGTTATGCTTCTTAGCCACCTCGTCCAATGATTGGTGAAGATCCCACACCTGGCCGTGGATGTCGAAGCTATCCACCGTGTAGATGCCCTTCTCCAAAATGCTTTTAGCCACCTCTGGAATGTTTCTGGTCGGGGTGCAGAGGATAGCTACATCCACCTTGCCGAGCTCGTCGATGTTAGCGACCACCTTCACGTCAGCCAATTCGGCCGGCTTGTTGGATGGGTCACGGCGAACGACGCCCGCCAGTTCCATATCAGGTGCTGCTTGGATCGCTTCCACGCTGAAGCGACCGATGTTGCCATAACCGACAACAGCAACTCTTAGTTTTCCCATTGTTGTAATATTTATCGTTTTTAATAAAAAATCCCCGAAGCGAGAACACGACGGGGATTTTTATCGTATCGGATATTATTATACCAATCCTTGAGCAAGCATAGCGTCAGCCACCTTCACGAAACCGGCGATGTTAGCGCCCTTCACGTAGTTAACTGTACCGTCAGCTTCCTTACCATACTTCACGCAGTTGTCGTGGATGTTCTTCATGATCCATTTCAACTTGTTGTCAACTTCCTCAGCCGTCCAAGAGATACGTCCAGAGTTCTGGCACATCTCCAAACCTGAAGTAGCCACACCACCGGCGTTAGAAGCCTTACCTGGAGAGTAAAGGATCTTAGCGGCGATGAATGCGTTGACAGCCTCGATTGTAGAAGGCATGTTAGCACCCTCGGCAACCACCTTAACACCCTTAGCGAGAAGAGCCTTAGCGTCGTCACCGTCCAACTCGTTCTGAGTTGCGCAAGGCATAGCAACATCGAGAGACTTGATCTCAGCGATTTGCCAAGGACGTTGGTTCTCGTAGTACTTAGCTGATGGATACTTAGCTGCATACTCCTTGATACGGCCACGTTTTACGTTCTTCAACTCGAAGATGAAGTCCAATTTCTCCTTAGAGATACCATCTGGATCGTAGATAGAACCGTTAGAGTCAGATACGGTAAGAACCTTAGCGCCCAATTGAGTACATTTCTCAACTGCGTATTGAGCAACGTTACCAGAACCAGAGATGGCTACAGTCTTGCCCTTCAAGGTGTCACCCTTAGTCTCCAACATATATTGAGCGAAGTAAGTTGTTCCGTAACCAGTAGCCTCAGGACGGATCAAAGATCCACCGAATGAAAGACCCTTACCAGTCAAAACACCTACGAACTCGTTTCTCAATCTCTTGTATTGTCCGAACATGAAACCAACCTCACGTGCGCCAGTACCTATATCACCGGCAGGAACGTCAGTGTCAGCGCCGATGTGACGGAACAACTCAGTCATGAAGCTTTGGCAGAAACGCATAACCTCATTGTCTGACTTGCCCTTAGGGTCGAAGTCAGAACCACCTTTACCACCACCCATTGGAAGAGTAGTCAAAGAGTTCTTCAATACTTGCTCGAATGCCAAGAATTTCAAAAGACCCAAGTTTACAGAAGGGTGCAAACGGATACCTCCCTTGTAAGGACCGATCGCGCTGTTCATTTGAACGCGGAAACCACGGTTGATTTGGAACTCTCCCTTATCGTCGATCCAAGGAACACGGAAGATGATTACTCTCTCAGGCTCACACATTCTCTCAAGAATCTTAGCCTCTTTGTACTTAGGGTTAGCCTCGATGAATGGCATCAAAGACTCAACAACCTCCTGAACTGCCTGATGGAAAGGAGCCTCGCCTGGGTTCTTGGCGATCACCTTGTCCATGAATTCTTTTACTTTTGCATCCATGATTTTTTAAATAATGCGTTAGAAATATATTTTTTTATTCGATTTAATAAACTTATTTTTCGAAATCGATGCAAATATACCACTTTTTTCTTTGCACAAAAACTTTTTTCCTCTTTTTTGAAATATTTTTTTTGGTTTGCGAAACAATTTGACAGAAAACATAGTGTTTTTGGAACAAAATGACAAACGGGGAGAATTGTGAAACGTTAGTTCGACGGAGTCAATTTTGAATTCTGAATGATGAATTAAAACCTTGCTTTAAACTCTTAACTCTTAATTGTTCCACGTTTTCCACGCGGCGACCGCTTGCCCGTGCAACATCTCGAGTCCGTTCTTGGTGGCGGCCCCCTGTTCCTTCGCCAAACGGCAGAGGAGGGTCGTCTCAGGATTGTAGATCAAATCATAGACCAGATGTTCGCTGGTCAGCAGTTGGGTAGGGAAGGGTGGCATCTCGTCCACCTTCGGGAAGGTGCCTGCAGGCGTGCAGTTCACGATCAGCTTGTGGCTGGCGACGATCTCCTCGTCGAGCTCCTCGTAGGTGAGCATCCCGTCCCGCTTCTGTCTGGAGACGAGTTGGGGCGTTATGCCTAATTTATTTAATATATAGATGATCGCTTTGGAGGCGCCGCCGGTTCCGAGCACCAACGCTTGCTGGTGGCAGGGTTTGAGGAGCGGACGCAAGGAGTTCTCGAAGCCGATGGCGTCCGTGTTGAACCCTTTGAGGGAGAGTTTCCCTCCTTTTCGGTTGAATTGGATGGTGTTGACCGCCCCGATCTCACGCGCGGTGTCGTCCAACTCGTCTAGGTAAGGCATGACCACCTCTTTGTAGGGGATGGTGACGTTCAGTCCACATAGGCCCTCCGTCTCAAGCAGTTTCGGAAACTCCTCGATGGTAGGCAGTTCGAACAAATCGTAGCGGGCGTCGATTCCCTCGTTGGCGAATTTCTCCGTGAAGAAGTTCTTCGAGAAGGAGTGCACCAATATTTTCCCTATGAGACCGTATCTTTTCATGCTATTTCTTCTTTGTGGTAGGATGTAATATTTCGTCCACCTTCTGCATCCTCTCGCTGACGATGAGTTTGCAGGTGTCCTTGCCCGTTTCGAAGTGGGTGGTGTCCTTGCTCAGGTTGATTTCCACTCTTCCCTCTTTATATAGGAAGAAGATGGTGGAGAGTCCGGCCATTTTCTGTGTCTTGTACCGAGGTTCCCCAACGTGGTCCTCACTGTAAGTGTAGATGTCCACCGACCCGATGCTTTTCTGCGCTCCGGCCAGGATGGTGTCGGCTGAGCGGGTCATGTTCTCCCCCGATATCAGTTTCAGGTGGGAGGTGGAGAAGATCGTGTCCTGCAACTCGTTTTTGATCACGTAGGTGTAATCCTTCTGTAGGGAGAGGAGCAGTTGCTCGTCCGTGATGTCCAGTTGGTAGACACCGACGCCGTCCACGTCCGTCGGACCCTTCCAAAGCTTGCGGAAGGCGAGTTCCTCCGAGATGCGGGAGTGGTCTTGGTTGCTGGCGCGCATCTCAGTGATTTTGTAGAGGCTGACGCTGGTCTCGATGTCCCATACGCCCTTTCCCGGCACTTCGTTCCGTTGCGCGATCACGATGCTATCCCCTTGGGCGAGTCTCTTTTCCGTGTTGGTGCTATTCCCTGCCAGGCGGTAGGTGACAATCAGCGAGTCCTCTATAGAGGTCTTGTTGGTGATGACGTACCGATAGTCCTGCTCCGCGTCCTTGCATCCGATGAAGGCGGTGGCGAGCAGGGTGAGTAGGGCGAGCAGGGTGAGTTTTCCTTTTGTCATGACATGAGTTGTTTTAGTTGCGGGTCGTCCATCGCCTCAGGGCATATCTCGTAGAAAGCCTTGAATGTCTGGCTGTCGGCGGCGGTCGATTCCTTTAGGTATTTGGCGCAGACAGGGTAGTTCCCCATCTTGTAGAATACGATGGCCAGCAAGAGGGGCATTCCGCTGATGTCTTTCTGGACCATTTGAGCCTGTTGGTAGTGGTAGAGCGCGAGGTCGTACTCCCCGTTGTCGACGTACAGGTTTCCCAGCGCCACGAGCGCGTCCACCTGTGAAGGGTTGAGTCGCAGCGCATGGTTGTAGCATTCGATGGCCTCCTTCTGGCGTTCCGAGTAGATCAGGGCCTCCGCCTTCTGCACCCATAGGTTGCTGTTGTGCGGACTGATACGGAGCGCCTCGTCGATGTATTGGAGCGCCTCCTCGGGTTTCTCCTGCTCGATGCAGCAGGCGCAGAGTCCGGTGAGGGCGTCGATGTTGCCTGTTTCGAGGCCGATGGCCTTCTTGTAGAGGTTCATGGCGCTGACGAAGTCCTCCATCTTCTCGTAGCATTCGCCCATGAGGACGTAGTTATTGCTCGTCTCGCCCGTCAGGTCGGCATATTCCTCGTATGCGTCGGCGGATTCCTGGTACCTTTCGCAGAGGAAGAGCGCGTTCGCCTTCTGCAGCAGCGATTGGTAGTCGTTCGGGGTAATCACGTAGGCGTAGTCGAAGGCTTCGCTGGCTTCCGTGTACTGCTCTTGGTAGAAGTAGAGTTGCCCGATGTTGAACCAAGCCTCGTTGGAATATGGGGTGATGTCCAATATGTGGTTGTAGATATCGATGGCCTTGGAGAATTCCTGCTTCTGTTCGTGGCTGAACGCCTGTTCGAAGAGGATGTCCGTGTTGTTGGGCGCGATGGCGATTGCCTTGTCGAGGAATTGGAGCGCCTCGTCGTAGAGCCGGTTGTCGTTCAGCGCGTAGGCGATGTTGAGGTGCGTGCAGTAGTCGTCGTTGTCCGCTCTCTTCTCCATCTCCTTGAAAATGAGCATGGCGTCGTCGACAAGTCCTTTCCGGAGGAATATCTCCCCTTTGAGGAGCGTGGCGTCCTCGTCCGATGAGTCGATGGTCTGGATGTAGTCGATGATGGAGAGGGCCTCTTTGGTCTTGCCCGTGTCGGCGTAAAGCCTCGCCTGTTTGGCCAGGAGGGTTGTGCTGTTGGGATGGAGCTTCCGCCCGTATTGGATGGCGGTCATCGCCTCTTCCGTCTTGGCGTCGTCCATATAGTGGTTGATGATGGTCTCTATCTCGTCCACTTCGAAGTAGCCGAGGCCACTTCCTTTGATGAAGTTTTCGTATCTTCCGACCACCTCGTCTTCTTGTTTTCTCGTATTTGGATTTCTGTCCCTTTTCATTTGGAGAATGGTGCGTCTTGCCGTTAAATCCACATATTTGGCGCAAAATTAACTCATGTCGCTCTATTTTTTATTATTGTATAGGAAAAACTTATTAACATTCTTTTGATGATATTGTATAGAACATTATTTTTGTGGTGATTTTCGCGTTGATGTTTTGCGAAGTTTTTTAACTTTGTGGAATTTAAAATGGACTTCTGTGAAGATGTCCGATGAAAAGTAGTTAATGATGGGAGGGGAGACTCTTCCTTAGTGATGTGAATTTTAACAATTTAATAACAATAAAGAGTTCATGAGAAGGTTTTATTTAACGATGCTGACAATGTTGATGTCGGCGGCTGCCCTTTGGGGAGAGGCTCAGACAGATGTACTGACTGGGACCATCTCCGGTAAGGAGAAATATGCGGCAGGTAAGAACAGTTATCTAATGGATGGGTATGATATCAATGTGACTTACAAGGAAGTCATGGGTGCGCCGGTTTGCACGGCTAACATGACATGGACCCGCAACAACAGTTACATGGTGAAGTCCAAGAAGGTCGCATACGCCCAGTTGGCGGAGTACCCTGATTTGAAGGCTCGCTACGATTTGATCACTCCGAAAGAGGTGGAGTGCACTTATACAATCATGTTCTATTCCGAGAGCGCCAAGACGTATATCGCTTCCGCTAAGACGAAGCTCACGCTCAATCTGTTGGAGAAGGCGGGCGCCACGGTCGCTCCTATGATCCCTGAGAACCTCTCTTGGAGGGATAATTTCACGGATGTGGTGATCGGTCAGCAAGACCCGAAGAAACCGGGTGTCATCATTCCGAACGCTACTTTGGAGGAGTTTTTCAAGAGTTCAAGGATCACTTCCGGCAAGTTGGATCCTAAGGCTGCTGGCTTCGCTTACTCGCTCAGCCTTCAAAGAATCTTCAGAAACTCTTCGAAAATCGATTTGGTGAACACTTCCGTGAAGGTGAAGTGGAACGACGAGGACTACAACTTCATCTCCGAGGAGTATGGCAAGCGTAAATTGGCTGAGTCCTATATGGCGAAGAAGGATACCCTCAATGCGATGAAGACTTATACGAGCAACAGAAAACGTGAGATCCCGGTTAGCGTGAACGCTCCGTTCTTCTGGAGAACAACTTCTATCCCTTACGAGGTTTGCTTGGACGCTATCTCGACGGGTGATGAGCTCTACGCTCAGCAGAAGTGGGACGAGGCGCTTCCTTTCTATCAGAAGGCTGCTAAGTCTGACGAGAAATTCGCTTACCCTGCTAACCGTGTGGCTAAGATCCAAAAATACATGGAGTTCAAGTCTAACAGGAACGTACGTGACCTTGAGTTGATCTTCGTGGAGGGTACCGGTGGCATGAAGTCTTTCTACATGGGTAAGACAGAGGTTACGCAAAGACAATGGATGCGCGTGATGCATTCCAACCCTTCCAAGTTCGCCATGAGAGGCAACGGCGACGCTCCTGTTGAGAACGTCACTTGGGAAGAGGCTTTGGAGTTCGTGAAGAAACTGAGCGCCGAGACGGGCATGAAGTTCCGTTTGCCTCGCGCCGACGAGTGGATGTACGCCGCTAAGGGTGGTAAGATGGCTGTCAATACGCAGTTCAGCGGTAGCGACAACTTGAGCGATGTCGCTTGGTGCGCATACAACTCTGAGGAGAAGACCCACAAGGTGGGCGAGAAGACTCCGAACGAGTTGGGTATCTTCGACATGACGGGTAACGTCAGCGAGTGGGTGGCTGATTCATATGACAAGGATAACCGTTACGTGAAGGGCGGTTCTTGGTCTGACGATGCGGCTAACTGCGTGATGACCGCCGACGAGAAGAGGTCTCCGAAGTACAAGAGTGGTAACATCGGCTTCCGTGTGTGCCAGGACGAATAATCAATGTGTAAAAAATAATATTAGGATATAATGAAAAAGATAGTATTGTTTTTCATGATGGCAAGCGCCTCCCTGATGGTGTGCGCCGACAATAAAAATATAAGCAAGGAGGAGTCCCTTGCTCGCAAGAACTATTTCAAGGCTGTGGATTATTTCGAGGCTGGCGACGCTAAGTCCGCTCTCAAATATGTCGATTTGGCTGAGAAGGCGTTGAACAAGACCAACGCGCGTTTGAGCTACGTGAAGGCGAAGGCTTTGTACCAACAGGGCGACTTGGTGGAGACGCAGAAGGCTTGCTCCAAGTTCTTCTCTTCCAACCCTATGCAGGATAATGGTTATTTCGAGATGAAGCAAATCCTGGATGATGTGACGACTCAATTGAATGCCGCCGCCGCTCAACGTAGGGAAGAGGCCGCCGCTCAACGTGAGGCGCAGATCGAGGCTGCCGCTCGTGCGGAGGCTGAGGCTAAAGAGAGGGCTGACGTGATGGCTTCTGCGGCTGAACGTCGCGCGAAGGACGCTGAGAACCAAGCTGCCGTGGATGCTAAGATCGCTGATGAGTTCAAGGCTGTACAGGCTAAGAACAGCAAGGATGCTTATCAACAATTCATCTATACTTATCCTTCCAGCAAGTCCGCCGCTGTGGCTAAGGCTGAGATGCAGAAGAAATGGCCTGCTCCGGTTCGTGTGATGAGAAAGAACAAATATGGTTACCAGAAAGGCAACGATTTGGTCATCAAGGCTAAATATGACAACGCTTCCGAGTTCAGCGAGGGTCTCGCTCGTGTCGGCAAGGGTAACAAGTATGGTTTTGTCACTGAGGATGGCAAGGAGATCGTTCCTATCCAGTTCGCTGCCGCTAGCAACTTCAGCTATGGTTTCGCGGCTGTGAAGATGGACGAGGGCAATTGCTACTTCATCGACAAGACGGGTAAGAAGATGGATAACCAAGTATATGCTGACGCCCGCGCGTTCAACGAGGGCTTGGCTCCTGTTCAGGCAGGCGATAGCTACCTCTACGGATTCATCGACACGAAGGGTAACTCGGTTATCGAGCCTAAGTACAACAACGTTTCTTGGTTCTATGAGGGCATCGCGGCTGTCTGCAAGAACGTGGGTGGCGCTAAGCGTTACGCTTACATCAACAAGGACGGAAAGGCTATCACCGACTTCATCTTCGAGGAGGCTAAGGATTTCCAGAACGGTGTGGCCCGCGTGAAGGCGAACGGTAAGTTCGGTCTTATCGACAAGTTCGGTGCTCCTATCACGGAGTGCGTGTACGATTATATCTCCGACTTCGCTAACGATGGCTATGCGCTCGCTAAGAAGAGCAACATCAAGATCTACTTGGATAGAGAGGGTGGCTCTTGGGCGAAAGTCAATGGCAAGTATGTGGAGGTTAAGTTCTAAGGATATATAGATTAGTTTGGGACAAGGCGGCTTTTGGGTCGCCTTGTTTCTTTGTTTTGAGGAATGTGAATATGGATGAGTTACAGGTCCAAAAGGAAAACGAGTATATTGAGGCGGAGTATCAGGCGTTGTTGAACGATTATCTCTCTTCCGCCCACCGCCGTAAGGTGGCCATCATCGAGAAGGCTTTCAAATTTGCCCGTCAGGCGCATGAGGGGGTACGCCGTCGTTCCGGTGAACCGTACATTATGCACCCGATCGCCGTGGCGCGTATCGTGGCGAAGGAGATTGGTCTCGGCTCCACCTCCATCTGCTCCGCTTTGCTGCACGACGTGGTGGAGGATACGGAGTATACCGTGGAGGATATCGAGAACCTGTTCGGCGCTAAAATCGCTTCCATCGTTTCTGGACTCACGAAGATTTCGGGAGGTGTCTTCGCTGACTCTACCCAGGCGGAGAACTTCAGGAACCTATTGCTCACCATGTCTGACGATATCCGTGTCGTGCTGATTAAGATGGCGGACCGCCTCCATAATATGCGCACGCTCGGTTCCATGCCTCCTGCCAAGCAGTATAAGATCGCTGGAGAGACGCAGTATATCTACGCTCCGCTGGCGAACCGCCTCGGCCTCTATGCCCTCAAGACGGAGCTGGAGGACCTGAGCTTCAAATATGAACATCCTGACAAGTACGAACAGCTCACCCAGAAGATGGAGAGCACGAAGCAGGAGCGTGATAAGGTCTATGAACTCTTCTCTAAACCGTTGCACGATAAGCTGGAGAGCCTCGGCTTCAAGTTCGAGATCCACTCCCGCGTGAAGTCCATCTATTCGATCTGGCGGAAGATGCAGACCAAGAATATTCCTTTCGAGGAGGTGTATGACATCCTGGCCATGCGTATCGTCTTCAGCGTGGACGATGAGGCGGACGAGAAGAAGACGTGCTGGGCGATCTATTCGGCCATCACGGATGTCTATAAACCGCACCCTGACCGTATCCGTGACTGGATCAGCACGCCTAAGGCGAATGGCTATGAGGCGTTGCACGTGACCGTCATGGGTCCGACCGGACAGTGGGTGGAGGTGCAGATCCGTAGCCGACGCATGGATGATATCGCCGAGAAGGGTTTCGCCGCCCATTGGAAATACAAGACGGGCGAGAAGGACGACTCGGAGTTGGAGAAGTGGCTGCAGACCATCAAGGAGCTGCTGGAGAACCCGGAGCCGAATGCGATCGACTTCCTCGACACCTTTAAGCTGAACCTCTTCGCCTCCGAAATATTCGTCTTCACGCCGCAGGGTGACATCAAGACGTTGCCGCAGGGTGCGACCGCCCTTGACTTCGCCTTCTCGTTGCATACGGACATCGGTATGCAGTGCATCGGTGCGAAGGTGAACCATAAACTGGTGCCGTTGAGCTATGTGCTGAATAGTGGTGACCAGGTGGAGATTCTGACCTCCAAGAAACAGAAACCTACGGCCGAGTGGATCAACTATGTCACGACCGCCCGCGCCAAGTCTAAGATACGCGTCTTGTTCAGGAAGGAGTACAAGTCTTTCATGAATAAAGGCGAACATGACCTGAAGTCTTTTTTTGAAAAGAATAACCTGGCGCTCTCTCCTGACAATGTCGCCAAACTGTTGGAACATTACCACGAGACGAAGAAGGAGACGTTGTTCTACAAGATCGGAAAGGGGACATACAACTTGGACGAGTTGATGAACACGGTCTTCAAGGCGAAGTCGCAGAGCCGTTTCATGAAGTATTGGAAACTGACCTTCGGGGGAGGCGGTAAGAAGGATGATTCCGCGCTCCTCAATCTGCCTATCTTCAGTAGCAAGAAGGTCTCTTCCAAGAATACATTGACGCTGACGGAGGACAACTCCGGCGTCACCTACCGTATCGCGGATTGCTGCTCTCCGATCCCTGGCGATGATATCGTCGGTTTCATGGAGGAGGATGGTATGCTGGTGGTCCACAAACGCCAGTGCCCCGTGGCGATGCGTCTGAAATCCAACTATGGGGAACGTATCATCTCCGCCGTCTGGGAGAGCCATAGGATGCTTTCCTTCCCTGCCACCATCGAGGTGAAGGGAATGGACCGCATGGGTATCCTAGGTGAGATCGTGAAGGCCATCACGGAGGAGCATGCCGTGAATGTCAACAAGGTGCATCTGGAGACCAACGACGGAATGTTCGAGGGCTTCATCACCGTCTATGTCCATGACGTGGAGGACGTGAATAACCTTTGTGTCACATTGGTGAAAATCAATGGTGTAAGCTCCGTGAATAGGGTGGAGAATGCGGACAAATGAGGGTAATTAAGAATTTTCAAATTACCTAGGTGTCACCCCTTCGGGGGTTGGGTTGTGCGTTCTATCGTAAATCGCAAATATCCACGAACGCCACAAATAGTAAATTGTAAATGGTTAAATAGCAAATATTTAAATGGATTCAATGCGGTAATCAGTCCAGCATCGGTCTCCTGTGTTATTTTCCGATGATAAGGATTTCCGTCCGTCGGTTTAGCGCCCTGCCCGCATCTGTTTTGTTGTCTGCGATCGGTTGCTCCGCTCCGAATCCCTGGTATTCCAGCCTGTTGGTTGGTACCCCCTTCTTGACGAGGTATTCGTAGGCAGCCTTGGCTCTGTCGTTGGAGAGGGTCATGTTGTATTCCTTGGTACCCTTGTAGTCGGTATGTCCGCAAAGCTTGATCCTTACGGTCGGGTTCTCCCTCATGAATTGGGCGACACGGTTCAGCTCGAAGTGGGAGGCTTTTTTCAGGGTGGCCTTGTCGAAGTCGAAGAAGATGTTCTTTAGCGTGATCTTCTTGCCCACCTCGATTCTCTCCATTCTTACGTTATTGTCCTTGGTGAGGTCC
The DNA here is from genome assembly GCA_017962085.1 of Paludibacteraceae bacterium. GTDB lineage: Bacteria > Bacteroidota > Bacteroidia > Bacteroidales > Paludibacteraceae > UBA1181. The sequence continues at coordinate 36,932 of JAGCWA010000045.1, forward strand.
ACTTTCTTGGAGGATTTGTTCGTGCTGTTTCCCTGTTGTGAGGAGCCTCCGAAATTGTCCGAGAAGAAGAGATAACCCTTCTTGCTCACGTTGACGCCGTACTCCTCGTCGCTTGGCACGCAGGCGATGAATTCTCCGCTCTCCTTGTCCGAGACGGAGCGGAAGATGGTGCGGTTGCTGGTCGTTCCGTAGACGTCGATGGTGGCCTGCATAGGTTGTTTCTTGTCGGCGTCCACGATCTTACCCGTCGCATATTTCATCTTTTGGGCAGGTCTCATATTCCCTTCCGCCAAGGTGAGTTCATAGATGTCCCTTCCCTTCCAGTTCTTTTCCTGTCCGTCGGAAGAGAAGTAAGCTTTGTCACCGTAGGCGTTCACCACGAAGCCCGTTTCGTCCTTGCAGGTGTTGATAGGGTAACCGATGTTTTTGGGAGTGCTCCACTTCCCCTTTTCGTCCCTGTAGGTGACGAAGATATCATGTCCGCCCATACCCTTCCTTCCTTTGGAGGAGAAGTAGAGGGTGTGGTTATCCGCGTGGATGAACGGGGAGAGCTCATCCTCCGGCGTGTTGACGGTCGGTCCGAGGTTGACGGGCTCTGAGAACTTCAGTCGTCCGTCCTGTTGTATCTCCACGCGGCAAGCCCAGATGTCGCATTTCCCTTGTCCGTTAGGGCGGGTGCTGGCGAAGTAGAGGACGTCGCCTGTAGGGCTAAGCGATGGGGAAGTTTCCCAATGGCGGGTGTTGACGGGCGCTCCGCAGTTGATGGCGGGCGTCCAACCCTTTCCTTCATGGATGGAGTAGTAGATGTCGCAACCGCCCATTCCGCCTTGGCGGTCGCATGCCACGAAGAACATGTATCGTCCGTCCAGGGAGATGCTCTGAGCCCCTTCGTTGCCTATGCTGTTGATGGATTGTCCGACGTTTTGGGCGGTGCCCCAAGCCCCATCCTCACGTTTGCTGAGGTAGATATCCTCGTGGATGCCCCGTCCGAAGTCCGACTGGCCTTGTCGTTTGTTCAGTTTCCGGGTGAGGGAGAAGTATCCCTCGTTGGCGGTCAGGCTGGGCCAGTATTCGTCGAACTCCGTGTTGATGGCGTTGCCCATGTTGCGGAAGTTGAAGGGAACGGGTTCCTGCTTCAGCTCCAAAGCGTCCTCGCACTCCTTGATGCCCGCTTGCGCCCGCTTGTAGTAGGTGGTCTCAGAGGTGGGTATGAGTTGGTATTGCTTGATGGCGTTCGTGTAGTCGCACAGACCATGGTAGGCGCCGGCCAGACGCATGACCGAGTTGTAGTAGCGAGGCATTTTAGGCTTGGCTACGTTCGCCAATGTGGCGATTTGCTTCTCGCTGTCGCACATTCTCGAATAGAGTTCCGCCAGTGTCCACGAGGCGTCCACGAACTCCTTGTTGGAAGTCACCAACCCTTTGAGGAGGGGAAGCGCCTCTTTGTATTTCCCTTCGTTCATAAGGATCACCGCGGTCTCGTAGGTCTTGATGTCTTTCTTGCTTTGCCCCCACATCGTGGCGCAAAACGCGGAGAGGAGGATGGCTATGATTATTTTTTTCATGTCTGTGATAGTCTTATTTGTACAAAGATAGTGATTTGAATTAAGAATTAAGAGTTAAGAGTTAAGAATTCTATGCGATGCTCGTAACCCAGCCCTGAAGGGGCGTGACAAATATAGCCTGGGGCAACGCCCTAGGGAATTAAGAATTAAGAATTTTGAATTTTGAATTTTTGGGAGTGCGCATTTCTACACGATGCGCAAACCCCAAGCCCCAACGGGGCGACATCCCCCAGGCAGGGGTGTCAACCCCTGTGTGAAATGGTGCGTGTGTGTGGGAACCCTGAAAGGGTGACACGTGAAAATTAAGAAACGTCGGTTCGGCGTAATTGATTAATAATTGACGACGTTTTGGCGCGTTTTTGGGACAAAATAGTGTAATTTCCCCTTAAAAGAGTTTTTTTTCGTCCTAAACCCTTAATTTTCCCGCCTATTTGCTTGGCTTTTCCCTTTTTTTTCGTACCTTCATATTCTGAATACTGTTGTCAAGTTGCGAAAAACCGTTAGGAGTTTTTAAAATTCCGAAAGAAAGGTTAATTTCGCGGCTTGGAGCAATGTATTAGAAACAAAGTATATAAGTAAGTATATTTGAAGTATAGTGATGTGTGTTTCCTTCAAGGATGGGATGATGTGTCTTTTCAATGATAGGGAACAGCGTTTATTTGAATTGAATAGTTGATGGATAATTTTATACATAAATTTTGGGATATGGGTGTGATAGGAAGGAGTTGTGTGTCGGGACTCAAGCGATGTGTATGTTTTTGCCTGTTGCTTGTCTTCTCGGTGTCCATGGCGCATGCTGCTATTGTGATTCAACGTACGGGCGCTTCGTATAGCACTTTACTTGACGCTGTCAACGCTTCCCAAAATAATGATGTATTGGTGCTGACTTCCAATACGAATTTGACAAATTCGAATGGAGATGCAGTTACTATAGACAAAACTTTAGCAATCCGTGGTAATGGATATTCCATAGTTAGAAACAACACAAGAAGTACACTTAACATACGAAATACTTTATCCGTACAGAATCTTACATTTAATGGAAATAATCTAACATCAAATAGTATATCTACGTATTTTATTTCTTTGGCAAAAAATGGAAATAACACAGGAAGTCTCATTATGGATAATTTATCATCCATAAAAAACGTAGATGGTTCCCCTGCTGTATATTTAAACAATGGTTGTGTATTAATGGGAGGTGTTGTTGAAAATAATACAAACAATAGTAGTAAGCAAGGAATTGTTTTTATCAACAACAAGGACTATTTAATTAATGTAATTATTAGAAATAACACTATTAATGCGAGTGATAATGCGACTGCAGTTGTATATATGTCTCAAAACGGAGGAAATTTAATTAATTGTTTGCTGTATTCAAATAAGAAAGGCAATGATACAAAACAAAAGTCTGCTGTTAGGGTCTCGTCCAATTGTAACATCATCAATTGTACAATTGTAGATAACAATGGATTGTATGGCGTTAAGTCTGACAATGCAAATTCCAAAATTTATAATTCAATAATCTATGGCAATACATATGGTGTTTCTGGAAGTTATATAAAATCAAATTCTTGTATCCAAGGGGGTAATACAAACGACAACTGCATCAACTCCAATCCACTCCTAAATGCCGACTATACTTTATCAGACAATTCGCCTTGTGTGGATGCAGGTGGTAATGGATACTACAACACATCCACATATGGAAACGAGGATTTGGCAGGCAATCATCGTATTGAAGATGTCATCGATATGGGTGCATACGAGTTGAAAAAACTCCCACTTTGCGAAGTGAGGATTCAAGCGAATAAGACAGCGGATGTGCGTTGGGGCGATTGGATCGAATTTTCTGTCGAAAATGAAGGGGCTGTAAATATACGGGATGAATTCCAATGGCAGGGTAGCTTGGATGGTCATACGTGGACGGACATTTCTGGTGCGACGCTGGATGAACTTAAAACACAGGTCAAGAACGATTCTCCTCTGCTTTATCGTATGCAAATCACAAGAAATAACGATGTTTGCTATACTAATGTCATCTCCCTTTCGCTTGCACCATGCAGCATATCATATGAGTTGGTGGGCCCAAGTGTGCGTAAATTGAGCGATAAAGTCTACGAGGTGCAGGCGGGTTCGTCGTTCTCCGTCAAGATTAACAGTGTGAATGCCACCATCACTTCCGCTTCCTTGGAGAAAAAATTGTTGCAAAGGGAAGTCCTTGGCACTGCAACCGTTGCTGACCGTGTGGATGCCACCGGCAGCTGGTATTTCGACTTTAATAATTTGGATGATAGTTATGATCTGAAACTTAGTTATAACTCAGATTGCGGCAGCCTAAGCAATCGATCCTTTATTGTTCGTCCGATTTATCAGTGTACGTCTACAAACTCGGAAGTGATATGGTTCGATAATTTTGGAGACATCAGTAGCAGTAGAGGTCAATATACATATACTGATTACTCTAATCCGAATAACCTTGTAACCAGAACGGTCAATGCGGATAGCCGTTCGTGCGACGGAGAAAATTTCTATTCTGTTAAGGATTACCAAAATGCGGTGGTGGAACATGCCTATGGGTACACATCCAGCTATGGGCACAGTGGTGATGGTGATGTGCAGGATGGGCACTATGCCATTTTGGAAAACTCGATCTATTCCATGTGTGGATCCCGGGATCAGACGGGAAATTTTGCGGATCATACAACGGGACGTGGTGCCATGCTATTTGTTAATTTTGCGAAAAATTCCAGAAACACAAAAATATATCGCCGTCCTTTCTCTGTGAAATGTGATGATGCGTATGTGATTATATCAGTTTATATCGCGAATGCGAACAAGTTGGTGAATGCGACATGGGAACAGCAGGCGGCCTTAGAGGAGGTGAACCTCCGTATGGATATCCGTGATGGAGTTGCGACGAATGCTCCAATTGTGGCGCGTGCGTACACAGGTAACATTCAAAGCCGTGATGCTTGCCCTGAGTGGCATAACTTATCCGCTCGTTTCAAAGCTCAAAAGGGACACACTTATTATTTGGAGTTGACCAACAATAAGAATGGTGGTGCGGGAAACGATGCCTTGATCGACGATATCTCCATTACGGTTTGCTATCCGGAGGTGGCGGTCTCCGATAAGCCTGACTATGTGCTGGACGCTCCAAGACATTTGGATATTTGTGGTAGACGAAGTACGGAAGCCACACTGTATGTTAACAGTGCGGAGGATGTCAGCAAGTTTTATGACACACCGACTTATCTGTTTCAATATGAAGAATCGGACGGTGTGTGGAAAAATTTGGACACAGTTCCGCCAGTCTTCTCAACGGAGGATCATTATACCATCAGCACTTCGGATGCACGTTTGTCGAATGGAATGAAACTCCGTGCTTTTGTGGCGAAGGATAGTGTGGATATCAGCTCTGTCATTGCTTATTACAATTCGCATAATAAAACATACCCTGATCCTACTTGCGACTTGCTATATGGTGTCTTTACGGGCTATACGGTCTCGTTCTTCCCTGGCATGGGTAGTCTCGACAATGTTTTGCAGGCTGCCTGTCCGTCGGATATTGTGACGTTAGAATCGGAGGGAGGAGCTGGATTTGTCGAGTTCCAATGGTATGATAAGGATATGAACATGATAGAGGGTGCGACGACATCGTCATATAGTTTTGAGATGGGGAAAACGACCCAGACATATATCCTTGTTGCTTCTGCAGAGAATAATGTCTGCCCAGATACCGCTGTCTATCGTACGTCATTGAAGCGGGATGTTTCTCTGATTTGCTCGGATACGACACTATATTCGGAGTCGAATGGTTGCTTTGCGGATTATGAACTTAAACTCCCGGATGTGTTGGTTTGCGGTGCGGAATATATTTCGTATAAGTATAGAAAGGACCCTTCTTCCGCGTTCGTGGACTACGTGAATGGCGCACATCTTACTGTAATGGACGGCGATGATATAGAATGGTCCGTGATAGTGGATGGAGACGCAAGTTTGGCGGATATGTGCACCCAGCATGTAACCGTTGTGGATACGGTTCGCCCTGAGGTCCCGACTTTCGGAGATGTGCAGGCCTTGATGTCTGGAGACTGTCAATATGAAATCCCTGATCTAAGGGATTTGGTTTTGGCTAGTACGACTGACAATTGCGAGGTGGACGAGTCATATTTTGTACAGAGCCCAAGTGCGGCATCTTTGTATCCTCAAACATCTTCCGAACAACGGGTTGATGTTTCGGTTGAAGTGAAGGATGTTTCGGGGAATATCCGTATGGCTACTATTACTGTGGTGATCCCTGCAAATGAACTTTTGGCGAAAGCGCCAGACGATGTCTCTGTCTGTCGGGGAGCGTCGGTCCTTTTGTCCTCAGAGGTGGAGAACCCTAATGGTGATGTGTCTTATGTTTGGAGTAATGGTTCAACTTCTAAAGACATTACTGTGTCACCAAACACAACGACTACCTATGAGGTGACGGTGACTGATGCGAATGGTTGTACATCTTCAGATGATGTGACGGTGACGGTTAACCCATTGGTTGAACTCTCGGCGACGAATCTGGTGCAGACGGTCTGTGTGAATGTCTCCATCATGGATGTTGTCATCACTTCTGCTAACGCTATAGTGACAACAAACACTTTGCCGATTGGTTTGACGTTCAGCAACGGCAGAATTAGTGGCACGCCGACTACACCAGGAAATTATTCGGTTACCATTACCGCTAATAGCGATCAGATACCAGCCTGTGAATCGAAAACCTTGACGTTCAGCTTGGTAGTAAACCCTTTGCCAACATTTAGTGCCACGAAAACGGATGTTCTTTGCAAAAATGATGGGAATGGCTCAATTTCAGTCCTCTCCACCAGTGGCTCGATGCCATGCCAATATTCGATAGATGATGGTGATAATTACCAACTGTCAAATGTATTTAATGACTTGGTGCCTGGCTCGTATGGGGTTAAGATAAAAGATGGGAATGGTTGTGAATCCAATACTTCTTCGATTTCTATCACAGAACCGAATGCTTTGTCTGTCTCTATTTCTGCCCCGGAGGAAGGTTGTCCTAATAGAGAATACTCGTTTAATGCTCTTGTGACAGGTGGAACGACTCCGTACGTATACCAATGGTCAGGTGATCTTTATGGTACGAGTAGCTCTGCCGTTTTGTCAACGGTGAAAGAGTGTAAAAGTTATTCGGTACGATTACATATAGAAGACGCCAACGGATGCGTGGCGAATGCTTCTGATGTGACGTTCACAACGGTGGATGCGGTGGCGCCGACGATTTCAGGCACCCTCGCACCAATCACGGTGACGGGTTGCGGTCAGTCGGACGTGCCTGCTGCGACGAACACGATAGCCTATCTGACAGCCAATGGATTGACTATCTCGGACAATTGTACCGCTAATGCGGATCTGACGGTTACTTCGTCGGATGCGGCCATGACGGGCACCTGCGCGAAGACAGTCATCCGTACCTATACGGTAACGGACAAGTGCGGCAACTCCAGCACGGCGACACAGACCATCACGGTAAATATCGATGCGACCATCACGATGACGGGCGGCACAAACAACAAGACGGTGGAGTGCTTGGCGGATGTGGTGGCACCTGATCAACTGACACCGAGCGTGATGCCGACGGTGACGGACGCCTGCGGTACCCCGTTGGAGAACCCTGTCTATGTCAGGACACCGAACATCAGCGGTTGCGAGGGTACAGTGACCTACACGTACACCTACATGAACTGTGATGGGAAGAGCCGTGATTGGACCTTCACCTACACGGTAAAACACAGTACGGCGCCGAAGGAGGAGGGTACGCCTGTATCCACATCCAGCACAGTGCAGTGCTTGGCTGATGCCACCGCACCTACAACGTTGCCGGTGGTGAAAGATGTCTGCGGCAACACGCTGACGGCACCTGATCCAGTGGTGACGGACAATCCTGCGTCGCTGACCTGCGAAGGTACAAGAACCTATACCTACACGTATGAGGATTGCGCGGGCAAGACGTTCGTTTGGGTCTACACCTACAATATCGAGAAGAACGCACCGGTCATCGCATCGGAAGGCTACGCAACCTCATCGTACATCACCTGCATAGACGAGGACATCACTCCGACGTCGGCTATGATTCCTTCCGCAACGAACAGTTGTGGGGAGGTTGTCACCCCAACCATGGTACGCACCACGGACTGGAGCGGCGGCAAGGAGAACTGCACCGGCAAGATCATCTATACTTATACCTACACGGACTGCGGAGAGAGCAGCGTCTGGACGTACACCTACAACCTGAACGACAACGTGAAGCCGACGTTCAACGCTATCTCACCGTTGACCGTGAACTGTAGTGCGGCGGATAGGGATGCAACCATCTCGGCATGGTTGAACGGAGTGACGGCGACGGACAACTGCGGCACACCGACAGTCACCAACAACTACGCATCACTCTCCTTGCCGGCAAGCGGATGCGGCACAGTGGAGGTGACCTTCACGGCCACGGACGCCTGCGGCAACACCAGCACGACGACGGCCGACATCGTTGTGGAGGACAATACGGCCCCTGTCATCGGCGCAGTGTCTGACCTCACACTCACCTGTGACGACACAGAGAACGACACGAAGATCACCTCTTGGCTGAACAGCGTGACCGCCACGGACAACTGCGGAGCGGTTACCCTGACGAACAACTATAATTCCGCGAGCCTGCCGACGAACGGCTGCGGCACGGTGACAGTGACCTTCACGGCTGCGGACGAGTGCGGAAAGACCAGCACGGCTACGGCCAACATCATCGTGGAGGACAAGACGGACCCAGTCATCAGCATAGTCTCTAACCTTACACTCGCCTGTGACGATACGGAAAACAACACGAAGATCGCCACCTGGCTGAACAGCGTGACCGTCACGGATAATTGCGGGCAGGTTACCTTGACGAACGATTATGACGCAGCGAGCCTACCGACGAATGGTTGCGGCACGGTGACAGTGACCTTCACGGCCACGGACGCCTGCGGCAACACCAGCACGACGACGGCCGACATCGTTGTGGAGGACAATACAGCCCCTGTCATCGGCGAGGTGTCTGACCTCACACTCGCCTGCGACGATACGGAAAACAACACGAAGATCGCCACTTGGCTGAACAGCGTGACCGCCACCGATAATTGCGGGCAGGTTACCTTGACGAACGATTATGACGCAGCGAGCCTACCGACGAATGGTTGCGGCACGGTAACAGTGACCTTCACGGCTGCGGACGAGTGCGGAAAGACCAGCACGGCTACGGCCAACATCATTGTGGAGGATGAGACGGCCCCTGTCATCAGCACAGTCTCTAACCTTACACTCGCCTGCGACGATACGGAAAACAACACGAAGATTGCCACCTGGCTGAACAGCGTGACCGTCACGGATAATTGCGGGCAGGTTACCTTGACGAACGATTATGACGCAGCGAGCC
>JAGCWA010000046.1 GCA_017962085.1 Paludibacteraceae bacterium
CTACCAATTCCACCACCTGGGCAAAAAAAGCGACAGAACCGTTAGTTCTGCCTGTTTTGATTTGAGCGAAAAACGGGACTCGAACCCGCGACCCCGACCTTGGCAAGGTCGTGCTCTACCAACTGAGCTATTTTCGCAAGTATATCAACTTTCAGTTCTGCGGCATTCACGTTTTCTCCTTGCCAAGGTCGGAATTCCTTTCCTGCTTTTTTGTGGCAAGGTCGTGCTCTACCAACTGAGCTATTTTCGCATTCTTTTATTGCATCCCCTCTTTCGGTTTTGCGTTGCAAAGGTAAGTTTATTTTTCGTACCAAACAATAGCGTTTGTTCTTTTTTTTGCTTTTCTTGCATCGTACTCTTTCTTTTTATCAGTAACTCTCTTTCTTGTAGGTGTTTGGCTTTCTCGCAAATTCCTAAAGCCAAGATATATCCATCGATATTTAGGACCCTAATTCCCTCTTTCGTCGTTGTCATGCCTAATATTTGCCTATTATCTATGCCTTTTAGTTCATAGGTGACGTCGATGATGGCTGGTTTATATGGGGGGATGTGTTTGATTCCTCGGATGTAGAATCTCCCGCTAAGGATCTCCATGTCGAATCCCTTCACGATGGGTTCTTCCCAAGAGTAGACCGTGTAGCCGTTCGCTTGCAGGAATTGGATGATGCCTTTTAGATTCTCCCGCTCGTTTCCGGCCACAAGGTCTGCGTCGCTTGGCGGATTATCCAACACGTCGGGGTATGTCAATTCCAGCCCGAGGCTTCCGAATAACGCGCAGTTGAAGCGTTTCGTTAGTTCGGCCGCCATCCTTTTTAGTTCGATATAGGGTGTCATGATCTCTCCTCCTTATAGTTGGTTGTAATCCGTTTCTGTTTCATACCCAGTCTAGTTTCCCCTTCATGTTCCAGTCTTTGCAGAGGATTCCGTTAGGGTAGTAGATGAGTTTATATATCTTCTTATCGTCCATGTTGCCATGGTACTTGATCATCTCTTCGTAGTCGGACATCTCGAAGCTCACGTTGATCTTCCCTGCGTATTTGTACCCGAAAGAGAAGTAATAGTACCCTTTGATGATATTGTCCAATTTGAACTGCTCGTCCGGCAATGCCTCTAAGATGTCCATCAGTTCGATTCGGTTCTCTTCGATGTATTGGCGGGTCTTCCCGTGGTCCACTATTTCATCGAACATGGCCAGTTCGCGGAACACCACGTCGGTCACGCCCATCGCCTCGGCGAATCTCAGGTATTCGATGATTCCCGCCACGTTGTGTATGCCTTTTCCTTGCAGTACGGCCACCATCCTGACGGGTATTGCTTCGTTCAACCTTTTTACGACGTCGGTGAAAACATCGTTCCTCTTGATGGGTTCGATTTCGCCCGCATTCTTTTTGAACCGTACGATCCATTGGTTCTTCTCCTCGTCGTAGTGATGCCTAGAGCATTCGATACGGGTGATTTGATGTCCCTTGAGTGTCTCGATTAGTCCGTTGTAATCCTTCGCGAAGCCAGATAGGTTGGTGTACATCACCTTCTCTGTGATGACTCCGCCCTCTTCTTGAAACTTCTTCGCTATGTCCAATATGATTCTTAGTTGATCTTTGCTTTCCGTAGGTTCCTTGCCTGACAGGGAAAGGAATATGGGTGTTTCTTTAATGTGCTCCAGCACTTTTCTGAATTTCTCCGCATAGTCTGCGCATATCCCGTTGCATACGGTGACGCTTCCGCTACGCACTAGCATCTCAGAACAGAATTGACAGTTTGCACTGCATGCGTTGTAGATGTATGGAGTGACGGATATTTGGTCTTTCTCCATTCTGTCTTCCAGGAACACGTTGCCACCTCTCTCGTTTGCCAACTGTTTGGCGAATCGTAAATAATCTGCATAAAACTTTTTCATACCACTTGAATTTTAATGTTCGACAAATTTTATGTATTTATTACATTACAAAAGTACACATTTTATTTTTATAAACAAATAAAAAGCATGAAAATTACACAAAATAATACAAAAAAGATGTTGTGAGTGGGTGGAAGGGTGATTGGGAAGGTTTATTTTCCGTTGCCTCGATGTTGAATCATATATGTTATGGTTATCCTTGACCGCAGAGTCTATGCGGAGAACAACACTTTTGTCTGGAAGCGTTGTCGCAAAAAAAAGAAGGGATGCACCTTGAGTAATGCATCCCTTCCTTGCTTATTGTTGTCTTGAATGTTATTTCAAAACTGTCTTGATTGATTTGTTTTCGCAGATTACGACGTAGATTCCTGATGCCAGATGTCCGTTGAATTGGGTGATGTCACGTCCAAGAGCGTCAAGGATGCGGAATCCTTCTTTGTTGACCGAAATACGGCCCTCGGAGGTTGTCACCACGATGTCGTCCGCATCGATGTCAGCAACGCTTACTGATTCCTTGTCGATGAATATGGCCGTCAATGTGCAGTTTGCGTCCACTGTCAATGTGATTGTGTCCGATTTCGCCTGCTTTTCTGTCAGGGTGATGCCTTCCGCCTCCCAGTGGGAGAATACGTAGCCGTTCTTTACGAATATGTATGCGATGGCCTCTCCAGTCTCGCAATCAGGCCATTGCTTGATGAAAGCCTTGCCACCATAGTTGTTAGTCTCATTGTCGGTTTTCTCCTGAATCGTCAGCGTGTAAGGATATTCCCCTTGAACATACTCTGCTTGGTATCCTGGAGCCTCCTTGTATGCGCTTACCGCATTACAAGGAACGATGATTTTTGGCAACGGACCTGAGGTGATGGACACATCCGATAGAATTGTGTTTCCGTCAGTATTGACAGGCGTCTCGGTCTTAAATATGATCTCTTCCAATTCATAGACGTAATAGAATGCGCCCTTGCCGATTTTGGTGACTGAGCTAGGGATTTCGATTCGTGAGAAGTGGCAGTATTGGAATGCGCACTCGTCGATCTCTTCCAGTTTGCTAGGCAAGACAACTTTTGTCGCGGTGAGGTTTTGGAACGCACGCTTGCCGATGAATTTCACACCTTCCGGAAGGATCAGTTCTTTTACGCTGTCTATCTCGGCGAACGCATACTCTTCGATACTCTCTATGGTAGACGGTAAATCGATGCTCTTCAAATTTGATTGGGACATGAACGCATACCCGCCGATATTTGTCACGCCTTCGGATATGATCAGATGTTTGATGTCCAAAGACTTCCATGGAGCTTCTCTCCTGGTGTTGTAGCTCTTCATTAAGCCTGTTCCCTTCAATGCCAATGTGCCAGTTTCCTCGTCGAATGCCCATAGGATATTTGAGCCATCTTCTTCCGCACCACATACGTTTGCTGGATCGAAGGTGAAATCGTCAATTGTCAGGATCTCCGGTTTCTGAGGGCCTTCAGAATCGCAAACCACCTGGAGCTCTACTGCTTCGTCTTCGTCGGTCTCGCTGTTGCTTTCTTGGTATGCGGAGAAGAGTTCTTTGTAGGTTTCCAACGCATCGCAAGGCACAACGATTTCCGGTCTGTCTGTTGCGTCCTCTTTTTTGAATATGTTATTTAAATCGGGGATTGACGGAGGAGTCTTTCCTGCGAAATGAATCTTTTCCAGGTCTTCGCAATATACGAATGCGTATTTGCCTATCTTTGCCATTGTGGATGGCAGATAAATCTCCTTGATGTCCTCGGTCATGAGGAATGCCATTGAGCCTATTGTCGTTATGCCTTCGGATACGCTAACATAATGGTACTTGTCTTGAGTCATTGTGTATGGAGGATAATCCCAATACGAGTATTCCTCCATTTCCCCCTCTCCGGTCAGGTACAGGGTGTCGTTTTGGATTGACCAAGCGATGTTTTCCCCGCCATCTTTTCCGCAGAACGAAGATTGGGAGAAGTATGCGTCAACATATGCGGATTGTGTGATTGTGAATTCTATTTCAGGGTTTTTCTTCTGCTCATCCGTCAGCAAGTTCTCTGGGTATGTTTCCCAATAAAGGAATTCGTGGCCTTCTTCCGGGATGGCGATCACCTTGTATGTTTGGCTTGTCTCTGTCTCTTCCAATCGGGTCACGTCAATATCACCCATACCGAAGACGTCGGTGAAGAGTGAGATGTTGGTGGACGTGCCACCACCGTATTCATATTCTATGTTGGCGGTGATGGTGGCTGGTGTCGTCAAATCCACGGTGATCTCAGTTTTGTGCAAGTCCGCTTCCGGCACTTCATAGCTTCCCTCCCAAGTCACTTTGTAGTTTGTAGACCACAAATCAACACTTAGTTTGTAAATGTTCTTTTCGCAGTCAACCGGTGTGATTGTCAAAGGTCCATTCGAGTTGTCGTTTGAGGATATTTCCGAACCATTAGGCCAGCTTGGAATGATCTTTGAGTCGTAAAAATTGCTTTTTTGGATAGCTTTAACGGCCTCTGGGGTGTATGCTTTGCAATTGATTACGAATACGGTTTTCACATCTACCGTCGTGAAGTTGTTGCCTCCAGTCACTGCGGGGAATGTCTCTCCCAGGAATTTGATCGTGTCCAATTTGCAATAGTGGAATGCCGCCTCCTGTATTTCCTCCACCCATTCCGGTATGTTAATCGTTTTTAATTGTTTGCAGCCAAAAAACATGCATTCGGAGATAACCTTAATGTTCCGAGGAATCTCAAATGATTCAAATCCGCAATAAGCGAATACGTTCTCTCCTAACGTTGTCACGTTTCCTAAGTCGATGCTTTTTAATTTGGAGCATAATTGAAACGCATAGCCGGGAAGCTCTGTGACGTTCTTGGGGATGGTGATGGACGTCAATGATTCGCACTCGTAAAACGCCTCTTCCTCAATCGTTTTTAATCCCTCTGGCAGTTGGATGCTGGTGAGTGCCTTGCATTCCTCGAAGGCGGCTTTGCCGATCGATTCGATGGTGGAGGCTAATTGGACTTCTTCCAGATTGGAGAAACTCAAAAAGGCGTGTTTGCCGACGTTGGTCACTCCTTCGTTGATGATTACTTTCTTCACATCATCTTTAAGGTAAGACCATTCTGGGTTGATGTATGTGTCACCGAACACGTCCGTGGTGTACACATTCATTTCCCCCTCTCCGGAAAATGTTAATGTTTTTGTTGTTTCGTCGTATTCAAATGTCACTTCCGCAAATAAGGAAGTCGACGAAAGCGATAATGCTGTCGCAATCGCAATAGTAGTAAAATTTCGCATAATTTAAATTTAATCGTTGTTTTTTGATGTCAATTCGCTTGCAAATGTACTGTTTTATTATTGTATATAAAACACTAATAGACCATTTTTGTATTATTTAACACAAATTTTGCTTTTGTGCCTGCTACAGGTTCGTTTGCTCAATTGTCACCCGTTGCGTTGTCTGATGTCGTTGCTTTCTCTTTCGCCTCCCTTTGGGGAGATTTGTTGCATAATATGCGGATAATATGCATTTAATATGCGTTGTGCGGTTGAATGTGCTTATGTGTTTCTGTCTTTTTGTTCTGAATTGTATATTTGTCGTGTCTTTTTGCCGTTTTATGTGTCGTTTTTGCGTTTGTTTTTAAAAATTCTTTCGTTTTTGTTTGTCGTTTTGAAAATTATGTATATATTTGTATTGTTGTTAAACGAAGATGTTTCACTTATTAAATTATACGACTATGGTTTTAGGATTATTTTTTTCAGGAGTGTTGGCGTTTTCAGTAGTGACGAGAATTTATATGGAGTCAAAGGAGTTGAAAAACAATTATTAAACTAAATGTTATGGATCAGATAGAAAACGACAACTAAAAGCCTCAATGTTCGGGAGTAAACATTGAGGCTTTTTGTTTGTTATGTGGTTTCGTCCGGTTCGAAAAACTGTTTTGTCTCTGCCTTGTTCGTTTTTTCCCGTAATTATATGTTTTGTGTGGGTTCTCCCTTGTCACCCGGCGTGTTTTCTGCTTTTGGTGTGATTGTGTCGTTTCGCACATTTCAGAGACGTGACAATATGTGGCGTTATCGTTGTGCCTTATGGTCAATGTTCATTGCTTGATTGAGGTGGGTTGGAAGGCTCTATTGCATTGAGATAGTATTCCGGAGTCAGAGGTAATCCTGTTGGTGTGTTGTATCTCTCAAATTCCTTTTCGGACGGAGATGGATTGCACACATAAAACGCCTGGGTTTTGTCCACGTCATAGGCGATTAGGACTCTTTGCCGCTCCCTATATGCTGTCTTTTCGACCCTTTTGTGGGCAAATAACAATTCGTCGCTTTGGGGTGCGTCAAAATACACGTACTTTTTGCTATTCTTTACTACTACAGCTGAAATAACCTTCGCTGTGTGATTCTTTTTCCTAAGCAGGAACTCCATTAATTCATCTTTTGTCGGTGTGTCTTTTAGACTGTGTATTTTGTTGCTCAACTTCACGCCGTTTGTGCAATACTCTATCTGCAATTCATTTGGATGGGGTTCGTAGCACTTTGTACTGTAGATGTTGTAGTAGAACGATTCGTTTTCTTTCGGCAGCTCTGGAAAAGAAACTATTATTGTGTCTTTGCGTCGTACGTTCCATTTCCTAGAGATTCCTATTTGCTCTTTCCTTGTTCTCACATCATTGAATAGACATACTGTACAACGAGGATTACCCCAGAACGGATATGTGGATTTCACAACAGAGGTATACACCATGCCGTGTTTTTTTGCTGTCGTGGCATAAAACACCTTACGTTCTATTACATATATTGAAAAGAAACTAGAAAAAAAGCGATAACACTATATATAAAAAGACATATCAAAATATCTCCATCCCAGCTGTCCCAATTAAAAAGGCAATATACAATAAATAACACAATATATATTAGGATTTCGAAGCCGAATCCTACTCCCGTGTCAAATAGATAATATAATCTGTAATGGAATAGAATTAGCACGGCTACAAGAATTGTGCCTATGATAGGAATATGTTTTTTTACTCTACTCATCGTATATTGTATAGCTTTTTATGCGCTTCCCTTGCGAAAATAATAATT
The DNA here is from genome assembly GCA_017962085.1 of Paludibacteraceae bacterium. Taxonomy (GTDB): domain Bacteria; phylum Bacteroidota; class Bacteroidia; order Bacteroidales; family Paludibacteraceae; genus UBA1181. The sequence goes on from JAGCWA010000046.1 coordinate 6,971, forward strand.
TCCAAGAAGTGTGACAAATTGTATTTCAAAGGAAGTGTCAGCGCAAAGGGTTTTGTCTTCTATTGTATACTATCCAAATATTATTCGCTAATTATGCATGTTGGTGCTTCGTGTGCTTGCTTTGTTGTTTTCTTTTTGTCTGTAATCTTGGCTATTTGTTTGACATTTTGTTATTGAATATTACAAAAATCGCTTGTGTAGTAAAATTTTTATCATTTTTGTTTGTCATTTTGAAAAATATGCATATCTTTGTATTGTTGTTAAACGAAAGATGTTTCACTTATTAAATTATACGACTATGGTACTAGGATTAATTTTTTCAGTGGTGTTGACGTTTTCAGTTGCAAGAATCTGTGTAGAGGCAAAAGAGTTGAAGAACAACTATTAAATTTAAATGTTATGGATCAGATAGAAAACGACAACTAAAAGCCTCAATGTTCGGGAGTAAACATTGAGGCTTTTTTGTGTCCATGAACGTTATGTCTCGGATGATTCCGTAAAATCTATTCTGCTTGTTTTCAGCGTTCTATACTTGTTTTTGCGCTTCAATCCTCTCTTAATCCATTCTGCTCTTGTAATCTTCGTACCCGAATTTCCGTAGCACCTCCATCTTGTTGTCCTTTGTCCAGAGTACGATGGAAGGGTGGGAGACTCCGTTGAATAGGGTGGTCTTGACGGTCGTGTAATGGATCATGTCCATGAAGACGATCTTCTCGCCGACTTGCAGCTCGTGATCGAAGGACCAAGACCCCACGAAGTCACCGGACAGGCAGCTGTTGCCTCCCATGCGGTAGGTGGGTTTCCCCTCGACCTCGTCTGTCGCCCCTAATATGGCTGGTTTGTAAGGCATCTCAAGACAGTCTGGCATGTGGCAGGCGAACGACACGTTGAGTATGGCCGTCTTGATGCCATGGTTCTCCACAATGTCCACTACGGTGGAGACGAGTTCGCCCGTCTGCCATGCGAAGGCGCTTCCGGGTTCGAGGATCACCTTCAGCCATGGATAGCGGCTCCTGAATTCTTTGACGATCTTTATGAGGTGCTCCACATCGTAGTCTTTCCGAGTCATTAGGTGGCCACCGCCGAAATTCACCCACTTGAGTTGCGGCAGGAAGGTGGCGAATTTCTCCTCGAACGCCTGCATGAGCTTCTCGAACTCGTAGGAGGAGGACTCGCAGAGCGCGTGGCAGTGGAATCCTTCGATGCCTGCGGGTAGCTTGCCGCCGAACTGATCGACCGTGACGCCTAGTCTGGAGCCTGGTGCGCAAGGGTTGTAGAGGTCAGTCTCCACCTGCGAAATCTCCGGGTTGACCCTTATGCCGCAGGATATGTGCCGGCTGAATCCCTCTATCTCAGCCTTTCTCCGCTCGTATTGTTGGATGGAGTTGAAGGTGATATGGCTGCTCAGCGAGGCGATCTCGGCGAATTCCTCGTCCGTGTAGGCGGGTGAGTAGGTGTGGGCGTAGTTGCCCATCTCCTCGTATGCGAGGCGAGCCTCCGAGAGGGAGCTGGCGGTGGAGTAGGGTATGTATTCCTTCACGATAGGGAATAGTTTCCATAGCGCAAAAGCCTTGAAGGCGAGGATGATGTCCGCTCCGGATCTCTCTTTTACCGATTGGATCAGTGATAAGTTCTTCCTCAGTCTGACTTCGTCCACCACATATGCGGGGGAGGGTATTTGGCTATAGTCTATCATATGTTTCTTCGTTTAAATAGTCCAAAGGTATATAATTTTGAGCAGACATGACCATTTATCCCATACAATTTTGTAATTTTGCACCCCGAATTCAATATCATTAATATGGCAGAAAGAAAAGTTCGTGTGCGTTTCGCACCAAGTCCGACAGGACCGTTGCACATCGGAGGTGTGAGGACATGCTTATACAATTATTTGTTCGCTAAGAAAAACGGTGGCGATTTGCTGCTCAGGATCGAGGATACCGACTCCCAGCGTTTCGTGCCTGGGGCGGAAGAGTATATCATCGAAGCCTTCAAATGGTTGGGTATCACTTTCGACGAAGGTGTGGGCGTGGGTGGCCCTAACGGACCGTACCGCCAGAGCGAGCGCCGCGACATCTATAAGATATATGTGAAGCAATTGATCGAGAGCGGTCATGCGTATTATGCGTTCGACACGCCGGAGGAGTTGGAGGCGAAGCGTAATGCCATCCCTAATTTCCAATATGATTCACATACCCGTATGCAAGGGGTTAACTCCTTGACATTGAGTGAGGAAGAGGTGAACCGACGCATTGCGGCCGGTGAGAAATATGTGGTTCGTATTAAGGTGGAGCCGGATGAGGACATCGAGGTGGATGATTTGGTGCGCGGCAAGGTGGTCATCAATTCCAACATCTTGGACGACAAGGTTTTGTACAAGGCGGCGGACGAGTTGCCTACCTATCACTTGGCGAATATCGTGGACGACCACTTGATGGAGATCACCCATGTGATCCGTGGTGAGGAGTGGTTGCCTTCCGCACCGCTCCACGTGTTGCTCTACCGTTATTTGGGTTGGGCGGATACGATGCCTCGTTTCGCGCACTTGCCGTTGTTGCTCAAGCCGGAGGGCAATGGTAAGCTGAGCAAGCGTGATGGCGACAAATTGGGCTTCCCAGTCTTCCCGCTGCAATGGAAGGATCCTAAGAGCGGTGATATCTCTTCGGGCTACCGCGAGTCTGGCTATCTGCCTGAGGCGGTTGTCAACTTCCTCGCTTTGTTGGGCTGGAACCCTGGCAACGACCAGGAGATGCTCTCGATGGACGAGCTGATCGAGCTCTTCTCCATCGACCGTATCAGCAAGTCTGGCGCCCGCTTCAACTACGAGAAGGGCAAATGGTTCAACCATGAGTACCTGATTAGAAAATCTGACGAGGAGGTGGCGCATATGTTCGAGCCTATCCTGAAGGAGAAGGGCATCACTTGCGCATTCGATAAGCTGAAATACATCGTTTCTTTGGTGAAGGAGCGCATCACGTTCCCGGCCGACTTGTGGGAGCAGGCAAGCTTCTTCTTCGAGGCTCCGACCGCATACGATGAGAAATCGTTGAAGAAACGTTGGAAAGAGGAGAGTCCTCAGTGCCTGCGTGAGTTGGTGGAGGTGTTGAAAGGTATTGATGATTATTCTAAGGTTAATGAAAACGAACAATTGGTGCTCGATTGGGTGGCTTCGAAAGGCTACAATTTGGGTACGGTGATGAACTCTTTCCGTATCACTTTGGTGGGTGCGGCGAAGGGACCTCATATTTTCAACATTATAGATATTCTTGGTAAAGAAGAAACAATCGCCCGTGTGAACAGGGCGTTGGAGGTAATTAAGTAATGGTAAAAACGCTGTACAATTTAGGTATGCTCATATACCATTTTGGTGTGTGGGTAGCCTCTTTTTGGAACGAAAAGGCTTCCAAGTTCTGCAAGGGTAGGCAAGGTGTGCTTGAATACATTGCGGAGAAAGTGGACAGAAACAGCAAGTATGTCTGGGTCCATGCCGCCTCTTTGGGAGAGTTTGAGCAGGGACGTCCAATTATTGAGAAACTTAGGCAGATGAAGCCTGAGTACAAGATTATCCTTACGTTTTTCTCCCCATCCGGTTATGAGGTCAGGAAGAATTACGAGGGGGCGGACATCGTTTGTTACCTCCCCATTGACACGTCATGGAGCGCGAATCGTTTCCTGGATGTTGTGAATCCGTCGTATGCGATCTTCATCAAGTATGAGTTTTGGATGAATTATATCGTCGGACTGAAACGGCGGAAAATCCCGACCTACATTGTCTCGGCCATTTTCCGTCCGAGCCAGGTATTCTTCAAGTGGTATGGTTTCTGGTATCGGAAAGTGCTTCACTGCTTCACCCATTTGTTTGTTCAGAACCAAGTTTCGCTGGATTTGCTCTCCTCTATAGGGGTGAAGAACGTCTCATTGTCGGGAGACACAAGATTTGACCGTGTGGCTGATATCGCCGCCAATTCCAAGGAGTTGCCTATCGTCTCCGCGTTTGCGCAGGGCTCCAAGGTGATCGTGGTGGGTAGTTCATGGCCGAAGGATGAGGATATCCTGTGTGATTATTTCAACAACCATCCGGAGGTGAAGCTGATTTTGGCGCCTCATGAGATCCATCAGGCTCATTTGGATAGCATCGTATCCAAGCTGAAGCGCCCGTATGTCTTCTACAAGGATACGGACGAGGCGGCTGCGGCTAAGGCGGATTGCTTGATCATCAATTGTTTCGGTCTGCTCTCCTCCATCTATAAGTACGGCAAGGTGGCCTATATCGGTGGGGGCTTCGGCGTAGGAATCCATAACACGTTGGAGGCCGCCGTCTATGGCATGCCGGTGCTCTTCGGACCTAACCACGAGCGTTTCCAGGAGGCGGTGGACATGGTGAAGCGCGGTGGTGCCTTCTCCATCCAAAACGCTGATGAGTTTAATGGTTTGATGGATAGTTTGTTAGAGGAGAACTCCACGTTGCTTCAGTCTGCTTCTGCCCAAACGGCGGGTTATGTGAATGAGAATCGTGGTGCGACGGAAAGAATTGTAAACGAAGTTTTTCGGTGATTTTTTCGGCAAAAAGGCGAAAAAATGTTGCTTTCCGTTTGCTTGATTCAGTATTTAGTACTACATTTGCACTGCAAATCCGAAAGGGGTTTGGTGAGATGGGTGAGTGGCTGAAACCACCAGTTTGCTAAACTGACGTACGGGTTACCGTACCGGGGGTTCGAATCCCCCTCTCACCGCTTTTGCATTATTCTTGTTAGTTCGTTTACGAGCTAACTTTTTTTTTATAGTGATGTGGTGCCATGAAAAAGAAATCATCCAAAAAGAACCATAAGGGTGTTAAACGCATTGTTTGTGCGGCGATTGTCGTCGTGGCTTTGGCTGTGGGAGGTTTCTCCCTCTATTCGCTCTTCTCTCCTAATGTGCGGGTGAATGGGGATTCGAAGCATTTGCTGGTCTATGAGAACGCCACCTATGACGATGTGCTGGATTCGTTGAAAAGCATGAATGCGTTGCGGTCAGAATTGGCTTTCCGCTTTGTTTCCAGGTTGTTGAATTACCCGGGCAATGTGATTTCTGGACGATATGAGCTGGTGGATGGTGAGAACTCCCTCACGTTTGTCCATAAGCTTATGTATGGACAACAGTCTCCTGTGCGGTTGACCTTCAATAACATACGTACGAAGAAGGATTTGGCGGATAAGATCACCAAGAACCTTCGGATGTCGCAGAGCGATATGCTCACGGCTTTGTGCGACGAGAATGTCTGCGCCAAGTATGGTACGAACCCCGAGAATATCGTCTCCTTGTTTATCCCTAACACGTATGAGGTCTATTGGGACATCTCTCCGGAGGACCTTATCCTTCGCATGAAGAAGGAGTATGATAAGTTTTGGACGAACGAGCGCTTGGATAAATTGGCGGAGGTGGGACTGAACCAACAGCAGGTGAGCACACTTGCCTCTATCGTCGACGAAGAGACCCGTAAGGTGGACGAGAAGCCTCGTGTGGCGGGCTTGTACCTGAACCGTTACCATCGGGGCATTCCTTTGCAGGCGGACCCTACCGTGAAGTTCGCCTTGCAGAATTTCTCCCTGAAACGTATCTACAGAGGCCATCTGGAATATGACTCGCCTTATAACACCTACAAGTATGTGGGCTTGCCTCCTGGACCGATCCGTATCCCTTCCATCGAGGCGATCGACGCGGTGCTCAATTTCGAGAACCACGATTATATCTATATGTGCGCCAAGGAGGATTTCTCAGGCTACCATAACTTCGCCGCCACCTACGAGGCGCACCAAGCGAATGCTAATAAGTACCGGAAGGCCTTGAATAAAAGGGGGATTAGGTAATTAAGAATTAAGAGTTAAGAATTAAGAGTTTGTCTTGGGGGATTAAATAAAGGACGATGTACAGTGTACATCGTCCTATTTTTGTGCATTGCCGCCTATTGACAGACAATCTGCACGTTGTTTCTTTTTGTGCTTGCGGCGGCTTATTTCACAGGTATCTTAGCGACCCTGCGCTCGTGTCTTCCTCCTTCGAAATCGGTGGTGAGGAAAGCCTTCACGATCTCCAACGCCTTCTCTTTGGAGATGAAGCGGGCAGGGATGCCTACCACGTTGGCGTTGTTGTGCTGGCGGCCTAATTGGGCGATCTCCACCTCCCATGAGAGGGCGGCGCGTATGCCTTGGTGCTTGTTGCAGGTCATGGAGATGCCGTTGCCTGTTCCGCAGATGGCGATGCCCATGTCGCATTGTCCGTTTTCTATCGCTTCAGCCATGGGATGCGCATAGTCAGGGTAGTCGCAGCTGTCGGTCGTGTTGGTTCCGAAGTTCATGAACGCTTGTACTTGGTCTCCTAATTGCTCGATGATGTAGTTCTTCACCTCTACGCCTGCGTGGTCGTTGCAGATGCCCACTACCATGTCTTTTAAATCCTTCATTGTAATTGATGTTATGTTTTCTCAGTGTTATTCGTTCGGTGCGTCCTCCTCGATCACCAGGTTATCGATGATGAAGTCTTGACGTTGTTGGGTGTTGTTGCCCATGTAGAACTCCAGCATGTTGCTGAGGTCGTCGTCTTTCCTCATGGAGACTTGGTCGAGTCTGATATTGTCGCCGATGAACCCCTTGAACTCGTCCGGCGAGATCTCTCCCAAACCTTTGAATCGGGTGATCTCCACCTTCGAACCAGACTTCTCCAGCGTATTGATGGCGTTGATTCTCTCCTCGTCCGAGTAGCAGTAGAAGGTTTGTTTCTTGTCCCTCACGCGGAACAATGGGGTCTCCAGTATGTAGACGTGTCCGTTGCGTACGAGGTCGGGGAAGAATTGCAGGAAGAAGGTGAGCAACAGCAGACGGATGTGCATTCCGTCGACATCGGCATCGGTGGCGATGATCACCTTGTTGTAGCGCAGTCCCTCCATGCCGTCTTCGATGTTCAGGGCGGCTTGTAGGAGGTTCAACTCCTCGTTCTCGTAGACGATGTTACGTTTCTTCCCGTAGCTGTTTTCAGGCTTTCCTCGCAGGGAGAATACGGCCTGGAGGTTAGCGTCACGGCTCTTCGTGATGGAACCGCTCGCGGAGTCTCCCTCGGTGATGAAGATGCTGGTCTTCTCCTGGTCGGTGCCTTTGGTGTCGTTGTAGTGGATTCGGCAGTCGCGTAGTTTGCGGTTGCAGAGGCTCACTTTCTTCACCCTTTCCCTTGCGGCTTTGGTGATGCCGGCGATGGCCTTCCTTTCCTTCTCGGCGTCCTGTATTTTCTTCAGGAGGATATCCGCGGTGTCTTGGTTCTTGTGCAGATAGTTGTCGAGTTGTTCCTTGACGAAGTCGTTGACGAATTTATTGATGGATACCCCATCCGTAGGGTTCATGTCGCGCGAGCCCAGTTTCGTCTTTGTCTGGCTCTCGAAGACTGGCTCCTCCACGCTGATGGAGATCGCCGCCACAATACCTGCGCGGATGTCAGGCAACTCCATGTTCTTGTTGTAGAACTCTTTGATGGTCTTGCCGATCGCCTCACGGAAGGCGGATTGGTGCGTGCCGCCTTGGGTGGTATGCTGACCGTTGACGAAGGAGTAGTAGTCCTCTCCGTACTGCATGCAGTGGGTGAAGGCTATTTCGATGTCCTCTCCCTTGAAGTGGATGATAGGGTAGAGAGGGTTCTCCACCAAGTTGGCGTTGAGCAGGTCCAGCAATCCATGTCTTGACACGAACTTCTGTCCGTTGAAGATCATGGAGAGTCCTGTGTTCAGATAGGTGTAGTTGCGGAGCATGGTCTCCACGAACTCATCTTTGTATTTGTAGTTCCCGAAGATTTTCGGGTCATTGTCCGGTTTGAAGTAGGTGATGGTACCGTTCTCGCCTTCACCGTCGATGATTCCGGTGTCGCTGACGAGTTCGCCACGGCTGAATTCAGCGATCCTTGTCTTGCCGTCGCGGATACTCTGTACCCTGAAACTCTCGGAGAGGGCGTTGACCGCCTTGGTACCCACACCATTCAGTCCGACGGATTTCTTGAATGATTTATTGTCGTATTTGGCACCCGTGTTCATGATGGAGACCGCTTCCACGATCTTTCCTAACGGAATGCCTCGACCATAGTCACGAACGGTCACCGCACCATCTTTCAGGGTTATTTCGATCTGCTTGCCGACGCCCATTCTGAACTCGTCGATACTGTTGTCTATCACCTCTTTCAGCAGCACATAGATTCCGTCGTCGTAGTGGGAACCGTCACCCAGTTTTCCGATGTACATACCTGGGCGGAGCCTGACGTGCTCAAGACCTTCCAGGTGCTTGATGTCGTCGTCGGTGTAATTTGCGATAGCCGCTTGCGTCTCGTTGAAATCCAATTCTGCCATAACGATAATTCATTTATTCATAAGAACCGAAAGGGAAGCGGTTCGTCGTGTTCCTTCCCTTTGGGAGCGTCGGGTGGTTGAGCCCCCCATCGCCTATTGCTTGCCTTGTTCGTGGGTCAACTATATGATTTCCAATTTCTTGGAGGAAATCCAGCCAGTGTTTCCGTCTTCCATTTGGATCTCAAACCAATCGCCGATTTTGTTCTTGATCCGCACTTTTGTTCCTTCGTGCAGTACGAAGAGGTCTGTTCCAGACTCGTCCGGCGTGCTTTTCCCGGTGACGGTAGGAGCGATGATGATGGCGCTCTCGTTCTTTGTCATCGCATTGTTTTGCGCTTTAGCGTAGCCGAATGATATGAAGGAAAACACCAAGGTCACGATGGCGGAGAAGAAAGCGATTTTCTTCACCAATACTTTAGTCGAGAAGATGTACAGTCCGACGAGTATCAATGTCAGTATGAAGGCGAAGATGCTCCATTTCGCCCAACCGTTGGAGGATGTACCGTTTTGGATGGACTGGTTCCATTCCGAGAGGACGAATTTCTCCATGGTCTCGATCTTATCCACGGTTTGGCTTCTTGCCATTTCGAGGTTGTACTTCGCGTCCTCGTAGTCCGGCTTGAGCTTGAGCGCCTTCTCGTAATAGAGGATGGCATAGGCAATCTCACCCTGTTTGTACTTGGCGTTTCCGAGGTTGTAGTACAAAGCGTACGATGTGCCCTCCTTTTTCATCACTTCCGAGTAAAGGCTGTCCGCCAATGCATATTTTTCCGCCTTATAGGCTTCGTTGGCTTGCTTCATGGTGTTGGAGTCCACAGCGAATGCGCTGACGGAGAGCAAAGCCAATGTGAGTAATATAATAATTCTTTTCATATTCTACTTTCTTACTTGATCTTCCAATTTACCTATCACGTCCGCCGCATGGTTGTACAGCTCGTCCATTGAACTTTGGCTCTCTGATTTGGCGAATCGGGCGAACTCGCATGTGCTGAGGATATCCATGAATGAGCGGATGGTCTCTTCGCTTACGTTGCGGTTCTCCAGTTCCTGCTCGATGGTCTCTTTGTTGAGTTGGGAGGTCGGAATGTTTAGCTTGTCGCCGATGTAGCCCCAAAGAGCTTTCATCACCTCCTCGTAGAAGGCTTCGCTCTCACCGCTCTTCAGGTAGGTGTCGGCTTGTTTCAGACGTTTCTTCGCCTGCTTGTTCGCCCTCTTGTTCTTCACTAATGCGATGTTCGCGTTCTCCTTGATTTGCTTTCTGTAGAGCACCGCCAATGCGATGAAGAGCAGGAGCGGGATGATGTACCACAGCCAGAAACTAAGTGTTCCGAACATGTTCCCCTTGCTCTTCTCCACGGTGGTGTTCGTCATGTTGATGTAACGGAGGTCCGTGCCGAGGTACTTGACGTTCTCCTTGTTCGTGTAGTTGGAGATCACTTGGCTATTGTCCGTGTTGTTGTCGCCTTTCTCCACGTTCAGCGTGAACGATTTTGTCTTAAGCGTGTTGTAGCGCTTCGTGTTCAGGTCGAAGTAGGAGAATGTGGCGGCTGGAATCTCGAATGTGCCTGCGTGGCGAGGGATGACGAGGTAGTCGATCTCCCTTGTGCCCGAGTTGCCGTTGATCTTTTGGTTCTCTTTCGGAGGGTAGGTGTCGAAGTCGGAAGGGAACTCGAACGTCGGGCTCTTCACGTACTTGATGTTACCGCTACCCGTTATCTTCACCTTGATGGTGATAGGCTCGTAGGCTTTGACCTGCGTGTTGCTGATGTCGCTCTCCATTTTGAAGGAACCCACCGCATTGTTGAAATCTGCAGGTTTGCCCTCTGAAGGCAATGCTTTGACCTCTATTTTTGTGCCTTCTATAGGGATTATCTTCCTGACTCTCTTCATGGTGTTGAAGATGTCGTCGAAGCCCCAGAAACCTCTTCTCTGACCGCCAGTCGGCACTTGTAGGATGGCGGTGAGCTGACCCTTCTCGATCTCGATCGGACCGCTCTTCTGAGGGTAGAGGATGGTCTGTTTCAGCTTGAATGTCTGGTATTTCACACCGTTCACGACGTCCGTTCCCGGTTGATCCTCCCTCTTCAATTGAATATCCTTGCTGATGAAGCCTTTGTATTCAGGCATCTTGTAGTCTTCGATTTCGAGAACGTTCCCTCTGTGATAGAGTGTGATAGTCGCCACGAGCTCCTCTTGTTCGTAGACGGTCTTCTTGGAGAATGTAGTCCTGATGAAGACGTCATTGCCTGCGGTTGTGGCACTGGAGGCTTGTCCGCCTTGGTTGCCTTGTCCGTTCCCCTGTTGCCCCGAGTTCTGTCCTGCCGGCACGACCTTGATGGTGACAGCGTTGGACATAATGGTCTCTCCATTGTATTTGAAGCTGGAAGGGGAGATGGTGAATGTTCCCTCCTTTTTAGGCATAACTATGTAGGAGATGGAGAGGGATGTCTGACGGGTATAGTTACCGTTGGTCATGTAGACCGAGCTGGACTGCGATTGGGAAGGTCCCGCCAATACGGTGAAATCCCGCAGGTCCGGTTCCGAAATCTGAGGAGATGCGTTGGTGATGGTGTATTCAACCCTGAACTGTTGGTTCATTTCCACTACCGATGGGGCCTTGAGCGTGAATGACACGTTGTCGTTGCTGGCCTTCAGCATGTTGAAGCCTCCCATTAGGAGCAGTAGAGTTATCAATATTCTATTTTTCATATCCTATTTTATTTGCACCACAAAGGTACTAAATTACCGCTTATTCTCAATGTTTTTTTATCGTCAATCCATCCCATTGTCCGAGGTTCCGTTGCCTGTTTGTGCGCAGGCGTCACTTCGTTTATGACGTCGGGGAGGATTACCAGTTCTTTTCGATCCTTTTCCTTTGATGGTTCTTGTCTCTTTGTATGCGAACCTTCTTCAAAGTGTTCTCCTCGTCCTTCTCCATCGCCTTCAGGATCTGTTCCGCATTCTCCAGGGAGAGATCCGCGTTTTGGTCTTTTTGTCCGTTCTTTTCGTCGGTTTCCTTACGCTCGTCTTCCTTGCTGTTTTGATCTTGATTCTGCTGATCCTGTTGATCCTGTTGGTCTTGGTTCTGTTGATCTTTGTTCTGGTTCTGTTGATTCTGTTGGTTTTGCTGGTTCTGGTTGTTTGGCGGAGTGATGTCCTTCAGGATGTCCAGCAACCTTTTCTCACACTCCTGCGCATAGGCGAGGTTGAACCTTGTACTATCATTATTTGGGCCTTCCCGCAATGAATTCTTGTAATCGCCGATTGCCTTTTGCACGTGGGTCAGATCCCCCGCCAGCTTCTGGTATTGATTCTTGTAGTCTGCGTTTTGGGCAGCATTAGGTTGTTCGGATTGGTTCTTCAGATCTTCGCCAATCATGATGATGGAGTCCAATGGAGTGACTTGCGTCATGTTGCAATTACCCTTGTTGTGGAATGTCTTTGATAGAAATTCGTCGTTCTCAAAGGGGGAGAATCTATTCACCACTTGGTATTTGCGCGCTGCGTTCTGGTAGGTTGAGTCCTCCAAATCGTATCTTTTCTTTTTGTTGTATGTGCTGGCTTTGTTGTATTCAGCCCCATAGGAGAGAGAGTCTTTGAAGAGCGCACTGTTGTATTCTTTCAGGGCGTTTTCATACTGAGCTTTGCCATAAAATTTATTTCCTTCTTTGATGTCGTCATTTGCTCGGATGGTTGGGCTATCTGAGAAATATATCACGTTGATTATAAGTGATATAATCATTATGAAGATAGTGCCTACAATGATTAATATGTATTTTTTCCAAGTCATAATCTGCTACAATTATTTGTTGAATAATTTGAAGTTCCTGAATAGTTTGTTCTTCTTTTCCATGATGAAGATCTCTGCGACGAGGATGATCAGTGCGATCCATGCGAAGGTCGGGTATTGCTCTTCGTATTCGGAGTATACTTTGACGTCCACCTCATGTTTGGATATTTTATTTATCTCCTCCTGAATGACTTTCAGCGCATTGTTGGAGTTGTCCGCGCGGACGTAGATACCGTTGCCCGCTTGCGCTATTTTCATACACATTGTTTCGTTGAGTGCGGAACTTATGTAGTTGCCTGATTGGTCACGGATGTAGTCGTTCGTACCCTCGATAGGTACGGGCGCACCGTTGATTGAACCGATTCCCACCACGTTCACCTGAATGCCCTTCTCCGCGGCTTTCTTGGCGGCCGCTTCCGCATCATCCTCGTGGTTTTCACCGTCGGTAATGATGATGATGGCTTTCCCGTTTTCAGTCTCTTCTGAGAAGGCGGTGCATGCCTTCTCTATCGCTCCTCCGATGGCTGTTCCCTGCATGTCGATCAGCTTAGGCGTGATGGAGGAGATGAACATCCTCGACGATTGATAGTCCGTCGTGATGGGGAGTTGCGTGAAGGCGGTTCCCGCGAATACCACGACACCGATCTTGTCGTTGTCTAGTCCGTCCAGGATTTGGTATAGCATGTTTTTGGAACGTTCCAGTCTGTTCGGCTTGATGTCTTCCGCCAGCATAGAGTTGGAGATGTCCAATGCGACCATCACCTCGACCCCTTTCTTCTTCACGTTCTGCAGTTTCGAACCGAACTGAGGGCGTGCCACGCAGATGATGAGGGCCACCAAGGCGAGCATCATCAGGCAGAATTTGGTGATCTCCTTTCCGCTGGAGGCGCCCGGCATCAGGTCCTTCATCAGATTGGATTCTCCGAATTTCTTTATGTTTTTTGTCCGCAGTATTCTCGTGACGATAAAGCCAATGATGAAGGCAGGCACGATGAACAGCAGCAATAGAATATCTGGGTTTGCGAATTTGAATAGCATCTCTCTTCCTCCTTTTTATGGTATGTGGCGTAATAGTGTTTTGCGGAGCACTATCTCAAGAATGAACAAGATCAGTGCGGCGATTGCCCAAGGCAGGTATTCCTCGCTCTTTTTACAATATTCCGTCACTTGTATTTTTGTCTTTTCTAACTGGTCTATCTCGGCGTAGATGGATTTCAGAGACTCGTTGTTGGTTGCCCTGTAATATCTTCCACCTGTTTTGTTCGCTATGTTCTTCAGCGTTGTTTCGTCGATATCCACAGGCATCATCAGCTTTTGTCCGTTGATTCGGATAGGGGCTTGCGGCGCATTGGTTCCGACACCGATGGTGTAGACCTTTATTTTGAAGGTCGCCGCGAGGTCGGCCGCAGTCAGCGGGTCGATTTCTCCACGGTTGTTGGAACCGTCCGTCAGCAGGATGATGATCTTGGAAGGCGCGTCCACGTCTTTGATTCTGTTGACCGCGTTGGCGATACCCAATCCGATGGCTGTTCCCTTGTCCTCCACCATGTCGTCGCTCACGTTGTTCAGCAGGCTGACCAGTGCGGTCTTGTCTGTGGTGAGCGGGCTTTGCGTGAAGCTTTCGCCGGCGAATACGACCAAGCCGATATTATCGTTCGGTCTGTTCATGATGAATTCCGAACCGATTTTCTTGGCGGCGTCCAATCTTGTCGGTTTCAAGTCTTCGGCCCGCATACTCTCGGAGATGTCCAATGCCATCACGATGTTGATACCCTCCACGTTTTTGTTGGAGAGGTTATCGGACGATTGAGGTCTCGCCAAAGCGAAGATGACCGCGGTGATGGCCAACATCCTGAGGATGAACGGTATGTGTATCAGGTATGTCTTGTAGCCTTTCCCTATTCCCTTGAATGTGGACGTGGTTGAAACACGCATGCTGGGGATGGTCTTCCCGTTCTTCCAGATGTACCATGCCACGATTGGTATCAAAAGCAGCAGTAGGTAAAAATAGCCTGGGTTTGCGTATGTGATTGTCATAATGCTAGCTCTTTTTAGGATAACGTAAATGGTTTTCCGTCGTCACTCTTCTCTCCTTGTTGACCGTCGGATGCACCTTCCTGCTCCTCCTTTTGTGGAGTCTGAGCGGTCTGCTGTACGATGAACATCGCATTGACGATGCTCATTTCGTTCTCTTCCTTGGTCGGCTGGTATTTGGCGAACTTCACCATATCGGAGAGTTGGAATACCTGACTGATTTTGTCCTCGACCCTTTTAGCCTCTTCGTCAGACCGCAATTCCTCGATGATTTGGTTGGAAGTCATCTCGAAGGCGCTGATCTGGAATCTCTCCAAGAAGTAGTTACGCAGGGTATCGGTAATCTGCGTGTAGTATTTCTTGTCTTGTCCCTTCTCCCAAATCTTCTCTTCCTTGATATCCTTGAGCGATGAAAGGGCGAGCTCTTGCGGCGTTCGTCTATCTATCGTGTCGAAGGTGATGATTGCCTGTTTCTTCCTTCTAGTGAAGAATAGGACGCTCACGATGAATATGAAGGGTATGCCAGCGAAGAGTGGCACGAACGAAAGGTAATGGAATATTCGTGTGAAGTTGAACCCTGGACGGTAGATGTCGTGGTTGCCTTTGAGCTTCGCTTTGGTGAAGTCTTCCTCGATGGTGACCACATCCACGATGATTTTTTCCGTCAAGTATTCGGATGAGTATCCTGGTTCGTGCGTCTCGAATTTGAAGGGCGGTAATTCATATCGACCCGTATCGAAGGCGGTGACGATGAGGTCCTCCTTGATCCGCAAGTTCCCTCCCTTGATCACCGTTGTGTCTTTCATGGAAGAGCGGAGTACTTCTACGCCGCCTGCCAAAAGGTTATTTTCTGTGAAATCAGGGAAATGCAGTCTGACGATTTTGGGTTGCTCCACTTCCAGATGGATGATCCTTTGCTCTCCGATGAGCAGGGTGGTCGAGTCCATCGTCGCTTTCACGGTTATAGGAGCCGCCGAAGCGGTTGTTGTCGCCACGAGTAGTAATCCGATGATGTATTTCAGTCTTTTCATCTCTGATGTCTTTTACATACGTTGTTGGAAGAGTTTCATTAACGCCTTCACGTAGTCTTCGTCGGTGGAGATGGAGGTGTAGTCCACGCCGCAGTGGGAGAATGTCTGGCGGATATCCTCCTGACGTTTTCTCCAGTTGGAATGGTAAATGTTCCTCATCTTCGCGCTGGAGGTGTCTATCCACATGTCCTCGCCCGTCTCCGCGTCTTTCACCTTGATCAGTCCGACGGAAGGCAGTTCCGACTCACGTTTGTCGTAGATCTGCATGGCCACGATGTCGTGTTTCCTGTTGGCGATGGTCAGTGATTGGCGGAAGTCCTTGTCGATGAAGTCGGAAATGACGAAGGCCGTGCATCTTTTCTTGATGACGTTGGTGAGGTACACGAGCGCGTCCTCGACGTTGGTCTTCTTGCTCTCCGGCTCGAATCCGAGCAGTTCGCGGATGATGTAGAGCACATGCTTTTTCCCTTTCTGCGGGGAGATGAACTTCTCTATCTTGTCGGAGAATAGTATGACACCGATCTTATCGTTGTTTTGGATGGCGGAGAAGGCTATGGTGGCGGCTATTTCCGCCATCATCTCTCTCTTCTTCTGCACTTGCGTACCGAAGTCTCCGCTGGCAGACACGTCGACAAGGAGCATCATGGTCATTTCCCTCTCCTCTTCGAACACCTTGACGAAAGGTTTGTTGAAACGTGCCGTCACGTTCCAGTCGATGTTTCGGATATCATCGCCGTATTGGTATTCGCGCACCTCGGCGAAGGTCATACCACGCCCCTTGAAGGCGGTGTGGTACTCTCCTGCGAAGATGTTCCGCGAAAGGCCTTTGGTCTTGATCTCGATCTTCCGGACCTTCTTGATTATTTCGTTAGTGTCTTGCATCTCAGTTTGAATTCAGCTGTTTCTTCTTTGATCACGGTACCTCCACCGCGTTGATGATTTCGCTGATGATGTCCTCGCTGGTCACGTTGTTCGCCTCCGCCTCGTAGCTCAGACCGATACGGTGTCTCAGCACGTCGTGCGCGATGGCTCTCACGTCCTCTGGGATGACGTAGCCTCTCTTCATGAGGAATGCGTATGTGCGGGCCGCCAACGCCAAGTTGATGGATGCACGAGGTGATCCTCCGAAGGCGATCATCTCCTGCAGGTGGGCGAGGTTCTTCTCCTTAGGGAAACGGGTGGCATGAACGATGTCGACGATGTAGCGCTCGATCTTTTCGTCCACGTAGACTTCCTGTACGACCTTTCTCGCTTTGATGATGTCTTCCGGTTTCAGGACAGGGGTGATCTTCACCTCTTCCCTTTGGATATTTTGTTTGATGATATCCATCTCCTCCTTTGGTTTCGGGTAGGTGATGTGCACCTTCAGCATGAAACGGTCCAATTGCGCCTCAGGCAATGGGTAGGTTCCTTCCTGCTCGATTGGGTTCTGGGTGGCCAATACGAGGAATGGGGAAGGCAACTTGAAGGTCTCCTCACCGATGGTCACTTGCCTCTCCTGCATGGCCTCCAACAAGGCACTCTGCACTTTGGCAGGCGCACGGTTGATCTCGTCCGCCAAGACCAGGTTGGCGAATACAGGTCCCTTCTTTATGCTGAATTCCTCTGTTTTCTGGCTGTAGATCATGGTACCGATCACGTCGGCCGGCAAAAGGTCTGGCGTGAACTGGATTCTGTTGTATTTTGCGTCGATCAGTTTGCCCAATGTCTTGATGGCCAATGTCTTCGCCAATCCCGGTACGCCTTCTAGCAGGACGTGACCGTCGGCCAATAGTCCGATGAGTAATGATTCCACTAAATGCTTCTGTCCTACGATGGATTTGTTCATGCCCATCGTCAAAAGGTCTACGAACTCGCTATGCTCCTTGATTTTGGAATCCAGAGCCTTGAAGTCTATTGCCTGTAATGCCTGATTCATATTGTTTTGTTTTTAATATTTATATTTTCTAGTCAATCGTTTTTCACTTACACATATACTGATACGCAAATGTACAAAATAATAGCCTATCTTTTCACCTGTTTAATAACAATTATAATTTTTTTAAATTGCTTTAACTTTTCATCTCTATTCATGAAAAAAGCCACCTGAAAAATCTTTTCAGGTGGCTTTGCTGTTTTATCTTCCCTTTTAGTTGAAGAGCCTCAGATAGCTCTCTTTGACGTCCTTCGCCGCATTGATGCTCACGTAGGAGTTCGGGTCGATGACAGACTCGTCCAACTGAGGAATCTTGATCGGTGTGCCGACCGACACGTCGTCCGGGCGGCGGATCACGTCTTTGTTGTAGAGGTAGATGTAGACCCAGAAGTCCTTCACGCCATTGTAGTGTTTGCGAGACATGGAGGTGAGGGTTTGTCCCCTGCGTATGGTGTCCATGATCGGTTCTCCCTTTACTTCGAAATTGAGTTTCGGATATTCCTTCTTGATGAACTTCTTCACACCTTCCTCGAACCAGTCCCAATTCTGTTCTTCCTCAACTTCCATTGGGAATTCCTGGTCGGCCTGTGCCGCCTCATACATGTCTTCCGTCTTCTCCTCGAAGAACTCGTCCACCTCGGCTTGCTCCTTGGAAATCGTGTCTTTCACCAAGGCGCTGTCCACCACGACTGGTACGGGTTGCTTGTCGGAGAATATGCCTGTGATTTTCCCCTTGAGGTCGTTCAGGCCGTTGGAGAAGCCTTTGTTGCTTTGCAGGGCGTATACCAGACAGGCGATGATTAGCAGTGCTAATATGATGATGACAGCCAATAGGCCTTTGTTGCGCTCTTTTTTCTTCTTGTGGTGCTTGTGCTTGCCGTTGTGGCTACCGCTGGTCGTTGCCGCCGCTGCCGCTGCCTGCGCTTGTCCGTCCTGTGTCGCTTGTTGCGTTGAGTCTGTTGCTTGTGCCGCAGGTTCGTTGGCCGTGGCGGTTGCGGTCGGCTCTTCCTTCTTGTCTGTCGCTTCTCCCGCATTGTCGGTCGGTGCGGCGTTTTGAATCGGTTCCTCCTTCACCTCAGCCTGAACTGGTTGCTCTGCCTCTCCTTGAGGCTCTTGGGAGGCGGTTGGCTCTCCCTGTTTCACCGATTCCTCGCTTGGAGTAGTGGCCGCATCTGCCGTAGGCTGCGGTGTCTCCACGCTAGAAGCGGTGGATGTGCTTGCCTGCGGTGTTTCCGCGCTTGGGGCGGTATAGGCTGTGGCTTGCGGTGTTTCCACGCTAGAAACGGTGGATGTGCTTGCCTGCGGTGTTTCCTCACTTGGGGCAGTATAGGCTGTGGCCTGCGGTGTTTCCACGCTTGAAGCAGTGGTGGTCTGCTGAGGCTCCACGATTGGAGTGGTGTTCTCAGCCGTCTGTTTAATCTCCTCGGCAGGCGTGTGACCTACAGGGGCGCAAGTCTCCGTCACTGGCTCATTGGCTAACGAAGCCTCAGGCGCAGGTGTGGCGGTGTATGTGATTGTCGGCTCAGGCGTTGGTGTAGGCTCGGACACGGGTGGGGTGGTTGTCTCCTGAATAGGGGATTGTGCGTCAACCGTCTCTGTCGAGTTGTTGGATGTTATGTTTTCTCCAGCTGTCGGAGTGCCCGCACCAGGAGTCGAGTATGCGTTTGAAGTGTAGTTGTACGAAGGTGTGACAGGCTCTGCCGGACTTGGGGAGGATACAGGCTGGGACGCCTGCGGTGTCTCCGTTTTCGTCTCGATGGTTGAGACCGGGGGCTGTGTCACGGTTGGTTCGCTTGGAGTGGTGCTAGCGTTGGCGGAACTTGTCCAAGCGCTTGTTTCCACAGGGTTGATGGTTGTGTAGTCCGTTGCGGAGGTCAAGTCTTCCCCCTCTTCGTCATCTTCGTCGATGAATGGCCCGTCCACTGGTCCGTCGTTCGGGAGCACGTAGGTCTCGAGGTCTTCGTACGGTTTGTTCACAGCTTCCTTAAGTTCCTTTTCGGGCGTGAAGGTGATCTTTTTGTGGGCAGGGATGATGACTGCGCTACCATCAGTCACGCTAACACTTTTCCTTTCTTCGATGGCGACAATTTTGAATGTGCCGATTCCTTTTACTTTGGCGATACCGTCTTTGGCGAGTGCCTCTTCCACTATCTCGGTGAGAGCTCGTAGAAAACCTTCGGAAAGTTTTTTGGATTGTCCGGAAATTGCGGATAGTTGATCCGCTAAATCTTGTAGTGTGACTTTGTTGTTCATGATATGGGACTACTGATTAAACTTCTCTTTCATTGTGCCGCTTGGTTTGAATGCGATGGACTGTTTTGGGGGGATCAGCATTCTTTTTTTCGTCGTGGGGTTGACGGAGATGCGTTCCGCTTTCCGTCTTGCCTCGAACGACCCGAATCCTTGGAGCGACACTACATTGTTGGCAAGTAGTTCTTTCTTTAATGCTTCGGCAAAGCCTCTGAATAACGAGTCCGAAGTCTCAGCATCGATTTGTAGCCGTGCTTTTATTTCCGCTATGATTTCTTTTGTATTCACAGTCCTTGTTTTTTTGTTTATATAATTCGGTCACGATATTACGAAAAAAATTTCATAAGAAAAAATTTTTACGCAAAAGCATTGACTTTTCTTTTCAATTCTTAATTCATAATTCAAAATTCATAATTATCCAAATCCTTGCTCCTTGATGAACTCTTTCAGTTTTTGGGAGAAGAACTCCATGTCCTTTTTCGTGTACCGCACGTCCGTGAAGACTTGCGCGAGGTTCTCCTTGCCGTTCTCCTTCACGAAGTTTTTGTTCTCCTGCAAAGATTCTTTCCCTTGGAATAGTTGGTCGATGCGTTCAGGGGTATAGTCTTTGTACGTCTCGTAGTGTACGATTCCCTCAAGCGGCAGTCTGTCCGACACGGGCGGATTCTCGTCCGGGTACCCTACGGAGAGTGTCACGATAGGAACCACCAACTTAGGGAGATTCAGCACCTTGGCGATCTCTCCAGGGTTGTAGGTGGTGGTGCCCAAGTAGCATATTCCTAACCCTTTCCTTTCCGCCGCCACGCAGAAGGTTTGGGCGGCGATGGTGGTGTCGAGGATGGCGCAGATGAGCGATTCCGCATTGTCGTAGCCTGGTGTGGCGTTCCTCTGCTCGCACCATCGGGTGAATCGGTTGAAGTCCGCGCAGAAGGTCAGGATGATAGGAGCGTTCGCATAGGCGGGTTGGTTGAAGTGGGCGGGTGCCAGTTCTTCCTTCTTTTTCTTGTCCCGTGTCACGATGACGCTGTACAGCTGCATGTTACCCGTCGTCGAGGACTGGAATGCGGCGGTGAACAACTCATTGAGCAGGGAGTCTGGCACGTCGCTCTCCTTGAACTTGCGAATGGAACGTCTCTTCAAAAGATCTTCTGTCATGATGCGTATTGGTTTATTGAATTATTCTCCTAATGTTTTTATCGAGAAGGGCGTGATGGAGTTTGCCTCCTTATGCTTCTCCAATCCGTCTTGGAGGAATTTCACGAATTTGTCCACCTCCTCGGTGAAGCCCATCGATTTGCTTAAGGCGTTTCCGTTTTTGTCGAGGATCACGTAGAAAGGCTGGGCGTTGGCTCCGAATTTGTACTCTTCGAGGAAGCTCCACTTCTCTCCGTAGGTGCTCACTTCGACCTCCTTGTCTCCCTTTTTGAGGGTGAGAGGCTCTGGTAGTTTGCGCTTGTCGTCCACGAAGAGGGATACGAGTATGAAATCGTTGTCGATCAGTTCGCTCACTCTCGGCTTGTTCCAAACGGCGGTCTCCATCTTCCTGCAGTTCACGCAGCCGTAGCCGGTGAAGTCCACCAATATAGGTTTGCCCGTCTCTTGGGCGTATGCGATGGCTTCGTCGTAGTCGTTGAATTGGGCCTCTTCCGTCGTCTGCAGGTTGAAGTCCTGCGTCTTGATCGGCGGTGCGAACGCGCTAACGGCCTTGAGCGGTGCGCCCCACAATCCAGGAACCAAGTAGATGGCGAAGGCCAATGCGGCTCCACCTCCGAATAGTCTCCAGACCGATATCCCCTCTAATGGCTCCTCGTCTTTGAAGCGGATCTTGCCTAGGATGTAGAATCCAGCCATGGCGAAGATGACGATCCAGATGCAGAGGAATGTCTCCCTGCTGAGGATGCCCCAACCGTATGACATGTCGGCCACGGAGAGGAACTTGAAGGCGAAGGCGAGTTCGAAGAAACCTAACAGCACCTTGGTCGTGTTCAGCCAGCTTCCGGACTTAGGTCTTTTCTTCACCAGGCTTGGGAAGAAGGCGAAGAGTGTGAATGGCACGGCGAGCGCGATGGAGAATCCTAACATGCCTATCACTGGCGGCAGGATGCTATGTCCGGAGGAGACGTCCACCAGAAGCGTTCCGATCAGTGGTCCAGTGCATGAGAAGGATACGATCACAAGGGTCAGCGCCATGAAGAGGATGCTGACGATACCTGTGCTCTCGTCCGCTTTGTTCTCGAGCTTGGTACTCCAGGAGGCAGGCAGGGAGAGCTCAAATCCTCCGAAGAAGGCGATCGCGAAGACGACAAGCAGGACGAAGAGGAGGATGTTGATGAAGGCGCCCGTGGCTATGTCGTTGAGCACATTGGCTCCGAACAGTAACGTGAGGATGATGCCCAAGCCCACATAGATGAGGATGATGGATGCTCCGAAGAGGAGAGCGCTTATCTTCCCTTTGCGTTCGTCTCCATCCTGTTTCATGAAGATGCTGACCGTCGTAGGAATGATCGGCCATACGCAAGGGGTGAGGACGGCTAATAGACCTCCGAGCAATCCCAAGAGAAAAATACCCAGTAAGGATTGCTCCCTTGGCTCTCCTTCGGTCTCGTTGGAGTTCATCTGGTCAATCACAGGTTTCCACGTGTCGTTGGCCTCCTGCGTGGAATTGAGTGACCCTATGGTTGCCGAAGCGGTGTCCTGTTGTTGAGGTGTGCTCTTTGTCTCCTCAGGAGCTGCTGCTGTGGCCTCTTTTTTCTGTCCTGCCATCTCGAAGGAGAATTCCTCTTTGGTTGGGGAGAGGCAGTTGGTGTTGTCGCAAGCCATGTATTCCACGTATCCGACGATCTTGTACCCGTTCTCTTGGGAGACCTTCATCTTTTGCTGGAAGGTGACCGCTCCGCTGTATTCGCAGAGTTCCATGCCGAACAGGTCGTCCATTCCGCATTTTGTCTTCTTGTTGGCTGTTGTGGAGCCGGTAGGTGTGGCCCCTCTATTGAGCGTGAAGTTGAAGCTGGTCGGGATGGGACCGTCTTTGGGCATTTCCATGCCGTAGATGTGCCAGCCGTCGTCTATGTTGGCTTTGAAAGATATGGTTACCGTGTTGTTTTTGTCTATTTCACTGCAGGAAATGTTCCATTTGACAGGACGCTGGATTTCCGCATTCAAGATGCTTGTGGTCAGTAAGGCGAAAATGAATAGTATTGCTTTTTTCATCGTTTTCTGTTTTTTTGTTTATTGCAAAAATAGGTTGAATTTTAAAAAAAAGCAAATTGGATTCGTGTCAGTGCCATGTTTTTCTTACTTTTGCGGTCGAATTTTCGGCGATTGTTCCGCCTGATGGAAGTCTATGGTTTTTCCCTTGTGAATGGTCGCCTTGTGGGCTTTAGGGAAATGTTGCCCACGGGAAAGTAGTTTTTGAATGTTTTAGTGTCGTAATATGTATTATTCGCGTCTGTTGATTGTTGTCGGGTGGTTGACCCTTCTCTCCATTGATGCCTTAGCGGGTGAATCCTCAAAGCGTGAGGAGAAGCCGAGGATGCCGCTGTCGTGGGGGGTGAGGATGGATGTTGGTGGCGTGTTCCCGACCAATGACTTCGTGAAGGGCGGCCATTTCGATCTCTCCCGGCAGACGTGGGAATATTCGAAGGAGCGGGAGGTGCATGATTTCTCCGATGTCATCGTCCAAATGAATTGCGGCGTCAGACCAGACCGCTGGCAGGCGCGGGCTTACCGTAATCCGTACTATGGGGTGGGTATCGCGTTTCCTCGTTTCCATGACGAACGGTTGGGCAAGCCTTTCTCAGTCTTCGGCACGTATGGCGCTAGGATCTTCCAACTGACGAATTGGTTGAAACTGAATTATGAAATCAATTTTGGCTATTCCACCAATTGGAACCACTACGATAGATTCAAGAACCCTGATAATGTGGCGGTGGGATGGAAGCATAACGCGCATATCTCCCTCTTCCCTTATCTCAAGTTCGTCATCCCTGGTGGATTGGATTTGAAGGCGGGCGTCTCGCTCACCCATTTTTCCAACGGTGCCACCGCTATGCCTAACCGTGGACTGAACAATTACGCGGTCTCTGCCGCATTGGCTTACAACCTGCATGATTCGGAGAATCGGGTCCGTAGGGATACTTCCCCTCGCGCGCCGTATGTCCCTTTGCATTTGGAGCATGACATCTCCCTTACGCGCTCTTTCCGCCAGATCTATTACGACGGGAGGGGAACGAACCTAAGCACGCAGTACGTTCAATACAGACATCCTATTTTCGCCTTCAGTTATGCCCCGATGTTGCGTTGGTCGTATCGTTACCGTTGCGGATTGAGCATGGATTTCATGTATGACGAGAGCGTGGGGGCGCATGCCGATTATGTGATGGATCCGGCGGATGGCAAAATGTATGAGCGGGTCTGGCTGGGCGATAAGCGGGACCGTTTCAACCTTGGTCTTTCGGTGAAGAACGAATTGATCATGTACGGCTTCTCTTTTTACTTGAATATTGGTTATGATATCATACATGGCAATGAGAGCCTGACGAGGCTGTATGAGGTGATTGGTGTGAAGATCCACCCAAGAGGACCTCTGTACGCAGGCGTGGGAGTGCGCGCCGCCTATTTGTCGAAGGCGCAATTCATCGCATGGAGTCTTGGATATAGCTTCAGTGGCAAGCCGTTGCTGAAGAAAGACAAGGCGTTGTGCGATTCCGAATATCAAGCCATCGGGGAGGTGCTCCCATCGGCGCAACCTTCCCAGGCGACCGATTGAGACGCTCTGGAAAGGGGGTGGAAAGCCTCGAATCTGTGCTGGAATGGGCGATTCGTCCATGATTTCGGGCATTTGGTCGATTGCGTATGGAGATGTATGTAATATTCGTAATTTTGTAAGTGATTTAATAACCCACTAATTTTAAACGTCATGAAAAGTATATTGTACAAACTCATATTTGCCCTTCCTCTTTTCGCAATGTGTTCGTGCGTCGGATACTATGACGATGAGCGGGATGAGGATCTTCTGGTAGGGGATTCGTGGCATTGGACCAAGACGGTCTATCATGATGATGTGCCTGGTGGCGCAGTTTATACGGACTATGCGGGTGAGGAGCTTTCCCTCCGCTTCCATTATGACGGTGATCTGTCGATAAAGAGCACTTTCGTCTCCCGTTTCGGACGTGTCTACTCGGACTGGGATCATGGACACTGGGACTGCCACGGCGGAGAGTTGCGTATCGCCACCCGTGATGGTGAGTGGTTCTATCAAATCGACTACATCTCCCATTGGTCTATGACCCTTGTCTACTACGATTGGTATGTGGATGATTGGGGCTATCGGATAGACCGTAGGGTAGAGGAGCACTACGAGCGATAATGATTGATGGGGAGATTCCTTTGTCTCCCCGGTTTTTAATAAATAGCTAAAATGGCGAAAGAATTAGAGTTGAAGTATGGGTGTAATCCCAACCAGAAGCCTTCCCGAATCTACATGGAGGATGGCGAGTTACCGATTCAGGTCTTGAATGGCCGTCCGGGTTATATCAATTTCCTGGATGCCTTCAATAGCTGGCAGTTGGTGAAGGAGTTGAAGGAGGCCACGGGGCTACCCGCTGCGGCTTCCTTCAAGCATGTTAGTCCGGCTGGTGCCGCTGTGGCGGTGGAGATGTCGGAGACGCTGAAGAAAATCTATTTCGTGAACGATGCGAAACTCTCTCCTTTGGCTACCGCCTATGCGCGTGCCAGGGGTGCGGACCGTATGTCTTCTTACGGAGACTTCATCGCTTTGTCTGACGAGTGTGACGAGGAGACTGCATTTCTGATCAACCGCGAGGTGTCGGATGGTGTGATCGCTCCAGGATATTCGGAGCGTGCGCTGGAGATCCTGAAGAACAAGCGCAAGGGCACCTATAACGTGATACAAATCGATCCTTCCTACAAGCCTAACCCGATCGAGCGTAAGCAGGTGTTCGGCGTGACTTTCGAGCAGGGAAGAAACGAGGTGAAGATCGATGAATCCTTGTTCACGGAGTTCCCTACAAAGGTGAACACCTTCACCGCGGAGGCGAAACGTGACCTCCTCATCGCGCTGATCACGCTGAAATATACGCAGTCCAACTCTGTATGCTACGCGAAGGATGGTCAGGCCATCGGTATCGGTGCGGGCCAACAGTCCCGTATCCATTGTACCCGCTTGGCAGGCAACAAGGCGGACATCTGGTTCCTTCGCCAGCATCCGAAGGTGATGTCCTTGCCGTTCAAGGAGGGTATCCGTCGTGCGGACCGTGACAACACTATCGATGTCTACATCTCTGATGATTACGAGGATGTGTTGGCTGATGGCATGTGGGAGCAGTTCTTCTCTGTGAAGCCGGAGCCGATCACCCGCGAGGAGAAGAAGGCTTGGCTGGCCAAGATGGACAATGTGGCGTTGGGCTCAGACGCGTTCTTCCCGTTCGGCGATAATATCGAGCGGGCCCACAAGAGCGGTGTGCGTTTCATCGCGCAGCCGGGTGGTTCCGTCCGTGACGACAATGTCATCGAGACGTGCGACAAATATGGGATGGCGATGGCCTTCACCCATGTGCGTCTCTTCCACCATTGATTTTTACTTTATCATGAATGTTTTGGGCGGGTGTCTCTCTCGGGGCGCCCGCTTTTCTTGTTTTTTGTGCCTGTTCTCTTAAAAATATATAAAAAGGGGCTCGCCTTCTCCGATTTTTCTTTGGAATTGGTTGCGGAATTTTTGTTTGGTTTTATCTTTGCGGTGCGAAAGCCTCATGGAGGGCTTTAGTGTATGTAAATTGGACTCTGTAAGTTTTAAGCGTTCGTGTCTATGAAAGGTTTCGGAATCCTTATGGTCATCACGTTGGTGATTGTCGGTTTGTCGCTCCTCTTGTTGGGTGTACAGACTTTCTTCTCGAGGAAGAGGAAATTCCCGGACATGCACGTCGGAGGGAACAAGGCCTTGGCCAAGAAGGGCATTTATTGCGTGCAGACGCAGGACGCCCTGGCGCGGCGGAACGCTACGTCCAAGGTGAAGGCTGACCCTGAGGAATCGGAGGATGCCGCTGGATTTGACGGAAAGTAAATTATTAAGATATGAAGTATTTTAACTCATTTTTTGTGGCGTTTGTTGCACTCGCCATTTTATCATTTTATGGTTGTAAGGGCAAACCATCTGCGCAGGAGCCGACCGATTCTTCGGATTCTGTTTCTGTAAGTACTGAAAGCCCTGCTGATGAAGCTTCCGAGAAGACTGCATCCGTTTTCCCTGTGGCATACGTGGATGTGGATTCCCTCTTGCTCGAGTATGACTTCGCCAAGAAGCTGAACGAGGTCTTGTTGAAGAGGGAGGAGAAGTCCCGCAAGGAGCTGGCGAACGCTCAAGTGAAGCTCCAAAAGGATTATGAGGCGTTCCAAAAGAAGTACCAGGCGGGCGGATTCCTGACGGAGGCCACCTTGCAGAGCGAACAGGCTAACCTCTACAAACAAGATCAGGATCTGCAGTTGCTGGAGAAGAAACTGACGAAGGAACTGATGGACGAGCAACTGAAGATGAATATCCAGTTGCGCGATACCGTGGCCGCTTTCTTCAAAATCTACAATGCGGACAAGCGTTTCAAACTTATCTTGAGCAATGCGAATTCCGACAATGTGTTGTTCGCCGATGAGGCCCTGAACATCACACACGACGTGATAGAGCAGTTGAACCTGCGCTATGCGGCACAACAAAAGACAAAATAATTTTTGTTTAAATATCTTCGAGAAAGGGAGGAAGTCTTATGGTTTCCTCCTTTTTTTGTGGAGGAAAGCGTGCGGGTTGAATCGACGTTTCTTCCCTTTAAATTTTTAATTCTTAACTCTTAATTTTATTTTTGCATACACGAAAAGGAATACGATATGTTGAAAGTTGAAGAATTGCCTAAGGAGCAGATTTATGTGGCCGCTCATCCCGACCACTTCCCGGAGACAGCATTGGAGTTGGCTAAGAAGTTAGCGGACGCCCACGACAAGCAGATATGTTTGTTGGGCGTGTTGGATAGAAAAGAGAACTCCTCTTTTTATGAGAATGCGTTCGAGTCGTGGAAGTGTCGGATCGGTTTCCCCGTCAACTATTTCGTGTTGGATGATGATTTCACGGATTTCATGGAATTCGTGGAGGCGGTCATCCTGATCTTCGAGGTCTCCGATGTGCCGCCATTCAATAAGCCGCTCAACCAGTTGAAGCTCTGCCGTGAGTTGAGGATTCCTTACTATTTCGTGAAACCAGGGCAACAAATCGCTTTCGACCGTGTGCTCGTGCCGATTGGTTTCTTGGTGGAGGAGCGCGAGAAGGGCGTCTTCTGCCGTGGTATGGGCATGCACTTCCACTCGCACATCATGTTGATGGTGGCCAACGACTATGGCACGCGGGCGCAACAGAACGCGGAGGCGATCAAAGCGTTGATGGACAAAGGCTCCGTGGAGTATGAAAATGTGGAGGCGAAGAAGAATAGTTTCAAGGTGGAATTGGAGGCTGTGGACCGGGTGATGGAGTTGGATGCGAGCCTTTTGATGATCTCCGCGTCGCGCGATTATGGCATGGACGACATTCTTTTCGGTCCGAAGGAATTGAAGGTTATAAAGAAATCCGTCGTTCCGTTGATGGTTATTAACCCTAGAAAAGACCTCTATACGCTGTGTAATTAGGGGCTTCGTCGAACGAAATGCCTGTTTCATCGATTGTTTTGCCTGATTAGTCCGTAAATTGGTGATAATCAGTAAAATCCGCTTGTTTTGGCATGGAGTTTGTACTATTTTTGATAGGAAACAAAATGTAAAACGTTCTAAATTTTACGGTCATGAAAACAAATAAGATTATCGCAATTCTCATTACAGTTTTGGTAATGGTTTGCACCTCAGCAACCGCCCAAAGACATGGTGGTCGTCAGGGCGGACAACAAAGAATGGAAATGAGAAATGGTTCTCGCAGTAATAACAATATTAACAATGCACCAACGCACAGACAGAATAACCAATCGTCGTTTA
The DNA here is from genome assembly GCA_017962085.1 of Paludibacteraceae bacterium. Taxonomy (GTDB): domain Bacteria; phylum Bacteroidota; class Bacteroidia; order Bacteroidales; family Paludibacteraceae; genus UBA1181. The sequence continues at coordinate 35,374 of JAGCWA010000046.1, forward strand.
ACAGCAGACACTCCGCTCCTAGTCAGAGCAGGGTAGGCAACGGGGTCGCTCCGCAGCACAGCGCCGCACCTCGTGGGGGAAATTTCGGACAACGTCATCAGGCGGCTTCTCCAGCTCCTGCACAACGTCCGCAAATCGCACAGCAACGTCCTCCGCACTCAGCTGCGCCTAGGTCAAGCAATACCGGTCCTCGTCAACCACAGGCTTCTGCTCCCCGTGGAGGTGCTCCGGCTCCTCAGCACAGACCTTCAGCTCCGGCACCAGCACATCATCGTGCTCCGGCTGTCTCTCACGCTCCTAAGGCTCCAGCGCCTCATCATGGACCAGCTGTGCATAGAGGTCCTGCCCCTCACCACGGACCAGCTGTGCATAGAGGTCCTGCCCCTCACCACGGACCTGCTCCTCATGCAGCGGTTCGTCCGAGGACTCATCACCCACATCCGGTAGTCGTTCCTCGCGGACACTCTCCGATCGTGTACCATAACGGCAGACCTTATCGTTCAGCCATGCACCCTCGTGCGCATCATTTCGTTGACTCCCACGGAGTTAGGTTCTACGTCCACAACGGACACTTCTATCGTCAGCACCCAACCTTTGGGTTCGAGTTGATCCATCGTCCAGTAAACTTGGTACTGACTGCTTTGCCGTTCGCCTGCGTGACTGTTAATTTGGGTGGTGTTGATTACTGGTACGGCAACGGCGTATGGTTCGCCAGAAGAGGCGTGAGCGGATATGTGGTGATTGACAGACCAGTGGCTGCCGCAAACGAAGTATACGTGCAAGTCCTCCCTGTAGGTGCTTCGGCAGTTGTTGTCAACGGTGTCACTTACTACAACTACAACGAGACTTGGTTCATGCCTACCGCACAGGGCTATGTTATCGTTGGCAGCCCGGAGGATGATGTGTTGCTCCCTGACGCTAATATCGTCACCACGTTGCCGGAGGGCAGCAAGAGAGTAGTTGTCAACAACCGCCTCTATTGGTATGGCGCCGACACTTGGTTCCTGCCTGTGACGGGAGGCTACATGATTGTGAATGAGCCGTATAAATAAACGTTGACATAAGCAGATGTGTTTCTGGGGCGTCTTCCGAAAAGGGATGACGCCCCTTTTTTGACGAAATAATCCATCCTTTTGGGACGATTGTCCATGTCCGCACGTGCTCTTCACACTATCTTTGTGACGTTCAATGATATTAATACTTTTAGAAAACCATGTAACTTTACCTTTACGAAGAAGAACCTTACTTTTGATTGCAGTATTTTTGGGTTATTATAGCAGAGGAGGCGATGCGTTTCGACTCCTCTGTTTTTTTTCTGTCAATCGCCTTCTCGTTTCGTGCCGTAAAAAATATTGTAAATGCTGAAAAATCGTGTAACTTTGTATAGGAGATCATAGAACGATTGGCAGAGATCCCACTGACTTGGGCGGATTATGCCGCCACAGGGATTGGAAATCAATATTAAATATCTTTTTATGCAGTTTGACTCTATTATCGCCCAGACGCTGAACATCCAGCAGAAACAAGTGGCGAATACATTGAAACTTTTGTCGGACGGGGCGACCATCCCGTTCATCAGCCGCTACCGTAAGGAGATGACGGGCGGTCTTACCGAAGTGGACATCCAAGAGATACAGATACAGTACGAGAAGCTTGTCGAGCTGGAGAAGCGCAAGGCGAGCGTCCTGAAGAGCATCGAGGAGCAGGGCAAGCTCACGCCTGAGCTGAAGAAGCGTATAGAGGCGTGTGTGACCCTGACGGAGGTGGAGGATATCTACCTTCCCTATAAACCGAAACGTCGTACCCGTGCGGAGGTGGCGAGAAGCAAAGGATTGGAGCCTTTGGCCAAGATACTCATGTGCCAGGTGAACAACGATGTGGAGGGCAAGGCGTTGCCTTTCGTGAAAGGGGACGTGCAGGATGTGGAGGATGCGTTGCAGGGCGCCCGTGACATCATCGCGGAGTGGGTGAGCGAGCAGGAGAACGCTCGCGGACGTATCCGTAGCCTCTTCTCGCATGAGGCTGTTATCCAATCGAAGGTAGTGAAGGGCAAGGAGAAGGAGGCGGAGAAGTACCGTGACTACTTCGACATGAAGGAGCCGGCCCGCCGTTGTTCCTCCCATCGTCTGTTGGCGATGCGCCGCGGCGAGGCGGAGGGTTTCTTGCGGGTGGACATCTCTCCGGAGACTGATGCCGCACTGAATAGGCTGAATCCTTTGTTCGTGAAGGGCAGGACGGAGTCTTCCAAGCAGGTTGAGATGGCGGTGGCGGACGCTTATAAACGCTTGATCAAGCCTTCCATCGAGACGGAGTTCTCCGCCACGATGAAGGAGAAGGCGGACGACGAGGCGATTAAGGTTTTCTCGGAGAACTTGCGCCAACTATTGCTCTCTCCTCCGTTGGGCGAAAAGCGGGTGTTGGCGATCGACCCTGGCTATCGTACGGGCTGTAAGGTGGTTTGTCTGGATGCGCAAGGCAATCTATTGCACAATGAGACAATTTATCCGCACCCGCCACAGAACGAGCGGGCGCAGGCGATGACGAAGATATCGAAGCTGGTGGAGGCGTACAAGATCGAGGCGATCTCCATCGGTAATGGTACGGCGGGCCGTGAGACGGAACAATTCATCCAAAGCATACGGTTCGACCGCAAGGTGCAGGTTTTCGTGGTGAGCGAGAGTGGCGCCTCCATCTACTCCGCTTCGGCGGTGGCTAGGGAGGAGTTCCCGAACTACGACGTGACGGTGCGCGGGGCGGTCTCCATCGGCCGTCGCCTGATGGACCCCTTGGCGGAATTGGTGAAGATCGATGCCAAGTCTATCGGTGTGGGGCAATACCAGCATGACGTGGACCAGACGAAGCTGAAGCGTTCGTTGGACCAGACGGTGGAGAATAGCGTGAACCTTGTGGGGGTGAACCTGAACACGGCGAGCAAGCATCTGCTGAACTATATTTCAGGACTTGGCCCGCAGTTGGCGCAGAACATCGTGGACTATCGTGCCGCCAATGGTGCGTTCTCCTCGCGTAAGCAGTTGATGGATGTTCCTCGCCTAGGGAACAAGGCTTTCGAGCAGTGTGCGGGCTTCCTACGCATCCCTGACGCGGAAAATCCGTTGGACAACACGGCGGTGCACCCGGAGAGCTACGGTATCGTGGAGAAGATGGCGAAGTCGCTCAAGTGCTCCGTTGCCGAGCTCATTCAAAACAAGGAGTTGAAGAAGCAGTTGAACCTGAATGATTATGTGAGCGATAAGGTGGGTCTGCCTACCTTGAACGATATCATGGAGGAGCTCGACAAGCCTGGTTTGGACAGACGCAAGGCCATCAAGGTGTTTGAGTTCGATCCTACCATCCACGTGATCGAGGATGTGAAGATCGGGCAGGTTTATCCTGGCATTGTCACGAATGTCACTAACTTCGGCGCTTTTGTCGATATAGGCGTGAAGGAGAATGGCTTGGTGCATATCTCCCAGATGGCGGACCATTTCGTCAGCAACCCTGCCGACGTGGTCTCCCTGCACCAGCATGTGGAGGTGAAGGTCATCAATGTGGATCTGGAGAGGAAAAGAATCCAGCTATCCATGGTTCTATGATTGACCGTCCGTAGAGACGATGTGCAATCGTCTCCACAATGCGATGCGTTTTATATGTTTTACCCTGTAAAAAAAAGGATACCCATGAAAACCATGGGTATCCCTTTTTTCTATCGTTTTGTGTTTCGTTATAGACCGAACAATGGTCGGATCACCTCTTCTTGCAGGATGAAGACCCCTGCTCCGGAAATGTAGCCGATGAAGGCGAGGAGAGAGATGTTCTTCAGGTACCATCCGAAATCCACCTTCTCAAGACCCATGACAACGACGCCGGCCGCAGAACCGATGATTAGGATGGAACCGCCCACGCCTGCGCAGTAAGCCAAGAACATCCAGAATACACCGTCCGTTGCGAGCATACCCGTAGCGGTGATGTCATACATACCCATGCAGCCCGCAACCAATGGCACATTGTCCACGATGGAGGAGAGCACACCGATGATGATGTCGATGAGGTATGGATTGCCCACTGTCCTGTCGAGGAAGCTTGCCAATTCGGCGAGGATTCCAGCGCATTGCAGGGCGTTTACAGCCATCAGGATACCGAGGAAGAATAGGATGGTGGTGAAGTCCACTTTTTTCAACACTACGGAGATTCTGGCCTTCGCGTTCTCAGGCACTTGTTTCTTCTTGTGGTAGAGCAATTCCGTGTATACCCAAAGCACACCTAAACCGAACAATACACCGATGAATGGAGGCAGGTGGGTGATGGTCTTGAAGATTGGCACGAAGACCAAAGCACCGATTCCGAGGATGAATATCGTCTTTCTTTCCTTGTCCGTGATGATGTCCGTCGTGCTGGTGCTGCTGGAGGTCCCCTTAGGCGCCACCACATCTCCCTTGATGGTGATGGTCTCTATCATCAATGGAATGATCATGGCGAATAAGGAAGGAATGAACAGGTTCGGGATCACGCCTGCGGTGGTGATGTTACCCTTCACCCAAAGCATGATGGTGGTCACGTCACCGATAGGGGAGAAGGCTCCACCAGCGTTGGCTGCGATGACGATCAGGCAGGCGAATCTCCACCTCTCTGACTTGTCAGCGACGAGTTTGCGGAGCAACATGACCATCACGATGGTGGTCGTGAGGTTGTCCAATACGGCCGACATGAAGAAGGTGATGAAGGAGAGCATCCACAAGAGCTTCTTCTTGTCCTGCGTGGTGATTCTGTCGGTGATGATGGAGAATCCCCTATGTGCGTCGATGAGTTCGACGATGGTCATCGCACCCATGAGGAAGAATAGGGTTGAGGCCACATCTCCGAGCCCTTCAATGATTTGTACTTCAGTCACGTACTTGATGACCTTCTCATGGATGTCTGGCAATGATGCTGCCGCAGCTCCCAAACTGCTTAAGTTGAAATGTTCGATGAATTCTGAACTTGCCAATAGGATAGGTTCTGCGTTTAGCACGTAGATGGTCCAGAGAATGGCGCATAATAGCAGTGCCGATGCCGCCTTGTTGATCTTTAGCGGATGTTCCATCGCGATACTGGAGTATCCGATCAGGAACACTACAATCATTAAGATTTCCATTGTGTTTTTATATTGTTTTTTTTGTTATGTTTTTCCTTTCTTTCTTGCAAGCGCGAAATTAATCTTTTTTTGGAATATTTATACGTTATTATCTCCACAATTTCTGTACTTGTTAAAAAAAAGAGGGAAGATGTGATCATCTTCCCTCCTGATGTATAATCCTTTTGGATTTTGCTTCATTAATTCTTGCTCAACACGAAGTTCACTGGTAATGTGAAGTAAGAAGCGCAAGGCTTGTTGTGTTGCTCGGCTGGTGTCCAAGCCGGCATTGCGTTTACGACGCGGAGAGCTTCCTGATCCAACGCAGGGTCAACACTACGGATGACTTTGGCATCCTTGATGGTACCCTTGGAGGATACGACGAATTTCACGAACACTTTTCCTTCGATACCCTCGTCTATGGCGATCTGAGGATAGCTCAAGTTCTTGGAGAGATATTCCTTCAATTTGTCTGGTCCGCCAGGGAATTGTGCCTTCTTCTCCACTTTGACGAATGGAACCTCATCGTCTCCTTCATCATCATCTTTATCGAATGTCTTAGGCATTTCCATCGGCTTGTTCTGGCTTTCATTGATTTCCTTGACTGCCGCTGTCGTCTTCACCGTATCGTCCACGACCTTAAGCTCTTGTGGGTCTGGATCTGGTGTCTCTTGCTCCGGTTCTGGCTCTGGTTCTGGTTCCGGCTGGTCGTCTTGCGTTGTGGCATCTACCAACTCATCTTCAGGGGCAACTTCTGCCACGATTGAGTTCGGGTTGTAATCCTCCATAGTGCTTTTTGACCATTCGAAGCAGATGTAGGCTAAACCAAGAACGATGACAAGACCGATCAAGGTGAACATTGAACGTTTGTTGTTCAAGTCTGCTTGGGGTGATTTCTTAATTCTCATGATATATTCTTTTTTATTTAATTTCTCGTTTAATTACTTCGTTGTGCAAATGTAATATTTCTTGTGGAATTAATCTCTTAAATTTTATCTTTTTTTTTAGTTGAGACTCGGCAGATTGGAATATTCTTTCGAGTAACGAATCATTTGTTTGACGAACGTTTCGTCATATTTTACTTGTATGTCGGTGATATTCCCATCTTTATCATATATCGGCTCGTATCTTGGATTGACGAATCCCTTATATGGCGCGATGTTCAAGGCCGCATAGCGTTCGCGGATTTCTTTGTGGATCTTCGGGTCTACCTTCACACCGTATGTCTCGACCAATTGCTTGGCTGCATTGAAGTCTCCTTCTGACTTAATGCGTTGTATTTCAGCTAACAACTCTCCGATGAGTCCTCTCATCGCATCATAGTCGTTGATGACCACGTATGTCTTGCCCTCCTTTCCCTTCAACTCCACGACGTTCTTCGCCTTGCCGTGCTCGTATACCCATTGCGCGATGAGCTGGCGGTTGCGCATGTGCGCCTCCTCGATGTTGTTGCCTAACTCGATTCGGGTGAGTTGGGTGAGCATACCGTTCATCATGTATTTGTAATATTCGGCTTTGTAGGCTTCCATATTAGGCAATAGGCCTAACTCGACCATCTTAGGGTCTGCCGCATAGTAGAGTCCGAAAAGGTCGGCGCGTGCCTCCTCGATGGTGGCGCCGTAGGCTCTCAAAGCATCCTGGCTCACGCCTGGCAACAGTTGGCCCGAACCGTGTCCGAGGCATTCGTGCAGGTCGGTGTGCAGGTTGTCTGATTGGTAACCGTACTTCTTGATGCGCTCCCTCTCCTCGTCGTTCCAGACGAACTCCTCGTTGAATCCGTTGCCTTGTGAGGCCTTGTCATAGGCTTCCGTGATGTTCTCCAATGTGACGGATTTCGAACCGTGCATCTGGCGGATCCAGTTGGCGTTAGGCAGGTTGATGCCTATTGGTGTGGCTGGGTGGCAATCTCCACCGAGCATAGCGGCCGTGATGACCTTGGCGGTGACTCCGTTCACGCTGTCTTTCTTGAAGCGTGGATCCACTGGCGAGTGGTCTTCGAACCATTGCGCGTTCTGGCTGATGGTGATGGTCCTCTGCGTCGCCTCGAGGTTCTTGAAGTTGACGACGGATTCCCAGCTGGCCTTGATGCCCAACGGGTCTCCGTAGGTCTCGATGAATCCGTTGACGAAATCGATGCGTGACTCCGTGTCCTCTACCCAGAGGATGCTGTATTCGTCGAATGTCAGCAGGTCACCGGTCTCGTAATAGTCTATCAATGAGTTGATCACCTTCTTCTGTGCATCGTTCTCCGCTACCTCGGCCGCTTTCTCCAGCCAGCCTACGATCTTCTCGATGGCGGCGGAGTACATGCCTCCGACCTTCCATTGCTTCTCTACAATCTGGCCGTTCTCCTTCATGAGCTTGCTGTTCAGTCCGTAGGAGAGCGGGGTGGAATCGTTCGGATCCCTCATCTTATCGTAGAAGGCGTCCACCTCTTTCTCCGTCACCCCTTCGTAGTAGTTGTTGGCGGATGTCTTGATGAGGTCTTCCCCCTCTGTTTGGTTCACCCTTTTGGCATAGAGGTTCTTGTCGAACATGACAGGGGTGATGGCTTTCAGCATCTTCTCCACGTCGTTGCCGTATTCTTTGATAGGCAATTTGTCTGGCGAGATGGAGCGTACGACCATCTCGAAGTAGGCTTGGTTGAAGTTCGGCTCGAACTTGTCCGTGGCGTAGTGGTGGTGGATTCCGTTGGAGAACCATACCCTTTTCATGTAGGTGATCATCTCCTCGAAGTTCTTGTTGTTCCTGTCGCCGGCGTAGTTGAGGAATACGGCTTCCAATGTCCTGCGTATCGTCAGGTTATATTTGTTGTTCTGGTCGTAGAGGATGTCCCTCCCTTCCAATGCTGCCTGCGAAAGGAAGTAGATGAGCTTCTTTTGGTTGAGACTCAATGATTCGAAGTCCGGCACTTTGTAACGCAGGATTTCCAGATCCGCGAATTTGTCCACTTTGTATTCGAACTCCGTCTCTACGGAGGTGTTTGTCGCTTTGTCTCCCTCATTGGAGCAAGAGCCTATCAGGGTTGTAGTCATAAGAAATAATGCAGTTTTTAGTTTCATATATCTTATATCTTAATGTTATCGTGTGTTTCTGGCATCGATGTTCTCCTCCAAGTACCATGTGCCTTTCTTCAGTTTGTAGGCGTCGTAGGTGAAGTCCGGACCGTAGTAGACGTGTATGTCCTTGTAGCCGGGCTCGATGGGGGATAGGTGGTCGAAGATGATCCGCTTGGAGGAGGCGTCGTAGTTGAGGGCTATCTTGGCCTCCGCACTGTATTCGAGGATGATCCTGGAATCGTTTTTCCCTCTCTTCTCGAAGACCATCTTCCCGAGCGAGGCGTTGCCCCTTCCGTCGATGTTGAGGGTCTCGATGAGCTTATAGTCGGATGCTGCGTTGTAGCCTGACCATCCCAGCGCCACGTAATAGTTCCCGCCCCTGTTCTTTACGAGGAATACTTTGTAGTATAGCGCTCCGTACCAGTCTGTCGTGGCGATCTTGCCTTGCTGGGAGGGCAGGTACGCTTCCCTGGATAGCGTGAGGGGCGTGGTGGTGACTTTGTTTTTGTTCTTTACTTGAATGAATCCTCCGTACCCGTGGGTGCGGTCGGTGTAGGGGAATGACCAGGTGTAGATCCTCACCTTTTTATCGTCGGAAAGTACTTTTCCTAGGTTGGTGAGCTTCTCGAAGGGATAGGTGAAGGAGTTTTCGTCCTTCAGCGCTTCGCCCAACGTGGCTTGTACCTCTCTGTTGAGTTGGTCTTTTATGCTGTCTACTTCGCAGCTCTTCAGGGAGTCGAAGAGGATGACCAACCGCTCTTCGTTGATCTCTGCGTGGAGGGCGAAGGTGGCGAAAAGGGGTAATATGGCGAGTAGTCTATGCTTCATGTTCATTCGTTTGCGGGGTGGTCGGAACCTCCTCGCTTTGCTTGCTTAGTATCTCTTCGAATGTGTTCCAGAGGGTGTCGTCGGGCGTGGGTGCCACGATGTTTATCTCCTTCTTCGACACGGGGTGTATGAACCGTATGTTGCGGGCGTGCAGGCTGATGCCTCCGTCCTTGTTGGAGCGGTCGAACCCATATTTGAGGTCGCCACGGATAGGGCATCCGATGTGCGCCAGCTGCGCGCGTATTTGGTGGTGGCGCCCCGTCATCAGGTCTATCTCCAGCAGGTAATAGTTCTCCGAGCGGGCGATGACCTTATAGCTCAGCTTGGAGAGCTTCGAGTCCTTGACGCGCTTGTCGTACACGAAGGTCTTGTTCATGCGCTCGTTGCGCACGAGGTAATGGGTGAGCAGTTCCTCCTCTTGGGGTGGTCTGTTCTTGACGATGGCCCAGTAGCGTTTGGTGAGGTCGTGGGTGCGGAACATCTCGTTCAGGCGGCTGAGCGCCTTGGATGTCTTCGCGAAAACGACAAGTCCGCTGACGGGACGGTCCAGCCTATGCGTCACACCGATGAAGACGTTCCCAGGCTTGGCGTACTTCTCCTTGAGATACGCCTGCACCATCTCCGAGAGGGGCGTGTCGCCCGTCTTATCGCCCTGCACGATCTCCGTGCAGCTCTTGTTCACGATGATGATGTGGTTGTCTTCGTATAGAACGTTCATTGTGCTTCCTGATTATTTTTCGCCACGTTGTCTTACCGCCTCATAGATCATCACGCCGGCCGCCACGGAGACGTTGAGGGAGGATATCTTGCCTAAGATAGGAATGCTGACCATCTCGTCGCAGATGCGTAGCACTTCCGGGGAAACGCCCTTGTCCTCCGCTCCCATGACGATGGCGACGGGGTCCTTCATGTTGGATTCCGTGTAGGGCAATGTGCCTTTCTCGCTGGCGGCGATGATCCGTATGCCGCATTTCTTCATGAACTTGAGGGCGGATGTCAGGCTGCTCTCCTTGCAGACGGGCAACGTGTGGAGCGCTCCCGCCGAGGTCTTGATGGCGTCCGCATTGACGGATGCGCCTCCTTTCACGGGAATGATGATCGCATCGACGCCGGCGCATTCGCAGGTGCGGGCGATGGCTCCGAAGTTGCGGACGTCCGTCACACCGTCCAGGACGACGAAGAAGGGCACTTTTCCTTGCTCGTAGAGGAAGGGCACGAGGTCAGCCACCAACTGATAGTCCGTCTGGCTCACGAAGGCGATGGCCCCTTGGTGGTTCTTGTGCGTGTATCGGTTGAGCCTTTCGAGCGGCACGCGCTGTATCTGTATGGCGTTGTGGCCTTTCACCGCATTGAGCAGCTCCTTGGCCAGTTCGCTCTGCATATCGTTCTTGATGATGATCTTGTCGATCTGCTTGTCCGAATGGATAGCTTCGATGATGGCGCGTATGCCGAATATCATCTCGTTCTCTTTCATGCTTCCTACGTTTTTACTTGTTTAAGTCTAACAGACCCTCCGGCAAATCCATGCTCATCGTCCTCTTCTCGTCGTCGATTTCAATGATGTATTCGTCGGTGGCCGGGATGTAAAACTCTTCGCCTTGGGAATCGGTCACGAGGAAAAGCACGTTCTCCGACGTGTCGTCCACTGCTTCTATCTCGCCGATCTCCTCTCCGTTCTCGTCGAAGACCTTGAAGCCGATGTAGTAGTCCACGCCTTCCACCTCGTCCTGCCCGATCTCCTCCGGCACATGCCTCTTCTCGATGAAGATGGGTGCCTTGACCAACTCCTGCGCCTCCTCGGCTGAGTCGATGCCCTCGAACTTCACCAGTGCGGTCTCGTCGTTTTTGATACGGATCTCGTCGACGAAGAAGGGCACGTATATGCCGTCCAACTCGCAGATGAGGCATGGCGGATCCGCCTCGTCGAAGATGTCGGTCTTGTAGGTGAACGCCAGTTCTCCCCGAAGCCCGTGCGTCTTCACGATTTGTCCAATCTGCATGATGTCGTCCCTCGTTATCATATCTCTTTTTTTTACTCTACAAAAATAGTGTTTTTAGATGATATTTTTCCCAATGCGCGTCGTTTATGGCTCGTTTTTTTATTTGAACAGACTATTTTGTTACTTTTGTGCGTTATTAATGAGGCTTGGTTTATGTCTAACACGAAGGATGGACGTTTGTTCCATAAGGTTTTCAAGGAGTTCAAACGGGCTGTTGAGGATTATGGACTGATTGGGGAGGGTGATCATATCTTGGTCGGTCTTTCCGGAGGGAAGGATTCGTTGGCTTTGCTGGAGCTCTTGGGACAGTATAAGCGGACGGGCCACGTTGATTTCTCGATGACCGCTTTGCATGTCACGATGAGCAATATCCCGTACCAGTCTGACGTGGATTATTTGCGCTCTTTCGCGGAGCGGTGTGGGGCTTCGTTCCTTCACTCGGTCACCTCCTTCGACATGTCCACCGATAAGCGCAAGACCCCTTGTTTCCTCTGCTCGTGGAGCCGTCGCAAGCGGTTCTTCGATGTGTCGAAGGAGTTGGGTTGCCGCAAAATCGCTTTGGGGCATCATAAGGATGATATCCTTCGTACGTTGCTGATGAACCTCACCTTCCAAGGCTCGTTCGGCACGATGCCTCCGCTGCTGAAGATGGATAAGTTCGACATGACTATCATCCGTCCGATGGCTTTGATCGAGGAGCATGAGCTGGCTGAATTGGCGGAGGCGCACCAATATGTGAAGCAGAAGGTGCTTTGCCCTTACGAGACCGCTTCCCATCGCGAGACCATGAAGGAGGTGATGGAGCGGTTGTCGGAGATGAACCCGAACGTGAAGGGTAGTATGTGGAATGCGATGGAGAATGTCCAATTGGATTATCTCCCGAAAAAAATAGAATAGAATGAATTGCAAAGTGCTTGTTTATAAGAGTTTGGGAAAATGTAGTTTCCTTTTGGGGTCTCTGTTGTTTCTTTGTGCATGTTTTTGTTGCGCTACCTCCTATGCGCAACACTATGTGACCAAGGCCTATACGCCTGATATTAAGACGATTCAGGTGTACTTGAACGCTGACCAACTGGACCTCCCCGTGATCCGCATGGGGTCGGACGACCATGTGAAGGTGGCTTTCGACTGGATGTCGCATAAGTTCCGCCATCTTGCCTATAGGGTTAGGTTCTGCAATGCGGACTGGACCCCTTCCGAATTGGATGAGATGGATTATATGGAGGGGCTGAATGAGGTCATCATCGATGATCCGTATATCTCCATGAACACTACGTTCGACTACTCCCACTACGAGTTCTCTTTGCCGAACGATGACGTGAAGTTGACGCTCTCGGGCAATTACATCGTACAGGTCTATGATGTGGATGAACCTTCGACGAACCTTCTTGTCGCTTGCTTCTCCCAGCAGGATCCTAAGGTGAACATTACGGGTGAAGTGGACGGAAGGTCTCTTTATGGTGTCAATAAGGAGTATCAGCACCTTGCGTTCGAACTTTTTTACAAGGGCAATTTCACAGCCTTGCCTGACGAGTTGACGGTGGTTGTCCGCCAGAATGGTAGGCGCGACAATGAGGTGTATGGCTTGAAACCTACGTATGTGAAGCCTGAATCGCTCGTCTTTGAGGATGAACGTAAGCTCTCGTTCGAAGGTGGTGTGCAGTACAATGTGGCCGACTTCTCCCACCGTTTCCGTTACAGCGGGTGCGTGGAGCGTATCTCCTTCCATAACCCGTACTACCATGTGGAGATGCGCCCGGGTATGATGACGGACGGAAAAACATCGGTGTTTAGGAAGGATGTGAACGGGGGATACTTGGTGCACCAACAGGATGTCTGGAGCGATGCGGAGGTGGATTACTCCGTCGTGCATTTCTCCTATCCGCTCGAGGAGCCTTGGCTGGATGGCTCTTTGTACGTCTCTGGCGCCTTCAACGAGGGACGTTTGGATGAGTCGAATAAGATGGTTTATAACTATGAGCGCCACCAGTATGAACTGACTGCCGTGCTGAAGAACGGTGGCTATAATTTCCAATACCTTTTTGTGCCGGCGGGTCTCACCTCCGGACTGAACTCACGTACCGAGGGTAGTTTCTGGGAAACGGAGAACGAGTATCATATCTATGTCTATTACAGACCTTTAGGTTCCGATTATGACCGCCTAGTCGGTTTCGAACGTATCTTCTACAAATAATGCTATTATATTTAACCACACATCTCCTCATTGAGAGAGGCTGCATATTACTAAATAGTAAATCGTAAATAGCTAAATAGTAAATGAATAAAATGCTTCTCCCTAAAATTCATAATTCAAAATCGACTTCGTCGAACTACGTTTCTTAATTCTCTACATGTTCACTTTCGAGAACGGTGGCAGACTGATGTCGCAGAAGTCTCCGTCCAAGTATTTGTAGTACCCGGCGATCGCCACCATGGCTCCGTTGTCTGTCGTGTAGGAGAATTTAGGGATATGGATCTTCCATTTGTATCGTCTCGCATGGTCTTCGAATGCGGCGCGCAGGCCTGAGTTGGCAGATACGCCTCCCGCCACGGCCACTTCCTTGATGCCATAGGCTTTCACGGCCTTCCTGAGCTTGTCCATGAGGATGTCGATGACGGTGCTCTGCAACACGGCGCAGAGGTCTTTCTGACGTTCCTGCACGAAGTTCGGGTTCTTCTGGATTTCGTCCCGCAACAGGTAGAGGAAGGAGGTCTTCAACCCACTGAAACTATAGTTGTAGCCAGGAATCTGTGGCTTGTGCAGCGTGAATGCTTTCGGGTCTCCCTCTTTCGCGAGACGGTCGATGACGGGTCCTCCAGGGTAGGGTAGTCCCATCACCTTGGCGCACTTGTCGAATGCTTCGCCCGCCGCGTCGTCGATGGTCTGACCAATGATCTCCATCTCCTTGTAGCTTTTCACCAAGACAATCTGTGAGTTGCCACCCGAAACGAGCAGACAGATGAACGGGAAGTTGGGCAACTCCTTCTCTTCGTCTTTTGTCTGGATGAAGTGTGCGAGGATGTGCGCCTGCAGGTGGTTCACGTCGACTAACGGAATGCCCAACGCTAAGGAGAATCCTTTGGCGAAGGAGGTCCCGACGAGCAACGATCCCATCAGTCCCGGACCTCGGGTGAATGCGATGGCGTTGAGGTCTTCTTTCCGGATGCCGGATTGCCGGATTGCTTCCGACACGACTGGTATGATGTTCTGCTGATGGGCGCGTGAGGCCAATTCGGGTACCACTCCACCGTATGACTCGTGCACTTTCTGGCTCGCTATCACGTTGGACAAAAGGTATCCGTCGCTGATGACGGCTGCTGATGTGTCATCACATGATGACTCTATCGCTAAGATGTTGACCATTTCCTTGTCTCTTTTTGTTAAAGACGGTGAATTTGTTGAACTCACCTTCGCTTTTTGTGGTCGCGAAATTACAAATTCCTTTCGCACATTCCAACTTTAAGACGAAATGGCATGAATATATGTGATAAATAATCATATCTTTCTGCCCTACCTTTTGCAAAATACATTTTTTCTGGCGAAATTTGCCTAAAAAAATAGAGGTATGAGTGCTAACGAAAACGTTGAGGTGAGCAAGAAGAAAGAGAAGGAGAACCCGTTTGTCAGTATCGTGTTCAATATTGTCATCCCGGTGATTGTTTTGTCTAAATTGACATCCGCCGACAGGTTGGGCCCTGTCTACGGCCTGATCGTCGCTTTGGCTTTCCCTACTGTCTACTTCATCTATGATTTTCTGAAGAGACGTAATACGAACTTCATCTCCATCGTGGGTTTCGTGAGCATCTTGCTGACGGGCATCATCGGCGTGTTCGAGTTCCCGAGCGAGTGGATCGCCTACAAGGAGGCTTCGGTCCCATGCCTGATCGGTTTGGCTATCCTCATCTCCCTGAAAACGCCTTATCCGTTGGTCCGCAAACTATTGTACAACGATAATTTGATGGATGTGCAGTTGGTGGACCGTGTCTTGGATGAGAAGAATAAAAGGGAGGAGTTCGATAGGGTATTGGTGAATTCCACCTACCTCTTGGCGCTCTCTTTCTTGGTCTCCACGATTACGAACTTCGTCTTGGCTAAGGTGGTGATCCACAGTCCGTCGGGCACGGAGGCTTTCACGCAGGAGCTGGCGAAGATGACCGCCCTGAGTTTGCCGGTGAATGCCTTGCCTGCCACCATCGTGATGATGTTCGCTTTGTGGTACCTGATCAGCAACCTGAAGAAGACCACAGGCCTGACCATGGAGGAGATGCTGGCTCCCGAGCTACGGGAGAAGATGGACGAGTCTTCGAAGGAGAAGACCGACAAGGATAGTAGTGAGGAGAATAAAGAATAACGAATAATGGGACGGGACGCAGGAAGCGTCTCGTTTTTTATCGAATGGTCCCTGCTTGCGTCGGGACCTGCAATGAAAGGAGAATTTTATGTATAGGATTTCGGAAATCGCTGAGATGGTCGGTGGTCGTTTGATGGGCGACCCTGATGCGTGTGTGTGCAGATTGTTGTTGGACAGCCGTTTGCTCTCTTTCCCGGAGGACACTTTGTTCGTGGCTGTCAAGTCTAGCCGAGACGACGGACATAACTATATCGAGGACTTGTATCGCCGTAATGTGCGTTGCTTCATGGTCTCCCATGACGCTTCGGAATATGGGCAGTTCACCGACGCTTGCTTCGTCGTGGTGAAGGATACGGTCGCCGCCTTGCAACGCCTGACCGCTGCGCATAGGTCACGCTTTAACGTTCCTGTGATCGGTATTACGGGCAGCAACGGAAAGACCATCGTGAAGGAGTGGTTGTACCAACTCCTCCATGCGGATTACCGGATTACCCGTTCGCCTCGCAGCTATAACTCGCAGATCGGTGTGCCGCTCTCTGTCTGGGAGATGGATGAGACAACTCAACTGGGCATCTTCGAGGTGGGTATCTCCCAAGTGGGCGAGATGGCTAACCTTGCCCCGATCGTTGCGCCTTCCATCGGTGTCTTCACCAATTTGGGTGAGGCGCACCAACAGAACTTCTCTTCCCTCAAGCAAAAGTGCATCGAGAAGATGAAACTCTTCGAGGGTTGCGGCACGATTGTCTATGGCAAGGATGATAAGCTTGTGGATATCTGCGCGCAACAGATGCACCCGAACGCCCGTTTCATTACCTTCGGCAAGCAAAAGGATGCCACGGTGCAGATCCTGGAACAGAAGGTCGAGCGGGATGCCACATCCGTCTCTTACCTCTACAACGGCAAGAAGTACGGGGTCGTCGTGCCTTTCACCGATTACGCCTCCCTCGATAACGCGCTGCATTGCGTTTGCGTCTTGTTCGCTATGGGCTTCGACCCTAAGAAGGTCAGCGAGCGCATGTCCGAACTGGAGTCCGTGGCTATGCGCATGGAGGTGAAGGACGGTGAGAAGGATTGCCTCCTGATCAATGATAGCTATAACTCTGACATTAATGCTTTGGGCATCGCCTTGGATTTCCTCTCGCAACTGGCGGATTCTAAGAAGTTGCGTAAGACGTTGATTCTCTCCGATATCTTCCAAACGGGTAGGGAAATCGATGAACTATATTGTGACGTCGCCGCCTTGGTGGAGGAGAAGCATGTGGAGCGCTTCATCGGTATCGGCCATGATATATCCGCACATGAGAAGTGCTTCGATGTGCCGGAGAAGTCTTTCTTCCCTGACACGGAGAGTTTCATGCATCACATCGATTCTTTCAACTTTGAGCATGAGGCGATTCTCCTGAAGGGTTCCCGCAAGTTCCGTTTCGAGACGATCACGGACAAACTGGCTAAGGTGGTGCACGAGACCGTCTTGGAGGTGAATCTGTCCGCTTTGGTGAATAACTTCAACTACTTCCGCTCTTTCCTGAAACCGGGCACGAAGATGATGAGCATGGTGAAGGCGAACGCCTACGGTAGCGGAGACATCGAGGTGGCCCGCACGTTGCAGCAGAATGGTTGCGACTATCTGGCGGTGGCTGTGGCGGACGAAGGCGCTGTCCTGAGAAGCGAGGGCATCCACATCCCTATCGTGGTGATGAACCCTGAACCGAATAGTTTCCATAAGATATTTGAATATAACCTTGAACCTGAAGTATATAGCTTCTCTCTCCTGAACCGCATGATTGCGGAGGCGAGCAAGTTAGGCATCACGGATTATCCTATCCACCTGAAGCTGGATACGGGTATGCATAGGCTGGGCTTCGAGATGAAAGACTTGGACGAACTGATCTCTGTCTTGAAGGCGCAGAAGTGCGTGAAGCCTCGCTCGGTATTCTCCCACTTGTTCGGATCGGACGATGCGATGTTCGATGAATATACGAAGAAGCAGATTGCCCTGTTCACGGAGATGAAGGATAAGATATTTCAAGCCTTCCCTTATAAGATCATGGCGCATATCCTGAACTCGGCTGGCATCGAGCGATTCAGCGAATATCAGTTCGATATGGTGCGCTTAGGTATCGGACACTATGGCATGAGTGCAGTGGATTCGAACCGTTTGGAGGAGGTCTGTACGCTGAAGACGAATATCCTGCAGATCCGCAAGGTGCCGGCTAGTGAGACGGTCGGTTATAGCCGCAAGGGTGTGCTGACCCGCGATTCCATCATCGGTGCCATTCCTATCGGTTATGCGGATGGTTTCAACCGTAAGTTGGGCAACCGTAACGGTAAAGTTTTGGTCAATGGTTGTTTCGCACCGATCGTGGGCAATGTCTGCATGGATGTCTGCATGATCGATTTGACGGACGTTCCGAACGTGAAGGAGGGCGACTCTGTCATCCTCTTCGGCAAGGGACACCCGATCCAAGGCGTGGCGGATACGTTAGGCACCATCTCGTACGAGGTGCTGGCGGGTATCTCCAAGCGTGTGAAGCGTGTTTATTATCGTGAGTGATTACTTAATTGCAAATCGCAAATTAAATAGTAAATCGTAAATAGTTAAATCGTTAATCCCCTCATTCTTCCTTGCTTTGGCTCTTGACGTACTGGGAAGGAGTCATGCCGTACTTCTCCGAGAAGCAGTTGCTGAAGTATTTAGGGTCGGAGAATCCCACGTTGTAGGCGACGTCCGCGATGTTGTACTTGCCGCTTGCCAGGATGTCCGCCGCATGTTGTAGTCTAACCGCCTTGATGTATTCGGACGGGGAGCATCCTGTGATGGCCTTGAACTTGCGGAAGAGCTGCACGCGGCTCAAGGCAGTCTTTTCGGCGAGGAATTCGACCGAGAGGTTGCTGTCTGAGATGTTGTCCGAGATGGTTTGGTTTATCTTGCGCAGGAAAGCGTTTTCTTGGCTCTCTGGAATCTCCAGCTTCGGTGTGCTGAGGATGCTCTTCCTGATATGTTCCCTTTGCAGTTCTTTGTTCTTGAGCAGGGTGGATACTTTCGCCTTGAGGATGTTCTCGTTGAATGGCTTTGTCACGTAGTCGTCCGCACCGTAGTTGATACCGTCTATCTGGTTGTCTATGCTTGCCTCGGTGGTGAGGAGGATGACAGGGATGTGCTGCGTGAGCGGTTCGTTCTTGATGTGGTGGCAGAGGGTCTTACCGTCCATCTCAGGCATGACGATGTCCGAGATGATGATGTCGGGGATCTCCGCTGTGGCGATCTCCAAGGCTGATGCTCCGTTGCTGGCGCATCGCACGTCGTACCAGTCCGAGAAGAGCTCGTTGAGGTAGGTGCGTATCTCCTCGTTGTCGTCCACGACGAGAAGCTTGTATTGCTTGTTTGTGCTGCTCTTTTCCACGTCCGGCGTGATTGTATGGGTTGTGTTCGCGCCTTCTTCTTGCTGTTTGAGCTCTCCTTGCGGGAATTGGATAGTGAAGGTGGTGCCTTCCCCTTTCTGGCTAGTGATCTCCCAATGACCGTTGTTTTGCATGATGAACTCGTGGCAGATCATTAGTCCTAGGCCGGAGCCTTTTTCGTTGTTGGTGCCGAAGGTGGAGCTAAGGTGGTTCTCCTGACTTAGCTTTCTGATTTGCTCTTCGTTCATGCCTATTCCGTTGTCTTGGATAGTCCATAGGATGCTTTCCTGCCCCTCGCTGATGCGTATGTTGATCTTCCCTCCTTGCGGGGTGAACTTGATAGCGTTGCTGAGCAGGTTGCGTATGATGGAGGATACCATTCGCTGGTCTATGTGCGCCGAATTGCTCGTGTTGTTTTGTATGGTCACCTCAATCCCTTTCTCGGAGAGCAGGTTCTGCAGCAGTGTCACGCTCTCCTTGGAGAGTGCGTCCAGGTAATAGTCTGACGGTGAGAAGAGTATGGTGTTGTTTTGTATCCTGGCCCATTCCAGAAGGTTCTCCATTTGGTCTTGTAGGTTCTTGGCCGACTTGAATGTCTGCTGCACCTTCTTGTCCCGTTCCTCTTCGTTGTACTGCCGGCTCGGGTTGGTGAGCAGGGAGAGGTTGCCGACGATGGCGGTGATAGGGTTGCGCAGGTCATGCGCGATGATGGACATGATGCGGTCCTTGAGGTTGAGCGTCTCGTCCAGTTTTTTGTTCTGTTGCTCGATCTCCTTGTTCTTGGTGCGTAGCTCGTCCGTGCGTTGGGCCACGATTTTTTCCAGCACCTCCTGCTTCTGCTTTAGTCTTTTTTCCCTCAGTTTCAGGACGAGGTGGAAGCCGAGGAAGATGGCTAGTAGGCAGAGTGCCCTGAACCACCATGTCTGCCACCATGCTGGGGCGATGATGATGGTGAGTGGTTTGGAGGTGGAGCACCTGTCTCCGTTCTGCTCGCAGGCTTTCACGAGGAAGGTGTAGGTGCCGGCGTCGAAGTTGGTGAAGAAGGCTCTTCGTTCCTTTCCGACGAAGGTCCATTGCTTGTTGTGGCCCTCCATGGTGTAGTAGTAGGTGAGGTTCTCCGCCTGACCGTAGTCTATACCGAAGTACTCGATGCCGAAGTGGTTTTGGTCATGGTTCAGCCGGATGGTGTCTGCGAAGGCCAGGGATTCGTTGAGCGTCGTGCCTTGCTGGTTCTCCACCTTTTGGCCGTTCACGTAGAGGTCTTTCAGGTAAACGACCGGCTTGTATTGCCCCTTGCTGATGATCTCTTGCGGATCGAAGGAGAAGAAGCCGTTGTTGCTGCCGACGTATATTTCCCCGTCTTGTGCCTTGTAGATGGCGCAGGCGGCGAAGGAGTATCCACCAAGGTCGCCCGACATGTCAAAGTGCCTGACAGTGTTCGAGTCTGGGTTGAATAGGATGATCTCGTTCGTGGCGGTAATCCAGAGGTTGCCTTGGTTGTCCTCCGTGATAGCGTTCAGTGTCTTAGGCAGGTGGTACTCCTCGAATTGGGAGGAGAAGGCTTGTTTCCCTTCGTCGAAGAGGTTGAGGCCTCCTGTCGTCGTGATGAGCCATATCCTGTTTTTACTGTCGCAGATGCACATCTTTGACTCGTTCTGCGCCAATGCGTCGTTTTGCTCGTTCAGGGTGAATATGTGCCTTTGGCCGTTCTGGTGGCACACAACACCGTCGCTGGTGCAGACCCACAGCCTCCCTTGGTTGTCCCGCATGATGTAGTTGGCCCATTGCGGGTTCTCTTCCGAGAAGATACCGGAGTGATTGTTGAGTTTGCTGGTCACCTCTCCCGTGGCGTCGTTGATGAGGCATACGCCCGCACCGTCCGTCGTGATCCATACAGAATCGCCTTCAATTAGGATATGGTGTATGTTGTTGGTTGGCAACGTATTGTTTCCTTCCCCTTTGGAGTAAACTTTCTTCTGCCCCGTTAGGATGTTGTATTTGGTGATACCGATGTTGCTGTTGCCCCAGGTGGCGTACCAGAATTCGTTTTCTTTGCCTTTCTTCACGTCGAGGATGATGTTACCGAACTCCCTTTGGCTGGTGAATTGTTTGGTGTGTATCGTTTGGGTGTTCAGTCCGCCACCGTCTGTTCCGATCATCATCGTGCCGTTGTTCTCGCAGAAGCTGGTCACGGCGTTGTTCGTGATGCTGTTGTGGTCTTCGCTGCTGTGTTTGTAGTAATTGAAGCTGTTGGCGGTGTTGTTGGAGAAGAATAGCCAGTAGTGGTGCGTGCCGATCCAGATGTTTTGCCGGTTATCTTCTGTGATGCTGTTGATGGTTACTTTGTCGACGGTGGAGGGAAGGATGACTTGGCTGTTCGAGAAGCCCTTCGTCTGTGTGTCATAGACCAGTAGGTTGCCGTTCACGAAACCGATCCAGACTCTCTTCTTCGAGTCCTCGTATGTCTTCGCCACGAAGTTGCTCATGAATAGGTTCGGCGTGTTTTCTTTGCTATAGGTACGTGCCGTTTTGTTGACAGGGTCGTAGATGATGAGACCCTCGTTGCGTGTTCCGATGTATAGTTGTCCGTCGGAGGCGTACGTCAGTGTGTGTATGCGTGGGTCATGTTGGCTACTAGGATAGGGGATGCTGATGTGCTTGAGCTCCTTCGTGTGTATGTCGAAGGTGTACAGGCCCTTTTGGAAGGAGCCCATCCATAGTTTTTCCTGTTTGAGGACGAGGCAGGTGAAGACATCCGGCAGTTCGTAGCGTTGCAGGACCTTTGCGTTAGGGTCCAGTTCGAAGATTCCGTATTGGCTCAGTACCCATAGATGCCCCTCTTTATCCTCCTCTATGCCTCTCACGTAAGTGTTGCATACTTGCAAGTCGATGTGCTTGTATCGCTTGTTCCGCCTGTCGTAGATGGCCAACCCTTTGTCCGTGCAGACCCAAAGTCTTTTTCGTGAATCCTCGAATAGCTTGCGGAAGTCGTTGTAGTGCACTTCCGCAGAAGTGTCCTGTTCGCACTTGATGTATTCGTACCCGTTGTATTGCAGCAGACCATTTTCCGTGGCCAGCCAAATGATACCGTAACTGTCTGAATATAAATCGTTGATGTTGCTGTATGGCGTGTTTGATTGGGTCTTCAGGGCGGAAAAACGCATCGTCTCCCCTCTCATGACGGAGGGGGTAATCAAACTTATACATACGCAAATGCATATGATGATGTTTAATGTAAGGCGTCTTTGCATTATTCCATATTTAATGTTTGTTACTTCAGGAAACATTGCAAAAATACGAATTTAATGTCTATTCCGCAAACCTAATTTCATGTGTTTTTAGGTGCTTGACCTGAAATCTTCTTTTATATGAGACAGAATTCAACCACTCTCCCCAATTTGCCGGAATAGTAAACGGTTAAATAGTTAATAGTAAATAGTTAATAGTAAATAGTAAATAGTAAATCTTTCCCCTCTACCCTCCAAACCTAACGTCTAAACCCTAATTCCCTCTCTCATAAGCATATATCTCCCCGCTTAGCATCCGTCGTTATTTTGTTCAGTTTTTTCTCAGTGTTTTGTTTGGAAAATATGAAAAAAGCAGTACCTTTGCACTGCGTTTCGAAAAACGATGGCGGGGTAGCTCAGTTGGTTAGAGCGTCGGATTCATAACCCGGAGGTCACGAGTTCAATTCTCGTCCCCGCTACTGAATGGGAGACTGGTTTTCAGCCTCCCATTTTTGTTTCATTCCGTCCCCTCCCCAAACTTCTTTCGTGGTTAAAAATCTATGCGCATAAAATCCCTTCTTGCCCCGTAAATCTCTTCCTAATAATGCTGAAGATAAATAGTAAATCGTAAATAGTCAGATAGTAAATATCCAATGCCTTCAATGAAGCTGCCACATCTCCTCTGGACATTTTATTGCGCTGTTCATTGGTGAATCGATAAAACATATTATTTTTGTGATAATCTCTCGAAGGCTTCGATGGGATGGGTGTGCAATGTAAGTGTTCCACTCTTTGTTTATTTGCTATGGTGCATTTTAGGGTTGTGAAATATATGATCGCGTTGTTCTTGATGGTCTCTTGTGTTGACCATCGGGACGATAGGGGCGGGCGTGGCGAAGCGTTGACGGAACGTGTCAATTACGATAGCCTTGTCGCCCGCGCGTGCACGGTGGATTCTGCCCTGTTGAACAATCAGGACGAGACGAACTGTGTGCTGGAGGATGGCACCAAGCAATTCCGCTACTCGTTGTATGAAATGAATTACCTGCCAGCGAAGGATTTTCTTTTCCGTGAGAATATTTATCGACAGGATGGCTCGCTTTTCATGTCGTATTACGCTCTTTTTGACGTGCCGGTCGGTTCCATGTGCACCTATGATGAGAAGGGCGCTCTGCTGATGAAGGATGACTGGAACTCCGAATACAAGGGTTGCAAGGTGGATCCCTCTATGCTGGTGGCTTTCCTGGAGAAGGAGGGGTGGTACAATAGGTCTACGGGCGAGTCGGTGGTTGTTGATTCTGATTCTCTTGGCGTGGGGGGTGATTTCACGTACAACGTATTCAACCATATCATTGTCGATTTCTTCCCTTCGTCGGAGTTGCAGAATTATCCTGTGTGGGTTGTGCTCCTTCCGAACATTATCCGAACGCCTAAGATGTTTGTGGATAAATATTTGCAGCATGAAACGAAAACAGGAGAGGGGAGTGCGCCGGTGTGCAACGTGACTTATGTGATCAATGCGCAGTCGGGCAAGTATAGCGTCCGTTGGGAACGCGGACATGTGCGGTAGTTGTTCGTCTGATGGTTATTCAGGAAGTTTAATGCCGTGCGTGTGTTTCATCTCCTTCAGGACGAAGAGACTGTGCAAGCTTCCGATACTCTCTATGACACCCAATTTGTTTTGTACGAATTCTTGGTAGTGGGTCATGCTGCTCACTAAAATCTTCAGCATGAAATCGTAGTCTCCCGAAATGTTGTAGCACTCCACAATCTCGTCGATCTTCATGATGGAGTCGATGAAGTGAAGGATATACTCCTTGCTGTGCTTCTTGAGTCGTATGTTACAGAATACGCAGAATCCGTTGTCCAGTAATTCGTTGTTCAGAATGGCGGAGTATTGACGGATGATTCCCTCCTTCTCCATCCTTTTGACTCTCTCGAATACAGGTGTGGGCGAAAGATGCACATGGGCAGCCAACTCCTTTGTGGTCAGTTTGCAGTTGTTCTGCAACACCTTTAGGATTTGGATGTCTATGTCGTCTAGTTGGATTTTCTGCTGGTCTTTCATCGTGTCTTAATTTCTTTTGGTGTAGATAACGTCCACGCATGGCCTCAGCGTGTCAGCCGCGGCGGATCCGTGGATGGCGGTACCCGTCATCCAAAGCTGTTGCTTGTAGCTGTAGTTGCTTCCGTCCGACGACTTGACCACAGGCACGAGCACCATCTTCTTCGCATAGGTCTTGCCCGATTGGTTCAACTTGTTCTGCGTTGGCCTTGTGATGTTGAACGCGTAGTAGTTGGTCTTGCTGTCTATGTTGCAAGTGAAGGAGGAGAGCCCGTCCGGCGTCTTGTTGTTGTTGAAGAAGTTCTCGATGCTGTCCTTCTCGATGAGGATCAATTGCCCGTTGTATAGATACTTGTTCTCTACCTCCTTGCGGTGGAATATCAGACGTATCGAATTGAACAACACTTTCGTCGTGTCCTTCGCATAGTGCTTGACGGAGTCCATGATCGTCTCGAATGGCACCTCCACCTCCGTGTATACGCCGACAGGTGTGTACATGTAGGTTTGTATGGAATCATTCATTTGAATCTTTTGGACCATGTTGTCCCAATCCTCGTGCTGGATCGCGTTTGCCCTCTTCACCGTTTTGTTGCCTGAAAGGAAGTAGGAGGTCACTAGAGGATTGGTGCCGTATAATTCCCTGATCTTCTCCGAGGAGATGATGGTGTCTTTCCCTTTGATGGTGGTGTGGATGTCCGCATCATAGTGATAGTAAATCAGGAGACCCGACACATCCACCTTGAGCATGGTTCCTTCGTTGAAGGCGTGCTTTACGTAGACTCCCTTGAAGAATTGGTTGAAGTCTGCCTGCGAGGTCCCTTTCCCTTCCATATAGTAGGAGGAGATGCGTTTGCCGAAGTCGTTGGACAATGGCACTCTTATCTCTCTGGAATTCTGTATTTGGTAGTTGGTTTCGCCTAATAGGATGGATTGGTCGCAGTAATCCGCTATCTTGACGTTCGTGTAGTATTTAGGGCTTTCCATCGCCTTGTTCAGCTCGTACACCCGTACGGACTGCAGTGCGGTGGAGTCTCCCCAGAATCCGGAGGAGTATTGCATGAGGTACAAGGTCGAGTCGATGGTGAAGTTCCTCGGATTGCTAACCTTGGTTATCTTGCCGAACTGATCGTCGAACTCCTGTAGGATTGTGTTCAGGATGCCTGTGGTGGCGGAATTGTAGGTCACGATGGTGGTGTCCGGTAGGATGATTCCTCCCGTACGTGCGTCCACCTGCGTCATGTATTCCGCTTGGATCTCCCCGAATAGCTCGTCGGAGTATCTTCCGAAAATCAGGTAATCCGCCTTGCTGATGACGGAGTCTGTGATGATGCTTTGGGTCTCTGTGTTAATGTGGTGGTGGTAGACTGTGAGCAAATCCTCTTCCGGTTGTATGGATAATCCCACTGCACTATCGTCTTCACAACTGCTCATCATTATGCCCGCCAGGCACATCGCATAGAATGGCAACTTATATTTCAAACCCATTGTTTGGTGCTATTTTTGTTATTGTGGTGGATTGTTCGTCCACCGTAAGATGTATCACTTGGATATGATGTTGTCGTAGAATTCGTTGTATGCCTCCACGTAATCATCCGGGCCTTTGAACGGCAAGAATGGCTTGCCGGCTTGCTCGATGTGGGACAATACATCCTTGTTGACGGTCTCGCTCCCTATGATGGCGGCGTCCGAATAGTCAATCGCGAACTTTGTCAAATCCGTGTAGGAAACGTTCTTGCCTGAGATGGCTTTGAGGTCCTCGTCGTTGATGCCGTCCAATTGCAACTTCTGGGCGAACCTATCCGAGAATGGTTTTTGGAAATCGTCCGCATAGACGGAGTAGACTACTTTCGAGTTCTTGAAGAATGGATCAGTGTTGAATGCTTTTTTGATGTAGATCGGGGTCAACGCCGTCATCCAGCCGTGGCAATGGATGATGTCTGGCGTCCAACGAAGCTTTTTCACGGTCTCCAAGACTCCTCTGACGAAGAATATGGAGCGGTCCTCGTTGTCGTCGAACTCCCCGTTCTCGTCCGCGATCGTGTATTTCCTTTGGAAGAAATCGTCGTTGTCGATGAAATAGACCTGCATCCTCGCCGCTTGGATGGATGCTACCTTGATGATCAACGGATGATCTGTGTCGTCGATGATAATGTTC
Organism: Paludibacteraceae bacterium; assembly: GCA_017962085.1. Taxonomy (GTDB): domain Bacteria; phylum Bacteroidota; class Bacteroidia; order Bacteroidales; family Paludibacteraceae; genus UBA1181. Next base: position 61,572 of record JAGCWA010000046.1, read on the forward strand.
ATGCCCGAAAGGCGGATCACTTCATGAAGCTGGTTCCTGCGCTCGTTCACATTGCCGAAACGTGGCATGAAGGCGCGGATCTCCTTCCCCTTCTCCTGAATCGCCTGAGGTAATTTCCTGCTGATCACCGAGATTTCTGTCTCCGGAAGATACGGCGTAATCTCTTGCGAGATGTATAAAACTTTCACACTCTCCATCTTAATTTCTCAATTCTCGTAATGCAAAGGTAGGAATTTTGTGATTAAAAGCCAAATTTTCATTTCTTTCTTTTCATTTCTTCGATTTATTGCTTTCCTTTGTGGTCCAATTTGGGATTGAAAAATTTTATTTGGTCATGAAGATATATAAGACTACAAAGGGACTTGAAAATGCGCTGCAAAAATTACGCGCGGAGTCCAAGAGCATTGGTCTCGTCCCTACGATGGGTGCCCTGCATGCGGGTCACCTCTCTTTGGTGAAAAGGTGTGTCGAAGAGAATGATGTGTGTGTCGTGAGCGTGTTCGTGAACCCGACTCAGTTCAATAATCAGACCGATTTGGAGAAGTACCCGCGCACGCTGGAGGCGGATGCCGCTTTGCTGGCGGGCGCAAAGTGTACGATTTTGTTCGCTCCGTCCGTGAAACAGATTTACCCTAAGCCGGATACGAGGGTATTCGATTTCGGTCAGCTGGATAAGGTGATGGAGGGTGTCCACAGACCTGGCCACTTCAATGGTGTGGGGCAGGTGGTTAGCCGCCTTTTCGATATCGTGAAGCCGGGTAAGGCTTACTTCGGTGAGAAGGATTACCAGCAGTTGGCCATCATCCGTAAGATGGTGAAGGATTATAAATATCCTATCGAGATCGTGGGTTGCCCAATCGTCCGCGAAAAGGATGGCATGGCGCTCAGCAGTCGTAACATGCGTCTCTCCAAGGATGAGAGGAAGCGTGCCGTGCGTATCTCCCAAACTTTGTTCAAGAGCGTCGAAATGGCGGCCACCAAGAGCTTGGAGGAGGTGAAACAATGGGTCATCGACGAAATCAACAAGGATAGCATCCTGAATGTGGAGTATTATGATATCGTCAACTCCGAGACGATGCAGAGCGTCAAGTCTTGGAAGGACGCTGATAAAATCACGGGTTGCATCACGGTTTACTGTGGTGAGGTTAGACTAATTGATAATATCCAATACAAGAAGTAAGATATGTTGGTTGAGGTTCTGAAATCTAAGATTCACCGGGTGAAGGTGACGGAGGCTAATCTGGATTACATCGGTAGCATCACGATCGATGAGGATCTGATGGAGGCCGCTAACATGATCCCTAACGAGAAGGTCTTCGTCGTCAATAACAACAATGGCGCCCGCTTCGAGACGTATATCATCAAGGGGGAGCGCGGCAGTGGCGTAATCTGCCTGAACGGCGCGGCGGCCCGCTTGGCGCAAAAGGGCGACATCGTCATCATCATGACGTTCGCCACGATGGACTTCGAGGAGGCTAAGACGTTCAAGCCTACGGTCGTCTTCCCGGACACGGAGACGAATAAGCTGGTCGATTGATCGGCTTTGTCATACGAACTTATAAAACCGCTGATGGGTTCTTCCCGTTAGCGGCTTTTTTGTGTCCCTGATTCCCTATAAATGGTAAATCGTAAATAATAAATAGTAAATTTCCCCATGTTTTATCAATTAAATTTTTAACTTTGATACCGAGATGTTTTTGTCAGCGCCCTGTCACTGACAATGGCGAAGCCGTGCCAACCCCCAAGGAAATGACGAGGAAAACGTGAGGAGATATCTTCATCCCTCGTTACGGACATCGACGGCGAGATCACCCAACACGTCGCCTACATCCCTTACGGCGAATATTCGTCGAGCAACGCAACGGCTCTTGGAACACACCTTACCTCTTCAACGCCAAGGAGCTGGACGAAGAGACGGGGCTCTACTACTATGGCGCCCGCTACCTGGACCCGAAGGATACCCGTTGGCTGAGTGTAGATCCGTTGTTCGAGAAGTATGTGGGGATGACGCCGTATAATTACTGTGCGGGGAATCCGGTGGGGTTGGTGGATCCTGATGGAATGAAAATCAAGGGGTTAGAAGATGGCGATTGTGAATTTTTTATAGAAGACGTTTCTCACATCCTTTCAGATTCAAAACATGAGGCTTTGGGACATGGAATCATGGTAATGTGCCTCGATGCCGATTAGAGGTTCCTATTAAGGAATGCCGTCAATTGGGCAAAGACGTATTTTGATTTATTCATATTCAGCCATTCTTTTTGACTGCAAAGGAACAAGCTCAAATCCGTTGACTTGAAAAAATCGCAACTAACTGTATTCCAATTAATTCAAAGAATTTTTGGCGATTTTTAGTGGACAGTAATGATAATATTTATGAACAGATATGCTTATGTGATTGTGTTTGTATTGTGCTCAGTACATGTTTGGGCACAACCACAATCCGGAATTGAAAAAAGTCGAGAAAATGCACAAAAAGTGTTGGCATTTTTTGCAGATGTGAAAGTTGACAAAATTTTATTTACATTGACAGATTCACTTTATTTTGTCATGCTTAACACGGAGGATAAAAAGGAGTTTTTTGTCCGAAGATGTGGTGACTCTATTATTGCTAGGGAGTCGGATTTCAACTTATTGTATCAAGACAAAAAGTTTAAAAAACAAAGGAAAAGCATGCTCAAATGCTATGAGAAGGCACAACCGATTTTTGACCCATTGAGGTATATCCATGGTAGTATTAGCTGGTGTCCAAGAGATGCAGAATCTTGCGTTCGTCAAAGTCGCCACTATTTCCAATACGTGAATGCGAATGGCGATATAATCCTTGAATATAGAACGGCTTCCATCGAAAAAGAATGCCAATTTATTAATGATGATTTATTTATATATTTATTGGTGAGACTTGTTGAAGAGGATTAATCGCCAATAAAACATATTTGTTATATCTGCGACATTTAACTGAGAGAAGTTGTTCGTTGCTTATTATTTTCTCTCTTTTTCATAAATGTTTACAGAAAACAACAACGCCATAGATAAAATTGTAAGTTTGTAAAACCCGAAAGAAATAGATGTCCATAAGTCTATTGATTGGAACGTAATAAACCACACACGCCTTGTCAGTCCCCCGTCACTGACAACGGCGAAGCCGTGCCAAGCGCCAAGGAAAACGATGAGAAAAATGCACGACAATATCCGCCTCTACCACGTCGATCACCTAGGCTCCACCTCCCTCGTCACGGACATCGACGGCGAGATCACCCAACACGTGGCCTACATTCCGTACGGCGAGGTCTTCGTCGAGCAATGCAACGGCTCTTGGAACACCCCTTTAGATTTTTTTGCAACTGCAAATATGGATCTTTCTTATGGGGTGCAGCCATGGATGCTTTAGGTTTTTGGGAAATAACCGCTCGAATTGGTGCGCATATACAGAATAGATTTTTATCTAAGGAACAAAAAGCAAAAAAAGAGTGGGATTCTCCTGACGATCAATTTTCAATTAGCTTAGGCTATAGTTGGTATAACAATTATAAGAAAGGTAAATGATGATAAAAAAAATCGGGTACATAATATTAGTGATACAATTGTTTTCTTGCCACAAGGGAATAAGTGACATGGAGGCTTTTAGAGATTTCGTAGAATCCGGGGACATTGAATATATCATCGAATTATCAAATGAAGTTTCAAGCATCAGATATAGAAATAATCTTTATGAGATTCATTTTGATTCAACATGTGCTTTCGCCAGTTGCAAGCCATATCGTCATGAGATGTTTAGAAAGGACGCTAAAAACTTCTTTTTCTATCTGAATAGCAATGTCCGGAATATTATAGAAAAAAATGGTTCTGACATATCCAAGATACGTGTTTTGATTGATATTTGTGAGCTGTATAATATCGAAAAAATCTGGAATCTCAGGAACGGAGAGTTGCATTTCCATATGAAAGGTGACGATTCATATGACTTTTGCTTTGTGTATCAAAAGAACAGGAATCCAGACTATGCGAATGAAGTAGGGGGAAACATCGAAAAAATAAATGAAAATTGGTCTTTGATTCGCATCAAAAAAAGTCGGTAGACTGAATGTTTTACCACCCCGATTATTGGTGGAGTCGCATTTGCCTCAAAATAATCGAATGTGAATCTGCTCATTTCTCAACCACTCCCATTTCAGAGTGATTAATACAAGTCATGATTTTATACTAAAATCGAAACGATTCATAACATTAACCAATTCGTCCTCTTTAACGGTCAATAGGGAAAAAAGTAGTAATGAAATTTCTTATATTAATTATATTATTAGTTCTCCCGACATTATGTGTTTCGGAGGTAATTGAGTCCAACTCTACGGAGTCGATACGAAATCAAATTTCGCAAGACTCCTGTTTCGTGTCCCAGCATAGAACTTTATGTGTGTGGGAGATGCACGATTCGATACAGGTTGTTCACATAGAGGATTTGAGACTGTCTTATGAAGAGAATGTCAGGTATTGGTTTTACCCTTGGTGCATGTCCGAAGGAAATTCAAAAAAAGCGCTGTCGAAATTGTTGCAGGATGAAACGGTTTATACAAAATTTTTAACTTCATGTGACTATAAACCCGAATATGGGGGTGTTATAGATAGTCTTATTTGCAACGAAGTAAGAAGACTAAACTACGATATATTCAACTATAAATTATATAGCAAGCAGGTATATTGCTACGAGTCTTTTTCAGGTGAGAAGATGGCATTAGTAAGTTGCTTTATACGATTTAAAGATGATGATTATGACATGAGGAAAATGCGCCATTTTTTTGACCTCTATCCGTATGGATTTCATGCTGTGATTAATTTGAAGAAAAGGGAAATGAAATTATTTGTTCCGTAACCGCAGAATGGGCAAGTGAAATTGTTCCGAAATATAGGATATACTTTTGGTGAAAGACACTCATCAAAGAGGAACTGATTTTGGTTCGTCATTACCAGAGCATCCAGACCCGAAGGTGTATTCAAATCTCCCGAAAGCGAAAAGGAATGCGGATGATAGATATAAACAAAAAGTAAAATTAAATAAAGGGGAAAAAACAATATTGGGTTATGAAATATATAAACATTAAATTGACAACAATTGGTGCAAGCATTCTTTTTTTTGTTTCTTGCAGTGGTATAGGCTTTGTCCAAAGGAATAACGTATCACCCATGTACAGTTTATACTCTGGAATAGAATATAACGGAGAAGAAGAACTATTATTAAAAGCATCTGGTAATAGTTATGTTTACAGTTCCAAATGGGCAGGGACAGAAATAGGAATATGGAAACGACGGAAAGATTCTCTTTTCTTATTTCCCCAAATGCATGTATATGAAAATCATTGCGAAAAGTACAATGGATTCCTTCCTGAATATTCCATTGATAGCAGCCTTGTTGGCTATTCTATTCCATATCGTCTATACATATTTTGTGGGAAAGATGAAATCAAGGATTACACGTTGGAACATTATCATTTAGAAAATAAAGAATTTGTGTTTTGTGTTGTCAGTAGAGAGCCATTAAACAATAGGAATATCAAGGCCACAAAAAGAGAAAAAAAGATAATGGAGATGCGAAGATTGTTTGGAGGAGAATTCTTCTAAACAGTGGATGTGACATGAAAATATAGTCTATATTTCTTGTCAGTCTCCTGTCACTGACAATGGCGAAGCCGTGCCAACCCCAAGGAAATGATGGGGAAAATGTGAGGAGATATCCTCCTTCCTCGTCACGGACATCGACGGCGAGATCATCCAGCACGTAGGGACAGTGTGGTATCAATGTCCTTCCTATATCAGTGGGTTTAATTAAAATTCAATTTCTGTAACAGGAGGAATAGATTTGGAAATGTCTTTTCAATATTATGGGGGAATGGAAATTGACGAGTCAATTTCTGTGTCAAATAGTGAAACTGACAAATTGGGGAATGGACGTTGGGGTGTTAAAACGTACGAAAACTCTGACAAACTAAAAGAACAAGGGTTTGCTTTTAAAGGAAAGGTTCATACTGGTACATTGTTAACAAACGAAACAAGTGTCATGGTTTATTGTAGAGCTGATGCTGATGGTAATCCAGACAACAAATGGATTTCCGAAGCTTATATTGATGCCATGAATTCAGATAAATAAATCATATAAATTAATTGTCATGTATAGTGCAGTAGGGGTAATCTTGTGGCTGATTGTATTTCTTTTTTTCATCTTTAAACATTATAGATTAAAGAAGGAAATATACAAAGTTAGATGTCAAATGCAACAAGATGATTTGATTCCTAAAGATATAAACTTAAAGAAACTATTTTATTACAGCCTATATTTCTGGTTTATTCCGGTGAAGGGGTTTGAAAATTTGTCCAATGAAGAACATGATAGTTTGGTGAAGAAATGTAATCGACTAACTTATGTGATGATAGGATTATTTTTCATTGTCTTATGCTTGGTTGTGATATGATAAACCAAAGGATATAATTGATAATAGCGGACTCATTGAAAAATGAAATTAACCGTAAAAATGGTAATCACAGGGAAGGTGTTCTTACACCTAATTCGCACCTTATAAATTTAAAAATTACAAAAGAAATGTTATACAAAAAAAATAGGGTTGTTTTTAGTTTATTATTGATAGTGTTTTGTGCTTTCTTGTCATGTAAAACACAAAGCGATATCTTGTCATGTAAAACATATGAATATAATATGTGTGCAGAAGATATTCCTTATAAACATGAATTTGGATATAAGAACATTTATTTGGTTGACACAATAAAAATTGAGAATCCGGTTTCTTTTACGACAACAGAAGGGAGACGTTGGGTGATGACGAGTTATGAAATTTTTTCCACGTTAAAAAATTTTGATGATGATGTGCTACAAATTGAAGGTGTTTTCCTTTTTGATACGTCATTCCCGGGAGTCCCCATCGAACTTTATTACCTTTGCCCAGGGTATGAATATGTCAACTTCGAATATAGTGATATAGAAGATGCTCCTCGGTCAATTAATGCTAGGAAATACAGTAACCCAATTACATTCTCCGTATATTTAATTAAACAAAAATTTTACAATACTTATTTTACAGGAATTGACACCCCGTATATATTTGATAATACTAAAATGGATCACATGTATCTGCCAATGTTATTCCCTATTTATTAGTATGTTATAATATTTGTCAGATCACCAAAAAAATAATGATGATACTATGTAAGTTAAACGGGGTACTTTATGTCGTTTCCATTGTTGGTTGTGGCTCATTGGCAATACTATTTTCGATTTTTCTTGTCATGATTATTGCTGGGAAAAACACGACAATGGACATGGTTGATGCTTTTTGTTTTTTGATCGCTTTATGCGTGTGTTTATACGCCATCTTTGTGACTCCTTATAAAGTTTGTATTTACGATAAGTATATGGAATCGGTGGCATTCCTCAAGAAAAAGAAGATATGTTATTGTGATGTGAAATCTCTAATATTATCGACAAAAAAATCATGTGTTGTGGAATCAACCACAACAAAAATTGAAATTACTAAGGATATGTCTAATTCATCGAATGCGCTACTTTTCTTATATAAAGAACTTAACAATCAACATAATACTAAAATTATTGGAGAACCTGAAATTATAAAGGATTTTGAGCATCGAGCTTTTATGAACGATAATTTTGAATAAAAGACAGATATTATATTATGTGCCTAATTTAGAAATATTTGTTAAACTAAGGTGTCAACAAACCAAATCCTAAAACAGGGGAAATAATTAAACAACCATAATGAATTCTATGAAGCATATAGTCCTAATATTATGTTTATTGTGCATGGGAGTAACCTGCAATGTCTTCTCTCAGAAAATAGTCTATATCAAGGGCTTTGTTGAACATGGGGTCGATAAAGATATTTTGGCCAGCCACATTAAAAAAGCCAAAGAGGAAAGAAAGAAAGGACATGCGATATTGTATACCGATGATCATAGTTCACATTCTGTGTTTTATATCTTCCGTAAAGATTCATCTGATTGCCCGTCATCTTCCGTTGATGACTTCCTGCACATGGTGAAAAAAATTAGAAATAATGTCTCGCAAGAGAATTACTACGATTTTCGATTCCCTCTTCCTCCATTTATTTATAAAGGTAAACCTTTCCTCCAAAAAGACATACTTTCTTTTATGGAGAAGAATCACTTGGAGGTAAAAGGATTAGCTTTACCCCAGAAAGCGACCCCTTCTTCGCCGTGCGTATGTCGTACCTGTTTCCATGTGGAGAACTTTAACCCAAAATATAAATACAAAAAGAGACTAGACGACGAAAGATTCTTTAATCTCTATTATATAGAGGGTTATGCTGTGGAAATAGAATATGATAGAGAAGATGAATTTGGTTATGAACTAGTAAAGAAAGATGATGCAGAGCTTATTCATGTGGGTCTTTCTGCCAACATTCCAAGTTTTTATGCCTATTATTTCTTTGATGTAAGGAAGCTGGATTTGATAGATGTTCGATAAGCTAAATCTTAGAGATATCCCACAAAAAACTCTGGGGTCTCTATGCTATTAATTTTTAAACTCGTCCATATTTTAGTGGATACTAGTGGCTCCAGGATTTAAATTAGGCAAATAAAATGAAAATGCATTTCGACAGAATAAAATACCGTTATTTTAGTGAAATCTTTATTGAGATAGCGTTTCTTTTATCTCAGAAAGATAAGGTCTTGCTATATAGAATGCGTAAATTCGAAATTAAAGAGGATTTGATGTTTTCGAAGGAATGGATTGACTATAACATGTCCGGAGACATTGTGTCGATTCGCACGAATGAAGATTTTGATCAAATAATAAAACTTGAGAATAATATTTATATAAAAATATGTTTTTCAGGAAGTAATTACACCCAAGAGGGAATCATCGAATCATTTCATATTGTAGACGAACACTCTGAAAATTTCAAAGTGATGGAAGATGACTTTCAAAATAGTGAAGAGGAGGATATTCCCTATGAATTTTAGTTTTGACGACCTTTATTCTTATCGGTTTATGTATGATAGCGATAACAAAAAACTTGAAATTTCATTTCATAGCTATTATGCAAAGGATATTAATACTGCTGTTGAGAGGAATTGCGTTCTTTCAATATGTGATTGGACCTCGGCAAAGGGGAAATTGTCAGAAGACAGCAGATGGTCTTCTGATATAAACCCATTTATTGGCGTTGTTGATATGATTTTAAGTATGAATGAGGAAGAGGATGGGGATGGATCATACTTGACGATGACAGTAATGACCAATGATGACCGTTATGTTGATTGGCGTTTTGCTAATGCCAAAGTTGAAATAATGGTTGAGTGATGTTCATGTGTTTTATGTTGGAATTTCAAGAATATATCAATGAGAGGAATTGTTTGTTTTTTATTGTTTTTCGTGCTGTTCCCCTTAAGTGCTTTGAGTCAAGTGGAGGAGGGTGATTATATTGTGTTTAAGTGTACAAAGAGTGTGTTGCCGCATTTCTCTACTAAAAAGCAGAAAAAGACATGGGAAAGAATGCACTGTTCCCGAAGATCCATGACGTATTATTGGATTGCGAACGTGGATTCAGTGAAAAAGAGCAGTTCGTTTGCCGTTTATCCATTGCCACTCTTCCCTGTTGGTGTATATTGCCTGTCAGATGATCAATTAGAGGCATTGAATGTATCCGCAGATTCCATTGTTTTAAAGGTGGCAGAACATGGCGATATAATTGCCGCCTTGGCGAATCAGCATGGTGAAACAGCCCAAACCATCAAATCCGAGTGGGGTAATGGCGATCGTGAGGTGGTAAGTGTCACGGCCACACCCGTACATGGACGTTTCATCCTTTGTGATGATCTTGATATGCAATATGTGAAGGCTTTGATCCCCTCTTATATCTCCGTTTCGGATGCCGTACATAAACCGTCTGTTTGGGAGGATGAGAATGTGAGGAAATGCCTTAAATATCGATACAATTGTCTTCTCTCTTCTGAAGAATTGTCTGACTATCGCGACAAAATTCAGCTGATGGAGTCGAAGTCCATTTGGGAAATGATTTCTAAACAGTTAAAAAATAGATGAGATGAAATATACGTTTTCCTTTATACTATTATCCATGATGGGTTTTATCATAGTGGAAGCTCTTTATACGTATTCCATGACTCGGAATTTGTCGCATTAGATAGGGGCCATATCGGATGTTTTGATTACACGCGGGGGAAGTATAGGGGTCAGAGGCAATAAACTTGTGTTTTATCACGATTCCGTGACAAGGAAATTTATACTTTAACAGAGGTTCGGAAAAACATAGGAGAAGATTATTAATTTAACGTTTCATATTATGAAAAAAATATTTTTTTTATTTCTGTTGTTCTGCATGGTAACAAACGGTTATGCTCAGGTAGATTATAATACGATAATTGAGAGCGTGAAAGAACTTAGTTTCCCATATGTGCTGAAATGTAAGCAAATAGATTTTTCTCGGGAATATAAAGTTGATACAACTACTTTGAAAAATATATTTAATTTTCCTTCTGAAGAAGTTGGATTTGTGGAATATGATTACGACCAAGATAATGATGTTAAAACAAACATTCGGAAAACCCCCGTTTATGCTCATGTGTTAGGTAAATTTAATTGTTCCCCAATGCTCCAATGTCTATTAGTGAATGTGTTCATTAATAACGACCCTTTAAATGCGGAAAAAAGGTATTTGTGCGTCTTTTCTAAGGAAGGGAAACTGATAGATAAAATTATGGTTGAATATATAGAATATAGTTCTTCAATTAATAAAAGAGTTGTGATAATTAATAGCAACCAATTCCATTTGTGCGAATATGTAGCAAATGAAGATAAAACTATTGATGAGAAAACTGGACGAGAAAAATATAATTTCTATATAAATGCCAGTGAAAAAGAATATGAAATTTCAAAAGACGGCGCTTTTGTTTTGAAAAAAACAAATGTGCATCCGTTGAAATATGATAGATATTATGAATGCGATCATGAAGATGATCCGATGATGAAGTATATAAGATGAATTTAATATTCGTATTCCTACGATTGTGAGACTGTAAATTAAACTGTGTCATGCACTAACTCGTAGATTCCCTATCATAAAGAAAGATGGTGCTAGTTTTTATCATAGTGACACAGTAAAGATTGTTAAAGAAATTGAATGACGTGATTTTCCTGAAAATGGAGCATGTCCGACCATTCTTTTTTTATCAGGCTTTCTAATGATTCCATCATTTACATATACCAAGGCATGGAAGGTTATGGGACTTTGTGCCAATATGTTTCACTGGTTCCTCCAGACGATAAAAATCGTTCTGAGGTGGTTGAATACATGAATGAGGATTTTGTCGATGTGATCTATGATGAAAAATCGGGCGTTGATTTAATAAGAAGGCCGGACAATAATGATGATTCTTTTCAAGAACTTCCTTCCAAGGACAAATTGGCAAGTAATTACCAGGAATATGTGCATGAGGTTGATTCCGTCAGTAAGCCCATCCATTCTGACAGTATGTATTTTTTCCAGGACAGGAAGGCCCTAAAATACGGCATAAAGTTGTCGCGATTAATTGATTACTTTAAGGGGAGAAACAAATGAATTCCATGATAAAACTATCTAAAATAGTATTTATAGGATTGCTCGTATGTTCTTGTAACGCTATGACGGAAACATCGCAGGAGGTTTCCCCGAAAAACTATAGGGAGTTTCATGAGTGGGTAAAAGGGAAGGAGTATTGGTTGATTGATACTCTATTCGCAGGGATTAGCGGTGCGGCCTTAAGATATGAACATGGCTGCGTTCTGGATTACGATCATGCGGAAGATAGCATGGGAGTGGTCGTTGTATTCAATAATAATGGGAAATTGGATGTTCGGCATAAGTACTACGATTCTACACGCACAACATTCAATAGCATTAAATTTGCTCATGCTTTGGATATAATTAATCTATGCGAAGAATACAAAATATATCATATAAGCATAGGACATAAGGCGAGAAGTTTGAGTTTGCAATTCTTCGGGAATGGTGACACCTCTGTTTCAATGGTTTATGCTGATACGCCTACGGAATTTGAATTTAAGCATGACATGTCTTTCACGGCGAAAAAAGGATGGTTTACGTATATACGTGATAGTACAGGCAAAGAGCGAAGAGTAGAGGATGTTGAGATATTGAGGGGTTTTTATGATACTGACTCTGGCAAGTATTACTATTTAGATAGTTGTGAAGAAAGAATACTAAACGGCAAAAGGAGGTGAGAAAATGAATCGACCTCTGAATTTTCTGATGCAGACGCTATGTATATTGAAATGCCAGATGAAATAGATAACAAAAAAGTAGCATATGTTATGTGCCCAAGAAGGGGACTTTTAGAGTGTACATTTTAGACCGAGTCTTATATGAAAGCAAGTAGTATTTCAAAAGAAAATGTGTCACTGGTTGATAACCTGAAAAATAATACAATGAAAGCTATTGGGATAATTGTGACTTTATGCATAATAACATCTTGTTCACCAATAAAAAACGAGGAAATAAAAGATATTCAATGTGAAGAGGGGAATTCCCTATTTCCAAGTGACGAGGAAAGATTCCTGTCAGATTGGGCCTCCAAAGAGGATTTTTTGATGGATACTTTATTCTGTGAATTTGCGTATGTGTGTCTCAGATACATAGATGGAATAATCTTTAAATCA
>JAGCWA010000047.1 GCA_017962085.1 Paludibacteraceae bacterium
CGCCCGGGGGGCTTTTCGTTTCCGAAAGCGGGTGCAAAAGTACGGCCTTCCGCGCTTCCCGCCAAACTTTTTCACATCTTTTTTCGTGGCTTTTTTACAACGCGCTGTGTTTCAGGGAGAAAAAATTTAGGCGGATTTCGTACTTACAGCACATCACATCACAGACTTTCCAGAAGTGCGTTCAAAGTCCCCGCATAATCATCGTCAATCAAAACTACATTTTCCCTATTTGCCTCGCAGCCTTCCCTGAAAGCCTGGTTATCTCGCTTCAGATCACAGGCGGACAATGAGCATGCCTCTAGCCTACTCTCCACCACAGACTCCATGCTTCGGATTACATCCAGATGGGCGTCAATGTAATGGTCCGTCATCACCAAACAGACGTGACGGATGGAGGGCAGATAACGCTCATCGAAGTCCTTCCGCCAATCAAAAGGGATGTAACAGCCTTCGACGATCAGGTCCTGACGGTTCTCGACCGCCGTCTTGACCATCTCACGGACCACAGGCCACAGATACTCCGTCAGCGCATCGTCGTCCTCTGGGGTAAGCCGGGTGTAACCGCTGCGTATCAGCCCCATCTTCAGGTGGTCGATGCAAAGATAGGGACACTTGTATTTCTCAAGCAACCGCTGGGCGAGCAAAGTCTTGCCCGTATGCGAGGCGCCTGATATCAGTATAATCATATACTAGTCTGAAATCGTTAAGACTTATGTGTCAGCTGTGAAAGGAGCATGGAATCTCCTAATTCCTTTTCCACGCCCCGATGACTTCGCCGATATAAATCGTATGGATGCCGGCATTGGACTTGCCGTACCATTCCTTTGGAGTATTATTTCGGAAGTCCTGCTCCGCCTGATGCCAAGCCGTCATGGTCTCACACTCAATGACCATGGAAGCCTCCTCGTAGTAAGGGGTTCCCTTCTCCGTATAGGCCACGTGCAGGTTAAGGGCAGCCGCCTTGTCTCCGTCACGACCGCTGTTGGACCCCATATATTTCCACACCTCCGGGTTATCGAACTGCATCACCGTGAAGCGAGGATATTTCTCCATGAATTCGTACGTATAACGCGCGGGTGCCACATAGACTGTCACCGCCGGACGGTCATGTCCGAGGTAATTACCGATACCACCCCACCCGATGGTCATGGCATTACTCTGCGCCGTGTCGCCACAGCAGAGGATAAGGTTCTCCGTGAACCAGGTGAAGCCGTTCTTCTCAAAAGATTCCTGCACATTGAAAGGCGTCAGTTCGCCTTGTCCCTCCGCCACAGTTTGGGGTTCCTCCGCCACTGGAGTGTTCGTCTCTTCTTGTTTCGGCTGGGCACAACCCACCATACACAGACTCAAAAAACCGATCATTAAATGTTTCATGGTACAAAAAATTTGAAGGCAGATGCTAAGATCCACCGTTTCATAAAATATTATCCGGAAATCAATTTACTTTAAATTTCACAACACAAAAATAGACATTTCCCCATAAATTCAAAGAAAAAAAATCGCCGCAAAGAGCATCCACCCATTTGCGACGGTTTTCTTCCGAATCATTTAGCAGGCTCCCACTTGCAGCGCACAGGCGAAACGATGGCGCCCTCCTTCTTCAATTCAGCGAATGCCTTGTCCACCTCCTTGCGGTCCGCATTCAATGCCTTGGCCACATCACCTGCCGAAACAGGCTTGCCAGCCTCTTGCATAGCTTTTAACACTTGATCTTTCATTGTATCTTCATTAAATGATTATTACAAAGACAAAGATATCGAAATCAATTCATTCGACATAGGAACACACAAAAAAACATGGTCATTAGCCACATTTCGGTCTCATTTACCGTACTAGACATATGATATTTACTATTTAACCATATACTAAAATACTATCCAATATTATTGTTTCTATGCAAAAGCATTATACCTTGCGACCAAAGCGACCATCAAAGCTACTGCAAAGGCCATAGCCACCTCGAATAGATTGTTGACAACACTCATCGGATCATCGTCTTCGCCTATGCTCCATTATAAAGGATTCTTGCTAGAAACTATATTTCACCTTCCCCCATACTTCCGAATTATCCTTGTAAATGGCGAACATTCCCGCATCGGCACGGAACCTAGCTTATTACGCTGCTGATTGATAATGATTTGAGAAAATACTTGCGTAAAGGATTAGAAAAAACTTCAATATATTGCAAAAATAATTGTAAATTTGACACTTGAAAGTGAGTTCTACCGTTACACCGCTTAAGCTAAACTGTGAATGTTTCAAGCCTCGAAAGTTTTTTGGCAAGCGAAAGTTAATGGAAAGTCTATCACACTATCAACCTGTATAAAAAGCACAAACAACATTGCATCATGGAAAAACAAAACAAAATGCTAAAAGAGCAAAACTTTGTAAACGATGTTCGTTCTATCATAGAGCAAGGTCGTAAGATGGCTTACGCAGCTGCAGGACAAGCTGCTATTACTACTTATTGGAATGTGGGACGACGTATCGTCGAAGAAGAACAAGCGGGGAAGGTTCGGGCTGAATATGGAAGCCAATTAATACCTATGCTTGCCGAACAACTGACAAAGGAATATGGCAGTGGTTATGGTCGCCGTAATCTTGCTTATTATAGGCAATTTTACCTAAAATTTAACAATTGGGAGATTTTGCACGGGTTCGTGCAAAATCTTACTTGGACGCACTTACGTCGTATTTTGTCTGTTTCAAGTCCTCAGGCTCGTGATTGGTATTTGCGAAGTGCATCGGAAAACATGTGGAGTACTACCGAACTTGACCGCAACATTTCCACGCAATATTATGAACGTCGCTTGGCAGCCCAGTCTCCTGCCAACGTGGAAGACTTGCCGAAAGACAAGAATAAAGATCCAATGGAATACATAAAGAATCCTTTCGTGGCTGAGTTCATGGGCTTCAAACGAGATACTAAGTATTCGGAGTCCGAGCTGGAACAGGCTCTGACAGACAATCTTGAGAAGTTCATCTTGGAACTCGGACGTGGTTTCGCCTTTGTGGAACGTCAGCAACACATTGTTACGGACACCGACGACTTCTATATTGACCTTGTTTTCTACAATTTTAAGATGAAACGTTTCGTCATCTTCGAGTTGAAGACTCATCGCCTGACGCATCAGGACATCGGACAACTGGATATGTATGTCCGTATGTACGATGATTTGATGCGTGGTGAAGACGACCAGCCAACTATCGGCGTGTTGCTTTGTGCTGATACTGACAATACAATTGCTCGTTACTCGGTGTTGCATGACAGTGAACAGATTTTTGCTGCTAAATATATGACCTACATGCCGACAGAGGAAGAACTCAAGCAAGAAATTGATCAGCAGAAACGCTTCTTCATGGAGCAACACGAAACGGAAGAATGATGGAAAGGTAATCTGAAAAATAATGGTATTATGAAAAACACCTAGAAACTATATTTCACCTTCCCCCATACTTCCGAATTATCCTTGTAAATGGCGAACATTCCCGCATCGGCACGAAACCAGTCATAGCCTAATGTGACGGAGATGTCGTCGGTGAGTTGGTAATCTGCATTGAAACGAATGAAGAAGGCTCCGTTGTTTGCACAGTCGATTCGCCCGAAGGCACCGAGCTTCATCGTGTTTCGTAACAAGGCCTTGCTGATATTGACGGTCGCCATGCCCGAGTTATGGTAGTCGGACAACTCATCATCCCCGAAAATATGGGTATGACAGTATTGCAGCATGAGCGTCCAATCATTGCCTGGATACCAATCCATGCCAATCAGTGAGACGAGGTCGTTTTCACGTTTGGCGGCTCCCATATAATTCTTTGGAGTGTGTAGCATATCCAAATAGGCGGCAGCTTCCGCTCGAATCACAAAATTGCCAACGGAGGCGGAGAGGTCAGCACCCAACATCGTCATCCTTCCATAATAGGCATCCACCGATATGAAACCCTCTGGCGTGATACCCGCTAAACTAAATGCGGGCGTCTTATTGTATGTGCGTAGGGCGCAAAAAGAAAAGTCCACACCGCTCAGATAGGCGGAGAAACGGGCACCATACTCGCTATGTGAGATTCTTTTCGATGGAGTGTGATGGTTCATCTCGCAACTCATCCCATTAAGTGATATGCCCCATGGATTTTTAGGATCAGTGGGTAGCTCGTAGTATTCTGGTACGGGGACAAAGATGACTTCCGTTTTCACGTTCACTCCTCCATAACTCAGACGAAGAGCATTGACGGGAATGCGTATGTCGTCGTAATCCTGCGCAAGGAATTCAGTGTAGTCCATGGGTGAGATGATGTCGGTGACTTGCAAGCCATCCGCCACCCCCCACGTGACAATCTGCCTTCCAACCTTAAGCCCCCACTTCTTGTGGCTATGTTCCAAGAACGCTTCCCTCAGGGAGAAACCCGATTGAGCAACAACGATAGGGTTATATACCGCATTGAGCGATACGAAACCAGACGAACTTCCCTTCTCCAGACCCGCCTCAAAGCGAGCGCGTGTACGACTCGACATATAGTCGTGGTCGTCACTCGCACGCATGGCATGGTAGGTGTCAATGAAACCTTTGTAATTGAATTTCAGTTTATTGTTATCCTCCTGTGCCCAAAGGAGAGCGGGGAGAAAAATCAGTAGCAATAACGTTTTTCTCATGACTGCTTATAATCCCTTTTCGAGTTGTGAGACAGTGAAGATATTATCACCTGTAGGCTGATCGTATTGATAATTTTTGAATCTCAGATCCGTCTCATGCTTGGTCTGCACATTTTTCATATTCATGTGCCCGATGGTCCAATATCCGTCCACTTGCTTAACATCATCCGCAATCAGTTGTCGGTGCAGTTTCTCCAATTTATCATAATACTCCACCTTCACAGGAATCAGGCAATCCTGACGTATCCAAGAGAGCCGTTTGGTATAGATGTCGCCCGATTTCTTAGGCACCGATTGCAGCACCCAACATTTGTGTCCATCCAAGGTCTCCTCTCGCAACAATGTGTGGGTATCCTCGTCCAGGTTACGGCGTCCCATATCATCGTAAGTGAAATCGGTTCCCATAAAGTAATCGGTTTTCGAAGAGGAGCCACTGATGCGGCGTGTCTTCTTCATGGCCGGCAGATAGAGCCATTTATCGTCGTCTTTATTGGCCTGGTCATAGTCCCACGTGAGGAATCCAGTCCCCTTCACATCCCCGGGATAGAGAAAGAACATGATCGTTTTACGGTCTTGCCCGTAATCCTTGGAATAGGATTTGAGCTCTCGCACACGTTTGCTTCCGTTCTTGTTGATGAGGGTAAGGCTCATCTCGCAGTAGCGGGTGTCGCCATCCGGACGGTTGTGTACTTTTTCAGCCACTTCTAATCCAGTTAATGTTTGTGCCATGATCGTTGCCGTAGCAAGCAATCCGACCATCGTTGAAATCATCTTTTTCATATCATTAGAGTTTTTAAATTGTTAATCAATAGTGTTTTCATTCGTGCTATTTTCTTCGCCGAACACCTTGAAGTGACGCATCACGACAGGTGATATGACTAAGTCTGCCACAAGAGCGGCAATCAGACCAGCGGAGGCTAGAATGCCTAGATCCACGAAGTTATTGGCCGTTGAGGTCGTGAATCCAAGGAAGGTGGAGACTAAGATTACGGTTGACATCACCACAGCGATGCCGATGACACGGAAGGTGCGTAGTATGGCGTAGCGATAGTTCTTTTTGCGGTCGAACTCGAGGTGCGCATGGTTGATCACGTGGATGGTATCATCCACCGCCAGACCCAACACCATCGGAATAACAATGGCGGTCATCATATCGAGCGAATAGCCGAACCAACCCATCACGCCACCCACAAAGATGATTGGTGCCAAATTCGGAATCATACCAATCAAGCCTAACTTAACATTACCGAAAGCTATCATCAACAAGAGACCCACAATCAGTACGGAGAGCAGCAAAGACCACATCTGTCCGCGCACCAGATATTGCTGCATCACCGTGAATTGAGGCACGTTACCTACGGCTGACACTTGTGCGTCAGGGAATAACTCGGCGGCGTATTGCTGGATATCATTGATATCGTTCTCCACCTCGGCGGAATTGTAGTTTTTTAATTCCACTTGCAGACGTAGTTTGCGATAGTCGTAATCAATCCAATAGTTAGTCTCCGAACCTCCTGCGTTTTCGTAGAGCAAAAGTAACTGAGCTATCATCTCGCTGGTTTCTGGTATCTTGTAATACTCCTGTTTGTTTTCGTTGAGGGTACGGTTCATATCCTTCAAAATTGGCAGGATGGAGTAATGTCGTTTGGTGAGGTGATAGGTCTCACATCTGTTTTCAAGCATTTCAAGACGTTTCAGAACATCAGGTTTCTTTGCGTCATCCGGATTTTGAAGGGTGACAAGCACATCGTAGGTGTAGAGTGAACCCAACTCGGAATAGCCGATGTCCAGTAGCTTATCCACGTAAGGCACTTTACGTCCCATGGTCTTCTCCACGTCAAAGGCTGGTTGGATGCGGTGTACGCCGGATACACAGATGACGGCCAATATTCCGGAAACAATCATGATGGTACGGCTATGCTTCAGCACCCATTCGCCCATGCGCTCGAAAAAGGCGTCGATGCGGCCCTCTATGGTTGAGGAGAAAGCTTTCTTCAGTTTTACATTCTTTCATCCGATGGAATAGACCAACGGAGTCGTGATGAGGCACATAAGCAAAACCGACAGGATGCAGAGGGATGAGTTGATACCAATCGCTTTCATCGGCACCAGTTTCATCGCCACGAAAGAGAGCATGGCGGCGATGGTGGTGATACCAGAGAAGAGGACTGGCCATCCCGTCTCGGTCACCGCTTCAACAATGGCCTTGCGTCTGTCTCCGTGTTGGAAGAGTTGCGTGCGAAAGTAGTTGTATATATGAATGTTGTAGGCGATCGATATGGCAAAGCATAAGACCACCACAGAAAGTGTAGCCGACTGGTCGATGTAGAGCCCTGCCCATCCGATCCATCCGAAAGCCATCAGTATGGCCATGATAGTGGTTATGATAGGCATGACCACACCCCGTAGCGAGCGGGTCACCAAAGTCATGATGACGATTCCGACAATGAGGATGATGATAGACATCATGCGCATCTGTCCTTGTATGTATTGCATCTTCTCGTAAGACATGAACGGCATTCCCGACGGAGAAGGATTCAGACTAGCATATTTCTCCTGCATACATATCTGTTTCGCTTCACGTCCGGTGAGCATATCGGGCGATTCATTGCCTTCCGCTTTCCATACAGAGTCTTCAGGGAAAGGACGTAGCTTCACCATGATCCATGACATGGTACCATCCTTGGAGATCAGTCTTCTTGCCAGCTCAGGCTTCGAGTAGGCTCTTTTGCGGATGGCCTCAAGACCAGCCGCATCCTCAGGAATCGTGTCAGGTACAATCTGACCGAGTTCCATGCCGCCATCTGTACCGATCATGAATTCAAGGTCGGTCAGGGAAGTGATGCTCTCGGAGTAGGAAAGGCTGTCCATCAGGTTCTGACTTAGTTCCCGAATCAGTTCAAGATTCTGTTTCGTGAATAGTCCGTTTCCATTTTTCACCAGGACGGAGACATAGTAGTCATTCCCGAATGTTGCTTTGAAATCATCTGTTTTCGCCAACATGGGGTCGCCCTCCACAAAGTAGCTGTCCCAAGAGGTTTCGAAGTAGATACGTTTCAGACCCATGGCCGATACAATAAAGACTGCGGCAAAGATCAGTACCGTCAATAGCCGGTGTTTCAGATTCCACTCAGTCAGAGCACGGAATCGCGAATTGATTTTCTCAATGTTCATAATCAGTTAATTTTTAATGTTTTATATATTATTATTAATTACTCTTTGAATTTCAATTTGTTATGACTTCAAAAACGAACATTATTCAGAATTGTTCATAAAAAAAAGAGACTCATTTCTGAGTCTCTTCCTGCTATGAAAACACAAAAAATAAATAACAATTGTTCAGTTATTACAAGTCGTTGTAAATCAATATTTTCCATCCGTTATTATGATAATTGACATATTCTATAAAGATTTGTTCCGCATCCTTTTCGCTTATTTTGTGCATAATGATCTCCTCGAGTAGGGTGAACATCTGCACAGCATTTATATGAATGAAGAAGGGGGAGAAGTCCCATTTCAACGCAGGGTATATCTGCTTCATCGCATCCATATATTTCAGCATCATCTCGGTAGCTTCGTCGGTAAACTCTTCTTTGAAATTCGCCAACGAGGAACCTGCCGATTTGAACAGTAACAAATTCAGCAGATCCCTGTATTTCTGCATTATACAACTATATTCAGCTGCAGTCTTTTCAGCCATGCCTGGCATCCATTGCTGTGTGACGTCAATGTTCTTTGGATTGTGGTAACTGTCGATCATTTCCTTGAACTCGTTGACCACAGGGGCGACGATGGAGCAAAAAAGGTCATCTTTGCTCACATAGTAATTATAGATGTTACTTAACCCGACGCCTGATTTTTCTGCGATCTCGCGCATCGATGTTTTCGCAAAACCCTTTTTGAGAAAGATTTTCTTTGCCTCTTTCTCAACACACTTTCCTATGTCGTCTTTTTTCCTTTGCATCCGCTCTGAACGTTGTACGTTTTTGAACACTGCAAAATTGCGTCTTCGCAGGAGAGTGTGCAATCCCTATTAGTTGTGTTTTCCCTCGACTGGAATCCTCAGTCTTGGGTATTTTAGCGATGAATTAGGCAAATATCGTTTTGTTTATTGTGTAAATTATAATAAAGATAAAAGGGGGAAAAAGTCACATTGTGAAGCGTGACTTTTTCGTATCCTTTTCATCCCATCACCACATCCAGCACCATCATCATGGCAAAACCAAAGGCGAAACCTATTGTCCCGACATTGGAGTGATTCCCCTGCGACGCTTCAGGAATCAGCTCTTCGACCACCACGTAAAGCATCGCACCTGCGGCGAAGGGAAGCAAATAGGGCATTACAATTGTGACGGTCGAGGCAAGTAAGATGACCAACACTCCCCCAATTGGTTCGACCACGCCGCTTAGACTGCCTATGGCAAACGATCTGAGCCGACTGTTCCCCTCATTGCGGAGTGGCATGGAGATAATCGCACCTTCTGGAATGTTCTGGATGGCGATACCTATCGAGAGCGCTAACGCTCCTGCCATGCTAAATTCAGACGAAATGGTTCCCGCAATCGCTACGCCGACCGCCATTCCTTCCGGGAAATTATGAATCGTGACCGCCAACGCCAGCATCGTTGTCCGAGACAAGCGGCTACGTGGACCTTCCTGCTCTCCTTTGGGATGGAGGTGGGGCGTGATATAGTCGATGAGAAGCAAGAAGGCGAACCCGCCCAACAGACCGATGGTCACCTGCCACACGTTGCCCATATCCATCGCAGGGATGATCAACGACCATACGGATGCCGCCACCATCACGCCTGAAGCGAAGCCCAGCAAAACCTTCTGTAACCGTTCGGGCAATTCGTTTTTCATGAAAAACACAAATGAGGAACCCAAAATCGTTCCCGCTAAAGGAATCAGCAGTGATGTTATTAACATATTCATATCGTTCTTGTTTTACGCTACAAACATACAATGTTTTTTATGCAACTGGATTGCATAATTTCATAATCTCACCCCATAAGTGTTCCCTTAACAAAAAACCCGGGAACGGTTTTGCGTCCCCAGGCTTTTCCTGCTAAACGTATTATAGATTCTTTTTGGGCTATTACTTTTCGAAGCTATAAAAGAACGAAGGGAAACCCGTAACCGTTATCACCCTCGTCTCGATGGCCCCCGTTTTAGGGTCATACGTGCTGAATCCGTTGTATTCGTCGTTGGCGGATCCATAAACGATCTTGCCCTTGTGGATGCCCATGGCGATACCATGTCCATTGGAATGAGGCAGCCCGTCGATCACCTTTACGGTTTTATTGTAGAGGTCCACAATCACGGGAGCGCCTGTGCGGGCGGTGTAAGTGTTGGTGTTGGTAGGGTCAAGTCCTATCGCATATCCGTAGGCATAGAGTTTGCCGTTGGATGTGTATTGGCACTTCGCCAAGATGTTGAGGTAGTCGCATGACAGGCCCTCCACTTGGGTGTTGGTGAGATTGAACGTGTAGCTTGGGTCGAAGTCTGTCTCGCCCTTCTTGATACGTGCGATACCCGCATCTAGTCCGGGGATGTATCCGAAAGAGCCTACACAGCTAATGTAGATATCACCGTTCTCATCCTCGAAGATGGACTGGTTGTCGATCGGACGGGTCGGTCCGCAGATACCGAGCGAGGTGTTGCGGATCCGCTTGATGAAACTATCGTCCGACACATTGTACAGTGCCATCTCGATAGCGTTCTCCACAGGCATCCATTGCGAGTTATATTGCTCCAAGGCGACGAAGAGGATGTTGTCACGGATATACATCGCCCCCGGATAGGCGGAGACACCCTCGTTGTGGAGAGAGGAGAGGTCAATCCTGGAGATCTCCGTCATCGTGGACGGATTGAAGACGATGATCAGGTCTAGGCTCTGGCAACACACGTAAGCCTTCTCGGAGCTTGCCTCCACCACGATCGCCGCACTCGAATTGGCAGGAAGCGTCATCGAGCCCTTGAGCTCAAGCTGCTGCGAACCATTGAGGACATAACGCTTCAGTTTCAGTTCCGTTCCACCCATATAATCAGGGAAGACATAGATGTTGCCGCTTGGGCAGACACATGGATAGGAGCCGAATCCGAGCGGTAAAGCGTTCTTGTTGTCGTAGTTGACACCACCGCTGAAAGTGCTTATAGCCTGCAAATAACCGCTTCCGCTATCACCGGACGGGTTGGTGACCGTCGTGGAGAAAAGGATTTTCCCTGATGCGGAGAGCGAATCGTCTTCATCTTCTTTATCACACGCAGTAAATAGACTCGCAAAGGCTAATGATAATAATAAATACTTGGTTTTCATTTGTTTAATAATTATTACTTATAAAAATCTAATTCAATTGTTATTGTATTGGCATCCCTATCACTTCATCACATACCGCACCTTGAAAGCGAAGTTCCTGCCTGGAAGAGGGCGATTGAGGTCAGAATAAACCTTTTGGTCGGTCAGGTTCTTCACCTTAAAGGAGAGTATCCAACTATCCCGCTTGAAGCTATGCTCGATTCCCGCATCGAAAGTGAGGGAGGTAGGGATCTTCCTATCCTGATACTTGCTCATCTCGAAATCGTAGAAGTATTCGTGGATGTAGGAAGCGTCCACTAAGAATCGGCTGTTTTGATCCTTTCCACCAAACAGATTCTCCTTGTGCAGTTCGATTCCCAAATTGGCAAGCAAATAAGGGATATTAGGCATCCGCTTATTGTAGGTCGGATTGGGTGCGGAGGAACCGGTTTCATATTCACGCTTATCGCGAAGGTCCTGATAGGTGGCGTTGGCGTAGAGGTAGAGCACACGGGCGACATCTCCCTTGAATTCGAGCTCTACCCCTTTGGTGCGCACGATTCCGAAATTAGCGTAACGGGCCATGGAAGGAATCATATCCGCCTGGTAACGGATCATGTCCTGCAGCTCATTGAGGAAATAATTGCCCTCAATCTCTATGAATCCATACTTGTGGTTACGATGGTAAAGCAGTCCGGCATTGAGTCCGTTGCAACGCTCCGGTCTGAGGTCTGTGGCAGGGAGGATTGAGTAGCCGTTGCCCGCCAGCTCCTCCGACGTGGGGATCCTCACCTCCGAACTGAAGGAGGCTTTCGCTAAGAAATGCTTGGTCAGCTTATAGCGCAACGATTCGCTTCCGCCCCAGTAGTTGCGGTTCAGGCTAACCTCTTTCGGTTTGTTGATGAAGGTATACTCCAGCACTTTGGTATCGGAAGAGAAGTTGAAGTTCTTGATGGTGGTGGCGCTCATGAATTTACCGTCGAAGAGCGTCAGGTCATACGAGAAGCCCACGGTGAAGCTGGACATCTGGCTCGGGAAGTTCGTCTGATAGCCGAATGAGAGGTCCATCAACTCATTCTCAGGCTTTTGCCTTGTATGGGTGGCATAGAGGTTGAGGTTGAAGGTGCTATGCTTGTTCAAAAGATAATTCAGATTCAGTTTGGAGGTGAAATCGTGCGTTCGGTTGTCCGAGTCGGACGCATAGTTGCCTTGTTCCCCGCCATAGGCGGAGACTGCGTTGTAACGGTTGCCATCCCAATCGTAACGATAGGGAGCGGCATCATAGAGACCGTTTTGTCCATAGCTGTAGCAGGCGTCGAAATCGAAGTCGAGACCGTCGAACAGGAAGTTGTCCCGCTTGAGCGTGATGGCACCGATTCCAGCCTGTCCATGCGTGTACGCCTCACGGATATCGAAGTCGATGCCTTGGATCTGTGCGTTCGTGGCCGTGTAGACGAGCTCCATTTTAGCCTCGTCGAAGTACCATTTCGTAGCTTTGAGCGAACCACCGATCATGGCTTTCTTAAAACGGTCGTGGTCACGTTTCACGACACGATTGTCCAAGTTGGGGAGCTCCATCTCATAACTGTTGTCGGAATAGGTGAGCACACCACCCAAGCCGAACTGCAGCCCCGTCTTTTTGTTGTTACGTTTGAAGGCGGAGTTCAACTTATGCGTATTGAAGGAGGCTATCTCATAGCTAGCGTCCAGGTATACGGGCGGGTATTCCTTGGTGACGACGTTCACCGCACCCCCTAAGGCGGAGCCTCCGAAACGGTAAGGCACAATTCCCTTGTAAACTTCTATGCGTTCGATCATGTCGGTCGGCACATCGTTCAGCGACATATAATCGCTCAATTGTCCGATGGCTGCCTCATCGATGTAAATGCCCATGCGTTTTCCTTCCAAACCACGCACCGAGATCCTCGAAGCGCTACCCACACCGCCCGTGTTACGCACGGTGATGCCTGTCGTGCGGGCCAAGGCATCGTTGATGTTGGTGGTAGTACCCTCCAACTGTTTGATGGAGAGGACCGACACTGGCATGGTAGCCTCACGCATCTCACGTATTTCGTTGCGTCCCACGATTGTCACTTCATCCAATTCGATGTCGGGCATATCGCTGACCTCCTCTTGCGCATAAGCATTCGCAACCCCCAACAACATCATCATCGCAATCAACCTTTTACTTGTTTTCCGTCGATAATCCATTTCTCTTTCCCTTTCCCTTTTGTTCTTTGCTAACTGATTATTTATCTGTTTGTTCTGTGTTTTTTAATAGAGCAGTGGATATACAGCCCAATACCATCATCATGGCGGATTATTTTTCCTCTTTATAGTTTCTCATCTCATTGCGAGAGAAGAGGAAGAGATAAATACCCGCCACGATCATCACTGGATGAATCATCAACTGCACAGGATTAAACTCAGCGAAGAGTTCCGACGCATGCAGGATATTGAAAACCATCATTAAAGTGGCAAGCGCCAGGTTGATGAGACGCATCGTCTTGCTCGAGCGGTACTGCATGCATAAGAGTCCGCACATCGGCACAAGGAATGATAGGCAAATCATGAAGGAGACCATTCCCACGGAGACTTCACCCGTCGCATCGGGCATTGCGATGCTCGCTCCCCAAAAGGCTGGCAATACGTCAGCCAACATGTGCATGGCGAAACCCACCATGATCACTACCCACATAAAAGACACTTTGCTTATGTTTCTTTCCATAACGTTTTTGTTTAATGGTTAATTGTTAAAATTCATCTGGATGGTTTTTGCTTTCTGCGGAAAACAAAAACCAATGATTCCACGTATTGGATCGACTATTATCTTGCCCATCCTTGCTTGTATTTGTCAAGCAACCCCTTGCTTTCCTGTATGTCCTTGAATAACTTGTTTAAGAGCACCAATGCTGTTGGTTATTATGGTCACCTTAATTCCGCTGCCTTATTTTTTAGGATACGCTCTGCCAATCGCATGGCGAATATAGATACAGGAATAGTCAGAAGCAGTACGAAAATCATCATCGGGGTGTTTTCGATCACCGGTTTCATCAGTTGGTCATATCCTGTTGGCATTTCTTCTACCGCAGCCGCTAGTGAACCTTCTGTGTCAGTCCACCAATGAGCAGTGTATGCGAAGAAAGAATAGGCAAATGGAATGAAACTCCAGCGAACACCTTTCAGGGTATCGTATTTACAGCAGTATCTGATTATTTCAGCAAATGCCGTCAGAAGGACTATACCTATCGTGAAGAAAGTGTCTGCTTCACCCGTTGCCAAGCCCATGATAAGGATGAATCCGTTGAGGATGGCTGCCACTCCGAAACTGCGGATTATGGTTGATGCCTGAAGATAGATTAGTGCGGAAATTAGAGGTAAAACTGCGCCAATATATGCATAGCACATTGGGTGTATCAATCCGCTTGACGCTCCAATTATGAATAGAGCCAAGTAGGCGATAGCTAAAAAAATTATCTTAATTGCTGATTTCATTTTGTTTATATTTTAAGTTTATCTATTCTCATGCGTTTGCATATTGATATTTTTTTATTGGTGAATGCTGATTTGCCGTAGTCGCTACCCATTGAATATCAACAACTTTCGACATCACGCCACCTCTTTTTTTTCAAGCGTAAAAGTAGATTGTTCCATTTCCTCGGGAAATCACTATAAATACTGATTTTCTGTCGGGCAATCGCCATATATAGGTGCACAGTGATGGATTATAAGTTTTATGGCCGAAAAATGTGCAATCTGTTAATATGGATGTATCGGAAATAACCAATTGTATTTTTAACACTTTTTGATTAAATATTTACGGTCCATTGGTATTTGTGTCTCAACAAATTTCGTAACTTGCCATTGGTTATCGGTGAGGTTGAATGGATATTTTCCGTTCACCGAAAATGAAAAATTTATTTGATATGAAAAAAGAAGAAATTGGATTCGTCCGTGTCGCCAGCGCCATCCCCGTGGTGGAGATCGCCAACCCCAAGGTGAATGCTGACAGAATCATAGCGTTGATAGAGCAAGCCGCTCGTGAGAATGTGAAGATCGTATGTTTCCCCGAATTGTGTCTTACAGGCTACACCTGCGCCGACCTGTTTTACCAACGGACGTTGATCGAGGAGACGAAGAGGGAACTTTGCAGGGTGAATGAAGCGGCATGCAAAAACGGGCTCTATGCTCTTGTGGGAGCGCCGTACTATCGTGACGGCAAGCTTTACAATGCGGCTTTTGTGGCTGGTTCAGGCGACCAATTCCTTCATACGGAGGTGGACAAACAGTATCTGCCGAGCAATAATGAGTTTTACGAGAAACGTTGGTTCACGCCTGGATTTGGAGAGAAGAGGCGCATTTTTGAGGTCGACGGAGTAAAGTTCGGCATAGAGATTTGCGAAGACTTGTGGATGCCGGCATCTCCAAGCGACGAACTGTGTCTGGCTGGTGCGGAAATCATCTTCAACCTCTCTGCCAGCGATGAACTGATCGGCAAGGAGGCTTACCGCCGCCAATTGGTGAAGCAGAAGTCCGCGACGAATGTATGCGCATACATCTATACCGGTTCAGGGTTTGGCGAAAGTAGCACCGACCTTGTCTTCTCCGGCACCGCGATCATTGCTGAAAACGGCAGTATGTTGGCGACCTCCGAAAGGTTCTCCTTCAAGGAGCAACTCACCATTGCCGACATCGATGTTCAGCGATTACAGGCTGACCGCCTACGCAACTCCGCTTTCATCATCGGTAATCAGAACCCTAATAAGAAAAATGATTTTGAAATCACCACACTCAGTGACCTTGGTGAGAACAGGATATATTGCACTCCGTCAGATGTGACCCGCACCTTCGCGCCTCATCCGTTCGTACCGCCAGAGGAGGAGATGCAGACCCGTTGCAACGAAATCTTCTCCATCCAGGTGGGTGGATTGGCAACTCGCTTGTTCCACACGGGCATCAAAAAAGCGGTTATCGGAATCAGCGGAGGTCTAGACTCTACCCTAGCCCTGCTTGTGATGGTGAAGACGTTCGATAAGCTAGGCCTTCCGCGCGAAAACATTGTTGGTATAACGATGCCCGGTTTCGGCACCACCGGTCGCACCCACTCTAATTCACTCAACATGATGAAGAGCCTAGGCGTCTCTATCAAGGAGGTGGACATCAAGCCAGCCTGCCTGCAACATCTGAAAGACATTGACCATGACCTCTCCGTCCTTGATGTCAGCTACGAGAATACGCAGGCCCGCGAGCGGACGCAGATATTGATGGATTATGCCAATAAGATCGGTGGATTGGTGGTCGGAACAGGTGATTTGTCGGAGCTGGTGCTGGGTTGGGCGACCTACAACGGCGACCACATGAGCATGTATGCCGTCAACACGTCGATTCCCAAGACATTGGTGAGATATCTGGTGAAATATGCCGCCCTATATGAGATGGACGAGGCCGCCAAGGAGACGTTGTTGGATGTCTGCGATACTCCTGTCAGCCCGGAATTGCTTCCTGCCGACGACAAAGGAGAGATTGCGCAAAAGACAGAGGATTTGGTCGGTCCTTATGAACTTCACGATTTCTTCATCTACTACACCCTTCGCTTCGGATTCTCGCCGACAAAGATCTTCTTCATGGCCCACAAGGCATTCGAAGGCAAATATGACGATGCTACGATATTGAAGTGGATGCGCACGTTCTACTGGCGCTTCTTCGCGCAACAGTTCAAACGGAGTTGTATGCCGGACGGACCGAAGGTCGGAAGCGTCAACCTCTCCCCTCGTGGAGACTGGAGAATGCCGAGTGATGCCAGCAGCAAAATTTGGATTGAAGAGGTGGAGCAGTTGACAGAAATGGCAAAGGACAGGAATTGGATAGCTGAGAAATCATAAAACGAGTTCCTCTTTTTTACGAAACAAACTCCCTCATCCTTGGCCATATTTTTTTTAACACAAAATATTCTACTACCGTAACTATAGTTGATAACACCAAGGCAATAAGGGTTTTGATGACGTAAAGATAGTTATCGTTGTGAATCTGCCAATATAGATCTTCTATATATTTTGAAGCCTCAACAAAATCCTCTTGTCGTACATCCACAGGCAGGTTGGCGAATGATGACACCTCGGTGACATTGGCTTGTTGATCGATGAATAAATAAGAACTATCAGCGGTCAAGACAACATACTGGTCGTATGCGGCTATCGAATCGATATGATACCAACATTTATCATTTTCATAATGTTCAAACTTGTTGCTATATGAAAAAAACTTTCCGTATGGGGTAGATACTTCGGTTGTCTCATCAAATATATCAAAACTATTCTGAATGCCGAACCGACGATCAACAGCATCAACGTTTAAAAAGTAAATGATCGTGAAATTAACGACAAATGCCAGCGCAACAACAGGGTTTCGTCTGATGTGTTCAAATCTCTTAAATTTGGAGATTGCGTAGGTTAACACAACAACCAACACAGGGGCAACCAACACTAACCCATCACGAGAAATGGCTATTATTAAAAAAATTATGCCAAATGAGCCCAAAAAGAAAAGTCCACATGTCAGGAGCGAAGAGGCGATGAAAAAAATAACGCTTTTTAAAAGCCGTTTGTTGTCGGTATTCCTCTTTCTATAAAAGCGGACTGAGCCTATCGCTAATATAGCAATGGGAATAATAAGTAATAGAATAGTATATTTGTTAAACGTCGCTAAACTTGGATATAATCCTGCCATTATAACAAATAGTGTCAGCATCGAATATTTGAGAATCCCTTTAAGCATATATTTAAGTATAAATATAAAACGAGTTCGACATTCCTTTTACGAAACAAACTCCCTCATCCTTGGCCATATTTTCTTGAACAGAAAATATTCTAATGCTGTAACCAGAGCCGATAACACCAAGGCGATAAGCGTTTTGATGACGTAGAGATAGTTGCCGTCGTGTATCTGCCGATATAGATCTCCTATATAATATGATGCCCTGACAAAATCCTTTTGTTGTACCTCCACAGGCAGTTCGGCGAGTGATGACACCTCTGTGACATTGGCTTGTTGATCAACGAATAAATAAGAACTATCAGCGGACAAAACAACATACTGGTCGTATGCGGCTATCGAGTCGATACGATACGAACATTTATCATTTGCATATGTCTCATAGTCGGAGTCACTTGTTGTAAACTTTCCGTATGGGGTAGACACATCGAAATCTGTATTAAAAATAAAAGACCTGTCATGAATACCAAACCAACTCTCAACGACTTCAGCACTAAAAAAGTAAATAATCTGGAAATTAAAGACGAGCAGGAAAGCGATGCCAACGTTTCGTTTGATGTGTTCAACCCCTTTGATTTTGGAGATCACATAGGTTATCACAGCACCAAACGTCGGCAAGATACACAAACACAATAACAAAAAAATTATAAACATGATTATCTAATTATAAAATTCCTTGGAGCAAAATCCTATTTATGACAAAAACGGCACAAGTGGCGCTTTTATTATTCGCCAAGGAATTATTCACCAAGGGCGATCACTCCTCATCCGCCAAGCGCTCCTTCAACCGTTGATACTCCTCCAGCAAATCCCATAGTCCGTCTTCACTGAGCACTCCACGCTTGAGGTCGGCCGGCAACTTGCCCTTCTCGTCGGCCTCGAAATCAGTGCGCCATGCAGAGTTGTAATACTTCTCCAGTTTGGCAATGGCAGGTTGCAAGGCGAGAAAATCATCGACCGCCTGCTCCAATCGACGGATCACCTCGTTGCTTTGGTCAAAGAGGCTCTCCATCTGTTCAATACGTTCTTTCCGTGTCATATCCGATTGATGTTTATAACACAAAGATATAAATTCTTGGGAGACACGACATGGGCACGAACAATAGATTCAACACACCGCACAGAAATTCAATATCTCAAAAAAGGAAGAGGCCCCTCCGACAAGACGAGCCTCTTCCCC
Organism: Paludibacteraceae bacterium; assembly: GCA_017962085.1. Classification (GTDB taxonomy): domain Bacteria; phylum Bacteroidota; class Bacteroidia; order Bacteroidales; family Paludibacteraceae; genus UBA1181. Next base: position 18,901 of record JAGCWA010000047.1, read on the forward strand.
TCCCACGAAAATCCGCAGGTACAATGAGCGAATGAAGAATATGTCTATTCGTTCCTCGCAAATTTTCCAAACATACTATTCTCCCCCAAAGCATCATTCAACTTGGAATAAGCTTCATCATTCTTGTCCAGGTAAAGGGTATCGGAAGGGAGTTCCACCCTAAATTTCCACGCCTCACCATGCGTATAGGTCGTATCAAGAGGAGTATTGCCGATGTAACTGCCCGACACCTCCCTCACGCATGTCTTCGGATAGATTACCAACTCATCTTCAGCGTCAACAGCCCATGTGAAAGTGAAATTCGAATGTACCGTCTCTTCTTTATAGTTGCTGCCATTCAAATCCGCTTGCTGATGTGAAAAATAATTCGAGTCATAGCAAGAGAAATACATAGAACCTGTATGGTCCGCTAAAAATTTGATACTAAGATGGCTGTCCATATAATAAATGTATGAAGAGGCGAGCCAGTTACCAACAAGGGCACTTTCCAACGCATATTTCACGCCGTCATTCGCCGTTGTCGTGTCCGTGTTCACCACCGTAGTATCCAAATCCGTTGTATTTGTCGTGTCCGTGTTGTTCACTACGTCTTCCGGTGCATTCTTCGGACCGTTCTCCAACTCGTCATCATCTCCACATGAAGAGACAAGACCACCCATAAACACACATAAGCCCAATAAAAGCATTGTCCTTTTCATAAGCACTACCTGCCATGTATCAGAACATCCTTGACACATTTGTATCAAGACATCCTTGACACATTTGTATCAAGACATCCTTGACACTTTTGAGATCAGAGATGTAAATTTTTTTGCTGATTTTGTACATTGTTTGTCGAACCACTAAATAATAGAGTGTTATGACAAACGAAGAAAAACTCAGATTACA
>JAGCWA010000048.1 GCA_017962085.1 Paludibacteraceae bacterium
CGAGAAGAAGAACGCCAGCACGACGACCGTGAACAACTACGGTATCGGCAGCGTGGAGAAGACGGACGACGGACGTTACAACTGCGTCGTGACCAACCGCGGATGTACGGCGAAGACCAATGCGGATAGCCTCGTGGTTCATCCTAACGTGATCGCTACGTTGGCGGAGGGTCCACATGTGGTGGCCCGCCACGACAGCAAGACATTGGCGTTGAACATCTCCGTTCCTACGGACGGCAAACTTTCCGATATCGTATGGATGCGCGACGGCGCCGAGGTTCAGAGCGGTACCAGCCCTGAGTACACCGAGATGGACGTTGTGGCCGACCACGACTACTACGTGACGCTGAACGACCCTGAGTATTGCGGCACATCGGCCATCAGCACGATTTGGGTGGACGCCGAGCTGCAGCTCACGACCGAGTTGAAGGATACGATCTGTCTGGGCGAGGGCGAGCAACTCCGTATCGACACGACCGGCACGGGCAAGTTCCGCGCCAACAACCCGGTTGAACTGAAGGTGATCGTCGAAATGGATGGTATCACCCAAGATATCTCCAAAGCGCTGAAGAAGGACGGCGACATGTTGATCATAGACGTCAGCCCGACTTCCGACGCGACCTACATGATCGACTTCACCTATGGTAGCCAGCATAAGTCAAGCGTGGAGAACGTCCATGTCATCCCGGCCATCTCCTTGGATTTGCCGGATCCTGTGACCATCTGCGAGGGCGACCAGACCGACTTGACCGTTCAGAACGTGGCTCCTGTGGGTACGACGGTTTCTTGGTACACTGATGAGACCATCCTCTCCGCCACGTCAGACTCCCTGACGGTGACGGTGCAGCCGACCTACAACGCGGAGTCGGGTGTGAAGCATGAGTCTGTGTACACCTACGTTGTGATTGCCTACAATAGGACTTGCCAGACGTTCAAGGAGTATAAGGTTCCAGTGAATGTGGATGAGCCGATCACCGGCGAAATGGAGGGTGTGGGTGTCATCTGCGACGGCGAGGAAGCCTATGTGGACGCACGTAAGTACGCCGCCACGACCTATCAGTGGACCACCTCCGACGGTGACACGCTGAACGACACCGAGCGTCTCCCGTCATTGCATCCAAGCCACTCGACGATCTACTACGCGGACATGACCCGCGGCAAGTGTTCGACGAAGGAGAGCTTCACGGTTGAGGTGAAGAGCCTGCCGGTAATCGCCTCCATCGATTCAGTTGGCTACCACAGCAGGGAAGTGACCCTCGAGTCGGGTACGGGCAACGCTCCGTTCATGATTTGGTACGACAACATCTCTTCCACGGCTGATAACATTACCCATTTCGACAATATTCCGTTCGGTACGCATACGATGCATGTGAAGGACTTCTATAATTGCGAGACCTCCATGATCTTCCATTTGGATCCTCCGGAGATCTTTATCCCAGACCATTTCACACCGAATGGTGATGGCTTGAGTGATAATTGGGTAGTGCCAGGCTTGGCAGAGCTTTATCCTGCCTCTGTCGTGTCCATCTACGACCGTTACGGAAAGCTTTTGACGCAGTACTTCGGGGCTGAATCAGAAGGTTGGGACGGTACGTACAATGGTGTCAACATGCCTTCCACCGACTACTGGTATCAAATCGACATCGAGGAGATCAACAGGCAGTATGTGGGTCACTTTACGTTGATACGCAGATAGTTAAGATAAAATTGAGAATTAGAAGTTTTAATTGTAGTTAAAAATATAGGGGCTCTGGATGAGTCCCTATATTTTTTATTGGGAGGAGTGTTCTCCCTATAATCTTAGTCCGAAATTTATTCCCTCAACCAACCAGGTCTGTCCACATTGGCTTCTATGCCAGCCATGTCGCAAAAGCAGACACCAACGATATCGCTATTCTCCTCCAGGATGGTGGATAAATCAACCATCTTTATCTCATTGAATTCCAAGGCTTGGAACTGATGTTTGTGGATGTCGGTGAATGCGACGTAAATCAATTTCTTGTCGGATTTCGGAAGAGCTTTCATCATGAGTTCCCCATTCTCTTTAATCTTCATTAAAAAGAATTGAGGCTGATTCGTGACGGCCGTCATCCAGATGGCACCCGTGTAGATAGGGATTAATAGGGCCAACTCTCTTGGCACCATCTGCATCATCAGTCTGAATTCTATCGAGGAAAGGACCTCGCAATTCTCATGGAATCTGTTATTGGAGATTATGTCTCCCAACTCATCCAATGTTTTCGCATCATAATATTGTCGTTCCAACTCCGCCTGACGCTCTTTCGAAATAGTGAACGGATAGGTGTAGTTCATGATAGGGATGCCACAAACTGGAATCGATTTCATCATTTGGCTCAATGAATCCTCCTCCTCATTATCCTCCTCCTCATTATCCTCTTCCTCATTATCCTCCTTGCCCAATGAACGTAGTGTTTCGAATTTGTCCGACATTTCGTCGTACGTGGTCGAGTAGGAGTTCACATCCTCTCCTTTCGCGTCGAGGAAGTCAGATATGTTGCCTATGCTCTTCCCATCGAGAAGGTAGTGGGTCACTCCCAATTTAGAGACGCATTTGAAGATGTTGCGCAGGTTGGAGAACTTGCTGGAGGGATCGAGATGACCGATCAGGTAACAGTTGTCGAAAGCTTCGAAATCGTGGGCGACCATGTATTCCTTCGCATCGTCATACGTGTGGAAAAGGAAGATGTTCTGTCCCTCTTCAAACTCGTTTCCCACGTAGGGAACGCCCTGTATTAGCTTCATCATGTAAGGTGCTAGGATCACGTACAAATCCTCTGTGTCGATGTCCGTGCATTTCTCCAATTTCTGTTTCTGCTCCTCCGCAGAGACACAGATGACCACTGTCTTGCTGAAAGCGAACTTGTCCACCTCCACGCCTTTCGGCAATTTGACGGAAGCCAAGCGTTCGCATGAAGTGAACGCGTCTTCTTCTATCTTCTCAAGTCCTTGCTGGAACTTCACCTTCTCCAGACGGTTGCATAGTTCGAATGTCTTTTCTTTGATGACCTTAATTCCTGCGGGGATAACTATATTTCTCAGGTTATAGCAATGGTTAAAAGCTCCTTTGCCTATCTCCGTCAGCCCGTCCGGAAGGTTAATCTCTTTGCAGGTGCAATCCTTGAACGCAAAATCTCCTATCTTTTTCAGCGTGCTTGGCAACACCACCTTTTCCACATACACGGTGTGGAAGGCGTAAGGGTCAATCTCCGTGACACCCTCCGGCACCTCGATGCAGTCGTTAAAGAGCGAGTCGCCTAACCAGCGATACATCTTGGTCTTGTTGGCATAGAGGATATTGCCTAAGTCGGGATAGGTGCCTTCCAAAGCATTCTCCCCAATGTGCGTGAGACCCTCCGGTAGGTTGATTTCCCGCAGGGATCTACAGTCTTTGAATGCGTTGCTGCCAATCGAGGTGATGGTCTCCGGCAGGCGCACCTCGCCTATCGAATCTTTGTTCGCGAAGGCTGATTTGCCTATGTCGGTTACTGTATACTTGCGTCCTGACACCTCCACTTCCTGTGGCACTACAACGGACGACCCCTTGCCCTTGTATTTCTTAATACTACACGAATTGTCGTCGAGAAGTTCAATCTCAAATTCCTTATACAACATAATTCAATAATGATTTAAAAATTTCAAAATCCTTGTGCGATGGAAACATATTAAGTCCGAATATCCTTCGAAATCAATTTGCAGAACCCACTTCAATCATTAACAATAGTTCAACAACCAATATCTTATCGTAATTAATCAGCCGATATATGAACATCTGATAAATACAAATTTATATATTTATCTTATTATTACACAAAAAATATATGTTTTTCTTTTCGAATCAATTGCCATCTGTCGGTTATTGAGGTCGGTTGTTTGTTTATTCATGAAAAAATGCGGGTGTGATGGCTCGTTAATCCTTTGCAAATATTAATTTTGCATAAAAATTCTATTCATATGAAGAAACTATTATTCACCCTTGCGATGGCATGCTTGATGTGTGCATGCTGTGGCGAAAAGACTAAGACAATGGATCCATCGAGTTATCAGACCAGCAACAAGGAAGGCATGGAGGAGGTATACAACTTCATCAAGAATTGCGAGTACTACTTTATCGCGACGGTGGAGGGCGACCAACCGAGGGTACGTCCATTCGGCACCATCCACATCTTCGAGGACAAACTCTATATCCAGACTGGCCACAAGAAGAACGTGGCGAAGCAAATCGCCCAAAACCCTAAGACCGAGATTTGCGCCTACAACGGAAAGCAATGGATCAGGGTGGAGGCCACTTTGGTGGAGGACGAGCGCATAGAGGCGAAGAAATCCATGCTGGACGCATATCCTAACCTGCGTTCCATGTATGATGAGAAGGATGGCAACACAGCCGTTTACATCCTCACCAACGCCAAGGCGGACATATACTCCTTCCCGACGGACAAGAAGACAATCAATTTCTAATATAGCGCTATTCCGAACTGAAACATGGCCAATAATCCCAAGGAATTAGGCACGGAGAACGTGCGCCAATTGTTGATCAGCTACTCCGGACCCGCCATCGCCGCGATGATGGCTTCCGCCTTGTACAATGTGATAGACCGCGCCTTCATTGGACAGGGTGTTTGCGCATTGGCCATATCGGGTTTGGCGATCACTATGCCTGTGATGAACCTCTCCGCCGCTTTTGGTGCGATGATCGGAGCGGGTGGTGCGACCCTGACCTCCATCAAGTTGGGTCAGCAGGACATCGGCAGCGCGCAAAAGGTGTTGGGCAATGTCTTCCTGCTGAACGTGGTCCTCGGTATCATTTTCATGGCCCTCGGTCTCCTGTTCCTCGACGAGATACTCTATTTCTTCGGGGCGAGCGAGAACACCATCAGCTATGCCAAGGACTTCATGCAAGTCATCTTGATCGGTAATGTGATTACCCACCTCTATCTAGGACTCAATAGCGTGATGCGCGCCTCAGGACATCCTACCAAGGCGATGCGCATGACGTTCCTGACCGTGCTCATCAACCTGGCTTTGGCGCCTCTCTTCATCTTCGTGTTCAATTGGGGCATCATGGGTGCGGCGAGTGCGACGATCGTGGCGCAGACGGTGGCTTTCGTCATCATCATGAAGCATTTCTCCGACAAGGCGAACATATTGCATTGGAGGCGTGACATATTCACTTTCGATAAAAGAATCATCAAGGGCATCATATCCATCGGAATGGCGCCTTTCATGCTGAATGCCTGCGCCTGCCTGGTTGTCATACTCATCAACAGGGCGTTGAAGGAGTATGGAGGTGACCTTGCTGTTGGAGCTTATGGTGGTATCGTCAACAGTGTCTTGATGGTCTTCGCCATGATTGTCATGGGACTGAACCAGGGAATGCAGCCTATCGCGGGATATAACTTCGGGGCGCAGATCTACTCGAGGGTGCGTAAGGTGTTGAAGTTAACCATTCTCGCCGCCACTGCGGTGACCACGTTCGCCTTCATCGTGTCCGAAACCATCCCTTACTATGTGGCTCGCCTCTTCACCACGGATCCGGAGCTCATCGCTGTGGCCATAAGGGGGCTACGAATATGTGCCGCCGCTTTCCCTATCGTGGGGTTCCAGATGGTGACCTCCAACTTTTTCCAGTCTGTGGGAAAGGCTTCGAAGGCTGTGGTGCTCTCCTCGACGAGGCAGTTGCTGCTGCTTGTGCCTTTGTTGTTGATACTTCCTGCGCACTTCAAGAGCGTGGAGAGCGTGTTGGTCTGCATGCCTATTTCGGATGCTCTCTCCAGCATCATCGCATTCGTCTTGCTGAGGCTTGAGATGCGTAAGTTCAGTAGACTGAAAGATAACCCTATAATCGAATAATGATGGGAGGATTAGATATGGATAAGAACATCGTCATTAGCATAGGCAGGCAGTTTGGTGCCGGCGGTAGGCGTGTCGGACAGGCTCTGGCGAAGGAGCTTGGCATTGCCTACTACGACAAGGAACTCATCATGGAAGCCGCCAAGGAGTTTGGTTTCGCACCCGTCTTTTTCGAGGAGAACGACGAGAAGTCCGCCTCTTTTTCAGGCAATGTGCTGCAATGGATGGAGAGCTTCGTGACGAACGGATTAGGCTCCAAGAACTACCTTTCGCAGGACACGCTTTTCGAGATGCAGTCGGAGGTGGTGCGCAAGGTGGCTGAGAAGCATTCCTGCGTCATCGTGGGCAGGTGTTCCGACTATGTGTTGCGGGACTATCCCAACTGCGTCAGTGTATTCCTGCATTCCTCCGACGAGGATAGAATCCAACGGATTCAGGAACGCTCGGGGCTTACGGTGGAGGAGGCCATCGCGAAGATGCGTATGGAGGATAAGAAACGCGCCGCCTACTATAACTTCTATTCCAGCAAGACATGGGGTGAGTCGGCCACTTATACTCTTTCCGTCGATGTCTCTTCCATCGGGGTGGAACAGACTGTCCAACTAATTATATTCTATCTGAGACAGCGGGGATTGATAGACTAATCCATTTGTCTCCTGTTTAATGAAATGGACCTAATAAGAGGGCGGGGGGATTTCCTTCGACCTGAAATATGATATTGATTTATGCGAAGAACATTTATTCTTTTAGGGTTAGCGACGCTTTTTTGTCCGGCCATGACATATGGGCAAACGGAGACGCCGAAGCGGTGGAAGTTTGATTTGACGATGGGAGCCTCCTACAATTCGGGCAACGTGGAGAATCTTGACTTGAAGAACGGCGGTTCTGTTGTCCGCAATGATAGCCTTCTCTCTTTCGACTTCGGGTATAAGTTGGTCTATAGCCGGGAGAATGGCTCCGAAACGAACTTAGGCGTCAAAGGGGGTGCGAAGGTCGATTTGTTCCAATACGACAGATGGTCGCCTTTTGTGGCGATTGAGGTCCTCTCGAACAAGCATAAAGGCTATAACTACAAGGTGAGCGCCTTGTCGGGTGTGAAGTATAGGATATATTCGAAGGCGGACACTTGTGATTATTCCATCAGTTGCGCATTTATGTTCGACAGGGTGGATTATACGCCTGAGGAGAAAAAGTTGAACGACCGTAATTACAGGCTCTCTTTCCGTCCCAAGATGCGGCAGAAGTTGGGGCAGGTGATTTTCTTGAGTGCATATGCCTTTTATCAGCCCAGTTTGGAGGATTTCGGGGATTATAATGTAGATTGTTACGGGGCGATGTCCGTGAAGGTGACGTCGCATTTCCATATCTCTTTCGGGGTGGAGTATGAGTATCGTAGCAAAGTGCCATCGGAGGATTACGAGCACAGCGACGTTTGTTCGGAAGTGACCTTTGGACTTAAGTTTTAGGAAGGTTAGGTCGATTTAAGGGAAAGAGAGGGGGCGATCCATCAGTGATGAATCGCCCCCTTCATTTATTATGAAACTCAGTGAGTCTCTAATTACTTAACGATCAGCTTGAGAACCTCACCGCCAGCGTTCACGAAGAAAATGCCTTTCTCCTTGATGCTGAATTGGTTAGCGAAGTCAGGGATTGCAACGAACTTCTTAACCACCTTACCAGCGATGTCAGTAACTGTTACGTTGCAACGGTTCATTACGAACAATACGCACTCGCCATCCTCAGATGGGTTAGGGTAGAGGTAAGTGTTGCTGATAGCCTCACTGTTTTGAACGCCTACTAAGTTCACGTCGAACTCCATGCCTACGCAAGTCACGTCGTCGATCTCCAATGTCTTAGAAGAGTTGTCGCCGCCCTTAGCCATCCAGCTGAACTTGATGACATCCTTAGGATCGTAAGACACCTTAGTACCCCAATCCTCTTGAGCCAAAGAGCTGATAGGAATAGATACTTCCTTCCAGTCGTTAGATCCCTCGATCAATTTGCAGTGGTAGTTGCCGTCCTTGATAGAGTTCTTGGACAATGCAGCTCTGAAGTAGTGCTCTGAACCCTTGAACTTATAAGTGATAGCTGTGCAGTTAGAGATGTCGAAAGGAACTGGAGACTCTACAGTTGATTTCTCGTCGAGGTAGAGGTCAACACCACAATATGGAGGAATGTTACCGTTCGTACCGCCCATCTTAGCTTCCACTTTGATTCTACCGTTTGATGCGGTTACAGTTGCCTTAGATCTTCCAGAGTCGGAAGCGTCGTCGAAATCAACCCATTGACCTCCGATACGGCTAACGAGGTTGTCATCTGCCACGTCATCGATCAAACCTGGATCTACATAACCCTCTGGGTAAACAACGAATGTTACGGCCAATGTCTCAGTCTCCTCACCATCGGAAACAGTCACAGTGAACACGTTAGTACCTGCCTTCAAGTTAGTGATGTCTGTTTTAGCGGAAGAAGCGGAAGCGATAGTTGCACCAGAACCACTAGTCTGCTCCCACTTGTAGGTGTAATTTCCGGTACCACCTGTTGCAGTACAAGAAACGGTTACCTTCTCAACAGGCAAGAAGACCTTTTCGCCCTTGCTAACAGATGCCTCGAACTCCTCGACCTCGTCAGCCATTGCAGTTGCCTTGTAGCTTACCCAACTTGATACGGCGGAGAGTTGGTTCTTACCGTTACCGTTCATATCGCTGTCATTCCAGTCAGCCTTCTTGTAGCAAGTTGTCTTGAGGATAGACCATCTCTCGTCCTCGCCACCCTTGTTACTCATAGACCAGAAGCAGTTGATAACACCGTGCTCCTTGAAGATGTTGTGCATGCCACCGTCGCCGCCACCAGCGTCGCAACCCCACTCAGTTACTACGACAGGAGTTCCGTTGTTCCATCCGCTCTTTCCGTTCCAGTCGCTCTGGTGGTTGTATTGAGCGTAACCGTGCCAAGTGTAGGCGATGTTGGTTTGGCCTTGGCCAGCGCCAGTCACACCGTCTGGGTCACGGGAGAATTGAGTTGATCCCACGATGATGATGTTATCTGGGTCAATTGCTCTGATGGCAGGGATCACTTGCTTAGCGTAGTTTACTACAGTACCGTTATCGTCAACTGGCTCGTTGAAGATCTCGTACATAACGTTAGGATATTCACCCCACTTCTTCGCGAAATAAGAGAAGAACTCCTTAGCTTCGTTGGTCCAGTCCTGAGCTTTGTGCTCGTGGAAGTCGATGATGACATAGATATCGTTCTCGATACATGCCTTAACCACATCGTCCACCAGTTTCCTGTTACTCATAGGCGCAGCGATGTAGTTGTTCATATTCCACAAACCATCACCACCCATGTTACCCAAGTTATCCATGTTACAGCTTGTTTGTCCGTTGCTTCCGCATGGAGCGATGGAAACTGGCAAACGGAGAACTTGAACGTTGTACTTGTCAACCAAGAACTTCACGTTTTCCTTGCACCACCACAATCTAGAAGAACAGCTCCAGAAGTAGCTTACACCTGCAAGACTAACTTTGTTGCCGCTACCGTCTCCTACATAACCCTTAGAGGTGTTCAAGTCTCCGTGCTTGGAAACAACGAACTCTCTACGTTTGCTAGGCTTCTGCACCTTGATGCTGATGCTTGCGGTATAGTCTCCCATCGTGAAAGACAACTCGTCTGTACCCTCGGATGCACCTGCAGTGTACAAACCGTTTTTCACGTTGTTAGGCCACTTGATTGGCATCACGATCTTTTGACCAGCTGCGTTGTATCCCATGATGCGCAGGTAAGTCTGCTCGTAAGGAGTCAACACGATCTTGCTTGGGTCTGTCTTAACTTTAGTGACTACGTTATCGGTGATGTCCGTCAAAGTGAACTCGATGTAGTCGATGTTAGTGGAACCTGACGTTTCCTTGAGGAGTGTGAAGGTGTGGTCACCTTCCTCCAAGTAGAATGCAGGGATCTTGCTAGCGTCGGTGGACCAGTAGTTGTCCAATGATGGTTGCCACCAGTTCTCACCGTCCTTGTAGTTTCCTTCCACGTCGATGCTGTATTGAGCACCATTATCCATGATGATTCTTACAGTTGCGTCGAACTGAGCGATGTACTTCATGGAGACTTGGTAGAAACCCGCCTTTGGAGCTTTCATTGAGTACTTCACGGTCTCACCTTCCTCGTCGAAGTAGCCTAAGTTTCCTCCATTGCCACTCGACTCGCTCCTTGGCTTACTAAACTCATATTCGCTGCTGGTCGGCTTTTCCGCTTCAACGACCACAGATTGGGCCATGGTCGCGAATGATGCTCCCATTCCCAGCAATGTGAAAAATAGCTTTTTGCTAAAATTTTTCTTCATGGCTCTATGTTTTTTGATTATTAATATGATAGTTATCTAATAAATATTTGTCTTCTTTTTTGTTTTGTGATATGTGATTGTTTCATTAAGATGCCTCCCACCCCTTATCTCCTTTGGTTTATGGGCTTTCCTGATTCAATCGTTACACCATATCTCCGCAAAGATAATGTAATTTTTTCATTTCGTACTTTTCTTGCATGAAAAATCTCCTCGACGGGTACGGAATTTCATTCAACTACATGGCTTTTTCACGTATTTTTCTTTTAGGTGAGGAGGAGGTCTACAATTCCTCGTGGAGGAAATAGTGCACGGAATTTGATGCGGAATTATCGCATCAGCACAAATCTAAATAGTAAATCGTAAATAACTAAATAGTAAATTAATCTTGCTCCTTGTGCGCATCAATAATCTCCTGGCATAGCCCTTTCCATCCCTCCCAATCCAGTTCGTCGGTCAGGTGTTCGTTGTGGAAGAGGGTGATGTAGGTGCCATTGACGGACTTCACCTTGTCGCTCAGGTTGAGGAGGTATTGCTTGCTATCCTCTAGGGAAAGGTGCAGGTTGTTGCGCAGGCTTTTGTCCATGACGACGGTCGGGTAGAGGAGCAGCGGACGGACCTCGTTTGTCTTTAGGTTGAAGAATTGGAAGGGGAAGGAGGTGCTTGCCCTGAAGCCCGGGTTGTTGGAGTAGCAGAGCGACCAGTCGGTGGTGAATCCCTCCTGAATGAGCGTCTCGTAGGTGTCGGGAAGAGTGAACCGCAGGTAGTGGAAACGGTTGTGCAGAGTCTCTTTCCCTAAGCATCTCTTCAAGGCATTGTTCTCCAACCGTAGTCTCCACAGTTGCTTTGAAGCGTTGTAGGAGGGGTGTAGCCCTGAGACGACGATATTGTCTAGCGCTTGTCTCACGGCCTTGTAGCGACGGCTTGGGTAGATGACCCCCTTGTCCTTCTCGCCGAAGCATCCGCAGTGGTAGAAGAAATGGGGCTTCTGTGGCAACCCTTGGTGCATCTTCGCCACCTCTTCCAAGTTGAAATAGGGGTCTTCCTTCTTGCGGAGAACCACCTTCAATCTCAGTTTCGCCCGTTTCCTCCTGCCCTTCAATGCGTCTTTCGTTAGGAAGAAAAGGGTCTGGGTGAGTCCGTGGTTGCGGAAGGCGAAGACATTGTCCACGTCGATGGTGGGAAGGTAGGTGAAGTGTGGCGGGTTCTCCGGCTCTCCGAGTTGTGGCAACTGCTCCGCCAGCTTATTCGCCCAAAGGTCGATGAGCGGTTCCTCGAGGAAGTGCAGCTTGAAAGATGCGCTCTCCTGCACGGTGAATCGGCCATGCTTGTCGCTGAGTTCGGAGGTGTACTCCTCGTAGCGTGTCAGCAGGAAGAAGGCGGCGGAGAAGAGGTCGAAAGGTATTTCCCCATCGGTTGCGAAGAAGGCTGGGAGGCCTTCCCATGTGATCCCCTCGATGGTCTGTTTATGGATATCCTCCTCGAAGAGTAGTCCGTTGGGGCGTATGGTGAGTGAGCCCTCTTGGGGCGTGTTCGCGTAGCGGATGTCCGCTCTCTCGCTTGCGTCCGTGGTGATGCGCAGTTCGTGTCCGAGGACGGTCTTGAAGAGGTGCCCGCAGATGTAGGCGAGGCGGGGACTTGTTTGTTCGGTGTAGATTGTGATCATTTTTTCTTGGTTTGTTTTTCTAATTGTAGTAATTGTCCATTGTCGTTGAAACTAAAGTAGGAGCCCTTCCCCACGATGATATGGTCCAGTAGGCTGATTTCGAAGATGTTGCAGGCTTCCTTGATTCTCTGCGTGCTTTTCTTGTCTTGCTCGCTGGGGGTGGTGGCACCGGAGGGGTGGTTATGGCTGAGGATGATGGAAGAGGCGAGCAGGTTGCAGGCTTCCTTCATGATGAGTTTCACGTCCATGATGGCGAGTGCTACGCCACCGGAACTTATTTTCTTGCTGGATATGACCTTGTTGGCTTGGTTGAGGTAGAGTACCCATACCTCTTCGTGGTCAAGGTCCTCCATGTAAGTCTTGAGGATGTTGTAGGCCTCTTCGCTCGTTGTGATGGCGGGTTTCTCCAACGCTTTCTCCATGCTGCGGCGCCTGCCGATCTCCATGGCAGCGGCGATGGTGATGGCCTTGGCCTCTCCGATTCCTCGGTAGGTCATCAGGTGGGGAAGGTCTTTCGTGCTGAGTTCGGCGAGGTTGTTGCGGCTGTCCGTCAGGATGCGTTGCGACAGTTCGACGGCGGTCTCCTTGTTGTTGCCGCTGCCGATGAGGATGGCGAGCAGTTCGGCGTTGGATAGCGCGCCCGCTCCTTTCTGCAACATTTTTTCGCGCGGGCGGTCGTCGATCGCCAGCTCTTTTAGGCTCAAACGGTTAGGTAAATTTTCCATGATGCTAATTTTTTATTTCTTTCCTCACTCCTTTTGGGCGGCGATTTGGTTGATGAGCGGATTTCCGTACATGGTCCAGAATCGTTCCTTCAGGAAAGGTATGTCTTTGTTCGGTAATTTTATCTTGTCGATTTGTTTGTCGACGTAGGCCTCGAACTCCTTCTTTTCCTCTGGGGTGTAATGCTTGCCCAGGTTCTCCGTGGTGTGGTGCAGGTTGTCCATCGCCACGTAGTTGTGAGGGTATATGCGGTAGTTCTGGTGGATTTTACGGTCGATGATCAACGCCACCTTGTCGATGACCGCTTGCCTGTCGTCCGCATCGTCCACGAGCCTTTCGATGTCCGGCGAGATGCTTGGGGTGATCTGAATGCTGACGTCGCCCTTGAATCCGATGATGCCCACCCGCATGTTCTCGATATCGTCTTCCGGCCTCTTCTTGAAGTCGGCGTCGTCTCTCTTCTGCTGGAACTCCATAGCTTTCAGGTAGTCGCAGGAATCGTATTTGTAGGTGAAACAGATCGGCGTGATGTTGAGGTCGATGAAGCTCTGCTTGATATTGCCGGTGGCACTGATGGAGAACATCTTGAGGAGGCTCTCCTGCGTGCGGTCGTCCGAGTCCTTCGTGCGTCCCTCTCTTTGTGCGATCCAGATGGAGGTGCGGTTGGAGGTGATAGCCTCCCGTATGTAGTGCGAGAGGGTGCGGAAGGCGTCGAAGAGCTCACGTTTCGTGCCACTTCGGCGCACGAGGAAGCTCTTGTTCAGCTTCAACGCGTCGGTGATCCAAGGACGTGCGCAGAGATTGTCGCCGATGGCTATCTCCGTGGTCTCGATGCCATGCTTGTCCATCAGGGAATTGAGGATGCCGGCGTCCATGATGATGTCGCGGTGGTTGGAGATGAAAAGGTGTTGTTTGCCTTTCCCGATGTGTTCCGTTCCGCACAGATGGTAGGTGCTGCCGGTGGCGTCCATGGATCCGAGCAGGAATGGAGCGATGAGTTGGCTCTGAAAGTCATGCACGGTTTGGAAGGAGCGTAGCCATTGGATGACCTCCTCCGGTTTGCGGTTGGGGAAGATGGCTTTCGCCACGGCGTAGACCTCTTCGTTGCTGGTCATCCGTTCGATGGCTCCCTTTACCTCGTCGTCCCTGTAGGGGCGTATGCTATCGTAGTCGAATTTGTTTCCCATCTTTTTCTTTTTATCTGCTAATGTAGACTGTGTCGCCTGTGGCGGGTTGTGAGTTGTCGCTCTTCTTGAGTTTGTTGTAGCGGCGGATCTGCCACTTGCTCAACTCAAACTCATCGGCGATGGATTCGTAGGAGTCGCCACGTCTTGCGATGACGTACTCTCTCTTTCCTTCCTTGTTTACGCTGTGGGTATCGCATACGGGTATCTCGCCCATGCTGCTCTCCTTGAGGTATTTGACGGTTGTTGCGAGAGGGGCACTCTCTTCGTTTCCTCCTGGTTGGGAAGGCGTGATCACATCGTTCGGCATGTTGCCCAAGGCGATCTGGTCGTATTGCTGCAGGTTATAGGTCTCGATGAGCTCGATGAGCCTGTCAGCGTAGTCTTTGGCGGTCGCGTAGCCGCAGGCTTTCAAGCCCTTCGCCCATCCTTTGTAGTCTGTGACGTTGAGGGAGTAGAGCGACTCGTATCTCTTCTTCTTGAGGAATTGGGAGTGGTCTTCGTAGGAGAGCTCCGGTTTGCTGTATTTGCGGAAACACTCCTGCTTCTGGTCATCGTCGTGGTAGACCCTTTCACCCTTCCAATCGTCGTGGCATTTGATGCCGAAGTGGTTGTTGCTTTTCTTGGCCAATTCGCTTTGCCCGGCGCCCGATTCGAGGATGCCTTGGGCGAGGGTGATGCTGGCGGGTATGCGGTGTTCCTTCATCTTCTCAATTGCGATGGAGGAGTATCTGTTGATGTAATCGATGTTGACTTGTAATTGTTTCGTCGCAGCGGAAAGGGTGCATGCGCATGACAAAAGCATGATGATTGTGAACGAAAATTTTCTCATTCTTCCATTTTTTTTTATTTTTACAAAGATATATGATTTTGAAACAATAGAAAAAATTTTTTGTATGGATGCGAAGGAAATAATCTGTAGGGTGGAGGTGCTTTCATGGAATGAGTTGAACGAGCAGGAGCGCCGGTTGATTGACGAGGCGAAGAGGGCCACGGAGGGTTCCTATTCCCCATATTCCAAGTTCGCGGTGGGTGCCGCGCTGCTGTTGGAGAATGGGAAGGTGGTGCGCGGAAGCAACCAGGAGAATGTCTCGTACCCTTGCGGATTGTGCGCCGAGCGTACGGCTCTCTACTACGCCAATGCCACGTACCCCGACCAGCCCGTGCGTTTGTTGGCCATCGCCGCCCGTAATGCGGAGGGTTTCCTTTCTTCCCCGATCACACCTTGCGGGGCGTGCCGGCAGTCTCTGCTGGAGACGGAGAACCGTTTCGGAAAGCCTATTTCCGTGCTCCTCTATGGAGAACAAAAAATCTATCGGCTGAGAAGCATCGCCTCGTTGCTTCCGCTACAGTTCGAGATGTAGGCTAAATTCCTCACGGAGCAAAGAGTTCATGGAGTTTGAGGCGAAATCATCGCATCAGCGCTAAGTAAATAGTAAATGGATAAATAGTAAATACTACATGTTTGGTGCGGTAAATGAAACCGACGTGCTCCATATATCATTAAACAATGTTAAGTAACATATTTTGAGCCGCATTTTTGTTTTTGTGATTGAAAAAATGACTAACTTCGCGACTCATTTTTTTAATTTATAAAAATTTAACATTGTTGTTATTATGAAAGCATCACTATCGGATGTTTTTGCTCCGAGGTTGTTTAGTTGTCTTAAGGATTATAGTAGGGAACGTTTCATGACAGATTTGATGGCGGGTATCATTGTGGGTATCGTCGCCATTCCTTTAGCCATCGCATTCGGAATCGCTTCGGGCGTGGGTCCGACAGAGGGTTTGCTCACTGCGATTATCGCGGGTTTCCTGGTTTCTTTTTTCGGCGGGACGAAGGTGCAGATCGGTGGACCGACGGGTGCGTTCATCGTGATCGTCTATGGCATCATCCAACAATATGGCTTGGGTGGTCTGACCATCGCCACGATCATGGCGGGTGTCCTGCTGATTTTCATGGGTTTCTTCCACTTGGGTAGCGTCATCAAGTTCGTCCCTTACCCTGTGATCGTGGGTTTCACGGGCGGTATCGCGCTGACGATCTTCTCCACGCAGATGAACGATTTGTTCGGCTTGGGCATCAAGGATGTGCCGGCTGACTTCATACATAAATGGATCTGTTATTTCAAGAACTTCAGCCATGTTAATTTCTGGGCGTTGGGTGTAGGTCTGTTGAGTTTGCTCATCATCGTCCTCACTCCGAAGATTTCGAAGAAGGTGCCTGGCTCGTTGGTGGCTATCGTGGTGATGACGGTGGCTGTTTATCTCCTGCGTGAGTTCTGCGGGGTGACTTCCATCCAGACCATCGGCGACCTGTACGAGTTGCCTTCTGGCATTCCGATGCCGCACGTGCCGGACATGACGCTCGCGGCGGACGAGACTTATCTGAGCGTTATCCGTAGGCTGTTCCCTGCCGCGTTCACGATCGCTATGCTGGGCGCCATCGAGTCGTTGCTCTCCGCCATGGTGGCGGATGGTGTGACGGGCGACAAGCACAACTCCAACACGGAGTTGATCGGCCAGGGCATCGCCAACGTGGTGGTTCCTTTCTTCGGCGGTATTCCTGCCACTGGCGCCATCGCACGTACGATGACGAACATCAACAATGGTGGACGTACGCCGGTCGCGGGTATCGTGCATGCCTTTGTCCTGTTGCTGGTTTTGTTGGCTTTGGGCAGATTGGTCGGCTATATCCCTATGCCTTGTCTGGCGGGTGTGCTGATCGTCGTTTCCTATAATATGAGCGGTTGGCGCGCCTTCGTCTCTTTGTCCAAGAGCCCGAAGTCCGATTTCTCCGTGTTGATCGTGACCTTCATCCTCACGGTGGTGTTCGACTTGACGGTGGCGATAGAGATCGGTCTGCTGCTGGCGGTGGTGCTCTTCATCCGTCGTGTGAACGAGTCCTCCATCATCCGTGTCTTCCGTGACGAAATCGATCCGGGCGACAACCTGGACGTGACGGTGCACGAGGAGAAACTCATCATCCCGGAGGGCGTTGGTGTCTATGAGATCGATGGTCCATACTTCTTCGGTATCGCCAACAAGTTCGACGAGATCATGAGCGAGGTGGCGGACGCCCCTAAGGTGCGCGTCATTCGTATGCGTAAGGTTCCTTTCATGGATTCGACCGGTCTGCACAACTTGGAAAACCTCTGTATGCAGTCGCAGCGCGCGAACATCAAGGTGGTGCTCTCAGGCGTCAACAAGCATGTGCGCTCCATGTTGCTGAAGGCTAAGTTCGACCAGCTGATCGGAGAGGAGAACATCTGCTCCAACATCAACGAGGCGCTGGAGAAGGCTGGCGAATACGCAGGGGGAGTTAAGAATTAAGTGCCATGTATCAGAACATCCTTGACACTTTGTATCAGAACATCCTTGACACATTTGTATCAAGACATCCTTGACACTTTTGAGATCAGAGATGTAAATTTTTTTGCTGATTTTGTACATTGTTTGTCGAACCACTA
>JAGCWA010000049.1 GCA_017962085.1 Paludibacteraceae bacterium
CTATGAGAATCGATATCTTATCGGCCGTGCCGGAGTTGCTGGATAGTCCGCTGAACCATTCCATCCTGAAGAGAGCGCAGGCGAAGGGCTTGGCGGAGATCGTCGTGCATAACATCCGTGACTATACGCTCGACAAGCATAGGAAAATCGATGATTACGCCTTCGGGTTCAGTTCGGGCATGGTGATGCAGATCGAACCGATCGACCGTCTGATTACCCACCTGAAGGAGCAACGAGACTATGACGAGGTGATCTACACTTCGCCTGACGGGGAGATGTTCGACCAGAAGATGGCCAACACCATGTCGCTCCTCAACAATGTCATTATCCTTTGTGGCCACTACAAGGGCATCGACCACCGTATCCGTGAACATCTGATCACGAAGGAGGTCTCCGTGGGCGATTATGTGCTGACGGGCGGCGAATTGGCGGCCTGCATCATGACGGACGCTATCGTGCGGTTGATTCCGGGTGCGATGAGCGACGAGCAATCCGCCCTGTCGGATTGTTTCCAGGACGATCTTTTGGCTCCACCGGTCTATTCCCGTCCAGCGGAATACAAGGGTTGGAAAGTGCCTGATATCCTTCTTTCCGGCAACGAGGCGAAGATCAAGGAGTGGGAGTACGAGCAGGCAGTGGAACGAACCAAACTGCTGCGACCTGATTTGTTGAAGAAATGATTTGGAAAGATCTGCACGTATGTTATAACTGACTATTTAAGGAAGAATTGTCTATACCCACCACCACATTCCCTGTCGCAATCATTTTTTTTGAAATATGTTGTGTTGCGAACATTTTATATATATTTGTGAAAATATTAATAAAAAAGATTATAACATGAAACAGTTGATTTTCTTGTGTGCCACAATGGCGCTATTCCTATTGGGTGGATGTTCTTCAGAAAAGGGTCAAACCGTAAACGAAACCAAGTCGCCATCCTTCGATGAAGTTCTCCTATCGCGTAGAAGCATACGCAGCTATGACGCGACAAAGAAAATCACGGAAGCGGAAGTGCGTGAATTGCTCAAAGCCACTCAAGAGGCTCCTTCTTGGGCCAATCAGCAACCGACGAAGTACTACGTAGCCATCAGCCAAGAGAAACTGGAGGCTGTACAAGAATTGGTTGGAGAGAAGAACAAATCCAGAATCGCCAATGCGCCCGTCCTCATCCTTTCCACTTTCGAAAAGGGGAAATCGGGCTTCTTCCAGGGCAACCAAACCAACGAGATCGGCGATGGATGGGGAGCCTATGACAACGGTCTCAGCAACTGCTACCTCATCCTGAAAGCACGTGCTATGGGGTTCGACTCGCTCATCATGGGAATGCGTGATTCTGAACAGCTTCGTAAACTATTCGGTGTGCCTGAAAACGAGACCATCATGGCTGTCATCGCCTTGGGTTACAGAGCGGAGGAGCCTAATTATCCAAACAGAAGAGATTTGGATGAAATCGCTAAATTCTTCTAGGCATATACCCATACAAAAGTACAACGGCATCGCTCTCCATTTGAGGGCGATGCCGTACTCTTTAAATAAAAACAAGTAAGGAACGATCTAATTATTTGTGATTTACAACAATTATCGTTTACTTTGAACATTGTTTTGTCGAGACATAACAATTCAGCAAGTATAAATTCAATACAACAAAATGAGAAGAAAACTAAGTTTTTTAGTGTTGACAGCCACACTCTGTATCATGTCCTGCAACACAAGCAACGGTAACGACCTTTCCAAGGCAAGTTGCGGTAAAAACAACGTAATTAAAAATAAAGATATGTCTACTATTTATGATTTTAAAGCGCCCATGAGCAATGGCGAAGAGTTAGATTTTTCACAGTTCAAGGGAAAAGTCCTATTGATCGTCAATACGGCAAGCAAATGCGGCTTCACACCTCAATTCGCAGGGTTGGAAAAGTTACATGAGCAATATAAAGATAAAGGCCTTGTAGTCATCGGGTTCCCGTGCAACCAGTTCGCTGAGCAAGATCCGGGGTCGGATGCTGAGATCGCCTCATTCTGCCAGATAAACTATGGCGTGACTTTCCAGATAATGAAGAAATCTGACGTGAATGGACCTGACGCTAATCCTATCTTCACCTATCTAAAGAGCAAGGCAGGCTTCGCCGGGTTCAACAAAGACCACAAATTGGGGAAGATAATGGTCGAAATGCAGACTAAGAACGACCCTAATTACGCCGAGAATCCTGACATCAAGTGGAATTTCACCAAATTCTTGATTTCAAAAGATGGCAGTCAGATTATACGTTTCGAGCCCACGACAGAGCCGGAAGAACTTGCCGAAGTGATTGAAAAATTATTGTAATCTAAACACGTAACGATGCTTTATGTAATCGCCATTGTTAACCTAGTGCTTGGCATATGTACCTTTGGCTATCTTTTTGTTGAGCCAAGCCCTGAGGTCAAATACCTTTTTGCGGCCATGCTAGGTTCAATTGTTTTAAACATCTTGTTAGTTGTCCTAATTCGTAAAAATGGTAAAAACTATTCGTATAGAGCAAAATTATTCTCTTCACTCCTTTTGTCGCTTGGCGATTTCGAGTTGTGGTTCCCAATTCTCGCCACACCGCAATTATGGATTTGTTATGGCATTAAACCATGTTTTTTCTGATGAATCCTGAACATTGTTGCATATCGCAACCATCCTCAATATAGCTGAAAATGCCCTACACCTCCCTCTATATCACCCCTCCATCCTTCGACAACCTCCTGCTTGCCTCCGACGGTGACCTCCTCACGGGGCTCCATTTCATCGGTTCACAGAAAGAAGGGGAAGAGAGGCAGGAGGGAGAGGTGGCCGACTTGCCTATCTTTCAGGAGACACGACGTTGGCTCGACGACTATTTTTCAGGTCATCAGCCTGATTTCACGCCACGGTACAAACTGGAGAAGGCAACTCCTTTCCGCCAAGAAGTGTCAGAGATCATGTGCGCCATTCCTTTCGGTGGGACGATGACCTACGGCGAGATAGCCACGCAGATAGCACAGGGGCATGGGTTGGAGAAGATGTCGGCGCAGGCGGTGGGCGGTGCGGTAGGGTGGAACCCCATCTGCCTAATCATCCCCTGCCACCGTGTGATGGGTGCCGGGGGACAACTCATGGGCTACGGAGGCGGAATCAATAATAAGATAGCTTTGCTTAGGTTGGAAGGTACCCTATCCGTTGAATGAAGCCGTTTAAGTGTATTGTTGAATTAAAGTAACTAGACGTTATGATCGAAATATTATTCATCTTCATCATAATTGTTTTAAGTGTGGTTCTAACCTTTGTATGGTCGAAGCACAAACACTCTGAACATACATTACGTAATTGTGCCATCTCATTTGCCATCACATTAGTCCTTGTTATCAATTTCCTGCTTGTTTTCGTGATTTTCACGATCAGTATTGAGGATGCGAGTTATGACATAGATGGCGTCCGTTATGATGGATGGGAGACATGGGATGTGACAACTCCCTATGGGGATTTCCATAAATGTGACCAACAATGCTCGTTGTCTGATATTGGGTACATCGACTCAGTTGCCGAATACGATCGGTACATTGTTGTGGTAGTATACGATAAGCCCAAGGTTTATGTCAGCATCGACGAACAACGCAACATCAACAAGGCCACGTCCCTCTCAGAATTGCCTGTGACAGTCTCCCGGGATGATTTCAGAAATGCTTCATATTACATTGAAAAGTTAAGTGAACCGGCATACCAAAAGAGTCTGAAACGGAACGAAGAGAAGCCCTCTTCCCTTAAAATTGGATTACTCTCCCTACTAATAGCCTCGTTAATCACTATATTGGAATGTTATTTTATCAAACTCGTCAGGCACATATTGTCCCTCATCATATCCTGAATAGATGTTTTATGCTAAGTCCCAGGAATATGGCGATGGCGTAGCTAAGCAATGTGCCTATCAACACATACTCCGATTTAGCTGTTTTGCTCTCCGAATATCTAAGGATGGACTTCGCCGCCATGATGAATCCGACCACTTCATAATCACCTGTCAGGACGAATGTCAGGGTCATCAGACGTTCTGTGTTTCCGATGATCTTTCCCGCATTAGGCAATTCATCAGACTCCAATGAATCTTCGGTTCCCTTCGACGGCTCCTCCGTCGGCACGTTCACCTTCGCATACGACAACACTTTCTTGATGATGATATTGGCAGGCTTTAGGCACCAGAGTATGCCGATGAATATCGCGATGGTGGAATCCTGGTAAAGCACGCTTAATCCGTGCTGATCCATCGTGTTCATGAGCCCCACGGCCCATTGGCATGGCTCCATCCTTTCGAAACTGAGGATACATGCCGCTGCGACAATCACAACGTGTAGTATTTGGTCAAGGAAAAACAGATGGATCCGCTCTTTGCGGAGCGCGTTTTTAAGACCATCGATGACATAATGCGTGCCCGCTACGATGAATGCCGGGAACCAAAATCCCCAAGGGGAGGCGAGGAGCAGCGACAAGAGTAGGGTGATGATGACATGAGCGAACAGATGGGGAGAAAGAAAACTTCTAAAACCGTCCCTTTTCTTCCCCTGACACATAGCGTCGTTCTGAAAGAAAAAATCCGACAAAGTGTGTGCAACCAATTGAAGTAGAAATAGTTTAATCATTTTTTAAAATTTAATATGTTCGTAATGTTTTAATACCTGTTCAATGGCTTTCCATCCGAATTGAGTGGAGTGCTGATTCACAGCGGATTGGCTTATGCCGAGCAGTTTCGATATCTCCTCCTCCGTTTTTCCTGTGAGCCGATGGAAGATGACTTCGCATTGGCGGGCGGTGGCTCTCTTGAATAAGACGTCTATCAATCCCAGATAGGCGTTTATGCGGTCGTTGAGCTCCTCATCCTCCGCATGGAAGAATAAGGTGCTCTTGATCGTTATTTTCTTCCTGTTGGATGTCTTTTGTTGCTCGATGGCCCTGCCGGAAGCATAGATGGCCTCTCCGTCCATCACGTTACACGACTCTTCGGCTATTCTCATGGATCCTACGGCAATCGCTATCCTGACGCCAAAGGTGGTGAATAGATTCAGCCGTTTTTTCCTGCTCTTGCTCTTATCGTCCGTTCCCGAATTCCCTGCCACTTCCGTCGAAGGAGCGTCTAAATCCACGTACAAAGGTGTCTTTTTTATGAAAGACTTGAGGAGTAGGGCGACACGTAGCGAATTCTTAGGATCCTTGAGGTAGCATTCGATGTTATCGCCTTTGCTCACTCTTCCCCACGAAATGAATCCCTGCGCCGACAACTGATGTATCAGCTCGTTGATGTTTTGCTGTACTTCCATGAGCTGTTTCAGCTCCATAGCGGTCGAAGATACTATGTCTGCGGATATTGTGGCCTGCATTTTTTCTTTTAGTTTCATATGCAAATATATAATTTATATTTTGTTTTTGACGTGTATCGCCCTGAAAATAATAGCATTGTTGCACCTCTCTTTTTATTTGATGCCTCTAACCCTTTAGTTGTCATGTATAAGCTATTTGTCTTATAAATGTAGTTTATAAGTATATAACCTTATAGATGTAATTTATAAGTCTTTTTGCTTATAAAAGTATTTTATAAGTGATTCGGCTTATAAATTAAGTTTATAAGTATTTTAGCTTATAAATAGTAAATATAAGTCATTTTGCTTATAAAATTTATTTATAAGTGTAATGACTAATAAATATAGTTTATAAGTTTTTCTGCTAATATTAGGCGATGAAGTGTCTCATCCCCTAAAAATGTTTGCCATTTCATTGCTTGAACAAGCCAATATCGTTTACTCGTTTTCCTGCGAATTATTTGCAAATTCCATGAACTTTTCTAAAATTTGTAATGAGGTCGAGCATATCTAAGACAATGGTGCTTGATTTATTGTCTATTGCTAAAATATTAAAAATGAGTGAATTGTGCAATATTTTTTATTTAATATTATTTGTTTAATTCAACCAACGGGTTCGTTATGCTATATGTAATCGCAATTGTAAACCTACTGCTTGGTGAGTTTACTTTTGGCTATCTTTTTTTTGAACCAAAACCTGAGGTCAGCTACCTTTATGCGGCCATGCTAGGTTCTATTGGTTTAAACATTCTGCTATTTTTCCTGATTCGGAAAGGATGGGAAAACTATTCGTCTCATAAAAAAATCTTTTCTATAATTATCTGGTTGCTCGGTGATTTTTTGTGGTACCCCATTCTCGCATCACCGTACATATGGAGATTGTTGTGGCAATAAAACGTGTTTTCGTTTGAAAATGAACAACATAATATAATTTCAAAAAGGGCATACTGTGCGAAGACGAACGCTGGAATTTGCCGGATGAATGCCAACAGCTGGAATCGAGTCCCGAAGAACACGCATGATGATCGGTTTAAAAAATACATAGGGAAAGAGTTATGTTTGTTGAAAAAAAACTATCTTTGCAGGGATTGTTAACCACGTTTGTGGAAAAATGAGCGAGCAGACATTAATTCTCCTAGATGGTTTGCGAAGATCGGGAGAACAGATTGGGAAACACAACCAAGCCTTGCATCTGGAATAAGATGTCTTTTGATTGATGGAATAGAATTTGGGCTGATGAAGTCTGAGGTTCTGCATCGTTACCATTGTACATTATTGATAGACACTGTATTATATAATTTGTAGGCAATGAAAACACAATTCACGAAGGCAGGTTTACTGCATGGGTTGGCATGTTTGTCCACCCGAATGGCCATATTGGGTACGATGGCTTTTACCCCTATCGTATCGATGGCGCAAGGCGAATCTAACCAGTATGATGAATCTGGTAATCAAGCTACATTGTACGTCGCTCCTTCTGGCTCCGACACGAACGACGGCTCTTTTGAGGCTCCGTTCAAGACAATCTCCAGGGCGCAAAAGGAGGTGCGGAAACTGAACGAAACCATGACGGGTGACATCGTCGTCTGCCTGCGTGGCGGCACCTATCAGCTAGCCAGTACGCTGACACTGAACAACCTAGACGGAGGCAAGTCGGGCCACTACGTCCGTTACAGGAACTATCCGGGCGAGTCTCCGTTGGTGACGGGTGGCATCCCTATCGAGGGTTGGACCCTGCATGACGCTGAAAACAATATCTGGGCCGCCCCGAACGTGGAAGCCCGTTTCCGTCAGCTCTACGTGAACGGTAAGAAGGCTATCCGAGCCCGCTATCCGAACCTGAAGGAGAACGGCGACCATAACTTCTTCCGCTTGGCGAAAGTAGACACGCTCGGCAAGGGCTTCGAGGTCTACAGCGACCAAGTGGGTAATTGGAACCAACTGAACAAAGTGGAGATGCACCTGATGATCGCTTGGGCGGAGTCCATCCTGCGTCTGAGCAAGATCACCAACAAGGGCAATGTCTGCAAGATAGAGGTGCAGGAGCCTGAGCACACGATGATCTGGCGCCGCAAATACCCGATGCTGGGCACCGCCTTCATGAGCAACCCGCCCCGCCAACAATGCTTCTACTTCGAGAACGCCTACGAGTTTATCGACCAAGAGGGAGAATGGTACCTGGACGAGGCGGAGAACGTACTCTACTACAAGGCGAGGGAAGGGGAGGATATGACCAAGAGCCTGGTGGTCGCCCCACGCTTGGAGACATTGATCGCCATCCAAGGGGAAAGCACCTCCAACAAGGTGGGCTACCTCTCTTTCGAGGGCATCACGTTCGCCCATACGAACTTTACCCTGCCGAGCGAGAAGGGCTACATGGACCTGCAGGCGGGCCTCTACCACCTCGACGTGCTCGATGAGCATCCGGGACAGCCATTGAGCAGTAACCAATTCCTCCTGAAGCGTCCAGCTTCCGGTGTCAGGGTGGAGAACGCCCACCATATCCGCATCGAGAAGAACATATTCGCCCAAATGGCCATGACGGGCTTGGACTTCGTCTCGGGCACCAACGATGATATGATACAGGGCAATATCTTCACCGACTTGGGTGCGGCAGGCATCATGATCGGTAAGTTCTCGCAGGACGACAACACGGAGATCCACAAAGCCTATAACCCTTCCGACCGTGCGGAGATATGCACCCGCGATACGATCAAGAACAACTATATCCACCACGTCACCACCGAATCGCAGGGCTCTGTGGGCATCGGAGCGGGCTACCCGAGGGATATCGTCATCGAACACAATGAACTGGCCTACATGAACTATTCAGGCATCTCGATCGGCTTCGGCTGGACGAAGAAGGAGACCGCCATGAACAACAACCACATCAACTGGAACAGAATCCATCATGTCTCCCAACTGCTGGCGGACTGCGGACCAATCTACACGCTCTCCAACCAAGGAACGGGCGGACAGATCCAGCACAACTACATCTCAGACATCTCCGCTTCGCAATGGGCGGATTATTGGGTGCTCCCGATCTACTTGGACGAGGGTTCGAGCGGCTTCGAGGTCTCCGATAACGTGTACGACCGCGCTCCTTCCGGCAATGCGGCCAACCAGGCTGGATCGAACTATTGCCACGACAACGACGGACATTCGCAGACCGTCATCAACAATGCGGGCATCGAAAAGGATTATCAGGGCATATTCTCCGTGGTCGTCTCCATCTTGCCCGATTTCTCGGAGATCGTAGCCCAAACTGCTTTCGTCCCAGACGTGACGATCCCTGGTGTCATCGAAATGGAGAACTATGACTTGGGCGGACAAAGCGTCTCATTCTATGATACGGACTACATCAACGAGGAGGGCTTTTACCGTGAGGATGGTGTGGACATCGTCGGCATCGGTGATTCGCTCAACCCGGATGGATATGCCTTAGGCTACACGGCTGCGGGCGAATGGCTCGAATATACGCTACACGTGAAGGAGTCTTCCTCCTATTACTTCTGTGCTTGGGTGGCTTCCGGCTTGGAACATTCGGGTTTCCGCCTCTTCCTAGATGGTGCGGCGATTACGGACACCATGGAGATACCGCAAGGGGAAAGCTGGACCGATTATACCACGATAGAGGGCGAAACATCCCTGTTGCAAGAGGGTGACCATGTCATGCGTTTGATGATCACAGGTCCGTACGCGAATATCGATCGAATCCTTTTCGCGAAGAGTCGCTCGGAGCTTACCTCCCTGCCGTCAATCCTTGCATCGAGTGTAGAACAAGTGTTATATGTTTATGATATAAGAGGTTTTTATTGCGGAACGATTCGTGTGGAGGGAGGTACACCTTCCTCCATAGAACGCTCCCTGAAAAGGGCGGGCTACCTGCCTGGCGTATACCTCCTCCGTGCTTGCGACGGATCAGTCTTTAAGCATATTTTGAAATAGATATATTTGATTATTAGACTATTGTGAGAATTGTATTATGAAAAAGAATAGATTACCATTAACCTTCATCGCTGCTTCCCTGTTTGCCGCAGCGTTCAATCTTTCCGCTCAGGACAATGAGTGGAACGGAAAGCCTACGATTTATGGTGTCAACGCACTGAAACCGCACGTGACCTCCATGCCTTACAGCTCTTTGCAGGAGGCGATCAAGGGGGATAGGCGTGCGTCGGACTGTTACCAGACCTTATCCGGCACATGGAAGTTTTACCACGTGGAAAAGCCTTCACAAAGGAACAACGAATTCTTCCAGGAGGGTTACGACGTTTCCAAATGGGACAATATCTCCGTGCCTAGTTCTTGGCAGACATTGGGCTACGACCGCCCTATCTACACGAACGTCACCTATCCATGGGCGGCGACAGACTATGGGTTGAATCCTCCGTATGCCCCAACCAATTTCAACCCTGTGGGACATTACAAGCGCACGTTTGAAGTGCCTGATAAATGGGCGGGCAAACGCGTCCGTCTCCATTTCGAGGGCGTGGAATCGGCCTACTACGTTTGGATCAATGGCGAGTATGTGGGGTATAGCGAGAACTCCTTCACCGACCATGAATTCGACGTGACGGACAAGCTGAGGGCAGGGGAGAACAATATCGCTGTCCAGGTCTTCCGCTGGTGCGATGGTAGCTGGCTGGAGGACCAAGACTTCATCCGCCTCTCGGGCATCTTCCGTGATGTCTACCTCTACGCCACGCCTAAGGTGCAGATACAGGATTTTCAGATCAACGCTTCTTTGCAGGATAATTACGTGGACGGTGACTTTAACACGACGGTCTGGGTGGATAACTTCTCCGGCGAACTTGCGGAGGGCTACAGTGTGGAACTGGGCTTGTATGATGCGGCGGGCAAGGAGGTCTTCACCCCTATCACGAAGCAGTTGGCGGAGATCCGTCCGAATGGCGGGGAGGTGGACGCCTCCTTCCAAGTGGATGTGAAAGCGCCTAACCGCTGGTCGGCCGAGACCCCTTCCCTCTATACGGTGGTCCTAGCCCTGAAGGATGCGTCGGGCAAGGTGGTGCAGTACGAAAGCAACAAGGCGGGTTTCCGCAAGGTGGAGCTGAAGAAGGGAAACGACGGTATCACCCGCTTCCTGATCAATGGCCAGCCGATTAAGTTCAGAGGAGTGGACCGCCACGAGATAGACCCTGACCTGGGACGTGTGATGACCTACGAACGGATGGAGGAGGATGTGAAATTGATGAAACAATTCAATATCAATGCGTTGCGTATGTCGCATTATCCGAACGACCCTCGTATGTATGATATCTGCGACCAATATGGTATCTACGTGATCGACGAGGCGAATGTGGAGTCGCATGGCGCTAATGATAAACTACCGAAGAACAGTGACGACTGGCGGGCGGCCTGCGTGGAGCGTATGAACTCCATGGTGCAACGTGACAAGAACCATCCTTGCGTCTGTCTCTGGTCGTTGGGCAATGAGGCGGGTAACGGTAATGTCTTCCGCTCCGAACTGGACCAAGCGCACTTCGCTGACAAGACCCGCCCCGTGCACTATGAGGGCGACTGGAACAATGCGGACGTGAACAGTTGGATGTACTTCGGACCAGGAGCCATCTGGGGTTATGATAACAATAACAAGCCTATCATGCTCTGCGAGTACGAGCATGCCATGGGTAATAGCGTGGGCGATCTGCAGGAGTATATGGACGCTTTCTACGCGAACCCACGCTCCTTCGGCGGGTTCATCTGGGACTTTATCGACCAAGGCTTGCGCCGTGGCAACTCCCAGTATTTCAACTTCGGTGGACTGTGGAAAGCGGGTGACCCAAGCGATGATAATTTCTGCGCGAACGGATTGGTCTTCCCTGACCGTACCCCTCAGCCTGAAATCTATGAGGTGAAGTACCAATACCGTAACATCATTGTCAAGGAGGAGGATGCCGCCAAGGGGAAGGTGTCCATCGAGAGTAGGTTTAACTTCGTGAATATCAAGGATGTGGTGGATGGTGTCTGGCGCATCCGTGAGGATGGTAAGGTCATCTTCAAGGGAGCTATCGACGCTTCTGATCTGGACATCGCTCCGTTGGGCAAGAAGAGTGTGACGCTGAACTTGCCGGCGGTGGAGACCAAGCCGGGCTCCGAGTATTACTTGGATCTGGATTTTGTCCTGAAGGAGAATACCGCTTGGGAGAAGAAGGGCTATAGCATCGCCATGGACCAGTTCCGCATGAAGATAGGGGACGAGACGACTCCACGCATCGCCATCTCCTCGTTGGAGGCTCAGGAGGTGTCGAAGGAGAATAATTCAGTTAAGATTACGGGAAAGGATTTCAGCGTGACCATAGACCTCTCGTATGGTGTCATCCGTGACTATTCATTGAACGGTGAGACGTTGATCAAGGATGGTCCGGTGCCTAATTTCTGGCGTGCGCCGATCGATAATGACAAGGGCAATGGCATGGAGAGACGTTGTGCCGCTTGGCGCTATGCGGGCTTGAAACGCACGGTGAAGGGCTCCGATGTGAAGACGGTTTCCGACCGTGAGACGCAGGTCTCTTTCCAACTGGAGTTCCCTGAGGCTGGCTCTTCTCGTATGAACCTGACCTACACCATCTATGGTAGCGGAGATGTCTTGGTGGATTATACCTTCTACCCGGATGGTTCCCTTTCGGAGATCCCTAACGTGGGTACGCTCATCACGCTGCCTGGCGGGTTCGAGCGGGTTCGCTGGTACGGCCGCGGACCGGAGGAGAACTACATCGGTCGTAACCGTGGTAGCTTCATGGGCGTCTATGCGACCACCGCAGACTCCATGACAATTCCTTACATGGAAATCGGTGAGACGGGCCAACGCACGGATGTGAAGTGGGCTACGATGACCAACGCAAACGGTGTGGGTCTGATGGTGGTGGGTTCCCCTCGCATGGAATTCAGTGCGCAACACTATACGCCGCAGCATCTGACGGACGTGAAACTGCCTTGGGATCTGAAGCGTGACGAGGATATCACCCTTCGCATAGACCTGCATCAAATGGGCCTTGGCGGTGTGAACAGCTGGGGTGCGAAACCGATGGACGACTATATGCTTTTCTCTAAAAATCAGTATAGCCATAAGTTCCGCCTCTCACCTATCCGCCAGCAACTGAATGACCCGACACGCCTTGCCAACTTGGGGTTCGGCAATCTGAAAATCGGTGACGAGGCTTTCGCCTATCCGGAGGATATCTATACGGGCGATGCAGAACAGGACATCACGCTGACGAGGTGCGAGGAGCTTTCCTCAGACTTCCCGACCGTGCCTACATGCTACACACTCTACGACCTGATGGGCAGACCTGTGGCAAACTTTGTGGCCGCTAATGCGGAGGAGGTGCGCTCTATGGCGGAGGAGGTGGTCTCACTGTCCGGCGTCTATGTTGTCTGCTCCTTGACGGACGGAATCTCACACCGTGTAATGGTAACTAAATGATGCTTCAAATGAATAGATTATATTTTTACAGAAGGATATGTTGCCTGATCCTTCTGACGCTCGGGACGAGTGTGGCCTTCTCCAAGCCTCTTACTTTGTGGTACGATAAGGATGCGGGCGACTCTTTCACGGATGCGCTGCCGATAGGCAATGGCTACATGGGTGGATTGATTTATGGCGGTGTCGAGAAGGATTACATCGGACTGAACGAGTCCACCGTATGGTCGGGCGGACCGGGCGACAACAATAAGTCGGGTGCCGCCAATTACCTGAATGAGGTGCGTTCCGCCTTGTTCTCTGGCAATTACGGGGCGGCGGAATCGCTCGTGAACGACCATATGATCGGTCCTGGTCCAGCCAGCTTCCAACCAGTCGGTAACCTGGTGATCAGCACCTCGCACGCGTCCGCTACGGATTACTACCGTGAATTGGACCTGTCCACCGCGATCGCCAAGACCCGATACGTCCACGATGGGGTGGAGTATACCCGTGAGTATTTCGCGAGCTATCCTGACCATGTGATTGTGGTCCGCCTCTCCGCCAATCGGAGTGGTAAAGTCTCCTTTAATGCGACGCTGACGACTCCCCATCGCTCGAACAACATGAAGGATGCGGAGAATATGTTGATCCAAAATGTCACGGTCAATGCGATTCAGTTCCAAAACCGTCTGATGATCTCTACGGATGGTGGCTCCTTTGCGGTGCGGAACGGTACGATAACCGTCTCGGATGCCAATAGCGCCACCCTGATCTTGACGACGGCCACCAATTTCAAGGCTTTCGACGATGTCTCTGGCTACCCGAACGCACTGGCGGAAGGCATCATGAACCGTCTCTCCGGGAAAAGTTACGAGCAAATCCTGGCCGACCATTTGGCCGATTATCAAGCCTTGTTCAATCGTGTACGCCTGAACGTGGGCGAAGCGGACGCCTCCTCGTCGAATGTCACGACGTGGCGCGTGAGGAACTTCAACACGACGGACGACCCGGACTTCGTTGAACTCTATTACCAATTTGGACGTTATCTGCTCATCGCCTCTTCCCGCCCGGGCGGACAGCCGGCCAATCTGCAGGGCATTTGGAACAAGGATACGAACCCTATCTGGGGAAGTAAGTACACGACCAACATCAACTTGGAGATGAATTACTGGATGGCTGAATCCGCCAACCTTCCCGAGTGCGCCGTTCCTCTGATCGACAAGGTGAAGAGCATGGTGCCCCAAGGCGAGAAGACCGCGAAGGTGCATTGGGGCGTTTCGGAGGGTTGGGTGGAACACCACAACACGGACCTCTGGAACCGTTCCGCACCGATCGATGGCGCATGGGGCTTGTGGCCCTCCGGTGCAGGGTGGTTGAGTACCCATTTGTGGGAACATTACCTTTTCAACCCTTCCGACAAAGACTTTCTGGCGGATGTCTATCCTACGATAAAGGGTGCCGCGCTCTTTTTCATGAACAGCATGGTGGAAGAGCCGGTCAGCGGACATGGCTACCTCGTCACGGTCCCGAGTGCCTCGCCTGAGAATACGCATGGTCCTTACAACGTTTGCTTCGCACCTACAATGGACGTGCAGATCATCCGTGATGTGCTGAACTATACGGCGGAGGCTTCCGAAATATTGGGCGTGGACGAAGAGATGCGTGGTGCGATGAGAAAGGCAGTGAAACGGTTGCCTCCTCATCAGATCGGGCAGCATGGACAGCTGCAGGAGTGGTTCATGGACTGGGATGATCCTCGGAGTGACCACCGTCATGTCTCACATCTCTACGGTATGTTCCCAAGCGCACAAATCACAACGGACGCTACACCTGAACTAGCGGAGGCGGCTAAGACGACGCTTAAGCAACGTGGTGACCTGGCCACCGGTTGGTCCCTCGCATGGAAAATCAACCTGTGGGCTCGCCTTCACGATGGTAACCACGCCTATGACCTGATACGCATGCTCTTGACCACAGACCGGACGTACAATAACCTGTTCGATGCCCATCCGCCTTTCCAAATCGACGGAAACTTCGGCGCCGTGTCGGGCATCAACGAAATGCTTTTGCAAAGCCACAACGGAAAGCTGCAGATCCTTCCAGCCTTGCCCAATAAATGGTCCAATGGCTATGTGAATGGCCTACGTGCCCGTGGAGGATTCCTCGTCGATTCTTTGGCTTGGCGGGATGGCAAGATGACGGCACTCTCCATCGTGTCGCTGTGCGGAGGCACGTTGAACGTGGTGTGCGGAGTGAATGAGGTCTCTGTGCCGACGGAAGCGGGGAAGACCTACCTCTTCGACGGTAACCTGAAACTGATGAACCAACCCGTTGATCCCGTGATGATCCCTGCAAGGATCGAGGCGGAAGATTATGCCTCCATGTCTGGTGTGCAGATCGAGCCCGATAAGGATGGAGTGCCTAATTTAGGATGGATCAATGATGGGGATTGGTCGAAATACTGGATCCTTGTGCCGAAGACAGGCCAATATAAGTTTCTGGCCAGTGTCGCCTCCGAGGCTGACGAGCCAAGCACCATTGTCGTGAACGATTCCGTGGGCAATGAGTTGGGGGTACTTACGGTGGACGTCGAGCGCACGGATGGCTGGAACGATTGGTACGTGGCGGAGTCCGCCTTGAACCTGAAGCAAGGGGTGCAGGAACTGACCTTCACCTATAAGGGCGAGAGCACCTTCCTGATGAATGTGGATTGGTTTGAGTTGGATGGTGACACGACTGGCACCCTTTCGGGAATAGGGAACCTTCCTGCCGATGCGTGGGTGAAGATACTTTCCGCATCGAAGGGATGCATCGCGCTTTCCATCGCCTCTACGGACAAGGAAATGAACCGTATCGAGCTATATGACATGGATGGTAAACTCTTGGAACAACATGTCGTCAGTGAGTCTCCATGCGTCGTTCGCCTAGGAGACAAGAAAAGGCTGTCGAAGGGTACCTATGTGGTCGTCGCCGGCAATGAGGTGAAGCGACTCTCTTTTAGGGTGATGATGACGGATTGATGTGAATTTATTGACTTGAAAAACTTATTCTTGCGGGACTGTCAGAATGTGGCAGTCCCGCATTTGTTTGATTCATTTAATTCGTCCTCTTTTTTATGGCGCAAATATTTTTTTTATCCGACTATTATTCTTAAATTCGCTAAGAGTTTGAATTTATTAACTTTTAAATATTATTGATATGGGAAAGTTTGTTATTTCTAAGGCGAAAAATGGTGTGGTGTTCAACTTGAAGGCAGGCAATGGCGAAATCATCGCTACTTCAGAGGTTTATTCTTCATTGTCTTCATGCAAGTCTGGTATCGCAAGTGTTCAGAAAAATAGTCAAGTGGCTAAAGTTGAGGATCAGACCGTTGAAGGTTTCGCTACAGAGAAGAACCCTAAGTTCGAGGTTTACAAGGACAAGAAGGGTGAGTTCCGTTTCCGCTTGAAAGCAGGCAATGGTGAGATCATCGCTACAGGTGAGAGCTACAAGGCTAAGGCTGGTTGCTTGAACGGTATCGAGTCCATCAGAAAGAATGCTGCTGACGCTGAGATCGTTGATAATAGCGCGGAATAATCCTTCTGAATTTATATAAAAACAAAAGGCGGTTCGTTCGAATCGCCTTTTTGTTTGTGCTATAGTTTTGTGATATTATATGTTTATGTGAAAGGAGAGCGCAATGTTGCCTCCTATGTCCATGTTCTTTTCCTTGCTCTTCCTTGTGTTTTTGTATTGGCTGTCGTGGGTCTTTATCTCCCTGACGAATTCCAGTATCGGCACACAGAATCCCAAATCCACGATCTTGAAGCGGACTCCCAACTCTGGACGTAGGTATATTCCCTTCAACTTGTCTTTATAATCGTAGTCCAGGTGGAACCATTTACCGTCCTCCCGTTGATACAACTCGTAATATTGTCCGTCTGTGCCTATTAGACTGATGCTATAGCCGACTTTCAATTTGGCGTATGGGGAAATCTTCTGGTCGGAATAGTCCGCTCGAATCTCAGCGAAAAGGGGAAGCGAAAGATAGAAGTCCTCAATATCGAATTTCGCTATCATCTCGGAGCCGACTCCATAGTATAAATGCTTGTTCTGTTGCTTCCCGAAGCATAGTGCGATGCTATTGTCTATATAGTTATATCTTTTCTCCTTGTCAAACGACTTGGAAGATATCAGTCCCAAAGTTACTCTCTCTATCCTGATTTTGTATCCGGTAGGATAGTAGGGCTCTTCTTGTGCATTTATGGATGGACTGATCATGCACAATGCGAAGAGTGCTATTATAATCTTTTTCATACGCCTTTGGTTATTATTTGTAAATATTCATCTCGTTGAATACGATTCCTCCGTCTTGGATGGTGTAGCTTGCAGGGAATAACCAATCTTCCTGTAATGTGTTCAGCTCCTCCTGTGAAATGCCCTGTAACAATGCGGTGATTTCCGCCTCATACGGAGAATTCTCTTGAAGGAATACGATCTTGTCTATCTTGCCTTCCTTTGTCACATTGAAGTTGAATTCGTACTGTTGGTTGGTGGTCCCTGCCTCCGCGACGATGCTGTTTTGTTTAAGCCGTTCCATAATGCTTTGGTAAAGCGCATTCTTTTGCTCTAATTTTGTCTCGTCGCCTGAGTATTGAGCCGGCACATCTCCTTCCTCTTCACCACACGATGCGAGCAGTGTGCCGCTTGTCAATCCTGCGAGCGACAAACCTGCGATGGTGACGAACTTGCCTATCTTTTTCCTTCTTTCAAGTTCATTCTCCAAATAGCGCACCTCCGCCTCACACTTCGGACAGGTCCCTTTGCACTCTCCCTTGAATGTACATTCGTCCGTTACTAACCTGATATCGTTCTCTAAAGCAATTTTCTTTCTGATCTCACGTAGATATTTACACTTCTCTTTCCCTAACATCATAATATACTTTTTTTACTGATAATACATGATTCATTCTCTTGAGGAATGAATTCATCCACAAATATAGTCTGTTTTTACGTATAATTGTTTTTTGTTTAAAAATATTGCGTCGAAAAGCGACAGGTCTGCCTGTTTTTACTCCGCCTCGTACACTTCCGGTTCCGCCGGAGGGTCATCGTCGTCTGGTTGATCGATAAAATCAATGTCTCCCTCATATATTTCCGGCTCTAACGTGTCACTCACAATGCTGTCAACATCATCGACAGGTAGTGGGGTAGCCTTTCCTGGCAGCATTTCACAAGAGGCGAGCAAAGAACTGCAGGCAATCCCTGCGAGCGACAGTCCTGCGAGGGTGACGAGCTTGCCCATCTTCTGCCTTCTGTCGAGCTCCGACTCCAGATAGCGTACTTCCGCTTCACACCTCGGACAGGTTCCCTTGCACTCTCCTTTGTAGGTGCATTCCTCCGTCACTAGCTTGATGTCGTTCTCCGAGGCGATCCGCTTCCTGATTTCCCGTAGATATTTGCATTTATCTTTTCCAATCATAGTCCTGAAGTGTTTTGGATTAATCATTGTTTATTTTGTCACTATTTACAAATATAACGAATAAAAACGCAAATTCAACTAAAATTCATAATCCAAAATTCATAATTCAAAATTAAAAATCGTACCTTTGCACACGATAAATCAAAGGGGTGCCAACGTACGATTGGCTGAGATCATACCCTCAGACCTGATGCAGATCATGCTGCCGTAGGGATTGAAATTCAATTGTATCCATCTTGGTTTCTCCTTGTGATTTATTTCTGTTCTAACTTAATGGAGGATAAGAAATGAAGGTATTTGTGAATTCGAAGGAGACTTCCACTGAATCCAAAACGGTTTTAGAGTTGGCGAACGAGTTGTCGCTGCCCGAAAAAGGGGTGGCGGTGGCGGTTGATAACAAGATCGTCCCTCGTGCGGAATGGGCGAACTCCCCGCTGAAGGAGGGTGCCCAGATCGTCATCATCAAAGCTGCCTGTGGCGGTTAATCTACTTATCTGTCCGCTATGAATAAGCAAGAAATGTTACAGGAGAATGTGCGGGTGCAGTTCATCTCGCACTTCACGGAGCAATACTCCTACCTGGACTCCATCGCCATGGCCTTGGAGGGCGGTTGCCGTTGGGTGCAGCTGCGCATGAAGGATGCCTCGGAGGAGGAGATGTTGCCTATCGCCTTGGAGGTGAAGAACCTCTGCGCGGAGAAGAACGCCACCTTCATCATCGACGACCATGTGGAGCTGGTGAAGCGGGTAGGGGCGGATGGTGTCCACCTCGGCAAGAAGGATATGCCGGTGGCGGAGGCCCGTGGCATCTTGGGCGACGGCTTCATCATCGGTGGAACCGCCAATACCTTCGAGGATGTCTCGCTGCACGCCTCGTCTGGCGCGGACTATATCGGTTGTGGTCCTTTCCGCTTCACAACCACCAAGAAAAACCTCTCCCCGGTGCTGGGGCTGGAGGGCTACACCTCTATCGTGGAGAAGATGAGAGGCGCAGGTATCCACCTGCCTATCGTGGCCATCGGGGGCATCGAGGCGGACGATATCCCTGCCATCATGCGTACCGGTGTCTCGGGCATCGCCTTGTCGGGTACTGTTCTCCGCGCGCAGGATCCTGTGGAGGAGATGCGCAAACTGATGGATTTAATGAATTGAATAAAAATTAATTATAACACTTATGGATAAATTAGTAATTGCCGGAAAAGAGTTCAACTCCCGCCTCTTCTTGGGTACGGGTAAGTTTGATTCCAACCGCTTGATGGAGGCTTCCATCAAGGCTTCTGGAACGGAGATGGTGACGGTAGCCATGAAACGTATTGAGTTGGAGGACAAGGAGGATGATATGTTGAAGCATATCGTGAGCCAAAACATACAGTTGTTGCCTAACACGTCGGGCGTACGTGACGCTGAAGAGGCTGTTTTCGCCGCACAGATGGCGCGTGAGGCTTTCGGCACGAACTGGCTGAAGCTGGAGATCCACCCGGACCCTCGCTATCTGTTGCCTGATTCGATCGAGACGTTGAAGGCTACGGAGAAGTTGGTGAAATTGGGCTTCGTCGTCTTGCCTTACTGCCAGGCTGACCCTACGCTCTGCAAGCGTTTGGAGGAGGCGGGCGCCGCTACCGTGATGCCTTTGGGCGCACCGATCGGTACGAACAAGGGCTTGCGCACGAAGGATTTCCTCCGTATCATCATCGAACAAGCGAACGTGCCTGTTGTGGTGGACGCTGGTATCGGTGTGCCAAGCCACGCCGCGGAAGCGATGGAGATGGGCGCATCCGCCTGCTTGGTGAACACGGCGATCGCGGTGGCAGGTGACCCTGTGGCGATGGCTGTCGCCTTCAAACAGGCTGTCGAGGCGGGCAGAATGGCTTACGAGGCTGGTCTGGGCACGCAAGCGGATAATTTTGTGGCGGAGGCTTCTTCGCCGTTGACTTCATTCTTAAACTAATCATTATGAGCCAAAAAATAGTTTTCCCACGTTCCGAAAAAGTTTATTTGAAGGGTACATTGTTCCCTGACATCCGTGTCGGGATGCGCCAAGTGGAGCAGGTGCCTACTACGTGTATCGTGGACGGTGAGAAGGTGAACACCGAGAACCCGAAGGTCATGATCTATGACACGAGCGGTCCGTTCAGCGATCCGAACATCGAGATCGACCTGAAGAAGGGATTGCCTCGCATGCGTGAGCCTTGGATCACCCGTAGGGACGATGTGGAGCAACTCCCTGAAATCACCTCCGAATATGGCCGCATGCGCCGTGACGACAAGAGTCTCGACCACCTCCGTTTCGAACATATCGCTCTGCCTTACCGCGCCAAGAAGGGTAAATGCATCACCCAAATGGCTTACGCAAAGGCGGGTATCATCACGCCTGAGATGGAGTATGTATCCATCCGTGAGAACATGAACTGCAAGGAGTTGGGCATCGAGACGCACATCACGCCTGAGTTCGTGCGTGACGAGATCGCCGCAGGCCGTGCCGTGCTTCCCGCTAACATCAACCACCCTGAGTCTGAGCCGATGATCATCGGACGGAACTTCTTGGTGAAAATCAATACGAATATCGGTAACTCCGCCACTACCTCCAGCATCGACGAGGAGGTGGAGAAGTCTGTGTGGAGCTGCAAGTGGGGTGGTGACACGCTGATGGACCTCTCCACGGGCGCTAATATCCACGAGACCCGCGAATGGATCATCCGCAACTGCCCTGTGCCGGTGGGCACGGTGCCTATCTACCAGGCGTTGGAGAAGGTGGACGGCAAGGTGGAGGACCTCACGTGGGAGATCTACAAGGATACGCTCATCGAGCAGTGTGAGCAGGGTGTGGACTACTTCACCATCCATGCGGGTATCCGCAAGAAGAATGTGCATTTGGCGGATAAGCGCCTTTGCGGCATCGTCAGCCGTGGCGGTAGCATCATGAGCAAGTGGTGCTTGGTGCATGACCAAGAGAGCTTCCTCTACGAGCATTTTGATGAGATATGTGACATCCTGGCGCAATATGACGTGGCGGTCTCTTTGGGCGACGGCTTACGCCCTGGCTGCACCGCCGATGCGAACGACGAGGCGCAGTTCGCCGAACTGGACACGCTGGGTGAGTTGGTGCTCCGCGCATGGGACAAGAACGTGCAGGCCTTCATCGAGGGCCCTGGACACGTGCCTATGCACAAGATCAAGGAGAACATGGAACGCCAGATCGAGAAGTGCCACAACGCACCGTTCTACACGCTCGGTCCATTGGTGACGGACATCGCTCCGGGCTATGACCATATCACCTCCGCCATCGGCGCGGCGCAAATCGGCTGGCTGGGTACGGCCATGCTTTGCTACGTGACACCGAAGGAGCACCTCGCCTTGCCGGACAAGGAGGATGTGCGTGTGGGTGTGGTGACCTATAAGATCGCGGCCCATGCGGCTGACCTCGCGAAGGGACACCCGGGCGCGCAAGTGCGTGACAATGCGTTGAGCAAGGCCCGCTACGACTTCCGCTGGAAGGATCAGTTCGACTTGTCGCTGGACCCTGAGCGCGCACAGTCCTATTTCCACAAAGGAAAGCATTTGGACGGTGAATATTGCACCATGTGCGGACCGAACTTCTGCGCCATGAGACTCAGTCATGACCTCAAAAAGAAATAATTCAAAATTCATAATTCATAATTCTCATAGGAGATGTTTTCAGACGAATTAGCTAAAATAGATTGGGACGAGACCACCGCAAAGATCATGTCGAAGACGGACGCTGATGTGCGTCGCGCCTTGTCGAAGGAACATTGTGACGTGGAGGATTTCATGGCGATGATTTCGCCTGCCGCCGCGCCTTATTTGGAGACGATGGCCCGCCTCAGCAAAAAATATACGGAGGAAAGGTTCGGTAAGACCATTTCCATGTTTATTCCGCTCTATATCACCAATTCATGCACCAACTCGTGCGTCTATTGCGGATTCCACATCAGCAACCCGATGGCGCGTACCATCCTGACCATCGATCAGTGTGAGGATGAATACAAGGCGATCAAGAAGCTGGGTCCTTTCGAGAACCTGCTGATCGTGACGGGTGAGAACCCTGCCAAGGCGGGTGTTCCTTACATCGCCAAGGCATTGGACGTCGCCAAGAAATATTTCTCCAACCTGAAGATCGAGGTGATGCCGCTGAGCACGGAGGAGTATGAGGAGCTGACCCGACATGGCATGAATGGTGTGATATGCTTCCAGGAGACCTACCACCGGGCCAACTACAACATCTACCATCCGAAGGGCATGAAGTCTAAGTTCGAGTGGCGCTGCAACGGCTTCGACCGTATGGGCCAGGCGGGTGTGCACTCCATCGGTATGGGTGTCCTGATCGGCTTGGAGAAGGAGTGGCGCACCGACATCACCATGATGGCTTACCACCTGCGTTACCTGCAGAAACATTATTGGAAGACTAAATACAGCGTGAACTTCCCTCGCATGCGTCCTGCCGAGAATGGAGGCTTCCAACCGAACGTGATCATGTCCGACAAGGAGCTGGCGCAGGTGACCTTCGCCATGCGCATCTTCGACCACGACGTGGACATCTCTTACTCCACCCGTGAACCTGCCATCATCCGTGACAATATGGCTTGCCTAGGCGTCACGACCATGAGCGCGGAGAGCAAGACGGAGCCGGGCGGCTACTACACCTATCCGCAGGCGTTGGAGCAGTTCCATGTAAACGATGACCGTACGGCGGTGGAGATCAACGCACGCCTGAAGGAATTGGGCAGGGAACCGGTTTGGAAGGATTGGGACTGTAGTTTCGATGAACTGAAAATCGTCAAAGCAGGATAGTATGGACTATAGAGAACGCTATCACCGTCAGATGCTTTTGCCTGAGATGGGCGAGGCGGGGCAAGAGAAGCTGAAGAACGCTCGTGTCCTCCTCATGGGTGTGGGAGGCTTGGGTTCTCCCATCGCCACCTATCTGACAGGCGCAGGGGTGGGCACCATCGGACTGATGGATGATGATGTGGTGAGCGTCACGAACCTCCACCGACAAGTGCTCTACACGGAAGAGGAGGTGGGGCAGAGCAAGGTGGAGTGCGCCGTGAAGCGACTCGCCTCCCAGAACAGCGATGTGAAACTGGTTCCTTACGCTTGCCGCCTGACGGAGGAGAATGCGGCGGAGATCATCCGTGATTATGACATGGTGGTGGATGGCTGCGATAATTTCGCTTCCCGCTACGTTATCGACGCAGTCTGCCGGGCGCAGAAGAAACCGTACATCTATGGCTCGATACAGGGCCTGGCGGGCCAAGTCTGCGTGTTCGGGGTGGGGAAGAGCCCCAAGTATTACACCGACCTCTATCCGAAGGAGGAGACGAAGGACTACACGCCTTCGAAGGCGGTGCTTGGCGTGACCCCGGCGATTGTAGGCAGTGTGGAGGCGAATCAAGTCCTCCAACTGATCACAGGAATCGGAACCCCCTTGGTCAATCGACTATGGACCATCGATTTATACACGATGGAAAGCCATGTGTTTGATTTGTAAATAATTATATCGTTTAGGCATGAAACTGATTGTGATTACCTATCCCACGTTTTTCCAAGGCGAAGCGCAGTGCGTGGACGCTCTCTTCAGGAACGGATTGGAGTACCTTCATCTCCGCAAGCCGGAGGCGGATGCACATGCGTACGAGACCTTTCTGAAGCAGGTGGAGCCGCAATACTACCCACGTATCGTTTTGCATGACCATTTCGAACTGGCGGAGCAATATGGGTTGAAGGGGGTGCATCTCAATCAGCGGAATCCCTATCCGCCAGAGAAGTGGGAGGGGCATATCTCCCGCTCTTGCCATAGCTTGGAGGAGGTGGTCGCCCATAAGCCACAATGTGACTATCTCTTCCTCAGTCCGATCTTCGACAGCATCTCCAAGCAAGGATACGGACCATCCCTCTCGGCGGATATGTTGCGCAAGGCAAAGGAGGAGGGACTCATCGACGACAAAGTGATTGCCCTAGGCGGAATGTCGGTGGAACGTCTCCCGCTCGTGCGGAACTGGGGATTTGGTGGCGTGGCGTTCTTAGGGGATGTGTGGAATCCGTTCATTGAAGAGGGAATCGCCCATGGAGTGGAGCATTTTGTATTCTTGGAAAGTGCAGTGGAAAATGATTGAAATTTTCTGATGCATTCATTCGTGCCTCTGGAATATAAATTGTAAATAGTAAATTGCAATATGTCTAATGCGGTAAATGAAACCGCCGTGGAAAATCACACTGTTTGTACGCATATTTTTTGGAATTCTGTGATCTATTTCTTATATTTGAGTATATGTATATGCGTTGTACGTGTGTGTGATTTGTTAAAGTTAAAATTTTTATCAATATGGAACACTTGTCAATAATTGGCTGTCGCCTTCTCGGGAAGAAGTGCGTTGCGGGATTTATTTTAGGGATTTTGGGGCTTTGTTGCCCATTTTCGCTTTCTGCGGAGAAATTGGACACCACCTTTGTTTTGGACATAGACATGACGATAGATACTACACCGTGCTATTATGTCAAATATGCTCAAAGAGGCATTACGGATTATGGACGATATATACCGTCTGATTTTTTCCGTATCAATGTCGGTTACGTTACCAACGAAAGTGGAGAGATAATAGACACGCTCATTTACGGATGTGATAGAGTGACGAAACAATGGAGAAGAACGTCTTTTGTTGTGGACGAATTTTATTCCAATGGCATGCCAAAATACAAAAATTATTCTGTCGAGTATTCTTATGCCCATTTGTGGGAGATGCCGGATTCATTGGGTAATTGGAAATACCCTACCGACATGACATATTTCGAATATTCATCTGATGGATATTACAGAGAAGATTGTAAGTTCTACGGAATTAGCGATCCGAGTGGAGGGACACATTTCAATTATTATCAATCATACCACGGATGTTATTACGACAATTATGGCAATCTGTCCATGCGAAGTGATTATGATTACCTATATATAGAAAGACATTATCCACGAGTAGAGTGGATATATAGGAACGAATATGATAGTCTTCATAATTTAGTATCATATGTTCTGAAAATAGATGATGAAAGCGACATATCATATGAGGAAAAGTTGGTTTATACATATGACAACTATAATCGTAGGATAAAGAGTGTACGATATGTGCCAGTTAACCCTGAAAGTGAAGAGATTTGGGAAGTGCACGACAGCACTGTTTATTCATATGGTAATCCACCTTTTGGACACCCATTTTTAATCACAAGCAGTGGAGTCATTATAGATGGTTTTTCTGCGGATAAATACGAGTATGACTTATCGGACTCAACTTTGTTTAACAGTATAGAAGTTTTAGGAGTTAAAGCAAAAAGAACGTATGATGCGGAGTCTTCTGTTTTGACGATACACGCATTGGACACTGTTTATACGCTTACCTGCAAACGACCGGAATCCTATTTGAGTGCGATACTGGTCAATGATGAGCCTTTGGATTCTTTCTCGTTTGATAGGTTCGAGTATGATTGTTCAAAGGACTATGTGTGTGCGGAATTCAGTTTTAAGGTGTCACAAGGTGCAATCTTAATAAAAAAATATGATGAGGAATCGAGTTTGTTGTCCGTTAGTGTTTATGGGGCGGATAACTCATATGATTCAACGAATACACATACTTATTCCATTCGTTGTAAGAAACCGGAATCGTATCTGACCGCTTTGACGGCAAGTGACTCTATTATCTCTATGTTTGTCCCTGACTCATTTGAATATGATTTCTCGGAACTTTATGTGTGTTCGGAGATTGGTTATGTTGTCAAACCTGGTGCTACCGTGAAAAGAAATTATGATTGCTTGTCAAATACGTTGACATTAACTGTTTATGGGGCTGATTATAAAACTAATTCAGACAATGTGCATACGTATACTATCTTGTGTAAAAAACCTGAATCATATTTGATTTCTGCTAGTATTGATGGTGTCCCTATAGATGGGTTCTCTTATGACAAATTCAGCTATGATCAGTTGGACTTTATTTATGAAGACATTGTTTTTTCTTTTCAGACTTCGATTGGAGCGACTGTTGAATGTAGACATTACACCAATAACCAAAATCTAACCCTTCTTGTGAAAGGATATGATAATTATTGCAAAACTGATGACACGATAATAAAAAATGAACAGGAATATGTGTTCATGTTTAAGCCGAATACTCGGTTGAATTCTTTGCTTTGGGGCAGATCGGAAGTCGATACTTTCTCTCCCTATAAATATGTCTATGATTTTTCATCCTACTACTTGGCGGATTTTTATGGGAATGACGGATTGTACTTGTCTACATCAGCAGATGGCTCTTGGCCTAGTATCAATACAGTCATATGGGCTGCAAACTCATCTTGTAATATCGGAAAATCTTATGATCCGTCGACAGGTATTGCCACTGTTCGGGTTGTAGACAGGAATGATTCTGAAAACTTTCACACTTATACTTTCTA
Organism: Paludibacteraceae bacterium; assembly: GCA_017962085.1. Classification (GTDB taxonomy): domain Bacteria; phylum Bacteroidota; class Bacteroidia; order Bacteroidales; family Paludibacteraceae; genus UBA1181. The sequence goes on from JAGCWA010000049.1 coordinate 26,693, forward strand.
TACGAAAAAATATGATTGGGCCTTGAACCATGTATCGTTTGAATATTGTGGTAAGGAAACGAGTAGAGGTCTTCTTATTAAAGAAGGGGTATATGATTATGCGGTGGATGGCGATTATTCTTCCGCTTGCAATTTTACTTATAAGCCATTTTTCTTTAATATGAAAGAAGCACATGAAAATGGTTGGGTTACAGAAGATTACATAGATTCATTATCTACGATTGTCATTGTCGTTACTAATCCGGGTTATGACACGGTCACTTATCATATTAAATTTGTTCCCAACTCAAACTCAGATCCAGTCACAAAAAAACGCCCATATCTTGACTCTATATTGGTGGATGGACTTCCCCTGAAAACTTTTAGGAAAGATGTTTTCGTATATCAACTTCGTGACGTTGAATATCATCCGGGAATAGTTGAAGCTGTCTCTTCTGATTCTAAGATCCACATTGAGGAGTCCTTCGATGATTCTACCAATATCCTTATCCTTACGCTACACTTTGATGGTGATTCCTTGCTGAAAACGGCTTACAAAATCCAATTCCGACCTTCGGATGGTGTCTCTGATGTTTTAGGCGAACATGTCTCCCTCTATACTGTGGACAAGACCATTTGTGTCGATGGGGCTGAGGAGCCTGTCTACGTGTATGATTTAATGGGGGTACTGTTGGGCACCGGCAAGGGCGACGAGGTACGTATCCCTATGAAAATGGCGGGTGTCTATGTGGTCCGCGTCGGTGGTCGGGCGGTGAAAGCTCTAGTGGAGTAACTTGATCCTCAATAAGTTCATATTCTCTATACATAGACAAGGGCGAAGCAGAATCTTTTCCGCTTCGCCCTTGTTGTATCTATTGGTTAAATCTATCGCTTATTTGCGCACGATAGCGTCCGCCAACGCTTCCAGCTGTGGTTTGTCCGCCTCTTTCATGCGGCTCTTTATCGTTACGACTGGCTCCACGATCTCCACCGCCTTCATCTTCTCCAACATCTCACGCATGATACGTGCCGCCTGAGGCGCCCATGTGCCGTTCTCGATCAGACCCACACGACGACGCTGGTATCCTTTGATGGAGAGCTTGTGCAGGAAGTTGTGCATTGGAGGGAAGATGCCTCCGTCGTAGGTGGCGCAGGCCAATACCATGGATTCCATGCGGAATGCGTCTTCTATCGCCTCTGCGACATCATCACGGCTCAAATCGGTGATGGCCACCTTAGCGGCTCCTTTTGCGCGTAGGGACTCTGCAATCGCCTCCGCCGCCGCACGTGTGCCTCCGTGGATGGATGCGTATGCGACCAAGACACCGCCTGGCGTCTCCACATCGTACTTGCACCAGATGGAGTAGAGACGGATAGCATCCGCCAATAGCTCGTTCTCAAGGACTGGTCCGTGCAGCGGGCAAATCTTCTCGATGGCTAACGTGGATGCCTTGCGCAACAGGGCGTCCACTTGCGCTCCGTATTTACCGCAGATGTTGAAGTAATATCTGCGGGCCTCGCATGCCCAATCGCCCGGATCAGCGCCATAGACGCCGAACTTACCGAATCCGTCCGCCGAGAAGAGCGTTTTCTCGCTCTCCAAGTAGGTGACGATCACCTCTGGCCAGTGGACCATAGGTGCGGTGAAGAAGCGAAGCGTATTGTTGCCCAATGAGAGGGTGTCGCCATCGCCCACGGCTTTCGTCGTGAAGCTTTTCCCTTCGAAGAACTGGCCCATGAATTGGATGGCTTTGGCGCTTGCCACGGTGGTCACGTTAGGGTAGGCCTCCACCAATGCGGCGATGGAACCACTGTGGTCAGGCTCCATGTGTTGCACGATGAGGTATTGGGGAGTTCTTCCCGCCAACGCTTTCTTGACGTTCTCCAACCATTCGCTGGTCTTGCGGATGTCCACCGTATCCATGATGGCAATTTGCTGGTCTTCAATAAGGTAGGAGTTGTAGCACATTCCTTCCGGAACGATGTATTGACTTTCGAACAAGTCTATATCAGGGTCATCCACCCCGATGTATTTCACACATGACATAATGATAAGTTTTGCTTTGTTAATTCTTCTATTTATAGACTTCAAACTTAGTGATTTTTGGGGAATTGGCAAAATTAGACTTTAGATTTTAGCCTCTAGCCTTTAGGCTTTAGTTTTTAGACTCTGTCTTAGAACTGATGGATTTGGATAGAGCGTTCTTTTGGTAATTGTTTGATTATAGCATACACCGCAATTGTAAGATCCATTGCTTTCTGCCATACTATCAGTTGCCTATAATCATTCGATTCCATTTCCAAATATTCTAAAGTCTAATGTCTAAAGTCTAGCAAGGGAATCCCGAATCATTCGGAATTCCCTTGCCCATTAATATTCTATGTCAGATATTGTTTAGTTACCCATTTCTGAAATGAATTTAACTCTGACAAGCCTGATTTCCTCTTCCGTATAATCATTCTCTCCCAGCTCCTTCAATGCGTCATCCACATCTTCGGATTCCGCCTCTTTGAAGTAGTCGAACACTTCATCGATACGGTCCTGGTCCATGATTTGTACAAGGAAGTAGTCGATGTTGATCTTCGTGCCGGAGTTGACGATGGCTTCGATTTCGTCCAATAGCTCGTCGAAGTCCAGACCTTTCGATTCCGCGATGTCATCCAAGGCGATTTTTCGGTCGATGGCTTGGATGATGGAGACCTTCAGTTTAGACTTGTTGGCCACGGAACGCACGCGGAGGTCTTCCGGACGTTCTATTTCGTTTTCCTGGACGTGTTTCTTGATGAGTTGAACAAACTCCTCGCCGAAACGTTTAGCCTTTCCTGCGCCCACACCAGGGATGTTTTGGAGCTCCTCGATGGTGATAGGGTAGGTGGTGGCCATCGCCTCTAACGACGGATCCTGGAATATGACGAACGGAGGCAGACCCAATTTCTTGGATAGATTCTTGCGCAAGTCCTTCAGCATGGAGAATAGAGCAGGATCCGCACAACAGGAGGCACCGCCTTTCAGCTGGATATCCACCTCTTCCACTTCCTCCTCTTCTTCGCTGACGATCTCGAACGATTTAGGTTTCTTGAGGAATGCCTTCCCCTCAGGCGTGAGTTTCAGTATACCGTAGTTTTCGATGTCTTTTGTGATATACCCGCTTATCATCGCTTTTTGTATCACATTTTGCCACGTTCTTTCACTCTCATCCTTACCCTCGCCAAATGTGTCGATCTCTTCGTCATGGCCATAGGATTTGACTTCCGACGTCTCGTTCCCCATAATGACGTCGATCACATGCTCCGTTTTAAACTTTTCATTCAACGCTATGATCGTCTCCAGAACGGTACATAGCAACTCTTTCGCTTCCACTTGTTTTTTCGGATTTAAACAATTATCACAATTTCCACAATTCTCCTCGGAGTATTCCTCTCCGAAGTAGTGTAATAATACTTTTCTTCTACATACTACGCTTTCCGCATATGCTGCTGTTTCCAATAGCAGCTGCTTGCCGATCTCTTGTTCCGCGATAGGCTTGCCTTGCATGAATTTCTCCAACTTCTGTAGGTCGCTGTTGGAGTAGAAGGCGATGCAACGTCCTTCTCCACCGTCTCGTCCGGCTCTTCCCGTCTCCTGGTAGTAGCCTTCCAAACTCTTCGGTATGTCGTAGTGGATGACGAACCGCACGTCTGGTTTGTCGATTCCCATACCGAATGCGATGGTTGCCACGATCACCTGCACCTTCTCCATGAGGAAGCAGTCCTGGTTGCCTGAACGTGTCGCACTATCCATGCCCGCATGATATGCCAAGGCGTTGATACCGTTCACGCGCAGGGTCTCCGCCAACTCCTCCACCTTTTTGCGGCTGAGGCAGTAGATGATGCCTGACTTGCCCTCTTGGCTTCGGATGAACTTGATGATCTCCTTGTCTATGTCGTCCCGTTTAGGCTTTACTTCATAGTAGAGGTTCGGACGGTTGAACGACGATTTGAACACTGTCGCGTTCGTGATTCCGAGGCTCTTCTGAATGTCGTGTTGCACTTTAGGTGTGGCCGTCGCTGTCAGTGCTATGACGGCGACTTTCTGTCCTATCTCGTTGATAATCGGGCGAATTCTTCTATATTCCGGTCTGAAGTCATGTCCCCATTCCGAGATACAGTGCGCCTCGTCTATGGCGAAGAAGGATATCTTCACCTGTCTGAGGAATTCCACGTTCTCTTCCTTGGTTAACGACTCCGGGGCCACGTAGAGTAATTTTGTCCTACCCTCCAGGATGTCCGTCTTCACGTTATCTATCGCCGCCTTGTTGAGGGATGAGTTGATGAAGTGAGCGATACCATCCTCTTCGCTGAAGTTCCTCATCGCGTCCACCTGGTTCTTCATCAGCGCGATGAGGGGAGATATCACAATTGCAGTGCCTTCCATCATTAATGACGGCAATTGATAGCATAATGACTTGCCGCCACCCGTCGGCATGAGGACAAACGTGTCCTTACCCGCCAAAAGGTTGGTGATAATTGCCTCTTGGTTCCCTTTGAAGGAATCAAAACCAAAATGCAATTTCAGTTGTTTTGCCAATTCATTGTCTTTCATAATCGGAACACAATTAATCGTTAAATCTACCCTTGGACAGTGGTCTGTCCCGTACATCAAGGGTGGCGTGCAATTGTAGGCGCAAATGTATATTACAGTACGTTAATTGGCATCATAAAAATGTTAAATTTTATTATGCCACCCTCAATTTCTCTATATTGGCGCTCTGGATCTTCGATTCAGCGTACGCTTTGGTGATGCTGACCTTCTTTTTTCCAGAGGAGGGGATCTCAAACATCACGTCCAACATGATGGTCTCCACGATGGAGCGGAGCCCTCTCGCCCCAAGCTTGAACTCTACCGCTTTGTCTACGATATATTCCAGCACATCTTCGTCGAACGTGAGCTTTACGTCGTCCATATCAAACATCTTGACGTATTGCTTGATGATGGAGTTCTTCGGCTCTGTCAGGATGGATCGCAACGCTTTGCGGTCCAATTGGTTCAGGTGACAGAGCAACGGCAATCTGCCGATGATTTCTGGGATGAGACCGAAGGATTTCAGGTCTTGTGGGGAGACGTACTGCAGTATGTTCTCCATGTCCACGACTCCCTGCTTCTTCGCCGCGGCGTAGCCCACCACCTTGGTGTTGAGCCTGTGGGCGATCTTATGCTCGATGCCGTCGAACGCTCCTCCGCAGATGAAGAGGATGTTTTTCGTGTCCACCGGTATCATCTTCTGGTCCGGATGCTTGCGACCCCCTTGCGGTGGTACGTTCACAATGGAGCCTTCCAATAACTTGAGCAAGCCTTGCTGGACACCCTCTCCGCTCACGTCCCTCGTGATGGACGGATTGTCTCCCTTGCGGGCGATCTTGTCTATCTCGTCGATGAAGACGATGCCTCGTTCGGCCGCCTTGACATCGTAGTCTGACGCTTGCAGCAGTCGGGTGAGTATGCTCTCGATGTCTTCGCCCACATAGCCCGCTTCCGTCAGTACGGTCGCGTCAACAATTGCGAATGGAACTTTCAATAGCTTCGCTATGGTCTTCGCAAGGAGAGTCTTCCCCGTTCCCGTCGCTCCGACCATGATGATGTTGGATTTCTCTATCTCAACACCTTCATCGTCTTTCGGTTGCATGAGCCTCTTGTAGTGGTTGTAGACCGCTACGGAAAGGGTTTTCTTCGCCACATCTTGCCCGATGACGTACTGGTCGAGGAACTTCTTGATTTCTATTGGCTTAGGAAGGTCTTTCGCATCGAAGTCGGAGTTGCTTCCGTATTCTTTTTTGTTGCTTTCGACTATCTCGTAAGCCATTCTCACGCATTCGTCGCAGATATTGACGGAAGGGCCTGTGATCAGCATGTTCACTTCCTTCTGTGACCTGCCACAGAAACTGCACCTGCTCGTGCTTTTCGTGTTTGTTGCCATCTCTTCCTCTTCCGCTTATTTGTTCCGCACTAATACTTCATCGATCATGCCGTATGCTTTCGCTTCTTCGGCTGTCATCCAATAATCTCTGTCGGAGTCTTGAAATATCTTGTCGTACGGGTTTCCGGAATGTTCCGCTATGATTGTATATAGCTCTTTTTTCAGTTTCTGGATCTCTCTTGCGGTGATTTCAATATCCGACGCTTGACCCTGGGCTCCTCCCATGGGTTGGTGGATCATGACGCGGGAATGCTTCAGTGCGGAGCGTTTCCCCTTCGTTCCTGCCACCAGTAGAACCGCACCCATGGATGCCGCCATGCCGGTGCAGATGGTCGCTACGTCACATCCGATGTACTGCATCGTGTCATAAATGCCTAAACCTGCGTATACCGAGCCACCAGGGGTGTTCAGGTATATTGAGATGTCTTTTCCTGGGTCGGACGAGTCCAGATAGAGCAGTTGCGCCTGTATCACGTTGGCGGAATAGTCGTCCACCTCCGTCCCGAGGAATATGATGCGGTCCATCATTAGCCTTGAAAAGACGTCCATTTGTGTCACGTTCAATTGACGTTCCTCCAAGATGCTGGGAGATATGTAGCTGTTGGATATGCGGGAGGTGTATTGGTCTAAGGCTAACCCGTTCATGCCAAGATGACCCACCGCATATTTCCTAAAATCATTTTTTTCCATCATTTTGTTAAATATTAATCTGTCTATTTACTCTTCTATTTTGTTTACTAAATTAATAAAACTTTTTTATTTAAAACCAAAAAAAATCCCGGCAATTTTTGTTGTCGGGATTGATTTTTTGAAAATTTTTATTATTTCCCTTGCTCTGAGAACAATTTGTTGAACTCTTCAAGTGAAACTTTCTTCACATCCAATTTGATCTTGGACTTCACAACGTTCATCACTTTCTCTTCCATGACGCGCTCCGCGATCTGCTGAATGGACTCTTTCTTCTTCAACATCTCTTTCGCGTAGTTCTCCAAAACGTCGGTTGGAACAGTCGACATGCCATATTGCGCGAATTGCGCTTGGGCAGTCTTCTTGGCGAACTCCATCATGTCGCCTTCCTCGATCTTGATTTGGTTGTCCGTGGCGATCTTGTTCTTGGTCAGTTGCCATTTCAAATCGTCCAACATCATTGGATATTGTGCCTCCAAATCTTCCGCACTGATCTTCTCGTTGGTCTCTGCTACCCAACGTTTCAGGAACGCGTCAGGGAATGCCGCGTCACCGAACGCTTCCTTAGCCAAAACTTTTTGGGAGTCGAGCAACAATTTGTAGTCGCTGTCTGCCACGAGTGATTTCTTGACGTCGTCCGCCAAGCGAGCCTTGAACTCCTCCTCGCTCTTCACAACGCCCTCTCCGAGAGCCTTGTCGAACAACTCTTGGTTCAACTCAGCCGCCTTGAAACGGGTTACGCTCTTGATGGTGAACTTGAAATCCGCATCTACGGAAGCAACCTCTTCTCTCTTAATCTTCAAGAGGGAAGCGATCTCTCCTTCGTTCTCGAACGCCTTCTTAGGGTTGAACGAAACGGATGCGCCTACCTTAGCGCCTACGAAGAGTGCCTTCTGGTCTGCGTCCTTCATGTATTTAGGGCAAAGAACAGCGTCCTCTACCTTGATGCCGTCTTCCTTCTCCTTCGTCTTGGTGCGCATCTCCACGATGTCGCCCTTCACTACGTCGGACTCAACCACGTCCGTAGCCTCGTCGTAAGATCCGAAACGGTCTTGGTATGACTTCACGGCGTTGTTCACCATGTCATCGCCGACCTCGATCTCGTAGTATGGAGCACTGATCTTGTTGCTCAAAACCAGTTTGTTCTCAGGTGCTATCGCTATGTCAAATTTGAACTCGAAGTCTTCCTCCTTGCTGAAATCAATCTCTTTCTGCTCTGTTTTGTTAGGAAGTGGTTGGCCGAGGATCTCGATGTTGTTCTCCTTGATGTAATCCATCAATTTCTCTGAAATGATGTTGTTGATTTCGTCTGCCATGGCAGCTTTACCGTATAGCTTCTTTACCATCGTCATCGGAATGTTTCCCGGACGGAATCCTGGTACGTTAGCTCTTTGTTTGTATTTGCGGAGCGTCTTCTCCACCGCTTCTTGGTAATCTGCCTTCACAACTTGCATTGTGATGATCGCGTTCGTAGCGTCGATGTCTTTTCTAGCGATATTCATATTGTTTATTTTAAGTATAATTCTTTTGTAAATCAGGGTGCAAAGGTAATGATTTTTTCTATTCCTACAAACCAAAATTCTTTATGATTGTTTTTCGCACCTTTATTGGTGACGGAAGCCAATGAAAAAGGGGATTCCAAGTAGGAGTCCCCTTCCTCGATTTTATGGTTTGTCCGATTGATTAACGGATTTTTGCGCCTAATTTCTCTTCGAAATTCTTCATCAACTTGTTCATGATGGCGTCGATTTGTCCATCCTTCATCGTCTTCGCCTCGTCTTGTAGGATGAAGCTTACCGCATACGATTTCTTGCCTGACTCGAGGTTCTTTCCCTCGTACACGTCGAAGAGATAGATGTTCTTGATGAATTTCTTCTCCGTCTCCATGGCTACCTTGGCGATGTCCTCGAAAGTGGTCGATTTGTTGATCAACAGCGCCAAATCCCTCTTTACTTCTGGGAACTTGGAGATGTCCTTGTAGGTGACTTTGTGGTTCTTCAGCTCGGACAGGATTTTGTTCCACTCCAAATCTGCGTAGTATACACTGTTCTCCAATCCGAAGATGTTCAACGCTTTCTTGGATACGACTCCCAACGTGGCGAGCAGTTTGCCCGTGTGGGTCATGATGGTCATTCCATCTGAAATGAATTCATCGTCATAGCCTCCGTATACCAAGCCTTTCTGCTCGAATCCAAGCCTTGCGAATATGTTCTCGACATATGCCCTCAACTGGTAGAAGGAGGTCTTCTCTTGCCTCAAAACCCAACTTTGGGTGGTCTTGTTACCGCTCAACCAAATGCCGAGGTGGAGTTCCTCCGAGTATGGTTTCAGCGGTGCCTCCTCCGTGGATTCCTTCTCAGGGTTCTTGTGGTAGCAGTTGCCGAACTCGTAGAACTTGATGTCCGCGTTCTTTCTGTTCACGTTGTAGGCTACACTTTCCAATCCGCCGAAAAGCAACGATTGCCTCATGCATCCCAAGTCGGCGCTCAATGGGTTCATCACCATCACAGCGTTCTTGATAGGATATTTCTCAGACTCAGCGTAGTAGGAGATCTTTGTAAGCGAGTTGTTGAGTATCTCGTTGAATCCGCAGCCTGTCAGTTGCTCGGAGATGAGGTTCTGGAGCTTCAGGCTATTCGGACGTGGCGAATAGGCGATGGACGAACTGAGGGATAATCCCTCTTGCACGTTGTCGTAGCCATAGATACGAAGCAGGTCTTCGATCACGTCCACATCCCTGGTCACATCGACTCTGTAGGTAGGTACGGCAAGCGAAAGTCCGTTCTCGTCCTCCTTCTTGATCTCTATCTCAAGGCCGGAAAGGATGGTCTTCACCTCTTCCTTCTTGATCTCCTTGCCGATGAGGGTGTTGATTTTGTTGTAGGTGATATCCACAGGGAATGGCGCCACAGGGGTAGGGTAGATGTCGTGCACTTCGCTCGATATGTTACCGCCCGCCAACTCCTTGATGAGGAGCGCGGCGCACTTCAGGATGTAAATCGTATTGTTAGGATCGCAACCTCTCTCGTAGCGGAACGACGCATCAGTGTTGAGTCCGAATCTGCGGGCTGTCTTCCTGATGTATACAGGGTTGAAGCATGCGCTCTCGAGGAAGATGTTGCGGGTGGAATCGGTGACGCCGGAGTCTAAACCTCCGAACACGCCGGCGAGGCATGCGCCGCCTTTCTCGTCGCAGATCATCAGGTCGTCTGCCGTCAAGGTTCTCTCCACACCATCGAGCGTGGTAAACTTGGTTCCGTTCGGCAATGTCTTGACGATGATGTGCTTGCCTGCCATCTTATCCAAATCGAAGGCGTGGAGTGGCTGTCCTAAAGCGTGCAGCAGATAGTTGGTGGCATCCACCACGTTATTGATTGGCCTAAGACCGATGGCCTTCAGCGCATTCTGCATCCATTTAGGGGATTCCTTTACCGTGATGCCTGTGATGGCCACGCCGGAGTAGCGGGTGCAAGCAGCTGTGTTCTCCACGTCCACTTTCACAGGGCAACTATTATCGTCCACCTTGAAGGCGGAAACATCTGGCTTGCTGAGTTTGTACTTCCCTGGCTGATGGTATTGGAGGTATGCCGCAAGGTCGCGCGCCACACCGTAATGGGAGGTCGCGTCGATACGGTTCGGGGTGATGTCCACCTCGATCACATAGTCTGTCTCGATGCCGTAGTATGTCTTGGCCAATGTGCCTACAGGCACGTCCGCCGGCAACTCGATGATGCCCGCATGGCTGGTTCCGACACCGATCTCGTCCTCGGCGCAGAGCATTCCGTAGGAATCTACGCCACGGAGTTTGAATTTAGTGATGGTGGAACATTTGTCGCCTTCGTACAGCTTCGTGCCGAGGGTGGCGACGATGGTTTTGATTCCGGTACGGCAGTTGGCGGCGCCGCACACGATCTGTAGGGGCTCGCCCTGACCTACATTGACTTTCGTAACATGAAGATGGTCGGAGTCTGGATGCGCCACGCATTCCAATACCTCACCCACTACTAATCCTTCCAATCCTCCTTTGATGGATTGTATCTCTTCAACTCCACCGACCTCAAGACCTATCGAGGTTAAAACCTTTGAGACTTCTTCCGGCTCTATATCAAGATTGATATACTTTTTTAACCAATTGTACGAAATGTTCATTACTAACAATATTTTTTCGAGTGGCGACTGCGCCTCCCTTTATTCCTGAACCGCGAATTTATAAAAATATTCTCTATTCTAAAAAGCCGATAATAAGAAATGGGGCTGGATTGAAAAAAATAAGTTTATTCTTCCCTCGACGGGAGGATAGTGGGTCTTTTCGGCGGGTGAAATGCCTGGATAAATTGCGTTCGCGTCTTTTGCCGTTTAGATTTATGTTTTATCTTTGTGATGTGAAAAGTGAATGAATTCGTATTCATTTATTCTATAGTCGCGAAACCTCACATTTTGTATAATGTCTGTCGAATCTCAAAATCACGACACGCTTCAGTCTAAGGTCATCGATTGGATAAAATTCCCGTTGATAGTGGGAGTTGTGTTTGTCCATTTCAAAGGGATGAACGTTTCAGGTGGTGATGTGCCGATAGATCAGTTGCCTCTGTTTGAGGATGGTTGGTCGTCCGCAATCTACAATTCTCTGAGAGTCCTTTTCTCGTATACCTTCGGTAATGTTAGTGTTCCTTTGTTCTTCTTGATCTCCGGCTTTCTTTTTTTCAGGAGCCTGAAGCCTGCGGACAATACATTCTCTGTTGAAACATATTGGTATAAACTGAAGAGCCGTTTCAAGACGCTTCTGATCCCCTATGTGCTGTGGATTGTTATTTGCTTATGTGTTTCTATCATTACGGGCGTATTCCTAAAGCACGAATGTTCGCTGGCCGATTTCCTTGAGAAAAACAACTACTTCCATGTGTTTTGGGATAGTCAGAAGGGAAGTGGACACAGCGTGAATATTTGGGGGATGGAGCGCTTGCCCAATATTTATCCATTCTTGAATCCTTTTTGGTATGTTCGTGACCTCATCGTATGTGTTCTCTTTTCTCCCCTGATATATTGGTTCGTGAGGAAGTTGAAGTTTTTTTCTGTGGTTATCCTCTGGCTTGTCGCAGAGATGAATTTATGGCCACAAATTCCAGGATTCCACATGGGAGGTTTTTTCTGGTTCCCGCTTGGCGCGTATTTCTCCATATTTGGGAAAAACCTTGTCGTCGAATTCCGGAAGGTGAAGATCCCGAGTTACATCTTGTCTGCCATCGTTATTTTTCTAAAGCTCTATTTCTGGAATAAAACGCTTTTGCCTTTGGGCAGCGTCACAGGGTATCTGATTCTAGGAGTCGCCTTTTTTAACCTTTCCGCCGATATAGTGGAGAAAGGGTTGATTAAAATACCGAAACTCTTTTTGGAAAGCCAGTTCTTTGTTTATGCGCTGCATACGATTTTCGTCCAAACAAACACGAAAAAGCTATTTGATTTCATCTTACCGTTTGACCACTCGATTTTGTGTTTGGGGGTCAAATATTTTATGACAAATTTGATGACGGTGGCATTTTGTGTCTTGGCGTATTGGTTATGTAGGACTCTCTTTCCAAGGATTTGTTCTCTTTTGACGGGAGGACGTTAATGTTTTTTCCTTTTTTTTTCACTAAACCGTCATAAAAAACGGAGAGTGCATTATCTTTGCGAAATAAGTTTATTGGATATGGCAAAGTTTCGATTCTTATTATTGGGGATGTTGATGTCCCTGTTCTATAATGCTCAGGCTGAGGAGACCGAGTATTCCTCCGATTACTTCTATGCGAGGGAGTACCGTTATCAGGGTGACACGCTTCGCTACCGTATCCTATATCCGAAAGGGTATGGTGTCGAGGGATTGAAATTTCCTCTCTTCATCTTTCTTCACGGTGAGGAGGAACGTGGCAATGACAACTTGATGCAACTGAAATATGGCGCCAGTTTATACATGAGCGAGGAGGCTCGTAATTATCAGTCGGCGGTGGTCATCATGCCTCAGTGCCCGAAGGATGATTATTGGGCGAAATATGACAAGTTGGATGACGGTTCGATTGTGTTGAGGGAAAACCCGGAGCAGACGAAGAGCAGCATCGTCGTGGAAAAGCTGATTCAGCATTTCTTGAAAAAGGAGAACGAAATCGATGTTACGAGAGTCTATTTGGTGGGTAAGGATATGGGGGCATTTGGGGTGTTGGACCTTGCCGCCCGCAACCCGAAAATGTATACGGCTGTAGTGGCTGTCTCCGGCGTGATAGAGCCGTCCCGCATGAAGAAAAAGAAAGTCTTTGTGCGCCTCTACCATGGGGTGGAGGATCCTATTGTCCCGATTCAGTATGCGCGTGATTTGGAGGCGGTCCTCAAGTCCAATTCCAATGGTTCGGACTTGGTGGAGTATCAAGACACTAAGCATGACGACGCATGGGAAATGGCCATCAGTGCCTCTGATTTCATGGAGTGGCTCTTCGAAAAGAGGAAAAAGTGATTCTCTCCGCTGTTTGAGGGAAGAGTTGTTTCGATGAAGGTCCCCTTTTGTAGAATATTAATTTAAAACGTTGCCTTCCGTATGGTTGTATTGGCTGTTGTGATCTTCCTGGCCGCCCTGCTTATGGCTGTAGCCATGTTGGTGTTGAATGTGAGTAATATGTATCCCATGGAAGATGATGTGGCGTGCCTGATCCGCCTCCTCGTTTCGGTTGTCAAGTGTGATGGGGAAGCGGATGCGGAGGAGGTCGCCGCTGTCAAGTCATATATCAACTCATCTCCTCGTTGGGGTAATTACATCATCAAATATTTTGAACGTGAACTGAGCCTTTCGAATGTCAAGTTCTTAGGCTATGAAACTGCCGAACTCCCGCTGTTCGTGTTGAATAGGAAGGAAAGTGACGGGTTTGTTTCCAAACATAACATCTCCGACCTCTCCTCCAATGCCATTTCCAAACTCTTCCGTAAGTACTCCGAACGGATGGAATTCATGGATGCTTTGTTCCAAATCGCTTATTCTCAGGATGGTGTGAGCGATGTGGAGGTGGATGTGTTACGTGAGGTGGCGCATTATTTGTGCATCAAATCGTGGGATTTCACCGGCTTCCTGTACAAGTATGAGTACATGGTGGACGAGCAGCAGAAAAAGCAGAAAAGGCAAGAGGAGGAACAGAAACGTGGAGAAAAGAATAATGGGTCGAAAGGAAACGAGCGCCGCAAAAGACATGAGGCTCGTTTCAAGGATGTCACGAACACTCGTACGAAGGAGGCCCTTCAACTCTTGGAGGTTACGGAGAATGCGGACGAGCAGGAGATCAAATCCGCTTACCGCCGATTGGCGAAGAAGTATCACCCGGACACGCTCTCAGCTAATGTTTCCGAAAAGGAGAAGGAGGAGGCTGTCGCACGGTTCCGCTCGATCCATGAGGCTTACGAGTTTCTATTGTCGGCTGAAATGGTCCATGTGAGATAAATAAAGGTTCAGCGTTTAACGAATGGATGGAATTTTGAATAATTGTTGATTTCGAATTAATTGTTATGAGAACGATTTTATTGGCAGATGTCACCATGGATCCGATGCTCTTCTTGTTCCTTTTCATATTCCTTCCATTTTGTTTTTTTATATTTCTATTGAAGCTCATCGATGAAATTAAAAACATCCCTACAAAATTTAAATATTACCGCAATAAGATTAGCAGTTTCATCCATAATCCACGTATCCTCGTCCCAGAAAAGAACTTGAAGTTTATCACTCTCTTTGCCGCGGTTGTCAAGTGTGACGGGAGGGTGAGGCATAAAGAGATAGAATTCGTAAAAAAACATATTTTTCTGTCGTCCCAATTTAATAAATACAGGGAAGAGTCCATCCGTTTTTTCGACAGCGAGATAGAGGATATCAACGTCCGTTTCATAGGCTATAAAACGACGAATGTCCCCTTCTTCATGTTGGACCGGAAAAATATTGTAGGGAAGAGTATTTCGGAGAGAGTCTCGGATATATCCTCTAACCTCTTCTCGAAATACTTAAAAAAGTATGTCGATCGGATGGAATTCATGGATATTCTGTTTCAAATCGCTTATTCACAGGCTGGTGTGAGCGATGAGGAAGTGAATCTCCTACGCGAGGTGGCCTATTCCCTTTACATCAGGTCATGGGACTTCACCTCCCTTCTGTACAAGTACGAGTACATAAAGGAGGAAGGAGAGAAGCAACAAAAGAAGGAACAAAAGCGTGCGGGGAACACGGGAAAGAAGAATCGTACGGAGAACGAAAAGAGTGAAGGTCAAAAGACTTCCGAGAACCGCTTCAAGAGCGTCGCCAAAACCCGTAAGATGGAAGCCCTCCAACTCTTGGAAATCACGGAGGGAGCGGACGAGCAGGAGATTAAATCCGCTTACCGTAGAATGGCGAAGAAGTACCACCCGGACACGCTCTCAGCTAATGTCTCCGAAGAGGAGAAGGAGGCGGCTGCCGCACGGTTCCGCTCAATCCATGAAGCTTATGATTTTTTACTATCTTTGGAAATGGTCCGCGCTAATTAATCGTTGATGTGTGTAATTTATTGATTTTATGTTTTTTACATTTTTGTTCGCTGCTATATTAATTGCTATTGTGGGTTACATCATCGGGTTCCCCCAAGATTCCCGTGCGTCTTTGTCGCGTATGGAAGCGAAGTTCGTGGATTTGTTTGTGACTATTGCCAAATGTGATGGGAAAAATGATCCGCTGAAGATTTTGCCTATTAAATCATATATCAGCTCGTGCATTCTTTTGAAAACAAATCGGGAGAAGATTATAAAGTGTTTGAATGCAGAACTGAAAAACACGCAGGTACATTTTCTTGGGTACGAATATGAAGGACTGCCCATTTTCATCAAAAAAAGGAAAAAGTCTGATGGACAACAGGCTACAGAAAAAGTGTCGGATCTTGTGGCCTATCTTGCGGAGAATTATATCAAAAGTTACCATGACCGGATGGACTTCCTGGATGTTTTGTTCCAAATCGCTTATTCACAGGATGGTGTGAGCGATATGGAGGTGGATTTGTTGCGTGAGGTGGCACATTATCTGCACATCAGTTCTTGGAACTTCACCACCTTCCTGTACAAGTACGAGTATCTAAAGAGGGAGCAAAGAGAGCAAGAACAACAATATCAACAATATCAACAAAAAGAGGAACAGAAGCGCTCAAGGAAGAAAAGAAAGAAGGAGAAGAGGGGAGGAAAAGGTCAGAAAGCGCATGAGACCCGTTTCGAGAATGTCACGAACACCCGCACGAAGGAGGCTTTCCAACTCCTGGAAATTACGGAGAATGCGGACGAGCAGGAGATTAAGTCCGCCTATCGCAGGTTGGTGAAAATATGCCACCCGGACAAGCTCCCCGCTGGTGTCTCCGAAAAAGAGAAAGAGAAGGCTGTCGAACGGTTCCGCTCAATCCATGAGGCTTATAAGTTTTTGATGGAGAAGGATGCAATATTGAAAAAATAGGGACGTGTTTTTTATATGAAAAAGATGAAAATGAAGCTGATTATGTATGTTATATCCGCAAATAAATATTCTTTTACAAGATTTATGTAGTCTTTGCGTGAAATAATGGTTCCATATTTGTCCGAAATGATTTCACTAAAGAAAGTGGAGTATATGAGGAATGAGATCGCAAGAATTATTGTTGGCATGGATAATATATGGCCGTCATTTATACCTGTAATTACTAAAGTTGAAATTACAACATGAATGAAAAGAAATATATATAAGATATTACTGGATCCCGCATTGTTTTTGACGATGAACCTAGTGCTTATTCCTTTGTCGTTCTCTGTATCTTTGGGGAAAATGTTGGAAACGACTTCAGGGTCGGAATAGAGTTCCGGATTTTTCTCTTTCAGATTCATATTGAACCACTTGTCTTCTGATTTTGATTCGAAGGATTCCTTCAGTGTGTTAAATTCCTTTGACGTCAGAAATTTGTCCACGCAGATTTTCCCCAGGTCAGATTCTTCCTGCTTGTTGATGTTGCCATCCATGTAGACCATTTGGAAAAGCAAATACGAAAGGTATTTCTTTTGATCTTCACTTAGGTAATCTACTAATGACAAGGCAAGCTCATTGACTTCATTATCGGGCAAACTGTCATATTCATTGAGATTGTGCCTTCCTTCATATACGGAGTGATCCTGCGTATTCTTCAACTCTCGAAACCATCTTTGTGGGTTGATATAGGCTCGTTTTATTTTTCTTATGTGTTTGTAAATCTTTTCGTTGAGGATTACGGATTGTGATGAACTGTGATTGAACACGAAACTATTGATGAGGTTCTCGATATCCATTTGTTTGTCGAATGATGTCCGGATGTAATTGACGACAAAAGTTATTTTGTTGGCGTACATCTCTTTTTTATCGCTCTGTAAGAGCTTGCACATGAGCAAAACGACGGTCCTGTTCAGTATGTTTTTATCCATTAGTGTTTTTTCGTAGAGCTTCTTTTCATTTCGTCTCTCAAATACGAATAGGTTCCCCTTCGCTAAAAAATAAAATGTGAGAATAGTGATAATGAAACATGGAATGGCTCTACCCATATTGACGTCGCTTTCGATGTTTATGGCTAAAATATTCCTGTATGATAATTGATATATCGTTGTGAAGTCCATCTCTTTGCTATTATTTTTTATGTTCGCCGATTTTTTCCGCACACAATATTCCGTCCATGGCGGATGATGTGATTCCTCCCGCATAGCCTGCTCCCTCACCACAAGGGTAGAGCCCCTTGATCTGAACGTGTTGCATCGTCTCCGGGTCACGCGGAATGCGGACGGGTGAGGAGGTACGCGACTCCACACCGATGATGACGGCGTCGTTGGTGAGGTATCCCCGCATCTTCTTGTCGAACTCCTTGAAACCTAGTTGCAGGCGCTCCCTGATGAATTTAGGCATCCATTTGTGCATGTCGGAGGGTACGATGCCTGGGAGATAGGAGGTCTCCGGAAGTGAAGCGGATGACCTGCCGTTCACGAAATCGAGCAACCTCTGTGCGGGTGCTACCGCCATTCCACCACCATTCTGGTAGGAGAGTCTTTCGTACTCTTCTTGGAACTTCAAGCCCGCCAATGCCCCGAACTGCTCGTAATCCTTGAGGTCCTCCGGCCTGATCTCCACCACGATGGCCGCATTTGCGAATGGTGAGTTACGATGCGATGGGGACATGCCGTTGACGACACATTCGCCCTCGCCTGTGGAGGCGGGTACGATGAAACCACCCGGACACATGCAGAAGGAGTATACGCCTCGCTCCTTCACCTGTGTGACGACGTTATAGGCGGCGGAAGGAAGGTATTTCCCCCGCTCCTTACGATGGTATTGTATGTTGTCGATAAGTGCTTGCTTGTGCTCCACACGGACACCCATGGCGAACCCTTTGCACTCCATGAGGATGCCCTCTTGGTGGAGTAGGGTATAGATGTCACGTGACGAATGGCCGGTGGCTAGGATGATGTTATCTGCGAAGAAACGCTCTCCATCTGCTGTCTCCACACCTTCCACATGGTCGTCCTTCGTCAGGATTTTGGTCATTTTCTTTTCGAAATGGATTTCTCCGCCATGGTGGAGGATGGTGTCCCGCATGTTCTTGATGACGACCGGCAGACGGTCCGTCCCGATGTGCGGATGCGCTTCGTAGAGTATCTCGTCCTGCGCTCCATGCTGATGGAAGGTGAGCAGGATGCGGCTGCAATCCCCCTTCTTCTTGGAGCGAGTGAAGAGCTTGCCGTCGGAGAAGGTACCGGCACCGCCCTCCCCGAAACAGTAGTTGGATTCTAGGTTCAGTCCGTTGTTGCGGTTGAGCTGGGCAATGTCTTTCTTACGTTCGCTCACCTCCTTGCCTCGTTCGATGATGATAGGCTTGAGACCCAATTCGATGAGCCGGAGGGCTGCGAAAAGGCCTGCTGGACCCGCACCGATGATGAGCACGGGCTCACCCTTCGATACGTCCTGGTAATGGAACGGGTAGGTGATGGGCTCCGGTTGTGTCCCTTGAGTATATACATTCACGCAGAGGTTGATTTTCACTTGCGTGCGGGAACGTGCGTCGATCGATTTACGGACAATCCGCACGGTTGTCACTTGGCTGGGAGCGACATGGATCTTCTGAGCGACCTGCTCCTTCAGCCGGGCCTCGTCTCCTGCCTGTTCGGGCAGTACGGTGAGTTGTATGTTGGGTAAAAAAGCCATTGCGATTCTTCCTGTTTAGTTGGCTAACATCCTTTTGTCGATGAACTCCTGGAATACGTTTTTGTAGGAATCGGAGACAGGGATGTAGGTCTTCCCGAAGATGATTCTGTTGCGCTCCACTTCCTTGATTTTGCTAGCGTTCACGATGTAGGAGCGATGGACACGGAGGAACTGGCTGGCTGGAAGAGTGGACTCCAACGATTTCATGCTCATCAGCGAGAGGATAGGGTATTGCTGGTCTTCCAGGAATATCTTCACGTAATCCTTCATGCCCTCAATGTAGAGAATCTTGTCGAACTGCACCTGCACGAGTTTGTAATCCGTCTTCACAAAGATGGACCTTTCTGTCTCAGGTTGTTCCGTGGCGGCTGGTTTATTCGCGTTAGCGGCCATTTCGAACCAACTCAACGCCTTGTTGGCGGCTTGCAGGAAGTCGTCGTAGCTGATGGGTTTCAACAGATAGTCCAAGGCATTCACCTTGAATCCGTCCAAGGCATATTGCTGGAAAGCGGTGGTGAAAATCACCTTTGTCTTGTCACCGATGAGCTTCGAGAACTCCAAACCGTTCATCTCCGGCATTTGGATGTCGAGGAACATCAGGTCAGGCGTTTTCTCCGCAAAGGCTTTCGCGGCTTCCACCGCGCTCGAGTAGCTCCCTATCAGGTTCAGGAAAGGGGTTTTCTTCACGTAAGATTCGATGAGTCCCAAAGCCAATGGCTCGTCGTCTACTACGATACAATTGAGTGTCATGCGTTCTCCTCCTTTTTCGTGTTAATGATTAATAATGAGTGATATACATCACCCTCCACACCATATTCGAAGACGTGCGAATTAGGGTAAATGAGTTCCAGTCTTCTTTTCGTGTTCTCCATGCCGATGCCCGAACCGCTCTTGTCATGCTCGGCGGATTTCGGGAAGTAGCTGTTCCGCAGCTCGCATCGTACGGTGTTCGCCTCGGTTTCCTTGATGGAGAATTCGATGAATGAGGACTGGTTGTTGGATATTCCATGCTTGAATGCGTTCTCTATCAATGAGATGAAGAGAAGCGGGGCAATCGGCATCGTCGGGTCGAGGGAGACATCCGTCGTGACATCCACCCGGACGGAACTGCTCAACCGGAGTCTCATCAGTTTGACGTAGTTATTGATGAAATCGATCTCCTTCTGGATCGGTACATATTGTTGTCCGTCATCGTAAAGGACGTAGCGCAACATCTTGCTGAGGTCCATGACCGCCTCCTGCGACTTCTCCGGACTGATGGCGATCAGTGCGTAGATGTTATTCAGCGTGTTGAACAGAAAGTGTGGGTTGATTTGGCTCTTCAGGTTCTTCAGCTCCGCTTCCACCTTCTGTTTCTCCTCCTCCTGGCGTTTCTCCTCCGTCTGGAACCATCTTGATGTAGTCTTGATGGCGACCGCAATGCCAGCCATACAGATAAAAGAGAAGATATCAGTGATGATGTGCCACCATCTGAACCGTTTACGATCCCTCTGAATGTTCTTGGATATGTCCGTTTGGGTGACAGGCACCTCCGCCTGCTCAATCACCGTGATGGTGGATTCGCTCTGCTTTAAGACCTTGATTTCCTTCTCCAATTGCTCGATTTTCTCTTGTAGGCGGACGCTGCGAGGTTGTATGTCGGGCGTCAGATAATTTTGCCAACAGTAGTTTAATCCGCAGAGTAGGGCAATGAGCATTAGGTTGTGTGTGATATAACTCTTCAATCGGTTGACGAACAGGAATTTTTCTATCAGCCAACAGTAGTTAACGTAAAAGATGATCATGAAGGAGAGCGGCGTGCAGACGTTCTTCCACCAATAGACGATCCACTGGGTATCGTCGCTCCTACTGAAAAAGAAGATAGGAATGATGAAAATTAGCAGCCATGCTACTACATGGATCGAAATGATGAATTCTTTTTTGTGTGGAAATATGGATTTACTCATGGTTGATAATATCTAAGTCTAAAAAAATGGGTAAATGGTCGCTATATCCGTAGGCGTAGAAGGCACCCATGAAAGCCCGTTTGGGAGCCTTGCCTGTCTTGTCCTCCTTCAGCAGAAAATCCTCCTCGCAAATATGCACGTCGTAGGTGGATGTGTGGATGGTGTGCTTAGGGTCCAGCAGAGGACCTGAGACGATGAGTTGATCCAGCATGCCCCATTCTCCGCCGAATTTGTGGCTTCCGATGTCTCCTCTCTCCGCGAATTGTTCACAAAGGTTGTATAGTTTTGTGTCAGTGGGGGTGGCTGTTGGCTTTTCAGTTCCGAGAACCTCCTTGATGCTTGCGTTGTAGGGGTAGTCGTTGAAATCGCCCATGATGATGATATTGCATCTTGGTTGGGCGTTCTGTAGGCTGTCCGTCACTTTGCGGAGCGCTTTCGCGGCCGCGAAGCGTTTATGCTCCGACTCAAGTTCCCCGCCATATCGGGAAGGCCAATGGTTTACGAAAACGTGGAGCGTATCGCCATTGAACAGCACACCTGTGGCATGGAGAATGTCACGTGTCGGACGCTCCTCGATGGGTACAGGGATGAAATCCTCCCCGATGATGCGAAAACGGTCCGGCAAATAGGCGAGGGCGACATCCACGCCACGCTGGTCGGGAGAGTCCTTGTGGACGAACTGATAACCACACACCTTCAATTGCGTGCGTTGCGTCAAATCCGTCAGCACTTTTTTGTTCTCCACTTCGCAAAGTCCGATGATGACAGGCTTTGCCCATCCTCCCGCAGCGGTGATGGCTCTCGATATATTATTCAGTTTGTTTTTATATTTCCCTTCCGTCCATTGGTATTCCCCTTCAGGCGTGAAGGCGTTGTCGTCCGTCATCGGGTCATCCTCACAGTCGAATAGGTTCTCGACGTTATAGCTGACGATGCGGATGGTTTCATGGTCTGCTTTCTCGGCGAGGCATGGGAGGACAACCACTATTTGAGAATAGAGGAAGAAGCGTAAAAACCTTGTCGACAACCATCCCTTCATATTGCTGTTGTTTATTGTTTTTCAGTATTTTGCTCCTCTTCTTCTGACTCCGTTTTCACGACAATCTGGTAGGCGCCCATGTCTGGGGCGGCGATCACATCCCTGACCACACCGTCCTTGTCTGTTTTGTAAGCTTCGTTGTGAAGTATCAATCCGAGGTCACCCTTTTCCTTGCATGGAGAATCCTCCCTCAGGTGGAAATCATACGTTTTGTTTTTATTGTCAATAAGTTGGAAGCACGGTTTCTCATTAAGAATCACGACATTGAAACGCACCGTGTCCTTGGCGATTTCCTCTGGTTGGATATTCATGAAAATAAGGGAATGGTCAAATTTGTAATCCAGAGAATCGTCTTGGGAGTGAGGAATGAAACGGATTTGATTTCTTGGCATGCCTACTAAAGATGTGTCACCAGCCACAATACAGTTGTTGAACACAGCCTTGAATGCTAATCCGATCTCCTGATTCTCTTCCGCATTGCTATCCCAATCAGATAGTGTGAGCGCGCAACTAGAGGAACCATGATTGGAGATGGTGCAATGGTCGAATTGGTGCTTTCCCCCCTGCAGGATGACGCAACCTCTGTCTCCGTTCGTGAACACGGAATTATAGGCAAGCACGTTTGTGCAGTAGGCACCGAGGCAAGAGCCATACATGTTGTGTATTTGGCTATTAGAGATAATCAGACTGTAATCGTCGCTATTAGCCATGGCGGAGTCGACCTCTATGCCGAAGGCGCTACCCTTGATGAAGGCATGATTGATTTTGTTGCCTGAACTTTTGGAGGATATATATATGCCTCCCCACAGGTTATTGGCATGGTCGTAAAGCAAATCCGCCTTTCTGTTGTAATAATCATTTTTGTTTCTGTCGGTGCGGAAGATGACCTCGTTGTCAGCGGATCCTTCGATGATGAGGGAGCCGTCCACATGTATGGTGCCCTTCTTCTTCATGTAGAGTGTCGTGCCCTCCATGATGGTCAGTGTGACAGCGGAATCCACGACGATGGAGTCGTAAATGAGGAACGGTTTTTCGTTCGTCCAGGTGGTGTCGTGGCTGATGTGCAGACTCTCCTTGATGTGGCAAGCGTCCTGTCCATAGGCGGAGAGCACGATGTCTTGGCAGTTGCCGTTGTATAGGATTTTGATTTTATCCTCGATGAGGAGGGGAGCGTTGTCCCCGATTTCTTCCACGACGATCTGCACGAAGAAGTATAGGCTGTCACCTGATAGGATTTCAATGTTTGAGAAAGAGGTGCCTGATTTTCCGTTAACGTTGATTTTAAAGTAGTTGTGTTGCGATTCCAGTATGATGGACTCTATTTTTATATCCTCCTTCGTCCTGTTATAGATTTTGAATTCGGCGGTCGGACTAATCGTTTGGGAAATCACTGTGTCAAACAGAAGGGAGTCCGGAATGGTGAGTTTGAAATCAGGGTCGTTTGTGAATTCGTCCTTGCAACCACTATTGGAGAAAAACGTGCAAAGTAGAAGCAACCCGATGAATACACTGTTTGAAAAATATAGAATTTTTTTTGCCATCTGATGTAATATTCTTAGGCTTCAAAGGTAATCATTAAAACGATATGAATGGATTGATTCTGTCAAAAAAGCGTTTTGAGGGTATTTATTTAGTCGGGTGAGGGGCAAAGTCGGTGGGGAAATGGGAAATTGTTGAAAATTTAATATTCTAAAAATCAATTTTTTATTTATTTGTCTATTGATATCTGATATTATTAAATTTATTTTTTCGATTATATTTGTTTTTATTGAAATATTCACACTAAATTTGTAGTCGGTTATTAGATTGTGTATGTCTTTACAACAGTCTCAAGGTTACGGTTATTTTTAAGGGTGTGCGTTGTCGTGCACCGGCCGAGTTTCGGGATTTTTGCTTTCGGGTAAATATTAGCGAACAACCTTGGAATGCTCGCATTTCTATTTTTGCGAGGAGAGATTGGTATGTGCAATTTATTTTGTTTATTGTAGTTTGAATCGGTTTGGACGGCGTAGTTCTTATGAATTTGATGTGGTCAATCCCCTTTTTGTTCGTATGAATTGTTGAATCCAAGCAGGATAAGGTTGTTTTAAAGTCGCTCGAACCAGGCGGCGAATGTATGATTATTTATTCTTTATCAAATGTCTGATTTTTTTATAACAATGTCTGATACCGCTTTTTGGCGGTTCATGATGGTTTCGGCTCTAATTATTTCGAGTGTAGCTGCCGGTATTTTGATTCCGCAGATTCTTTTGATTGCCTTTAGGAAGAAACTTTTTGACGAGCCTGATGAGCGGAAAATCCATCACAGCACAGTGCCGAGGTTAGGGGGTATTGCGTTTGAGCCTGTCATTTTGTTCACCATGTTCATCCTATTGGTTTTTGATGTCCATGCGCTTCGGTTCCAATTGATGACGGAGTTGGGTGAAAATGTCCTGTGTTTGTCCATTTGTGTTTGTTCGTTGATCCTCCTTTATTTGGTGGGGATAGCGGACGATTTGATAGGTGTGAAATATAGTGCGAAATTTGTTGTGCAGATTGGGTGTGGTTTGTTGTTCCTTTTCGGAGGCTTGTACATCTCCGACATGCATGGACTCTTTTTCCTCAATGACAGATTGCCATGGTTCCTTTTTTGGCCACTGACGGTTCTTCTGGTGGTATTCATCATCAATGCGTTGAACCTGATCGATGGAATCGACGGATTGGCCTCCGGACTGAGTGGTGTGGCGCTGGGTTACTATGGTGTTGTCTTTTTCGAGATAGGGGAGTATGCTTTCGCTTTGATCGCCTTCTCCACGTTGGGAACAGTGATTCCGTTCTTTTACTACAACGTTTTCGGAAAAGCGGAAAAGCAGCAGAAGATATTCATGGGTGATACGGGTTCGTTGACCATCGGCCTTATCCTTTCTTTCCTGAGTTTTAGGATGGCGAATGTCTACATCGAGCCTTCCCACACTTGCTTGTCGAGGGTTCATCCGTTCTTTTTGGCGTTCGGACCGTTATTGGTGCCATGCATGGATGTGGTGAGGGTATTCATCCATCGTATCAGAATGGGTAACAGCCCGTTCTTGCCGGACAAGAGCCATATCCACCATAAACTGCTGAGCCTAGGCATGTCGCAGCATAAGACCATGGTGGTGATTTTGTTGTTCTCTGCCTTTTTCATCGTTTCATGTCTGATCCTATCCAAAAGAATGGAACCTACGTTGTTGCTTTTGTGCTGCATAGCGCTCTACACGTTCTTGAATATTTGGTTGTCCAAAAGGATCGCGAAAAAAGAATCTTCGGAAAAGAAATGACGGTGTCTCTGCCTTTCTGTTTGGAATAGATTGTCATGCCCGTTGTTTTTGTGTTATAATACATTTATTGAACTTACATAAACTCTATCGATAAAGATGAAAATCAAGTCTATTTTAATGACAGCCTTCGTTGGCGTGTTGTTGTGTTCATGTTCGTCTTACGAGAAAATTCCGTATTTCCAAGATGCGGACCGTGTCAAAGGTATCAATATCTCAGCGGTACAGGAGATTACGCTTCGCCCGAAGGATAGGATTTCCATCGTGGTGAACTGTAAGGATCCGCAGCTCTCCGCTTTGTTCAACCTCCCATATGTTACGCAGCGTGTGGTTGCCACAGGTGCCCGTAACACATTGTTTGGCGAGGAGACGGGGGCTGTTTCTGGATATACCGTGGATAGCGAGGGTAACATCGACTTCCCTACCATTGGTAAACTGAATGTGGCGGGCTTGACCCGTAGCGAATTGAGCACCCTGATTAAGGATGAAATCGAGTCGAGGAACCAGGCGAAAGATCCGGTTGTCACGGTAGACTTCCTCAATTTGAGTTTTACGGTTATGGGGGAGGTGGCCAACCCGGGCATTTATAGAATCTACAAGGATAACATTACTTTGATTGAGGCCATCAGTAGTGCAGGAGACTTGACCATACAAGGAAAACGAGACAATGTGCTTGTCATGCGTATGGAAGAGGGTAAGCAGAAGTCTTACCGTGTCAATCTAACCTCTTTGCAGAATGTGGTTCAATCTCCTATCTTCTACTTGCAGCAAGACGACATCGTCTATGTGGAGCCAAATAAGATGAAGGTTAAACAATCCACCGTTAATGGAAACAACGTCAGATCCACCTCATTCTGGATCTCATTGTCTTCATTGGCCACCACAGTTGTCGCCATTGTGTTGAACAACAATAAGAAGAAAAATAATGATTAATAGTGTTTCGAATATAAATAGTAACAAAGAATAATAAAAATTTTATGGAAGAAAACAAGAAAAACGGAGGTCAAACGGAGGATTTCATCGAACTCGGTGAGTTGATCCTGATGTGTGTCCGGAAGTGGCATTGGTTTGCCGTATCCTTTGCCATTGTATTGGCTTTGGCCATTCTTTACATTTTGAAGACCCCGGAGTCCTACACACGGACGGCGGAGGTGCAGATCAAGTCGGAAGCGAAGAACGGACCAAGTATGAACATTCAAAATGCGTTCAACGACATGGGGGGTATGTTTGCCATGAACACGAATGTCAACAACGAGTTGCGCGCATTGCTCTCCTCTGACGTTATGTTCGAGGTGGTTAGACGTTTGAATTTGGACGTGAACTACACGATTGACGGAAATTTCCACGATGTGGTGTTGTATGGATCGAATCTGCCTGTCACCGTCTCTTTCGTTGATTTGACGGATTACGATAATGTGTTATGTGATGTTTCCTTGGGCGATTCCGTCGCATCAAAGGACTACGTGAAGATCGACAACATCGCATACACGTTGAATGGCGAGGTCATAGAAGTGCATGAGCCTGCGATGGCTTCTTTAGGCGATACGATCAATACTGCCATCGGACGTTTGGTCGTTCAACGTAACTTGCGATACACGGGCAATGAAATCAACAGTTTGCATGTTACCCGCACCAACATGTTCTCTTCTCAGGAAAACTGGTCAGGTGCCTTGAACGTGACGCAGGATGACGATAAGGCGGACATCATCACCTTGGAGGTGAAGGATGTTTCCATTCAGCGTGCCGACGATATCTTGGATATGTTGATCAAGGTCTACAACGAGAACTGGATCAAGGATAAGAACCAGATTGCTGACGGTACGTCCATGTTCATCAACGAACGTCTGAACATCATCGAGAATGAGCTTTCTTCCGTGGATAATGATATTTCTTCCTACAAGAGTAAGAACCTCTTGCCTGACGTGAAGGCTGTGGCTGAAATGTATATGCAGGAGAATGCCAACATCTCCAACCAATTGCGTGATTTGAATGCGCAATTGTATATGACCAACTACATCAGGGATTACCTCTCTGTGCAGAAGAATCAGACGAAGGTGTTGCCTGTGAGCTCCGGTTTGCAGAACGCCAACATCGAGTCGCAGATCTCCGAATATAACGACAAATTGCTGCAAAGGAACCGTTTGGAGTCGAACAGTAGTTCCGAAAACGACCTTGTGAAGCAGATGGATATCGATTTGGGGTCTATGCGTAGTGCTATCTTGGTCTCCATTGACAACCAAATCGCAGCCATCGACAACCAAATCCGCAACTTGAAGCATAGTGAGAGACAAGCATTGTCCCGCATTTCATCCAACCCTAAGCAGGCTGAGATGTTGTTGTCCGCTGAGCGTCAGCAAGCGGTCAAGGAGGCCCTCTACCTCTTCTTGCTCCAGAAACGTGAGGAAAATGAGTTGTCGCAGTCGTTTACTGCCTATAACACCCGTGTGATCAAACGTCCTGGTGGTAGTATGCGTCCTGATGCGCCTAAGAAACGTAACATTCTTTTGGTGGCTTTCGCCATCGGTTTGATTGTGCCTCTTTCTCTCATTTACATCAAGGAGACGTTGAACACGACCCTCCGCGGGAAGAAGGATTTGGAACATGTTCCTGTACCGTTGTTGGGCGAGATTCCTTTGTCCAAGCAGCCTAAGAAATGGTGGCAGTTCTGGCGTAAGGAACAGAAAGTGCAGGATGCCGTGGTTGAACACGGTAATAGAAACGCTATCAACGAGGCTTTCCGTATCTTGCGTACCAACTTGGAGTTCATGGTGAAGAAAGACAGCAATGTGTTGCTCTTCACTTCCTATAACGCTGGTAGCGGTAAGAGTTTCCTCTGTGTGAATACGGCTTTGAGTTTGGCGATTAAGGAGAAGAAAGTGCTCGTGATCGACGGTGATATGCGCCACGCCTCTCTCTCCAAATGGGCGAACAGTCCGAACATCGGTCTGAGCACTTACCTCAGCGGTAAGGTGAATACCATCGAAGAGGTGATGGTGAAGAATGTGGACGGTAATGTTGGCTTGGATATGGTTCCGGTCGGCACTATTCCACCGAATCCGTCAGAGTTGATCGGTAATGGTTTGTTGGGTGAGTCAATCAACAGATTGAAAACGCAATATGACTATGTCTTCATCGATTGTCCTCCAATTGATATCGTGGCGGATGCCCAGATCGTTGAGAACTATGCCGACAGAACGTTGTTCGTCGTACGTACAGGTTTGTTGGAGCGTTCAATGCTTGAAGACCTCACCGCATTGTACAACGAGAACAGATTCAAGAATATGACTCTGATCCTGAACGGTACTCCAATGGAGAAAGGCAAGTACAGCTATCGTCACGGATATTACAACAGTGATTATTATTCCTATAGTTGATAGGGTAGGATAAGGGACAGGCGCATCTTCTATGACCATAGAGGATGTGCCTTTAAATGAATAATGTCAAAATGTCTTTGTTCGGATTTTTATCTAAAAGTGTTACGCTGTCGGAGTCTTGTGTATGCAAGGGTATGGTCGACTGCCATTCACACTTGATTCCTGGCGTGGACGACGGAATCCAAAAGATTGAGGATTCTCTCGCCGTGCTCGATTTGTACGAGAAGCTGGGTATGAGAGAGTTATATTGCACCCCCCACATCATGGAGGATTTCCCGAATTCGTCGGAGAAGTTGAAAGATCGTTTCGCTCAGTTGTGCGACGCATACAAGGGTAGTATCAAACTGCATCTTTCAGCGGAGTATATGATAGACAATCTTTTGCTCCAACGTTTGACGGAAAAGGATCTGTTGCCTCATGGTGTGAATGGAGACCATCTGTTGATCGAGACCTCCTATTATTCTTCTCCTGGCTATTTTGACGAGGTGGTGGAGAAAGTGAGGTCGATAGGCCTTTGGCCCATGTTGGCTCATCCGGAACGTTATAACTATATGGAAAAGGATCGATACGAGGAGTTGAAATCCCAGGGGGTAAAATTCCAACTGAATCTTCCAGCATTATTGGGACGTTACGGTGACGATGTGAAGAAAAAGGCTAGTATGCTCCTAAGTAAGGGCATGTATGACTTCATCGGCACGGACGTCCATCGTTTCGAGCCGGACTTGGGGCAACGGAAAATAAGGAAGAGCGATGTGGAACATCTGATGAGGATGAAATGACATGTCATTGTGGTTGTCCACGTTATAGAATTCATTTGAAATAGAGTATGGATAATAGTATGATTACCGTCACGTCGCCGTTGCTCCCTGACTTGGACGAGTTCTACGGGATGTTGAAGGAAATATGGAATTCAAAGTATATCACCAATAACGGTTCTTTCCATAAACAATTGGAAAAAGAGTTGGCCTCCTACCTGAAGGTGCCTTACGTAAGTTTGTTCACGAATGGAACATTGCCGCTCATCACCGCATTGCAGGCTCTTCGAGTGACTGGTGAGGTGATCACGACTCCCTATAGTTTCGTCGCGACTACACACGCATTATGGTGGAACGGTATAAAGCCGGTTTTTGTGGATGTGGACCTTAAAACGGGTAATTTGGACCCAGATAAGATTGAAGCCGCCATTACACCGAAAACTACAGCCATTATGCCGGTTCATGTATACGGTAAACCGTGCGACACGAAAAAAATTCAGGAAATCGCAGACCGCTACGGATTGAAAGTCATCTATGATGCCGCACACGCATTTGGTGTCGAGGTGAACGGAGAGAGTGTGCTCAATGCCGGAGACATGTCCACGCTTTCGTTCCATGCCACGAAGGTATACAACACCATTGAGGGCGGTGCGATGGTAATGCATGATGAAAAGACAAAGCAGCGCATCGACTATTTGAAGAACTTCGGTTTCGCCGGCGAGACGACCGTCGTAGGTCCGGGCATCAATTCCAAGATGGATGAGGTGCGAGCCGCCTATGGTATCCTAAACCTCCGTCAGGTGGACGAGTCGATTGCGGCGAGAAGGGAAGTGGCGGTCGCATACCGTAATGCTTTGCGTTCTGTCGATGGCGTTTCATTCTTCGATGATATGCCGGGAGTCAAGCATAACTACTCCTATTTCCCTATCTTTATTGATGAAAGGAAATACGGAATGAGTCGAGATGACTTGTACATGAAGATGCGGGAAGCGAAGGTTTTGGGCAGGCGCTACTTCTATCCGTTGATTTCAGAATTCTCCACTTACCGTGGATTAGAGTCAGCCGACCCAAATAACCTGCCGAATGCGCATAAAATGGCCAATACGGTCATCTGTCTGCCGATGCACCACACGCTTTCGAAGGAAGATATAAATCGAGTCTTAGATCAAATCGTTAAGTGAGAACCTTGGAACATTACAATGTTCTAATGAAATAAATATTTAAAACAAGACATGATACTAGCATGCAATCAACCGTATTTTATTCCTTACATCGGATACTGGCAATTGATTAATTGCGCTGATGTGTTTGTGATAGGGGATGATTACGCTTACATCAATCGGGGATGGGTGAACAGAAATCGCATCTTGAACCAGAATGAACCTATGTATTTTGGATTGTCGTTGGTTAAGGCCAGCCAAAACAAATACATAAATGAAATTACTCTTGCGGATATGAATTTCGACAAGTTGTTGAAGACCATATCCTACAATTACTGCAAAAGTCCTAATTTTCAGGAGGGGTTTGACCTGCTGAAGAGAATCTTTGAATGTAAGGATTCTAACTTGGCATATTTCCTTGGCAATTCCATGGAGGTGGTTTGTGATTATCTGAATATAAAGACTCGTTTGTGCTATTCCTCATCGTTCCCAGAGAACAATCTGTTGAAGAGGGAGTTCCGCATCTACGATTTCTGCGAGAAGACAGGGGCGGACACTTACATCAATTCGATTGGTGGCACCGCCTTGTATGATTTCGACGAGTTCAGGAAACGGAACTTGACGCTGAAGTTCATCAAATCCAACGAGGTAACATATAAGCAATTCAACAACGAATTTGTGCCTTGGCTTTCTATTCTTGATGTCATCATGTTTAACTCGAAGGATGAGGTGATCCGTATGTTGAATGAATATAAATTGATTGATAATAAAAACGATATACCAGTCGCTCACGTGTGAAACGGACAATGGCACATCACCTTGTTGCCTGGCTGAAATTGGTTCTTTTATAAGGATTTATGGAGAATAATAAAGACATCTACTTCGCACCCGTGTTGATTCCGACGTTGTGTCGGTCGAAACACTTCATCAGATTGATGGAGAGTCTGAAGCGTAATACATGGGCTAAATATACGGATGTGTATGTCGGTTTGGACTATCCTCCGTCAGAGAAATATCGACAGGGCTGGCAAGAGATATGCGACTATGTGGACAATGGTGATTTCTCTTGTTTCGCCAAGTTCGTAGTGTTCAAACGTACAGAGAACTATGGTAGCGCGAGGAACTCCTCCCATTTGATAGAATATGCCTACGAGCACTATCCATGTTGGATTCGTACGGATGATGACGTGGAGTTTTCTCCGAACTTTCTGGAGTTTGAGGACAGGTGTCTTTGGGAGTATCGGAATGATCCGGACGTGATGTTTGTGTCGGGTTACTCCTATCCAGTCAAATGGAAGTCCAACGAGGGTGCCACCTGCTTCAAACAAAACTTCACGCTATCCGCATGGGGACTAGGCTTTTGGGCTTCCAAGAAGGAGATATATTCTTCTTATATCAAGTCCGGGGAGATGTTGAGGGATGCGGGAACCATTGTGAAGAAGGGATATTATCAGCGGATGATTGACTCATGTTTCCGTGATTATTTTTCATCTGTCCTTTCCTATGGTAGCCAGACTTCATTGTTTTTGATTTGTTCCGATGTGGCGCTTAGGGCATATCTGGCGTGCCAAAACAAATATTGTATTACGCCAGTCATCTCTAAAGCCAGGAACTACGGCTTTGACGGGTCAGGTGAATATTGCACTGCGATAGAGGGGAATGGAGAGCATGCGCTCGACTACAATTATTCCTCTCAAGAGATTGACACTTCCACGGAATTCAGGTTCGAACCAGACGATTCGCTCCGTTATATGGAGGAAAATAAGCAAGCCTTGAATGCGTTCGATTATCGTTCGCCAGAGGAAATGAAGCTTGCGAACCATAATTTTCGGTTGATCAATCGTTATGGGTTGACGTTGGCCAAAGCTATTCATGGCGTGGAGACTTTCTTGGAAAACAAACTACACCTATGTAAGTCATGATTCCTAAGGTCATACATTATTGTTGGTTTGGTCATAACCCGATGCCGGAGCTGGCGGTTCGTTGCATCGAGTCGTGGCGGAAGTTTCTCCCAGACTATGAAATCAAGGCTTGGAACGAGGAGAATTTCGACGTGAATATGGTTCCTTATACGAAGGAAGCCTATGCGCAGAAAAAATATGCCTTCGTGAGCGATTACGCACGATTTTGGATTTTGTATAATTTCGGTGGATTGTATTTCGACACGGATGTCGAGATGATCAAGTCCTTGGATGAAGTTGTCGGCAAAGGCCCCTTTATGGGGTGCGAGCAGGATTATAAGCTTACACCTAATGGCACTATTGCGCAGGGGAACGGCGTCGCTGTCAATCCAGGATTAGGCATTGGGGCGGAAGCCGGATTGCCGCTTTACAAGGAGATCTTGGACAATTATGCCACATTCCAATTCCTGCATGCGGATGGTAGCCTGAATCTGAAGACTGTGGTGGCATACACTACGGAGCTTTTGACCACCAAAGGATTGGAAGTAAAAAACGAGACACAATGTGTGGAAGGGATATACATCTATCCGAAAGAGTATTTCGGGCCGAAGGACTATCTGACCAACGAGGTGAATGTCACGGTAAACACATTGACGATACACCATTACAACGCAAGTTGGAGGGATAGATCGATATGGAGCCGTATGTATGAGGGCTTCAAAAATGGATTTCTTCTGCGTTGCATGCCTGCCGGATTAGTGAACAAAATCCTGCAACTGAAGGAACGCAAAAGAGAAACGGGTTCGTATTTTAATTGATAAGCAACATATGTTTCTTGCCTATTACGTCTATAATGTATTGCTGGTGGTCCTGATGTTTCTGGCCTATCAGTATGCGATGACAAGCAAAAGAGGATATGCCTACATGATCATCGTCATCTTCACGCTGGTGATAGGTCTGCGATACCATGTGGGCGACGACTACCTCTCCTACAAGGCATTTTTCTCCAATCCGAAACTCTTCCCGAAGATGGAGTACGGGTTCACCAATATCTGTAAGTTCTTCCATCACATGGAGTTCCATTACAGTACGATATTCTTGTTGGTGGCATGTCTGGAGATCTATTTCTTTGTCAGGACATTCCAAAAATTCAAGTTCACTTTGCCGTGGGCTTTCTTCTTCTTGTTCACCACGCTTGAACTCTTCATTTGGAACAATGCCTTAAGGCAAAGTGTGGCCTTCTGTATATTCATGTACTCGATACGGTATATCCATGAACGGCGGCTCATACCATTCGCGATACTCATTGTTTTAGCTGGCTCCGTCCATAAAACCGCCTATCCGTTAGGCGTATTCTATTTCTTACTGAATCTGAAAGTGAAGGATGGCAAGGTGCTGCAATATTCGCTCTTTTTCGCCACTTTCGTCATGGGTGCGCTCCTGAAAGACTTCATATTCGCCAACTTGGGCACCTTCGCTGGCGTCATAGGTTTTGGCGAGACGACGAACAACATGGATTATCTGAAAACATTGGACTGGTCCAATAGCAAGAATTCCATGGGTATTGCCACTTTGATTTGGCTCACGCTCGACGTCATGGTTATATGGATGTACGACAAACTAAAGAATATGTATAGCCATGTGGGGTTTGAACTCTATTATAAACTCTATTTCATAGGCATTCTCTTGCAGAATTGTATCGGTGGAACATATCTGGACCGTGTGAACATGTACTTTCTGCCGTTCCGTATCGTCATCTATTCGTTCTTCATGTATGAGTTGGCGAAGAACAAGGATGTGTTGTTCAGAGTCCCAATCATCGTGTTCTGCACTTTGACCTATGCGCTTTGCATGTGGGCGGTCTTCAATCACGCGGCGACATGTTCCCCGTATGAGTTCGTTGATTTGAACATCGTTCCGTCACAGCAGACATTCTTTGACTAACACCTATTTGCTATGTTTCTCTCAATCATAATGCCTTCATATAATGTCGAACAATACATCGAGGATTGTTTGACAAGTTGTCTTCAACAAGAAATCGACAAGGCAGATTATGAGGTGATTGTAATCAATGATGGATCCAAGGATTCGACGTTGGATGTGGTGAACGCTTTCATCGAGAAACATCCGACGGCTCCCATACGTGTGGTCAGCCAAGAAAACAGTGGCTTGAGCGCCACTCGCAACAGAGGCGTCACTCTTGCCCAAGGAGACTATGTGTGGTTTGTGGACAGTGACGATTGGATCGCAGAGAATTGTCTCAAGGAACTTTACGACAATGTCACTAAGCACAACCAACCTGATGTTGTGGTCTTGAACACAATCCTGAGAAAGGGGGGGGAGGATACGGTGATTGATAGGAATTTACCTTCTGATAAGGGGGATGGCAAGTATATTTACGACAATTCCTATATCTTCCCTTATAGCGGAGCCCCCTTTTACTTGTTCAAACGTAGTTTCTTGAATGATAACGATTTGTCGTTCAAAGAGGGGATATACTTTGAGGATTGCCTATTCACACCGTCGGCATTGAGCATGGCGAAACATTGTAGCTACTATTCGAAGCCAGTCTATATCTATAGATTGAGGGAGAATTCCATTACGACATCCTCCATCTCCGAGAAGAAACTCTATGACTCCATCACTGTGGCGGAAGAATTGATCAATAGGCTAGGGGATGGTCGTGTTTTATACAAGGATGTGATCAAAGATGCGGCATGCAGGACCTACGAGGTTTTGTTCCGTTACTATATATTGAAGTCAGACAAGCCCACACAGAAGAAATTCCTTAAGCTTGTCAACTCCAACGATAATTGGAAGTCATTGCTGGGTGATGTGCGTTTGAAGCATAAAATCTACTATCTCATCGCAAAAGTTTATTCAGCTTTCATGGGTTAAAAAAGTGATTTTATCGAATGAAGATCGCCGCGTTTCATTTGTTCAACGATTATTCGGGTAGTCCGAAAGTGCTGAGACTGGTTTTGTCCGGGCTTATGCGTAAGGGGTGTTCGATAGATCTGCTCACCTCGAGGGGTGGGGTTTTGGACGAACTGCAGGGCGATCAGTTGCGCCAATATCGGTATAGTTACCATTTCTCCACGAATCCTATGGTCACCACCCTGCGATACACGTATGCGCAGATCTATATGTTCTTCTTCTCGTTGCGCTACCTTTTCAAGAAGGATGTTGTTTTTTACATCAATACCATACTTCCTGTAGGAGCCGCGTTGGCGGGGCGTATGATGGGGAAACGGGTCATATACCATTACCATGAGAACTCGTTCGCCAAGAGCGGATTTTACCGCAGGTTGGCATGGGCGATGGCTCGACTCGCTTCCGACATAATATGTGTTTCGGAGTTTCAAAAGTCCCATTTGAGCCGGAAAGAGAATGTCCATGTGGTTCCCAACGCATTGCCGGACACGTTTGTGGCGCAATTCACGTTCGACTCCGAGAAGGCGTTCTCCAAGCAATGCGTGTTGATGGTCACCTCATTGAAGAAATACAAAGGTGTTCTCCAATTCTGTGAGTTGGCCAACCGCCTTCCTCAGTTTAACTTTTCGATGGTGTTGAACGACTCTCAGGAAACGATAGATCTTTTCGTGAAAGAAAATAACATCACAGTTGGGTCGAACCTCAAACTCTTTCCAAGGCAAGATGATGTGGCTCCGTTTTATGCGGACGCATCCATGGTCTTGAATCTGACGGATGCGAACATGGCGGTGGAGACGTTTGGCCTGACCGCATTGGAGGCGATGTCCGCCGGACTTCCGGTTATCGTGCCAACCCGTGGGGGTGTCGCAGAGTTGGTGGAGGATGGAGTCAATGGCTACAAGATAGATGTAAGAGAATTAGATGTAATAGAAAAAAAGATAGCAGAGATATTGACAGATTACACGATGTACGAATCTCTGTCGAAATCTGCGTTTGCTAAATCGAAAAATTACTCGGAAGAAACAATCAATGAGATGATTTCTGCGATTGTTTGGATTGAAAAATAATAGTTTACACAATGAAACAAGTTGCGATAGTGGGATGTCAGGGAATTCCTGCCAATTACGGCGGATTCGAATCTATGGTGGAGAACATTGTGGGAGAGAATGCGTCGGCGGATGTCCATTATACCGTATTCTGCAGCGGGGTTGACATGCCAGGAAGGTTGCATGAGTACAAAGGGTGCACATTGAAGTACATAAATGTGAAGGCCAATGGTATGTTGAGTGTGGTGTATGATATTTTCTGTATGATGCATACATTCAGGGGATATGACACAATTCTGGTATTGGGTGTTTCCGGTTGTATGTTCCTCCCTGTTCTTAAGTTGTTCAGCAAGAACCGTTTGGTTGTGAACATCGACGGACTGGAGCATAAAAGGGCCAAATGGGGCTGGTTTGCCCGTTGGATTCTACGCTCTTCCGAAAGATTGGCGGTGAAGTGCGCAGATGTGATTATCGCTGACAACAAAGGCATCCAAGACTATGTGAGTGAAGTGTATGCCAAACCATCCTCGCTGATCGCCTATGGTGGTGACCATGTGATTCGGGAAATCGAGGAGGAGAAAAAAGAAAGGATACTGTCCGACTATGGACTGAAGGAACAGGATTATGCGGTGTGTGTATGCAGAATCGAACCAGAGAACAATTGCCACATTTCATTGGAAGCCTTCTCTAAGAGCGACAAGAAGATTGTGTTCATCGGCAACTGGAATCACAGCGAATACGCCAAGAAACTGAAGAAACAATACGCTTCGTACCCTAATATCCATTTATTGGATGCGATTTATGATTTGGATATCCTCTATGTCATCCGTTCCAATGCCTCCATCTATGTGCATGGGCATAGCGCAGGGGGCACGAATCCATCCTTGGTGGAAGCGATGTTCTTCGGGATGCCTATCGTGGCTTACGATTGTGTCTACAACCGCGCCACAACACATGACAAGGCATATTACTTCAAAGACACGGCGGATTTGATGGAATTGTTAAGCAAAGATTTGGATGGATCTTCTATGCGTTCCATTGCGGAAAAGAACTATATGTGGAAGGATATCGCCATGCAATATGAACAGACATATTGATCATGTAAAGACTACGGCGCTTCCTTTTTAAATGGACTTATTTTTAGAATATCACATATAATTTGATTAATATTTATTATTCTTTTTTTATCCCTGACTCATTTTGAATGAAGTTTTTTGCTTAATTTTGTGGAATAATGGCTGTATGAGCAGAAAATGATATCGTTATTCTCTTATATAGAAAGCCATTGCGCAAATTGTAAGTAGAGAATGAAAGGATAAATGAGCAGAGAGGAATGAGTAATACTAGAGAGTTCGGATGGTTTGCTGTGAACGTTTTTTTTAACCGAGTCACGAGGATGTCGGCAGTGTTGGATGAGGACGAAATCCAATATTACGTGCCGATGAGGACGGTTGAATTGTTCAGGGACGGCCAAAAGATATATCAACAGAAGCAGTTAGTCACCTCCCTCTTGTTCCTGAAATGCAATAAAATGTACCTCACCCAATTGAAGGAGAGGTTTGGGGATGCGTTTTATGTATATTCTGATGTGGAGACAAAACAACCAAGGGTCATTCCGGACAAAGAGATGGATTCTTTCATTTTGGTGACCTCTGTCGGGGACATGGGGCTTGAGCTTCTCCCGAAAGGTGATGTGGAATGTAAGATCGGGGACCATGTGAGGGTCATCGATGGGGTCTTCAAAGGTGCGGAAGGTTACGTGAAAAGGATTCAGGGAAGGAAACGCTTGATAGTTTCCATAGAAGGAATCGCGGTGGTTGCCACCTCCTATATTCCTCGGTCTTTTTTGGAAAAATTGGATGAATGAATTAGAACATAGATTATAAAACATATTTGCATGACGGATTTTTTTGTCACATTGTCGGATGACGCCTTTTGGATATTCGTGATGGCTTCCGCCCTCGTGATGTCAATTGTTGCGGCAGGTGTTTTGATACCTCAAATATTGTTGATTGCCTTTCGAAAAAAACTTTTCGATGAGTTGGATGAAAGGAAGATTCATCACAGCACAGTGCCGAGATTGGGAGGATTGGCTTTCGAACCAGTCATTCTCTTCACTATATTTTTCTTGTTGATGTTCGATGTCCATGCGGGTAGGTTGCAGCTGATGGAGGAATTGGGCGATAATATCCTAAGTATGTCCATTTGCGCATGTTCCCTGATCCTTCTTTATTTGGTCGGTATCGCAGACGATTTAATCGGTGTGAAATACAGTGCCAAGTTTGTTGTCCAAGTGGGTTGCGGCTTGTTGTTCCTCTTCGGGGGCATGTATATTTCCAACTTGCATGGTTTGTTTTTCTTCAACATGAGGTTGCCTTGGTTCCTCTTTTGGCCGATGACGGTCTTTCTGGTGGTCTTCATCATCAATGCGATGAACTTAATCGACGGCATTGACGGATTGGCTTCCGGACTGAGCGGTGTCGCCTTAGGTTACTATGGAGTCGTATTCTTTGAGATAGGGGAGTATGCCTTCTCGTTGATTGCTTTCGCCACACTGGGTACGGTGATACCATTCTTCATCTACAACGTGTTCGGCAAGGCTGAGAAACAGAAGAAGATATTCATGGGCGATACTGGGTCGCTCACCATTGGTTTGATACTCTGTTTCCTGAGTTTCCGCATGGCCAATGTTGAGATCGCGCCGACGCACACATGTCTGTCGAAAGTTCATCCGATGTTCCTCGCATTCAGTCCGTTGATGGTGCCATGTATGGATGTGGTACGCGTCTTTATCTTTAGGTTGAAATGCCGGAAAAATCCGTTCATGCCCGATAAGAGTCATATCCACCATAAACTCTTGAGTTTGGGAATGTCGCAGCATGTGGCGATGATCAGCATTCTGTTCTTCTCAGCATTTATCATTGTTGTGAGTCTGATTCTCTCCAAGGAGATGGACCCGACACTGCTTTTCATGGGAATCGTCGCGTTCTTCGCCATCATAAACATATGGATGCACGCTAAAATAGAAAAGATGTCAAACAATAAAAGTTAACCCATATTACGATTACGGAGGGTATGCGGTAGCATAATCTTCCTGAAAAGTCTGTTTGGGGAAATTTTGTTAGAACTTACAAATTGTAAAAACATAATAAAAAATATTATCAATGAAAGCTAATCGATTGATTTTTTATGTACTTGCTGTGCTGATTTTGAGTTCTTGCTCATCTCACAACAAAATACCCTATTTCCAAGATGCGGACCGTGTCAAAGGTATCACTACCTCAGCGGTGCAGGAGATAACGCTTCGTCCGAAAGATAGGATTTCCATTGTGGTGAACTGTAAGGATCCTCAACTCTCCGCCTTGTTCAACCTGCCGTATGTGACACAACGTGTGGTCAGTACGGGAGCCCGTAGCACTTTGTACGGAGAGGAGACAGGTGCTGTCTCCGGATACACAGTGGATAGTGATGGTAACATAGATTTCCCTACGATCGGTAAAATCAATGTGGCAGGTTTGACAAGAAATGAATTGTCCACGTTGATCAAGGACGAGATTGAATCGAGGAATCAAGCTAAGGATCCGGTCATTACGGTCGACTTCCTTAACCTAAGCATATCCGTTCTTGGTGAGGTCACACGTCCTGGTATTTACAGAATATACAAGGACAACATGACGATTTTGGAGGCGTTGAGTGGAGCGGGCGACGTGACCATTCAAGGAAAGAGGGAGGACGTGCTCGTGTTAAGAATGGAGGAGGGGAAACAGAAGACATTCCGTGTTAATCTGAACTCCTTGCAAAACGTTGTGCAGTCGCCTGTCTTTTATCTGCAGCAGGATGACGTCATCTATGTGACGCCGAACAAGATGAAGGTTAAACAATCTACGGTCAATGGAAACAACGTACGTTCCACGTCATTCTGGATTTCCATTTCATCATTGGCGGCGACTGTTGTCGCACTTGTGTTAAACAACAAATAAAGACGAGAAAAACATTTCGAAAGATTCTAAAACGAGGTCCTGAATTTGATTATAGAGGGATAAAGTTGATCTGATAATAGGAACATGGATCAGAACTGGAACCTAGATGAAAATATTATAGTAGAGGACTCTTTGGATTTCCAGGAGTTGTACTCTCAAGTTAAGATGCACTGGCATTGGTTCGCCATATCCATGCTTGTGCTTTTGGCTATGGCTGTTCTATATATTTTCATGACACCATGTTCCTACACGAGGAGTACCGAGGTTCAAATCAAGACAGGGAATTCCGGAGGTCCGGGACTGAAGTTGCAAAATTCGTTCAATGACATGGGGTTCGCCTCTTCCAGTGCGAAGGTGAACAATGAATTACGGGCACTGATTTCCCCAGATTTGATGTGTGAGGTCATCCAACGATACCATTTGGATGTTCAATACGAAGATGTAGGAGGATTGAGAGGGCAAGTTCTCTACGGGTCCAAACTTCCGGTCATGGTCGATTTTCTGGATATAACGGACTATGTGGATGTGTCGTGTGTGATGAATTTGGACCGCAATGATTTTGTCGTGCTATCAGACTTCACGTTCCATGATTTAGAGGAGGGTGATGAATTGGAGAGCGGTGACAAATGTAGGATACATATTGGTGACACGACGAATACTCCAATAGGAAGAGTGTTGGTGACCCGTGTGCCGGATTTCCATAGCCGCAAACCTATTACCACCATTAATATCAAGCGTACTAACTTGTTTAAGTCACAGGAGAATTGGACGGCGAAGTTATCTGTCACGCAGGAAGATATCAATGCGCAGATCATTACCTTGATGGTGAAGGATGTCTCCCCTCAACGAGGTGATGCGTTTTTGGAAGGAATCATCTCGATATACAATGAGAATTGGGTGAAGGATAAGAACCAGATCGCGGAAGGTACTTCCAGGTTCATCAACGAGCGTTTGAAGATTATCGAGGAGGAGTTGTCCAATGTCGATAATAACATCTCCTCTTATAAGAGCCGGAACTTGTTGCCGGACGTGAAGGCGGTGGCGGAAATGTACATGCAGGAGAACGCCAACATATCCAATCAGTTGCGTGAATTGAACTCTCAGCTATACATGACGCAATATATTCGGGATTACTTGGCGAGTGAGTCGAATCAGACGAAGGTCTTGCCTGTAAGTTCGGGAATCCAGAACGCCAATATTGAGAGACAAATCTCCGAATACAACGAAAAATTACTGAAGAGGAACCGATTGGAGGCGAACAGTAGTTCAGAAAACGATTTGGTGAAGGGTATGGATGCGGATTTGGCATCCATGCGAAGTGCCATTTTAGTCTCCATTGATAATCAGGTTGCCGCCATCAACAATCGAATCAGTGCATTAAAGCATAGCGAACGGAACGCATTATCTCGGATATCCTCCAACCCTAAGCAGGCGGAGATGTTGCTCTCCGCAGAGCGTCAGCAGGCGGTAAAGGAGGCCTTGTATCTATTCTTGTTGCAAAAACGAGAGGAGAACGAGCTTTCCCAGGCCTACACAGCTTATAACACGAGGATCATCAAGCGACCTGGCGGCAGTATATTCCCAAGTGCGCCGAAGAAACGCAATATATTGTTCGTCGCCTTTATGTTTGGAATCCTCATCCCATTGGGAATCTTGTACGCAAGGTTGACGACAGATAACACATTGCGAGGAAAGAAGGATTTGGA
The DNA here is from genome assembly GCA_017962085.1 of Paludibacteraceae bacterium. Taxonomy (GTDB): domain Bacteria; phylum Bacteroidota; class Bacteroidia; order Bacteroidales; family Paludibacteraceae; genus UBA1181. The sequence continues at coordinate 68,655 of JAGCWA010000049.1, forward strand.
ACAAGTGCCTATTCCTCTATTAGGAGAAATTCCATTGGTGCAGCGGCAAAGAAAGTGGTGGTGTTTCTGGAAGAAGCCACGACGTATCCACACTGCCGTTGTGCAACCTGGCAACAGGAATGCGGTCAACGAGGCATTCCGTGTCATGCGTACGAACTTGGAATTCATGTCGAACAAGGGAACTCAGGTTGTTATGCTCACCTCCTTCAATGCTGGTAGTGGAAAGAGCTTTATATGCGTGAATATTGCCTTGAGTCTGGCGGTTAAAAATAAGAAAGTGTTGATGATCGATTGCGACATGAGGCACGCATCCTTATCGAAGTGGGCAAAAAATCCGACGACAGGTCTCAGTGCGTATCTAAACGGCAGAGTGAAGGATGTGGAAGAGGTATTAGTGAAGTCAGCCAGTGGATACGTGGGGTTGGATGTGTTGCCGGTAGGCAGTATTCCACCTAATCCTACGGAGCTTATAGGAAACGGGTTGTTGCCTCAAATCGTTGAAAAAATGCGGGACAAGTATGATTATATCTTGTTGGACTGTCCTCCAATAGATATCGTTGCGGATGCGCAGATTATCGAGATGTTCGCAGACCGTACGCTATTTGTTGTACGTGCTGGATTGCTGGAACGTACCATGTTGGATGAACTGACGAGTATGTACAATGAAAAGAGATTCAAAAATATGTCATTGATTCTAAATGGAACCTCAATGGAGAAGGGCAAGTTCTCTTATCGATATGGATACCATTCAGATTATTACGTCAAATAAATCCACATTGGATAATCCTATATGTATATGTTGAATGATAAACCGGAATGTTAATGAAGCAGATCGTAATTATAGGCGCAAGGGGTTTTGGAAGAGAGTGCTATGACCTTTTCAAGAATAAAAAAGGTTATAAATGGCACTATAAGATAAAAGGCTTCCTTGATGATAAAGCGGATGCGTTGGACGGAATGACGGGGTATCCTCCGATTTTAGGACCGGTCGAGACGTATCAGATACAGAAAGATGATGTATTTTTTTGTGCATTGGGAGATCCTCTCCAACGGAAAAAATATATAGATTGTATTTTGAAAAGTGGAGGGATTTTCATATCTTGCATTAGCGACTATGCCTTGATTAATTCCACGGCTAAATTAGGCAACGGGATATTCGTCGGCGCATACACGATTATCTCGTCAGATGTGACTATAGGTGATTTCACCGTGATTCATCCGTTCTGCAATTTGGGACATGATGCCAAGGTCGGCAGATTCGGAGAGATCGAGCCATACGCTGCATTGGGTGGGTATTCTGTAATTGGGGAATGCGTGACAATCCATCCACACACGACGATATTGCCTCGGATTTGTGTGGGTGACTATGCGTCGATTGGTTCAGGTAGCGTCGTATTGAAGGACGTGAAGGAGCGAACGACTGTATTTGGTGTACCTGCAAAGGTATTAGATATTTAATTTTTTATTTACTTTAATTAAACGATTACGAAATGAAAACTTTGGATGAATTTGTTGTTTTATTCGCGGAACAATTGGACGAGACAGACCCATCAAATGTGACTGCTCAGACAAAATTCCGTGAATTAGAAGAATGGTCTTCTCTTTTGGCGCTCTCATTGATTTCCATGGTAGACGAGGAATTCGATGTGACGTTGAAGGGAGATGATGTGAAAAACTCCGAAACAATTGAGGATGTATATAATATAGTTGTTTCTAAGAAGTAATGGCATATTTCGAATTTAAAGACGTTGAGTTGGTCGGTATGGCGGCAGGTGTTCCAAGTTTCATTGCGAACAACCTGCATCCATTACCGGACGACGATGTGTCATCTGACTACGCCCCAGAGGACTTTGTGAAGAATATTGGAGTGTTGGAACGTCGCATAACATATACTCAGACCACATCTGATTTATGTTTCCATGCGACAGAAAAACTTCTTGCCGACCTGAAATGGGGAAGGGAAGAAGTGGATGCGCTCATCCTCGTCTCGCAGACCAGAGACTACGCCACACCACCTACATCATGCATATTGCAAGATCGTCTGGGCTTTAGCAAAGGAACTTACTGCATAGACCTGACGTTAGGTTGTTCAGGTTGGGTTTACGGACTGCATACGGTTGCCTCTCTGCTCTCCACGGGTTGCATCAAGAAAGCCCTTTTAATGGCAGGGGACTCCAAAGCCGTACATCCGATGAAGCTTTCTCCTCTATTCGGTCATGCGGGTACAGTGACCGCCCTGGAATACAAACCAGGAGCGAAAGGGTTTCAATTCCACTGCGGAACGGACGGTAGCGGATACGATGCGATCATCGTTCCGGATGGCGGCACGCGTCACCTAATGGCCCCAAGCTCTTTCGTATATGAAGAGTGCGAGGATGGTGTGAAAATGAGGATACAGCCCCGCATGAAAGGTATGGATGTTTTCTCGTTCGGCATCACGACTGCGCCTAAGTCCATCAAAAAGATAGCGGAACATTTTGGATTCGATTACCAATCATACGACTATTTGGTACTCCATCAAGCCAATATGGCAATGAATAATATGATTGCCAAGAAGTTGAAATTACCTGCGGAGAAAGTTCCATCCTGCATGTACCACTTCGGAAACACATCCTCCGCCTCCATTCCACTGACGATTGTGACGGAACTGAAAGAAAAGACGTCAGGGAAAGTGAATTTCTTATGTTGCGGATTCGGAGTTGGCCTTTCGTGGGCCACAGTCGCATTCACAACGGAGAACATGTTCATCTCCGACCTTGTGGAAATAGACGAAGAAGGCAACGTCATTAACAAGTAACTCAAGAGACATGGCATTTCTAGAAATAAAAAACGTACGTATTACTGGTTTGGCCACCGCTGTTCCGAAGAATGTGATCAGCATTGCCAATAAAGGATTCGACGAGGAATATATCGAAAGATTCATTGACCAAACAGGTATTGCGGAAAGACGAGGAAGCAACGAGCTCACATCCTCGGATCTTCTCGTAATGGCAGCTGAGCGTCTAATGGAAGACCTCCATTGGGAAAAAGACTCGGTGGACGCTATTTTGTGCGTCACGAACACGCCAGACTACACCTTGCCGATCAATGCTTGCATATTACAGGACCGTCTGGGATTAAGCAGGGAATGTTACGCCCAAGACATCAGCCTCGGCTGTTCGGGCTGGGTTTATGGATTAAACGTGCTATCCTCTCTTCTGCGTGACGGGAAAAACAAAAGGGGATTATTGTTGACTGGCGACTCGAAAAACACTTGGGGACCAGGCAATAATGCTTTATTGTTCGGATCAGCGGGATGCGCCACCGCATTGGAGTATGACCCGAACAGTGATGGATTCAAGTTCGAATTCGGCACAGACGGAAGTGGTTTCGATGCGATCATCATGCCTAAAAGCGGTATGCGTAATATGAAACTCGACGAGGAATCATACAAGCAATTCATGGAGTCGATTAAGGAACAAAACACCGTGCCTGATTTGAAGCCTATCGACATCTTTTCATTCAGCATATCACAGGCTCCGAAATCCATCAACGCATTGTGCGAACATTTCGGACTCGATTACAAAGCCTATGATTATCTGGTGCTCCATCAGGCGAATAAAAAGATCAATCAACACATCCAAAAGAAGATGAAAATGGAGCCGGAAAAGACGCCTTCTTCATTAAGACATTTTGGAAACACGATGGCCGCCAGTATTCCTATCACCATTACGACACAGCTCAAGGGTAAAGTGGAAAACAAGAAAACGAACTTCATCTGTTGTGGCTTTGGCGTAGGTCTTTCTTGGGGTAGTGTCGCTTTCTCCACGGAAAACCTTGTGATTTCGGATATGATAGAAGTGGATGACAATCAATTTGAAAATTTAACATGGGTATAACGAATAATCCATTTTCCTTAGAGGGAAAAACAATATTGATGACGGGTGCCTCTTCCGGTATCGGTCAAGGATGTGCATTGATGGCTGCTCAAATGGGTGCCAAAGTCATCGTGTGCGGTAGAAACGAAGATCGACTGAAGGAGACCATCGGCCAGATGCAAGGAGAGGGTCATTCATCCTTCGCCGGCGAATTGACAGACCAGTCGGTCATTGAGAAACTCGTTGCGGAAATACCTTCGTTGGACGGTGTGGTCTTTTCTGCAGGCATCTCCATGACAGCTCCTTTCGCCTTCTCCACAAGAGAGAAATTCGACAAAGTGTTCGACGTGAACTTCTTTTCTCCGATTGAAATACTTCGTCTTCTGGTGAAGAAGAAAAAGTTGGTCAACGGTGCGTCTGTAGTGTTCATATCGTCTGTTGGAGGCAATTTTGGGTTCTCCGTTGGTAATGGAATCTATGGCGCGTCGAAAGCTGCGCTAAACTCCATGTCCCGCTTGTGTAGCCTGGAATTGGCCCCGAAGAAGATACGCGTCAACTCGGTATGTCCAGGTATGGTGGTGACCCCTTTGGTGGAGGGCTTTTCCGAGAACATCACCCAGGAGGCGATCCAAAAAGATATGGATTTTTATCCGTTGAAACGTTACGGCAGACCGGAAGACATAGCCGGCGGCGTCGTTTATCTATTGTCCGAGGCGTCGTCTTGGGTGACGGGACAGTCTATCTGCATTGATGGTGGTATCACCGCATACTAAGAGATTAGACGTTAGATGATTTGAGCGGTTGTTAAGTAAATCATGGCTGAAGGAGAATCACTGAGAAACAAGACAAAGAAGGGACTTTTCTGGAGTGCGTTGGAGCGTTTCGGAACGCAGGGTATATCCGCCTTGTTCGCCATTTTCTTGGCCAGGTTGCTTTCTCCTGAAGACTATGGGTTGGTGGCGATGCCGATGGTGTTTCTATCCTTGGCGTTATGCTTCATCGACAGCGGATTCGGTTCCGCATTGATCAGGAAACCCGACCTGAAGGATGAAGATATCACGACGACCTTCTATTTCAACATCATCGCAGGTATTGTCTGTTATGGCATCCTCTTCTGCACCTCTCCCTTAATCGCAGACTTCTACAATGCTCCGATATTGACTGACCTGCTGAAGGTTTCGGCTTTGGGCATGCTCATCGGTTCATTCTGCACGGTGCAGCAAGCGTTGTTGACCAAACAGATTGATTTCAAACGTCAGGCAAAGATTTCCCTGTGCGCATCCATAGTAGGCGGACTCATTGGCGTCGGGTTAGCGCTCTCTGGCTTTGGAGTCTGGGCATTGGTGTTCCAAGCCATCTTCGCTCAAACGGTTCGCGCATTTTTGTTATGGAGAACAAGTACATGGAGACCGCATGGAAGGTGGTCGAACGAGTCCTTCCATTACTTGTGGAACTACGGAAGCAAAATGTTGGCTTCCTCCATTCTTGACACGCTCTATGTCAACATATACCCAATCGTAATCGGTAAATTGTTCAAACCGGCGGACTTGGGTAATTATACGACAGCGAATCACTTTGCCTCGTTGCCTTCAAGTAACCTTACGGGTGTCTTGCAACGTGTCACCTTTCCTGTGTTGAGCACGATACAGAACGACGATGAGCGTTTGGCGCGCAATTACAGGAAGATACTCCGGCTTTCAGCCTTTATTGTGTTCCCTTTGATGATGGGATTGTCCTCCGCAGGTGATCCGTTCGTGCATGTTTTCTTGGGAGACAAATGGCAGGGATGTATCATCCTGTTGCAATTAGCTTGCTTCTACATGATGTTTTACCCTATACATGCCATCAACCTGGATCTACTGCAGGTGAAGGGTCGTTCAGACCTTTTCCTTAAGTTGGAGATTATCAAGAAATTGATGGGGGTGGCCATCATGGTCATCGCGATACCGCATGGAATCGTTGTCATGGTGGCGAGCGGCATCGTGACCTCCATATTGGCATTGGCCATCAACACGTACTATACGGGTAAGTTGATCAATGTGGGCTTCTTCAAGCAGATGAGGGACATTGCCCCTATATTTCTGATCGGCATGGTCATGTGGAGCGTCATCATGATATTCAACCATTATATGCAGAATGTCTACCTCGCTTTGCCATGCGATATCATCATCGGAGTGTTTATTTATGTATGCTGTGCGAAGTTATTCTTGAAGGATGATCTTCGTGAAATCATCTCCATGTTGCCCGCATCTATAAGGGGAAAGTTGTCAGGATTTGTCGACACAGATGAATTAGAGAAGGAGTAAGAGAATGTCGAATTCAACCCGCATAGCCAAGAATACACTGATCCTTTACGTGAGGATGTTCTTCATCATGTTTGTCACTCTTTTCACGAGTAGGGTGATTTTGGAGGTCTTAGGCGAACAAGATTACGGTATCTACAATGTGGTGGGTGGCATCTCGCTCTCGTTCGTTTTCTTTTCGAACGCATTGTCCAACTCTACCCAACGTTTCTTGAATTTCAAGATGGGCGAGAACGACATGGCAGGTGCGAAGGCTGTATTCAACAATAGCTTCCTTATCTATTCGGCGATTGCGGCTATAGTCCTGCTGGTAGGCATACCGATTGGGTATTGGTTCGTCACACATAAGCTGGTAATTCCTGAGGATCGGATGAATGCGGCGGTAGGGGTCTTTTTCGTGACGGTATTCATGTTCGTCGCGACGATGCTGCTCTCAGTCTACAATTCAGTTCTGATAGCGAGGGAAAACATGAAGTGTTATGCATTCGTGGGGGTATTCGACGCAGTGTCGAAACTGTTGATTGTTTATGCGCTGATGCTATCGGATTGCGATCGCTTGTTGCTTTACTCCATACTGCTTTGTATAGCGCATCTCCTGTCGAAGATGATTCCGGTGATTGTGTGCATACGCAACTATGAGGAGTGTAAGTTCGATTTGCGTTATGATCGTGCATTAGTCAGACAATTGTTCAGCTTCATCGGATGGAATGGTTTCGGATGTGCTGTCTGGATGATTAATTCCCAAGGTATCAATGTGTTGATCAATACATTCTTCGGGACAGTGGTCAATGCCGCCAATGGAATTGCGGCACAGGTCATGCAGGCGGTGAACAACTTCAGTGTTAACTTCTTCACGGCGGTGAGACCACAGATTGTCAAATCGTTTGCGGCCAAGGATTACACCTATTTCAATAAATTGGTCTATGCAAGCTGTCGCCTCTCATTTTATATGACATGGATGATTTGTTTGCCTATCATAGCCAAATCTGATTATATACTTCATCTGTGGTTGAAAAATCCACCTAAGTATGCCTTCGAGTTCGTCTCGTGGACGTTATTGTTCAGTGCGATCAATGTGTTGACGAACCCGGTGTGGTGTGCGGCGCAGGCCTCGGGAAAAATCGCCAAGTTCATCATGATGGGAAGTTCGGTCTTCCTGATGGTCTTCCCAATCAGTTGGGTGATGCTTTCGCTCGGGCATGAGCCGACCATTGTCTTTCAAGTGATGTGTTTGATGCGCTTGGCTTATCTGATCACGATCACGAAGGTGTTGGGCGGCTACATTGACTTCCCGTTGAAGCGCTTCTTGAAGAATGTGCTTTTGCCCGTACTGAAGGTGGGCGGATGTGGTGCGCTGTTGGTGTTTTATATTGCCAGGTATTTCCCTGACACAATCTATGGGCTATTCGCTTTTGTCCTGATATCGCTCACCATCACGGGCCTTTTCTCTTACTTCATAGGAATGAACGGCAAAGAACGACAGATGATAAAGGACAAAGCGAGGGGAATCATGCGGAAACTGAAACGATAACCGTATGCTTCTGAAGTACAGCAATATGCAAACAGTGTAGAGGGAATATAAATAGTCAATTGTAAATAAAAAATAGTAAATATAATTACTTTGTATATCGATGAAAAAGGTGATGTTGGTCTTCGGAACACGTCCGGAGGCAATTAAGATGTGTCCGTTGGTTAAAGAGTTTCAAAAATATCCGAATGATTTTGAAACCATAGTCTGTGTGACGGGACAGCACAGGGAAATGTTAGACCAAGTATTGAAAATCTTCGAGGTGAAGCCCGATTATGATTTGAACATCATGAAGCAGGGACAAGACCTTTATGATGTGACGGCCCGTGTCCTGACGGGCATGCGGGATGTATTCAAACAGTGTAAACCAGACGTCGTGTTGGTACACGGAGACACGACCACTTCCACAGCGGCTGCTTTGGCCGCATTCTATCAGCAGATTCCGGTAGGCCATGTAGAGGCGGGGCTCCGCACACATAACATCTATAGTCCATGGCCGGAGGAAATGAACCGTCAGATTACGGGACGTATCTCAACTTACAACTTCTCGCCGACACAGCTCTCTGAGAAGAACCTCAAGGACGAGAAGGCCCACGGACAAATCTTCGTGACGGGCAACACGGTGATTGACGCCCTCCACATGGTGGTCGATAAGCTGAAGGGAGACCAGAAACTCGCCGACGAGCAGATCCAAGTGTTGAAAGACGCTGGTTACGATGTGTCTCGTCTAGATAACGGCAAGAAACTCGTGCTCATTACAGGTCACAGACGTGAGAACTTCGGTGATGGTTTCATCAGCATGGTGACCGCCATGAAAGATCTCTCGGAGAAGTATCCTGAGGTTGATTTCGTCTATCCGATGCACCTCAACCCTAACGTCCGCAAACCGATTCACCAAGTGTTTGGCGAAGACCTCACTGCATACGAGAACTTCTTTTTCATCGAACCGCTCCAATATTTGGAGTTTGTCTATCTGATGGAGAAATCCACCTTGGTACTCACGGATTCGGGAGGTATCCAAGAGGAGGCGCCGGGACTTGGCAAGCCTGTGCTCGTCATGCGTGACACGACCGAACGTCCGGAGGCGCTCTCCGCAGGTACGGTGAAGCTGGTCGGAACGGACTACAACGCCATCTTCGGCAATGTCTCTGAATTGCTGGATTCCCCAGCGGCCTACGAAAAAATGTCCAAGGCAGTGAACCCTTACGGCGACGGACTAGCTTGCGGTAGGATTGTGAAGGCTTTAAAGTAGAATTTTGTAAAAAATAATATAATTAATAACACATACGAAAACAATTGGTTAACAACCGATTCGCTCGTTTTTAAGATTCTTTATGTCTATGATTAACGTAATTGGATTGGGTTACATCGGACTCCCCACCGCTCTCATGATGGCGTCTCATGGTGTGGAAGTGATTGGTACAGACTACAACAAGGAACTTGTAGCTACTTTGAACGAAGGCAAAACGACCTTTAAGGAAGACGGTCTTGACGAACTTTTCAACGCTGCTGTCAAGGCGGGCATCAAGTTCACCACCGAATACCAGAAGACAGACATGTACATCGTATCCGTGCCAACCCCTTACAACAAGTTCTCCAAGAAGGTGGACGCTTGCTATGTGGTGGCAGCGGTCAAAGAGGTGATGAAGGTTTGTCCGAAGGGCGCTACCGTCGTGGTGGAGTCCACCGTCAGCCCAGGAACAATGGATAAGTTCGTGCGCCCTGTTGTCGAGGCGAACGGATTTGTCATCGGCAAGGACATCAACCTCGTGCATGCGCCTGAGCGTATCATCCCTGGCAACATGGTCTATGAGTTGCTCCACAACAACCGCACGATCGGTGCCGACGACAAGGCGATAGGAGAGAAAGTGAAGAAATACTATGCTTCCTTCTGCCAAGGAGAGATCGTCGTGACGGATATCCGCACGGCCGAGATGACCAAAGTGGTGGAGAACACCTTCCGCGCAGTCAATATCGCTTTCGCGAATGAGCTCGCCAGAATCTGCCGCCACGACAATATGGATGTCTATGAGATCATCAAGATCTGTAACATGCACCCTCGCGTGAACATCCTTCAGCCTGGTCCTGGTGTTGGTGGACACTGCATCTCCGTGGACCCTTGGTTCCTTGTGGGCGATTATCCGCAATTGGCGAAGGTGATCGACGAGTCCATGAAGACGAACGATAGCCAGCCTACTTTCGTTCTCAATCGTATCTATGAGATCATGCAGGAGAATAACATCACAGATAATCGTAAGGTCGGTTTGTATGGTATCACCTACAAGGAGAATGTGGACGACTTCCGTGAGTCACCGACCTTGCAAATGCTCGAAGCTCAGGAGCGCCACTTGGCCCGTCCGCTGAAGTGCTACGACCCATTCTTGAAGCAGGATATCGTGAAGAATCAATTCCACGACTTCGACGAGTTCCTCAACGACGTGGACATGGTGGTCATCATGGTGAAACACGATCAAATCAAGCAGAATTGGGACAAGCTGAAAGGCAAGGTCATCTTGGATTGCCATAACATCTGTCCGTTGGAGGGTGTATATCATATCTAAAACTGGACATTGGACAAAGGGAAGCAGCCACACAGGTGGAACGCAGGTTCGTGGTTCGATACCACTGGCTGCTACGATAAATAGAACCAGATAGCAGAGTGTGTCATGATGGAGAGAATGGTCTATAACACAGTATGGGACAAGATAAACGCTTATCTTGTATTCCTCATACCCGTACTGATAATTGGGGTGCTTCTAAACATAATCAAGTTCCCTATCATCGCCATACTGATATTCCTCTCTTTCATCTTTCTCTGCAACAACCACGAGAAGAGTGTGGTCTGCGCATTGGTCTTCTGTAAGATGATCGGAACGTTCGGACCTGCATTGGGTATTCCTTTGTCTGGTACGGTGGTTGCCTTCCTCATGATCATAGCCTTCATGCGGAAGGATCTCTTAAAACTGTTTTGCAAGAAAACGACGAAGCCGATAGTCTTCATCCTTTCCATCTTTTTCATTTTCATGGTCTATTTCCTATTGACCGGAGAAACACGGTATTCGGGGACGAAGTTCAATACCATGATTATCTCGCTTTTCGTGTACACCGTCGCTTATCTCATTCTCGTGACGTTCGACGACATTCGGATGGAGCGGATGACGGTACCTTTCCTACTTTTTGCCCTAATGCAGCTAGGCTATGTGGAGTCACTATCCGGACATGGCCCGTCGGGACTTTTGGACTTCTCCTTTTTCCGAAATGCTTGTATGGACTTGATGAGGAAGAACATGACGGTGCTATCTTACCACAACATGGGTATCGCCGCCTTTATAGGGGTTGCTTTCATGATGAGCCAGCGCAAGAAGATTAACAACTATTTCGACATTGTGTTCCTCTTCAGCGCATTCTGGCTGATTGTCTTGTCGGGAGCCCGTCAAACTATCTTCGGATTTGTATTCCTGATATTTGTCTGGCTGGTTTTCCGTACGGAAAGATTCAAACTGACCACTGTCATTCTGGCGTCGATTGTCATTGTCGGCATCTACCTATGCCTGCAAATGCTGGAGGTGCCAATCCTACAAGAAACCTCCGTGCGTGGCGCACACTTGGGTAGCGACTTGAACCGTAACTACGATTATCCTTTGATGATCATTTCGTATCATTTCTTGGATGGTATTGGTTTCGGCAACTACCACAACCCATATACACATGAGATCTATCCTCACAATATCATCCTCGAAATCCTATGCGAGATGGGCTTTGTCGGTATGATATTCATCGGCATGGTGGTCTTCGCCTTCGTACGGTCACACCACTTCCTTTTGCGTAATAAGTTGCCGAACGGGGGCATCTGCCTACTCCTATGGATACCGTACCTCATACGTTCCATGATTAGTGGAGACCTCGGTGAGAATATATCGCTGTTCATCTCCATGTTCCTGTTGTTCCACTATAGAGGCATTGTGGTAAGTAGAAAACGATTGGAGCAGTTGATGAAATTGAGACGGGCCCCTAAGTCCGTATACTGGAAGAAAACAAATGAGGAGGTGCCTGCCTCCAACAATGAAATAATAGAAGTTAATAAATGAAGCATGTAATCTATGTCAGCGCCGGTGACGTTTCCGTATATGAATCACAAGTTTTAGAGCTATTGGACTACCTCCAAAGCAAGGAGATAAAAGTCACCTTATTACAGGGATATAAATCTGACGAAGAGAAAAAAAAACTTGAAAAGAAATTGTCTAATCACCCTCCTGTTCCGACGGTTTGGGTGAAAAGTTTCTCTGTCTATCCTTTCTATAAAAAGAAGATGGTCGATTCCTTTTACAAAGGGATCACCTCCATCGAAGGATACCACGAGGCCATTTTCCATGTGCGCAGCGAATATGTCGGATACTGCATGAAGTGCGTATTCCAGAAGTACAGACTGAACCTACCCATGCTGATTGACATCCGTGGAATTATCTGCGAGGAACTGAAATACAAGCAGAAACAATTGAAAGGGAAACGTAAGCTGCTCTCTTCCGTTCAGTGCGTCTATCTGAAGTCCTGCTATAAGAGACTCTTCTCGCCTGATAACATGAGAATCGCCATCTCGTCCGTATCTTCCGCAATCAACAACTATATCAGCACGAATTACCCTACATGCAAATACCCGAAGCTTGTCCACTCTAACATAGCGGGCAGGCAGTTCGTCTTCGATGAGGGAAAAAGGAGGGAGATACGTCAACGCTACGGCATAGCGGACAATGAGGTGCTTGCGGTCTGCTCGACGGGCGGAAACGCGGTGTGGCAAAAAGACCATCTTGTGGTGAAACGTTTGGTGGAAATGGGTGTACGTGTGATAAATCTTTCCAAGATCAACATTGGCATAGAAGGGTGCATCACGACGACGGTTCCTTTCACAGAGATGCCGGCCATGCTCTCCGCAGCGGATGTGGCGGTCCTTTGGCGTGACGACACCTTTATAAACAACTCAGCTTCCCCTTCCAAGTTCAGCGAATTCGCCGCAATGGGTCTCTACGTGATCCATAACAAGACCGTACAGGTGGCGGTGGAACATATCCAGTCCACAGGTGCGGGATGCCTTGTGAACAATGAGGAGGAGATCAATGCACTACCGTCCTACGAAGAGCTGCAAAGTCAACGCCAACGTTGGTGTGAAGCGGGTCTCTCCATTTTCGGCGTCGATAGCCTAGGTGATTCGTACATCCGCAAATACGACCAATTAATGAATTAGAATTAAACAAATAACGCATAAAAACTACCTTCTGTTTTCATAAAATATGAAAATACTCATCAATACACCTAGTCTCAGGTTCTGCGGCGGAGTCGCAAACCACTTCATGGGATTGAGAAGTTTCTGGACGGAGCGTGTGAAATATAATTGCGTAGGCAAGCGCATCCGTAATACTCCATGGCTAACCTATCTTATCCTACCTTTTGACATCCTGAAGTTCATCATCCGTTTGTTGCTTTTCCGTCCGGACATCGTGATGGTAAATCCATCCATGGCCCCGAAGGCGATCAAGCGGGATTTCACATACCTGAAGATCGCTCGCTTCTTCGGATTCAAGGTCTCTATCATGTTCCATGGATTCCACACGGAGTCGGTGATGGACATGAAACCATATATCGTCGAGCAACTCAATAAGACGTGCCTGATCTTCGTCTTGGCGAAGGAGTTCAAGACCATCCTGGAGGAGTGGGGGGTCACCGTTCCGATCGAGTTGACGACGACGAAGGTGGACGACCGCATGCTGGATGGCTTTTCGATAGACCAACGGCAAGGCAAGGTGGAGAATATACTCTTTCTGGCAAGGGTCACGAAAGCTAAGGGAATCATGCTCGCATTAGAGGTGTTCAAGGAGCTTTCCCATAAATATCCTTCCCTGAAATATACCGTCGTGGGAGATGGCGCCGACCTTGACGAGGCGAAGGCGTATGTAAAGGATAAAGCTATCCCAAACGTCACATTCACAGGTGCATTGTCCGGGAAAAAACTGGTGGCGGAGTTCAAACGGGCAGACCTCTATCTTTTCACCTCCTACCATGAGGGAATGCCCACCTCCGTACTCGAGGCGATGGCTTTCGGATTGCCGGTTGTGACGCATCCTGTGGGCGGTATGGTAGATTTCTTCGACGAAAACATGGGCTCCACGGTCAATACCTTCGAGGCCGCCGACTTCGTCCCTCCAATAGCGGATTTGATCAAGAACCAAGAGAAGACCAAACGAATCTCCGTATACAACCACCAATATGCGCATGACCATTTCTTGGCATCCATGGTGGCACAGCGTATGGAAAAGATTTTTTATCGATATATATAATCTTATGATATGAAACTGAGCCGAATACGTAAACGGATCTTCCTTCATCTCCAGCATTTGCCGATGAAGTCTAGGGGTTGGCGCGCCACATGCTGTAAGTGGGGCGGCGTCAATGTACTGTGCCCGCAACGTACCTTCGTGGGCGAGAACGTCACTTTCGACACCAACTACCCGGAAGATATCACCTTGGAAGAGGGCGAACGTCTCACCACGGGCGTCTGCATCGTGACCCATTTCATGAACCCGAAGACCGGCAAGTACGACCGAGGAAAGGTGCTCATCAAAAAGAAGGCTTATCTAGGCATGCACACATTGGTCGTCAAACCAGTCACCATTGGCGAAGGCGCCATCGTGGGGGCGGGGAGTGTCGTGACCAAGGACATACCTGATTACGAGGGTTGGGCTGGCAACCCCGCACGTTTCATTAAGAAGAGTGAATTGGAATGAGTGCGGCATTAGACGCTTTCAAAAAGCTTAAGACATATTGCGAAAAGGAGCAGTTCAAGGGCTGGGATCCGTATGACGGACTGAACTCCAAGCTCTTCAATGCGGTATTGCCGCTGAAGCACTCCGCCCTGCTGCGACTATCCATCATACAGGGATTCAAACGTTGTCCGTTCAACCTGAGGAGGATCGCCCTCGTTCCGAAACAGCATAACGCGAAGGGCATCGGTCTCTTCCTGCAAGGTTACTGCAACCTGGTGAAGGCGGTGGAACGGAACCCTGAGTTGGAACCTGAATTAGGCACCAAGGCCGCCTTGACGGAGCAGGTGCACGAGCTGGCGAAGCTCTTGCTCTCCATGCGCTCCCAAGGGAATTACCACGGCGCATGCTGGGGATATAACTTCGATTGGCAGGCCCGTCGCCTCTTTTTGTTCCCCGCCTACACGCCTACGGTGGTCGCCACGAACTTCTGCGCCTCCGCATTGTTCGACGCCTACGAGGTGACTGGCGTGGAAGAATACAAGCAGGTGGCGCTTTCCTCTGCGGAATTCGTCATAAAAGACCTGCACCGACATATAATCACAGAGGGGAAAGAGGGTCAGGAAGAATCCTTCCTCTTCTCCTACAGTCCGTTGCAAGGAAACGACACGGTCTACAACGCCTCCTTATTGGGCAGCAAGTTGCTGAGCCAATGCTATAAGCACACGGGCAACGAGGAGTACAAACGCCTGGCCGCCGCTTCGGTGCGCGCCGCCTTGAACGGACAAAGGGAGGATGGTTCTTGGGTCTACGGCCTGCTTCCCGTACAACAGTGGGTGGACTCTTTCCATACGGGTTATAACCTAGACGGACTCATCGCTTTCTATGAGAACTGCGTGAAGGGGACCGATTCGGACGAGGTGGCCAAACCGATCCTAGACGGTATCGAGAAGGGCTTCGATTTCTACGTCAAGAACCTGTTCGACGAGAATTGCACCCCTAAATACTACTCCAACAGGATGTACCCGATCGACATCCATTGTCCCGGACAGCTCTTCGTGACACTGCACCGCCTGCACAAGACGCAGGGATTCCATGACATGGAGGATAAGGTGTTGGCCTGGACCATCCAAAACATGCAGGATCCTGAAGGTTATTTCTATTATCAGTTGAAACAGGGCATCAGCAGCAAAATCAGCTACATGAGGTGGAGCAACGCATTCATGTTCAATGCCTTGTCCTATTTCATCCTTGACAGACTGGCCTGAGAACTACCGGTCGACCTGATTCAAGTGGTTATTAGACCATATTTCGGTGAATCGTATGGCTCACCACACTATAAACACAATACAAATTGATTTCAGTTCAATATTTATCAGATACAAAGATGCAAAAAGAAGCATGTGTTGAGGTGAACGGCCTTAATATCTACCCGTTCACCACTTTCGAGCAATTGTTGAATCATGTGGACGAAAACAAGGGTATCCTCGTCGCCATCAATGCCGAGAAGATCCTTCACGCCACTGATCAGACGAGGAATATCATCAACCAAAATATCGGCTACTGTGATGGGGCTGGTGCTGTGATGGTTCTCCACAAGAAGGGTTACTATGATGTGACCAAGATACCTGGATGTGTGCTTTGGTTACGTATCATCGCCAACACTTACAAGGACAAAACCTTCTACTTCGTAGGTGGCAAACAGGAGGTCATCGACGAGACCATCGACAAGCTAAAGAAGGATTACCCGGGTATCAACATCGTCGGTTACCGCAACGGTTACATCAAAACCGACGAGGAGCGTAATGCGCTCATTGACGATGTGGCGGAGAAGAAGCCGGACGTCGTCTTCGTCGCCATGGGTTCCCCGAAACAAGAGTTGCTGATGATGGACATGGCCAAGCGCCATCCTGCCATCTACCAAGGCTTGGGAGGCTCGTACGATGTCTATACCGGCCATGTGAAACGCGCACCGGCTTGGTGGCAAAACCATAACCTGGAATGGCTCTACCGCCTGATCAACCAGCCTTCCAGAATCAAAAGGCAAATCTATCTCTTGGAGTTCGTGTGGAATGTGAAGACGGGAAGATACTAGGGAATTAAGAATTAAGAATTAAGAAACGTTAGTTCGACGTAGTCAATTTTGAAACGTTGGTTCGACGTTGATATTTCATAATTATAAATAATAACAAAAAATTTTGTAATTTCGCGCCGTGAGCGGATGTGGATGGTGCGTTTTTCAGAAAAGGGGCGCCCGTTGATTGAAGAAATGCAATTAGATTATTAATTTTTAGGATTTTATGAATAGATTGTTTAAGGCTTTACCGATTCTCCTGTTGGGTGTCACACTCTTTTCCTCGTGTAACCCGCAAAAGAAAGTGACCTACCTTCAAGACACGGAAAACATGATGAAATTGCGCGCGTCGTATGACCAGAACATCGTGTTGAAGCCCGAAGACCAAGTATTCATCATCGTAAGTTGCAGGGATCCTCAGATCTCCGCCATGTTCAACCTCCCTTACTACACGAACCGTATCGGTGGGGTGGAGTCTTTCAGCTCCTCCAACTTCACGATCAACAGCTACTCTTCCGCTAACAGCGTCGTCGGCTACACCGTTGACACGGAGGGAAACATCGACTTCCCGATCCTCGGCAAAATCCCTGTGGCCGGTCTCAAACGTCAGGAGGTGGCTGATTTGGTGAAGCAGAAATTGATCGAAAGCAATCAAATCAAGGACCCTGTGGTGACGGTCGAATACATGAACCTTGGCGTTGCCGTTTTGGGCGAGGTGGTTCGTCCGGGACGTTTCCGCATCGACCGCGACCACTTCTCGATCTTCGACGCGTTGAGCATGGCGGGCGACCTGAACATCAATGGTAAACGTCAGAATATCACGGTCATCCGCCACACTTTGGACGGAGACCAAGTCTATAAAGTTGACCTGACGAACGGAAAGGAAATCTACAAATCCCCAGCGTTCTATATCCAACAGGGAGACGTCGTCTATGTGGCGCCGACCTCGAAACGGGCGAGAGAATCTTCCGTCAACGGTAACACGATACGGTCGGCCTCTTTCTGGGTGTCCATCGCATCCTTGGCCACGTCCGTGACATCCGTCGTGGTGTTAGTTCAATCCAAAAACAAATAAACAGCGAGACCACTTGGTTCTTAAATAGATTAATTATCTAAACTTTTATGGCTAATAACGTTCCACCGAAAACTCCCGTCAAAAGAGACGAAGTCCTTTTGCAAGATATTTTCAGCATCTACATCTCCAATTGGAAGTGGATTTTGCTCTCGCTCTTCATTTGCTTGGCGATCGGCACTTACCACATCCTGACCACCCCTCCGACATATAAATGCACCTCCTCCCTCCTGATCAAGCAGGACAAGGACGGACAATCGCTTTTGGGCGACGTGGCGATGTCCATGACGGATATTGGTCTCTCCCAATTCAAGATTAACACCTCCAACGTCATCATGACGTTCCAGACGCCGGACATCATCCATACGGTGATCCAACGTCTCCACCTGAACGATAGCTACTCGGTGAAGGGTACGTTCCGCGACGAGATACTCTACGGTTCCAACCTCCCTTTCAACATTGTCTTCGTGGATATGCCAAGCCATGGCGAGGGGAATCTGATCGCTCAAATGAGGGAGGATAGCACCATCAGCCTTGCCTCCTTCACGGTAGGCGAGGAGATATTCCCTGACGAATTCATCGTGAACTATGGGGATACGGTCAACTCACCGATAGGAAGAATCTTTGTCCAGCAGAACAAGTATTACACGGGGGAACCGTTCTATAAACCGATTCAGGTGTCCCACATCAGCGCATACGCCGCCATCGACCAATTCAAGGAGAAGCTTTCGGTCTCCCTGCGTGACAAGATGGGTACGGTATTCGACCTCTCCTTCACCGACCAGAGCCGTGAGCGCGCGATCGACGTGCTGAAGATGGTGACGAACGTCTACGACGAGTTCTGGATGCAGGACAAGAACAAGGTGACGCTGAGCACCGTGAACTTCATCACGCAAAGGTTGCGCATCCTGGAGGACGACCTGAACTCCGTGGACGGGGAGATCGCCACCTACAAGAGTAGCCAGCGCATCCCGGACATCCACGCCACCGCCAACTACGATCTGACCTTGGCGGGCGAGAACGAACGCAACCTGCAGCAACACGCCAACGAACTCACCGTGGCGCAATACCTGCTGAACTTCCTCAAGAACAACAAGGACCAGCTCATGCCGGCCAACGTGGGCGTCACGGAGCAGAGCATCCAGGCGCAGATAGCCGAATACAATAAACTGACCCTCCAACGGAGCCGCTTCGTGGAGAGCAGTAGCGAGGAGAACCTCCTCGTCAAGGACATCGACAACCAACTCGTCGCGTTGCGCGGGGCGATTATCTCCTCCGTGGAGAACTACATCACCGCCCTGCAACTGCAATTGGACTCTTACGAGTCTAACCGCCACGAAATC
Organism: Paludibacteraceae bacterium; assembly: GCA_017962085.1. Classification (GTDB taxonomy): domain Bacteria; phylum Bacteroidota; class Bacteroidia; order Bacteroidales; family Paludibacteraceae; genus UBA1181. The sequence goes on from JAGCWA010000049.1 coordinate 87,584, forward strand.
AACTCCAGAATCAGTTCCAACCCGAAACAAGCGGGCCACCTGCTTTCCGCTGAACGTCAGCAGAAGGTGAAGGAGGGACTCTACCTCTTCCTCCTGCAGAAGAAGGAGGAGTTCGAGATCTCCCAGGCTTTCACCGCCTACGACACGCGCGTCATCATGGAGCCTGAGTATGGCGGGGGTGACAGACCATTCTCCCCGAACAAGAGGAACGTGGTCGCCTTGGCCTTCCTGCTGGGATTGTCCATTCCGTTCGTCTTCCTCTACGTGAGGGAGTTGCTGAACACCAGGGTGCGCGGCCGCAAGGACTTGGAGTCGCTCACGATTCCATACGTCGGCGAGATACCGCTCTGCTCACAGAAGAACCACATCAGCGCCTTCTCTTTCCTGCGCAAGGAGGAAACGGATGAGGAGGTGGAACTGGTGGTCAAACCGCAGAGCCGTGACATCATCAACGAGGCCTTCCGTGTCATCCGTACCAATACGGAGTTCATGTGCAAGGAGGATGGTGCCGCGACCATCATGATCACATCCGCCAATATCAACAGTGGAAAAACATTCATATCCAGCAACTTGGCCCTCTCCTTCGCCATCAACGGCAAGCGTGTGATCGCCCTCGACCTGGACCTCCGCAAGGCGACGCTCTCCAAGACGTTCGACTGTCCGAAACACCATGGCGTGGTGGACTACCTCAGCGGCAACGAGAAGGATTATCACGGACTCATCGTGCATCAGACCCTGGACATCCTGCCTGCGGGCAAACTGCCGCCGAACCCTGCCGAATTGCTCACCTCCAGCCACTTGGGTGACCTGATCACCGAGCTGCGCAAGGAGTATGACTATATCTTCATCGATTGTCCTCCTGTGGAGATCGTCACCGATGCCGATATCATCAAGCAATGGGCGGATATGACCCTCTTCGTCGTCCGCGCCAACCTCCTCGAAAAGGCGATCCTGCCTGACATCGAGAAGTATTACACGGACAAGCGTTTCAACAAGCTGGCCATCGTCCTCAATGGTACCGAATCCATCGGCCACTATGGCTATAAATACGGGTACTACAAAGGCAAATACGGCTACTACGGCCACGAGTAATTCTTAATTGACTACGTCGAACTACGTTTCAAAATTCTTAATTCTTAATTCCCATGCCCTCCATCTCCATCATCTGCCCAGTCTACCAAGCCGAAGCATACTTGGACAGATGCGTGCAATCCATTCTGGCGCAGACCTTCACCGACTTCGAGCTGGTGCTGGTCGACGATGGCAGCCGTGACCGTAGCGGGGAGATGTGCGACGAGTATGCCCGCAAGGACAGCCGCGTGCATGCCTACCATAAGCCCAACGGCGGACTCTGCAGCGCGCGGAACATGGGACTTGACCATATCTCGGGAGAATACTCCGTCCATGTGGACCCCGACGATTGGATGGAGCCCACCATGCTGGAGGAACTCTATGCGAAAGCGAAGGAGGAGGACGCGGACATGGTGATCTGCGACATCTTCATCAACCGTAACGGCAAGCAATACTACTCCAAGCAGGAGCCAGAGGCGCTGGATCACGAAACGGTCATGAAGGGTTTCTTCCATGACCTCCATTCCGCATGCTGGAACAAGCTGGTGCGCCGTTCCTGCTACACGAGCCGAGGCCTCCGCTTCCCCGACAAACTCTACATCTGGGAAGACATGTACTTCAACGCCTCCCTCTGCATGGAGAATATCAAAATCGTCTATTTGAACAAAGCATTCTATCACTACGACTGCTCTTCGAACCCTAATTCCTTGGTGCGGACCTGCCGCCCGGAAACCGTCGAATCGCAGAAGTGGGTGATCAGTCATTTCGAGCATATATTGCCGGATCCTTCGTGGCTGGACAACCTCAAGATGGGCACGAAAGAGCGCCTCTTCTATTCCAGGTTGGGCAACGGAAAGGATCTGTATGACCTCTATCCGGAGGTGAATGAAACATTCCTATCGGGAAGCCGCTCCGCATCCATTGTGGGACGGTGGACGACCCATGCGCTCAGACATCCGTCGCTTAGTGGCGCATACCGCCTGATGCTCTCCGCGGAAGAGTCCGCGAGAACGCTGGCCGGGAAAATGAAAAGGTTCTTTATAGGTTGACGGAGGAGGGGGAACCCTCTTCGTCGCAAACGCTATTTTGAATGGACAAACGAATTGAAATGGACGGTAAAACTGTTCCCACACCGAAAGTGTCGGTCATCGTGCCGGTCTATGGTGTGGAGCACTACATCGAACGTTGCGCGCGCTCTCTGTTCTCGCAGACTTTCAAGAGCGTGGAGTTCATCTTCGTCAACGACTGCACGAAGGATGCTTCCATGAATGTGCTCTCCGACGTGAGGAAGGAGTATCCGGAGGCGGACGTCAAGGTCATCAACCTAGAGCGCAACATGGGTCTGCCACAGGCTCGTCGGGCTGGGGTGGAGCAGGCTACAGGGGATTACATCCTGCATGTGGACTCCGACGACTGGATCGAGCCCGATATGTTGGAGATTCTCTATGAACGGGCGGTGGATACGGGTGCGGACATGGTATGCTGCGACTGGTCGGAGGAATATGAGGACCATGACGAGGTCCTCAGCCACTACGAAGCCTCCCGCGACACCTACTACGAGACGATCCTCTCCTTGGAGACGGACGCCTATGTTTGGAGCCGCTTGACGAAACGTGAGGCCTACAACGGACTGGAGTTCCCGACCTGCAATATGTTCGAGGACTTCGTGATCACTTCGCAATTGGTGGCCAACTGCCACACCATCGAGTTCGTCCACACCCCGCTGTACCACTATCGGCGGAGCAACGCCTCCTCGATCCGCTCCTCGGCGGACACGAGGAAAATCCTCTCCCAGGAGGTTCGGAACATCTTCAACGTCTACCAACGGGTGACGGAAAAGGAACCCGGGCAACATAAACGGGCGGTCGGACGAATGCTCTTCGCCATGGGGTACCACATCATGCGGCATAACCTGCATGATAGCCTCACGAAGGAGCAACGGTGCGCCATCTCCCATGGCATCGATTCCCTCCTGCCGAACAAGGACCTCGGATTCTCCATGACCAAGCAAATCGTGCTCTGGATCAAGGAGAAGATCAAATACTGAATCGGGCGACGGTGCGTCCCAATGGATTACGCCTTGGGATGGCATCACCCCTGAATCATTCTGACGTAAAATGTAAATCCATAAAAAGAATTTATTATCTTTGCGTCACATTCAAACAAAAAAAGCGAGACGACTATGTCAAAATATCTGAGCCCCAAGGCGGACATAACCTTCAAGAAGGTGTTCGGTGAGCACAAGAACCTGACCATCAGTTTCTTGAATGCCCTGCTGGACTTCGAGGACAAGGCGAAGATCGTCTCCATCGAGTACCAGACACCGGAGATGTTCCCCGAGACGCCCACGAGGAAGTACTCCATCGTGGACGTGCGCTGCAAGGATGACCGCGGGCGCTCCTTCATCGTGGAGATGCAGATGGTCTGGAACTCGGACTTCAAGCAACGCATCCTCCACAACACGACACGGGCCTACAGCAACCAGCTCGGGCAGGGCAAACCCTTCGCGGACGCCATGCCCGTCTATGCGCTCTGTCTTATCGACGACACCTTCGAACCGACGCTCAAGAGCAGGCCGGACGACATGTTGGTCAGGGAGTGCAGCCCCTACTACGGGCAGGACTTCTACCACCACTACATGCTGACGGAGGACGGACACCCCGACCGCATCATCGAAGGACTCAACATCATACTGGTGGAACTGCCGAAGTTCACACCCATGTCGGGTTCCGACAAACGGATGATGGCGCTCTGGTTGCGTTTCTTGACCGAGATAGACGAGCAGACGACCGTCGTGCCGAAAGAGATGCTCAATTCCGAGGAGATCAAGGAGGCACTCGGCATCGTGGAACGTTCCGTCTACACGGACGCCCAGATCCTCGCCTACGACAAGTTCTGGCAAGATGTCGACTACTCCAACCACTTCGACCCAGACTACCACTTCGGGCTGGGAAAAAGGGAAGGAGTAGCGGAAGGCGAACAAAAAGAGAAGATCCGCACCGCAAAGAAAATGCGACAAAAGGGCATGTCATCAGAAGACATCGCCGATATAACCGGACTTCCCAAAGAGGAGATCGAAAGGCTGTAGATAACTCCTCATGGAACTGTAGCTCCAACAAATATAGCCCAAGGCAATGCCCTGTGTTTCCTAATGTGTTGATGTGTATATACCAATCAATGGGATGTGATCCATTTCGCGTCTCATCGTTTCCAATCGATAAATAACAATGTTTCCTCAGTCCAATCAACTGAAAGCGGGTGCCGTTCTGAACTATGTCGTCATAGTGCTGAATGTGTTAAAAGGAATCATCCAGAGATAATCAGCATTATGCTATATTAAGAAGATTTATTAGGATAAATTAAATGAAAGCTTTTATACTAGACCAAGAGCGAGAACTTGACTCTTCGAACGATTTATTAAAAACTAGCGTTTACGCCAATAATCTTGTTAGTTTAATAGAGAAAGCACCACAAGACAAGGCTTTCACTATAGGTGTGTTTGGCGGTTGGGGTACGGGAAAGTCTTCTATTATTAAAACGGCACAGAAAAAGATAGGAAAAGAAGGTGTAAAGTTCATTACATATGATGCATGGAAATATGCTAATGATTCATTTCGCAGGATGTTTCTTTTGAAAGTCCAACAAGAGCTGGAAATCCAACAGACTGACGAAATGATGCGTTTTTATCAGTCAGAAACGATAGAAGCGAAACCTAAAAGTAAGTTAAGTGCCAAAGGATTATTTCTTGCCGGAGTTGTTTTACTCATTTTGAGTATTGTTGTTATATTTATCTTGCCCAAAGTAAAAATAGAATGGAAAATAGCTATACCAACTCTTGGAACTTTTCTAATAGCTCTTTTTAATGGTTGTTTTTATGACTTGAGGCTAACTGTAAATAAACCCACATTGTTTGCTCCAGAGCAGTTTGAAGCCTGCTTCAAAAAAATGATGAGTAAATGCCTAAAACAAAAAAAAGATGACGGCAAAAGTGATGGTGACAAAAATAAAATAGAAAAACTAATCATTGTAATTGACAATATCGACCGATGTCCAAGCGATATAGCATATCAGTTGCTGACAGATATTAAGACTTTTTTAAGTGATGAGGAATACAATTTGGTTTTTATAGTTCCAGTAGATGATGAGGCCTTAAAAAAACATTTATTCCGTCGTTCGAATAAGGGCATAGGAGATGAAACGAACATAGATAAAGAGAAAGATGAGTTCTTAAGAAAAATCTTTAATGTGACACTACGTATTAAGCCCCATCAAGAAACTGATCTGCATCATTTTGCCCATGAGATTAATACAAAAAATAACCTTGGCTATAATAATGATACTTTGGCAATAGTAGCCAAAGTGTTTGCTGATAATCCTCGAAGAATAATTCAATTGCTTAATAATCTAAATGGAGAGTTGGCTTTGTATGAAAAAAATTTTGCCGAAGAAAACGAAACAGCTATCTGTGTCGCTTTGATTCTGCGAGAAGAATACCCTGATTTTTACAAAGAAACGACGAAAGATTTAAATATTATTTATAATAGTGATAAGGAGGACTATAATGAATCCTTAAACGCTTTTATGAGAGTGAGTTGTAGTATTATAAAGAGGACATCGCCAGATGCATTGTATCGTATATTTACTAATACATCCTCTATTTTCAATGACTTGCCTGACGATATACAGAAATCTGTACGCACATTCGATGTCGACAAGGTAAATGAATTCGCAAATACAAATAGTGAAAAGAAAGCAATTCTAGTTGATTATGCTATTGAATCAATGAAGATGGATGTCCAATACGGAGCAACATCACAAACGACACAATGGATTGACTTTTATTGTCAACTATATAAAGCGAATGTTTTTGATGAATCAACATTGCATAAAATAAATGAATTATTTGTATTTTCCTATTCTGATGCCATACCTCACACCAGTTGTCCAAATGAATTATGTTATATGGCCTACAAAATGGAATTTTTGGGTATGATAGAACTTCTTGACTGTATTACAGAATATTTAGAATCAAACAAGGATCAAGATGATAATGCTAATTATGTTGGTATATTTAGAGGTTATTTAAGCAACCTGAATTCAGAATTAGATTGTAAAGGAATAGCCAATTTAGTTGGGAATTATTATGTGAAACATCCTATAGATTTTGATATAGCATATACAGACACTCAAAAGAAACTCTTGTTTAATGATTCTTTTGTAACTAAACAAATAGAAAATATGACCGCCACGGATAATCGTGTACATGTTAAAAATATTATTTGGTGCATCAAGAATAATAAAGGGCTTTCAGGTGACACTTATTTATCACTATTTGACAAGTACATAGAATTGTTTGGGAATAGGGCAAAAAACATAGGAGAGTATACAAAACTAATTAACCAGTTATTACCTATTTTTGAGACTATAGAAACTTCTTCACTCACAGATCAACCACAATCACTTTATGATATAGTTATAAATACACCTTTAAGTAATCCATATAGAGGTTTAATCATTGATGCGATTGACGAAGAACAAGCTAAGATTGTAGTTCCATTCTGCTATGAAATAATGCGTATTTCTGGGGGGGAGATTAACATAAATAACGCTATAAATAGATTATTCTTAAAATGTCAAGATGCGGTTTTAGAAGGAGCCCTAAAGATACATTCATTAAATATTTCCATACAACCTTTGGCCACTACACTTATAAATGTTGATGACTACAACAATCATAATGTGTTGTCTATACTGGAGATAATATTATCTCGACAAAGTGATGGTAGTCTGATGTTAGACAAGGGAACAATTAGGAATAAAATAAACAATTTGATTGATAATGTTACCAATAATAACGTTGAAAAGCTTATTCTAAAGTTGGTTGAGGATGATCAACTATTAGATATAGTGACAAAATATGTTTCTCAATTGGATAGCGAAACAATTAATAAGTTGCCAACATCTGTAGCAAAATATGCAGTAACCACTTTTAATAAAGATACAGCCGGTGCATACAAGGACAATGTAGAATTTTTGATTCTTGTTTTAAAGCATGGAGACGCTTCTCAAAAGAAAGAAGTTGTTCGACTAATGAAAGATAAGATTATCAATGAGGATGATTTAGACACGGTAGTAAAAGTTCTTGATCATCTTGTTACAGACAACAAAAAAATGCTTGAAAATTTAGTAGGAGAACTTGAAGAAGTTAAAAACAGTGAGAAAGTAGAAGAAGTAACTAAAGAACGTATATCTGAATTAATTAAGAAGTTATCGTCGTTACAAAAGAAATAAAATATCATACTTCCTCTCGAGTCATACAACCCTATCGGTCGACGCACTGAAAAATAGAATGTTGATATATATATAAACCGACAAACAATGGGATGTGATCCATTTCGCGTCTCATCGTTTCCAATCAATAAATAACAATGTTTCCTCAGTCCAATCAACTGAAAGCTGGAGCCGTTCTGAACTATGTCGTCATAGTTTTGAATGTGTTGGTGGAATTGCTGTATACCCCTTATATGCTTCGTATGATTGGGCAAACAAAAGAACAATAATATTGAAATAGGAGATTGATGCGTATATGTCTAAGTCGAAAAACGTTCTTGCATTTTTCTTAAATATCTAACTATCAACTTAAAATTTTATCGATGCAAGATAATCAATCGAACAATACTAGATTGGCAAAAAACACTCTTCTTTTATATGGAAGGATGTTTATTACCATGCTTATCAGTCTATATACGTCTAGGGTTGTATTAAAAGCTCTTGGGGTAGAAGATTATGGTATATATAATGTTGTTGGAGGCGTTGTCAGTATGTTTAGTATGTTAAGCTCTTCAATGATTGTTTCTACACAAAGATTTATATCGTACGAGCTAGGAAGATCAGAAGAAAATAAACTAAACAAAATATTTTGTACAAGTATAAACATTCACGCTTTAATTTCTGTAATTATTGTTTTATTGTTAGAAACAATAGGGTTATGGTTTTTATATTATAAACTAGTCATTCCAACAGAAAGAATATCATGTGCATTTTGGGTATTTCAAATATCCATTCTAACAACAATAATTTCATTTACAAGTTTCCCATACAATGCAATAATTATTGCACATGAAAGAATGTCCATTTTTGCTCTAATGTCAATATTGGAGACTGTTTTAAAATTAGGGATTGCGATATCATTGTCATACATAAATAATTACGACATCTTACTTGTATATTCGATAATGATAGCTTCCGTTCAATTATTGATGAGGTTTTTATATTCTCAGTATTGTAATAAAAACTTTAAAGAAGCATCATACCACCTTATTTTTGACAAGGCTCTATTTAAAGACATGTTAGGTTTTGCAGGATGGAATATGTTTGCAAGTTCGGCAACTGTTTTAAGTAATCAAGGTACAAATATCCTTTTAAACATGTTTTTTGGACCTGTTGTAAATGCGGCCAGAGGCATAGCTGTACAAGTTCAAAATACATTAACTCAGTTTTCATCGAGTTTTCAAACTGCACTAAATCCTCAAATTGTAAAACTATATGCAGCAAACGAAGAGGATAAAATGAAAACACTTGTGCTTAAAAGCTGTAAATTTACATATATTTTACTGCTCATAATATCAATTCCTATACTAATAGAAACAGATTTTATATTACACATTTGGTTAGGTGAAGTTCCTGAATATACAATAGTCTTTGTGAGGATAATGATTGTGACAATTATTATAGAAATGATAGCTAGACCTTTAACAATGGCTGTGGAAGCGACTAAAAAAATAAGAAAATATAAAATAATTACAAGTTGTGTAATGCTTATGGTCTTGCCGACTTCATATCTGTTGCTAAAAAATGGATCGGATGCCTACATGGTTTTATTAATTCAACTAATTCTATCCATAATTACATACATAGTTAGACTTGATCAAACAAAAAAATTAATTAACATTTCATTCCGTATGTTTATTAATAACGTTCTAATACCATGTATTAAAGTATCTATTCCTTCAATAACAATACCTATTGTTCTTCGATTGAATTTGCATTGCACGACAAATACAACAATCATTATTATTATATCGACTTTCATTATATCAATTATATCTTCATATTATGCCGGATTGAGTCATAATGAGCGCTATTTTGTCTTATGTAAAGTGAAATACTATGCTCAAAAATTATTTTAATTTGTATTATAAATTATATTCATCATTTGTCATTTATAAATAATAAAACAAAAATGGTAATAGGATATACAACTGGTGTTTTTGATATGTTTCACATTGGTCATTTAAACATCCTACGTAAAGCGAAAGAACAATGTGACTACTTGATTGTTGGAGTAAGTACGGACGAATTAGTTCAACGTGAAAAAAATAAAACACCAATTATTCCATATAAAGACAGATTTTCAATTGTAGAATCCATTAAATATGTTGACTCTGTAGTACCTCAGATAGATAAAAATAAAATGGCAGCATGGGAAAGACTTCATTTTAATAAAATGTTTGTTGGGTCTGATTGGAAAGGGACCGAAACTTGGAATAAATTTGAGGAACAATTTAAACCATTAAACGTAGAAATCATATATTTAGATCATACTGATGGAATTAGTTCAACTGTACTAAGAAACAAATTGAATAGCATAGAATAGTTTAGTTATGAAATTATTTTTAGATCGGATAAAAAATATATTTTGGATAATAATATCATTATTATTTCGAATGATACTTCCTATAAAAAAAGGAAGAATAATAATGTGGTCATACTTTGGTAAAAACTATTCTTGTAATCCCAAAGCGGTCTCAGACTATATACTATTGAATCACAAAGATGAATATGATATAATTTGGGCATTTTTAAAAGGAAGAACTCCTACAAAAATGCCAGCAGGCATAAAAACTGTAACATTTAAGACGCTAAAATATCTATATTATTTAAACAGTTCAGAGTATATTATAACTAATACAAGAACATTTATTTCAGCTTCTTCATGGATAAAAAGGAAGAAACAAAAATATATAATGACATGGCATTCTAGTATGGGATTAAAATGTATCGAAGGTGATGCTGATATTAAATCCCTTGGAATTCCATATGTACGAGCAGCTAAACTTGATTCAAAAAGATGTGATTTAATTATCTCTGGTAGCAAGGCAAGAACCGATGTTATAAAAAGAGCATTTTGGTATGATGGAGAAATTCTTGAAAGTGGGACTCCAAGGAATGATATATTATTTGACAATAAAAGAATTACAGAGATTAGAGAATCTGTTTTTCGTCACTTTAATATTCCTGAAGATGATTTCGTTATACTATATGCTCCAACATTTAGAGGATCCTATTCAACTGAGATGTATAGATTAAATTGGAATAGTATTCTTGAAAGTTTTGAAAATAAATTCAAGAAGAATTGTCATATAATCGTCAGATTGCATCCAAATTATATTAATAAAGGAATAGACACTTCAGATTTAATAAATTATAGGCACACATATGATGGTACATACTATAATGACATGCAGGAATTATTAGTTTCAAGCAATGTACTAATAACAGATTACTCTTCGTCAATGTTTGATTATGCGTATATGAAAAAAACAGTTTTTCTATATGCAACAGACTATAAAAATTATGATAGAAACACCTACTTCAAATTAGATAGTCTACCATTCCCATTTTCAGACAAAGAATCTGAGTTGATAAAAAACATAGAAAATTATAATCAGAATGATTATCTGTTAAATCTCAATACATTTTTAAATGAAGAAATTGGAAGTTATGAATCTGGTATTGCGAATGAAACTCTACTTGCATGGATGAGACAACATCACATATAAAAACAATATAGATTATACCAAAGGTTTTTTAGTGTATAAATTATAAATAAATGTGATTTATGTTTGATTTCCCTTTCACTGAACCAAATACAGTATCATCTCTGCTATTACTAATAATGTATTTTACCATTATCGTAATGAATAAAACCTCTTTAATTTATTACGATGAGGATAACGACGATGATACGTATTTATCTTCAAAAGAAAAAATCAATATAGCAATAATAGGGTTGTTTTTGTGTTGTTTTTGTATTGACGGCGATTTCTTCCGGTTTATGGAGGTAATACACGATTATGATTTTACACTAAATGCATACAACTATGGAGAAGCGATCTATGGATATATAGCACAAATAACAGAGCGTAATTATTTCTTGTTCAGAATCATTGTTTGGGGAAGTGCTTTCGTATTATTTTGCATATCTTCAAAAAGATTTGGTATAAATATATATTTATCCACATTATATTTATTTGCCACATATCCTGTAATATTTAGTTATGCACGCGTAACGCTATGTATGTCAATTTGTTTCTTGGCATTCTCTTATATATGTTGCCCTATTCGTAACAGAATAATAAGTTTTTTTATCGCATTACTATTATTTTTCATATCGACATTCTTCCATACATCAAGTTATATAATGCTAGCAATGTCTTTGATGGTAATAATTCCACTAAACAAAAAAAGTTTTATCATACTTCTTCTTTGCTTACCAATATTAATCGTTTTATTCCAAGATATATTTTTGTACACTGCACAACAAGATATATTTTTTTCAGACGAACAACTAAATGAACGATTAATTAGAAACGCCGATAGCTATAACGTAATAAAAGGCTTCGATATTAACACTCCTGGGGTTTTCCTTCAAACAATTTTGCAATACATATCTTTTTATATCCCGATTTTTTATATTATCAAGGTATCGTTGTTTTCCACATCTCAAGAATTAATTGACAATGGGATATTTAAACTAATAAAGATAATGACAGGTTTTTTGTTGTTGTCAACAATTTTTTTCTTTTTTAAATCAGGAAGTTTTGTTATGTTTTACCGCGTGTTGTTTATGACAATGATACCAATTGTATTTGTCGTCTGCTATATGCGACAACAAAACATCATGTCAGAATCTGAATATAGAAAATGTTTATTTAGTGGCATTATTTATTCTTCTATAAGGATTTTTTATTGTTTTTACGGATATGGAATGTAAATTATCGATTATTGTACCAGTATACAATGTAGAAAAATACATTGAATCATGTATATTTTGTTTTGTAAACCAAAAAGGTGTTTCTACCTCAGATTTTGAAGTAATCATAGTAATTGATGGATCTCTAGATAAAAGTGAAGACATAATTACTAATTACGATTGGAAGGATTGCAACCATATAATTTATAAACAAAAGAATAGAGGATTAAGTGGAGCTCGAAATTCAGGTTTAGATCTTGCAAAAGGGGAATATATATGGTTTGTGGATTCTGATGATACTATCTCTTGTGATTCTGTAGTAACTATATTCAGACATATCACTAATGAAACTGTTGATGTCTTGAATATTGGTTATTCTGAAGTCCATAATGGAATAGAAACTATTTCAGCAGAGCCCCAAAACATTGTTGATAGTCGTGAATTATTGATTAATGGATGTTGTGTTCCTGCGCCCTTTCATATATTCCGACGTGAATTTTTAATTCACAATAAATTAAAATTTATGGAGGGGATATACCACGAAGATATGGAGTTTACTCCTAAATGCATATATTTAGCTAAAAAAATATCCATCGTAAAACAAATATTATACCATTATCAAATACGAGATGGTTCAATTACAACAACAATTTGCTCTAAGCGGGCTTTCGATTATTTAACCGTTGCTTCTTCATTGATTGATTTCGGATTATTGCAAGGAGAAACAATGCAATCAACTCCATTTTCAAGATTAATTTGTTTATCTATAAACAATGCTTTATACATAATATCTCAAACAGATAAAGCAACACAAACAGAATGGATTTTTAAATTCAATGCCAATCCTATATACACAGATTATTTGTTTAATTCAAGCATCTTTAAATACAAACTAGAGGGATTTTTATTCAAATACTTAAAAATCAACGAGATACTTATATATAAAACACTAACAAAATTTAAGCAGATTAGATGAAAGTACTTTTTGTTTCTCGAGATATTACACATCATCTTGTTCCATTCTTTAAGTGTCTGTTGAATCATTATGGAAATGATAATTGTATATTTGCAGTTACAGAACATTTTGAAATGAGGGACAAAATGGGATTCCCTCAATATGATGGAAAATGGATATTCCGTGTCAGTAAACATTCACAAGAAGAATATCGTAGTTTGTGGGACAAATCAGATATAATTATAACAAGATTATGGAATGAATATAGTTTAGTAAAAACATCTCTTGAGAAAGGTAAAATTGTATTTTATGCATCTGAAAGATGGTTTAAACCCCCTGTGGGAATTAAAAGATTATTTCTTCCTTCATACTTGAAAATATTATTTGATTTTAAAAGATTATCCAAACACTCAAATTTCTTTTATCTAGCTATGGGTTATTATGCAGGCTGTGATTTCAGTAGAGTTGGCTTGTGTAAGGGTAAAACATTTAATTTTGGATATTTTACTCCGGAATATGAGTTTACACATCCGATTGAGCCATCTAACATGAAAAAATTAATTTGGGTTGGCAATATGCTTGACTGGAAACGAACAATTGATATTCTCGTGGCATATAAAGATTTGTCAGAAAGGTATAATATCTCATTAAAAATAATAGGGGAAGGTGATGAAAGAAAAACATTGGAAGAATACGTAAAAAAAAATAATTTGTCGAATGTTTCTTTTGAAAATTTTCTTCCCAATGAAAATGTTAAAAAAGAATTAGAAAATGCAGATATATATATAATGCCAAGTAATGGCTACGAAGGATGGGGAGCTGTAGTGAATGAAGCAATGCAAACTAAGTGTGCTGTTGTTTCATCAAAGGAAATTGGTTCTGCTCGAAGCATGATTATTGATGGAGAAAACGGATTATTATATCATTCTGGCAACATAAATGAGTTAAAGCAATCCATTTCCAAATTATTGAATGATAATGAGTTATTGAATTCTATTCAAGAGGCTGGGTATAGAACCATAACACAAGTATGGTCTGCCCAAGAAGCTGCCAGAAGATTTGACATCGTAGTAAATTGTATTCTCGAGCAGAAATCAATTATACATTTTAAAGATGGTCCATTAAAATTAATTTTCTGAAATCACATAAAGACTCCTTGAATTATAAATAACTCCACATCAAAAACATCTTCTAAAATGGCAAATAAACCTATTATATCAATTGTAACCATTGTATTCAACGGAAAGGATGGAATAGAGAAAACTATCAAATCTGTATTGTCTCAGACATACAAAAACATAGAATATATCATTATTGATGGAGCATCTACAGATGGAACACTTGATATTATTCAGAGATATAAGCCAAATTTAACAAAATTGATAAGCGAAAGAGATTCTGGCATATATAATGCAATGAACAAAGGATTAGCACTAGCAAAAGGAGATTATATATATTTTGCAAATTCTGGAGATTTAATTGCAGACGATGATGTGATTAGGAAGGTGGCGGAGGCAATTGTTGCAAATGACAAGTGGCCAGATTTAGTATATGGATGTTATCAGGAATTGAATAATAATGTCGTTGGACCTATTATTCCATGTAGAAATCACAAGTGGTCATGGTATGGAATGTTTGCATCCCATCAAAGTGTTTTTTGCAAAAAAGAAGTCATTGATGAACATAATATAATCTTCGATGAATCCTATAAAATTGCTGCTGATTATAAATTCCTATTAACGATAGTTAAGCATAGTCATTCTTTTTTACAACTTCCTTTTTCAATATCTCTTTTTGATGTTAGTGGTGTTAGTTCAACAAATCAAGACAAAGGTCTTTATGAAGCTGATCGTGCCAGAAAAGAAGTACTTGAATTAAACTGGTTCAAAAGAAAGTTTATTATTTTCGTCTCTTTATTGGCAAGATACTCTAAAAAACATTTAGGTGTAATATACAGGAGCATTAGAAACAGATGAATCTTTCAAATTACAAAGAAGAAAAACCACATAACTTAAAACGACTTGTGTGGTATGCGATTAATGCAACATTATTTCGCATATTAATTGGCAGATCTTTTACTTGGGCAAGGCATGGCTTATTGCGTGCCTTTGGTGCAACAATAAATAAAGATGCATACATATATCCATCTGCCACGATTTTTGCTCCATGGAATTTAAATGTTGGACGTGCATGCATTGGGCCAAACACCATAGTGTATAATAAGGCACCTATCCACATAGGGAACGATACAGTTGTGTCTCAAGGGGCCTTTCTATGTACAGCAAGCCATGATATCAAAGATTTAATGTTGCCCCTAATAACTGCATCAATTACACTAAAAGACAATGTGTGGGTTGCAGCTGATGCTTTTATAGGTATGGGAGTAACAATTGGAGATGGTGCAGTAGTAGGCGCTCGTGCTGTCGTATTCAATGATGTAGAACCATGGACTGTTGTTGGAGGAAATCCAGCTAAATTTATAAAAAATAGAAACTTAAAAAACAAATGAAAGATATTGACATAAAAAAATCCCTTCGTGAAATAGTGTATAGGGAAGAAAATGATAATCATATTGATTATATTGATCTTGCAAAAGGCATATGTATACTAATGGTTGTAAGCTACCATTGCGATTATGGGGATTTTCTTTACTCGAATGATATTGTTAATTCATTTTTCTTCTCATTTAGAATGCCATTATACTTTTTCTTGTCTGGAATTTTCATTTCATTTAAATATGGTTATAGAAATTTTTTCAAGAAAAAAATTAACAGATTAATTATTCCGTTCATATTCTTTTATTTCACATCATCTGTTGTTAATGAATTTATAACACCAAGGGAAGTCCCTTCTATGTTTGAATTCCTTTTGACTGAAACGAAAAACAATTTTTGGAATACACCTATTTGGTTCTTAATATCATTGTTTACAACATATTGTATGTACATGACAATCCATAAATTTATTTCTAAAAACATATATCTGATTCTAATCTTATCCATAATCATTGGAATTGGTGGATTTAGTCTTTCATATAAATCCATTAATATTCCATTTTTTCTAGACACATCTATGACTTGTTTCCCTTTTGTTGTCTTTGGGGGAATAATGAGAAATAAATATCATTTGCTCGATAATATATCTAAAATCAGATGTGTTGTTTTCTCATCAATCTCATTTTTTTTCGTATTTCTATTTTGTAATGGGAATCAATTATTTTATGAAAACAAATACGATTGTAATTTAATAGAATTATATCTATGTGGCTTCTTTGGAAGTGTAGGTTTGGTATATTTTTCAAAAATATTAAATTACGTGCCAATAATAAATTACATAGGAAGGTATAGCATAATTGTTCTCGGATTTCATAAAATATTCATTTTAAGACCAATACTTCTTAGAATCACAGACTTGCCTATTAGTATAGTTGTTCTATTATCATTGCTTTTATCTGTAATTTGTTGTATAATAATGATATATATTTGTCGTAGATATTTACCTAGTATGGTGGCACAAAAAGATTTGCTATTTAAATCAGATCTTTAATTCTGAAGAATAAAGCCTTCTATCGATTCATCATAATTTATACAATAGCATTTTATACCCCCAGATGTTAGATTTATCCGTCATCATCCTCACCTACAACGAGGAGCTGCATATCCGTCGTTGCTTGGAGAACGTATGTCCCATCGCCAAAGAGGTCTATGTGATCGATTGTTTTTCCACAGACCAGACCCAAGAGATATGCGCCGAGTTCAAGAACGTAAGGGTAGTGGAACATGAATGGCCAGGCAACCAAGCCACACAATTCAATTGGGCCTTGGACCATCTGGAAATCAACACGGATTGGATCTTGCGATTGGATGCGGACGAATATCTACTTCCCGAACTAGCGGAGGAGATGACCCAAACGGTTCCCTCATTGCCTCAAGATGTAACCGGCATAGAGTTGAAACGCAGACATATCTTCATGGACAAATGGGTAAAACATGGCATCTACCCGGTTGTGATGATGCGCATGTTCCGAAATGGAGAGGGACGTTACGACAATAGGCTGATGGACGAACATATATCGCTTCAAAGCGGTCATTCCATCACCCTGAAAAACGACTTCTGCGACCATTCATTAATTTCTATATCAGACTATTGCAGGAAACATATCAACTATGCGCAACGAGAGGCGTGCGAGGTGTTGACGGAGACATACCAACTGAGGGAAGTTCCCGTCCAAGCAACCCACCTTGGGAAACAAGCCACCGCAAAGCATCAAACAAAGAGCGGATACAACAAACTCCCTCTTTTCCTGCGCAGTTTCGCCTACTTCCTCTATCGCTATATCATACGAGTCGGTTTCCTCGATGGAAAGGAAGGTTTTCTATTCGCCTTTATCCAAGGATGGTGGTACAGGACCTTAGTGGACGCAAATATACTAGCCTGCAAAAAGGCATGTGGAGGCGACAAAGAGAAAATCAAGGAATATATCGCAAAGGAGTGGGGAATAGAAGTTAATTAAGAATTAAGCAATTAGAAATTTTCAGACGCTGTTCAGACAGATAAAAATATTGTTCAAAAAAACACGCAAAGACCCATTGCAACAAATATAAATAAATCGTATGTTTGCACCGAAAAGTGTATAATGTGTTACCAAAATATCAATTGAAGTAAAATCAGATTTCAAATGTGGGGAAAACCTACACAGGAAGAATAGAGATTGTCGATTTATTAACCGAAACAGTAGATAACAGCCGATAATATGTAAGTGTTCATATGGCAAAGCGAATATCAATCATCACCACTTCGTACAATAGTGGCAAGACCATACGAGACACGTTGGAGAGCGTGCTTCGGCAGACTTTCCACGACTATGAGCTGATCATCAAAGATGGCGGTTCGACAGATGACACCATCAACATCTGCCGTGAATACGAACCCCGCTTCAGCGGACGGATGGTCCTCGTCTCCGAACCTGACCAGGGAATCTACGACGCCATGAACGTCGGCCTCTCCCTAGCCACGGGCGACATCATCGGCATCCTCAATTCGGACGACTACTACACTACGGACGATATCCTCCAGAAAGTGGCGGAAGCTCTCCGCGACCCGATGCTGGACGCCGTCTACGGGGATGTCCACTACGTCTCGCCCCACAACCTGCACCGCTGCATCCGCTACTACTCCTCCGAACGCTTCCGCCCTTCGCTGATGCGCTACGGATTCATGCCCGCACACCCCTCCTTCTACTGCCGCAAAAGCGTCTACGACCGCTACGGCATGTTCGACAAAAGCTACCGCATCGCGGCGGACTTCGACCTGCTCCTGCGTTTCATCTACTTCGGTAAGATCAAAACCAAATACCTGCCCCTGGACTTCGTCACCATGCGCACAGGCGGCATATCTACCTCCGGCCTCCGCAGCCACGTGAAGGTCTTGCAAGAACACCATACATCCCTCAAGCGCAATGGGGTGAAATCCAACTATTTCGTGTCGGCTTGCCGATTCTTGTACAAACTGAAGGAGTTTAGGATAGGGAAGAAGTTAAAATTAAGAATTATGAATTAAGAGTTAAGAATTTTGAAACGTAGTTCAACGTAGTCAATTAAGAAACGTCAGTTCGACGAAGGCAATTAAGAAAGCCTGGATAGGAGGCGATGAGCTAATTAACCAAACGGAAAAAGCAGCGAACGATCACATTTCGCTGCTTTTTTCTTATCCCGTTGGAGGATCACCAAGAAAATCATTATCTTTGCGAGAAAGGTAGCAAAATTAGTGTCAGCTATGAGAAGGCCAGAAATTGTGGAACGGATAAGGAAAGAAGCGGTAAAGTTACTGCCGAAGGTGCAAACGATCCTGTACGGGTCGGAAGCGAGGGGTGACGCGCGCCAGGATTCCGACATCGATCTGTTACTGCTGGTCGATGCCGACAAATTGTCATACGACGACAAAGACCACATCATCGCACCATTTTATGACATTGAGTTGGAAACAGGTGTCAACATAAGCGCATTGGTCCTTCTACGCAAGGATTGGGAAAACCGACCTTTCATGACACCATTCCAATGCAATGTGAACAGGGAGGGGATAGTACTATGATAGAGCGATCACATTTCGCTGCTTTTTTCTTATCCCGTTGGAGGATCACCAAGAAATTCATTATCTTTGCGAGAAAGGTATCAAAAACCCCAAATATCAGCATACGCAATGAACCCGAAAGACAAATATGAGTATTGCCCCTCAGAAGACGAACGAATCGCCATTTTTGTCGCCTCATGTGTCGAGTCTGTGGCAAAAGCCTTAGATGTCGCCCCGGGGACCATGTATCAACGTATGAAAAAAATTGGATTGATCAAGGATTATATCATTCCGTGCTACAATGTATTGCACACCGAAAGTCGCCAACATGTGACGGAAGACCTGATTAAGACCATCGAGATTTGGGAAAAGAAACAAGGAGTAGCCATATGATAGAAGTTTACCATGGAGGTGTGGAAAAAATAGAAAAGCCTTTGGCTAAAGTCGGACGTGACAATCTGGACTTCGGGAAAGGTTTTTATGTGACCCGAGACTTACAACAAGCGAAGGATTGGGCAGAACGGACCGCCCGCCAAAGAAGGGAATCTCCAATCGTAAACACGTATGGATTGGACGTCGAAAGCGTCATGAAAAATTTCCGATTTCGAAAATTTGAACATTATGATTCCGAATGGCTGCAATTTATCGTCTCCTGCAGAAAAGGGTACGACTCATCAAAAGATTTCGATTGTGTGGAAGGTGGTATCGCCAACGACCGCGTAATCGATATGGTTGAAGGATTCATTAATGGAACGGTCGACGAAACACATGCGATAAAGGAACTGTCCAAACACTCACCGAATAATCAAATATGCATCCTGAACCAAGAGGTGATAGACCAATGTCTGACATTTAAAAACATTTTATGATATGCTGAGCGACTTGAACATGTGGAATAAGATCGGACGTGTCGTGATGCGCCTCTCCGAACGTCTGGACATAAATATGGAAAAGGCCTTTGAACTTTTCTATACTTCCAAAACATGCGAGAACCTCCATGATCCACAAATGGGACTATATCTGTTAGGAGATAACTGCATCGTGGACGAATTGATCGAGGAAATCCGGTCGAGACACAGTTAATTAAGAGTTAAGAATTAAGAGTTAAGAGTTAGGGTGAATTAACTTTCTATCCCTGAAAGGGCGTAACAGCACAGGCAGGGGTGTGAACCCCTGTGAAGCACGAACGTCTGTTAGGTATCCCCCTGTTGACAACCCGCCCCCTGCATATTGAAAAAATCCGCCGATAAATTGACATATTAAAAAACATTTCCTATATTTGTATCGAGTGATGTTTGGCGTTTACCCCAAACAATCTATCTTTGTTTTAACCTGAATTATTAACTTTTAAACCAATTTTTTGTATATGAAAATCTTAGTGACAGGTTCGGCGGGATTCATAGGGTACCACCTGACGAAACGTTTGCTCGAGGAAGGAAATGAGGTGGTCGGGCTCGACAACCTGAACGAATACTACTCCGTCTCCCTGAAAAGGGCCCGTTTGGCCGAATTAGGCGTGGTAGACCCCATGTTGCCGTACAGTGTCCATATCTGCAGCGAAACCAAACCCAACTATAAGTTCATCCGCCTGGACCTCCAGGACCGGCAGGAGATGCCGAAACTCTTCGTCCAGCACCACTTCGACTGCGTGGTGAACCTCGCGGCGCAATGCGGCGTGCGTTACTCCACCGAGAACCCGTTCGCCTACATCGAGAGCAACCTGATCGGCTTCGCCAACCTGCTCGAATGCTGCCGCCACAACAACGTCAGACACCTCGTCTACGCCTCCTCCTCCAGCGTCTACGGCGGCAACGCAAAGACCCCTTTCACGGAAGAGGATAGGGTGGACACCCCGGTGAGCCTCTATGCCGCCACCAAAAAGGCGGACGAGCTCATGGCCAGCTGCTACAGCAAACTCTACGACCTCGCCTGCACCGGTCTGCGCTTCTTCACCGTCTACGGTCC
>JAGCWA010000002.1 GCA_017962085.1 Paludibacteraceae bacterium
ACCGCACGGACAAGCATGCCGAACATTCGATCGTCCCAGTTGGAACGGACCCATGCTCCTCCAATTTTTTTCGTTCCGAAATAGAATCCCATCGATTTGGCGCTAGGATCTAACATGTTTTGCATATAATCCACGTTCTTTTCCAAGTTAGACGACCAATAGGCTCCGAATTTGCCGACTTCGTTAAGGGACTTGTTAAACATAAATCCCGCTGCAGGGAAAAAGATGAAGCTCTCATTCTTCTTTGAAACGCCCATGATACCTGCAACGCCAGTTTTGTTATAGTTTGGGACCCAAAACCAATCGCACCATTCGATAAGCTCTTCCATATTCTCTATGGTAGGCATGCGCCATTTATTTCCCCATTGTGCGGTGGCCGCGTCATCCTCAGGGAGAAGAGTTCTCATACTATCCATATCCGCCCCTTTCTTCACATATTTCTTTCCTTCGTACTCGATGTAGCTATTGGCGCAATATTTTGTTTGTACTTTTTTATAAGCGGGTTTTTCCTTCCCGTTTGCGTCCTTATAGGTTCCGTTTTTCGTGATTTTCGACCACTTATATGTGTTCCAGTTGTATTCCTTTTTCTTCTTGATTTCTCCCCAAGAGAAAAAATCGCCCGTTTCCACCGGTGATTTCGCACCAATGTTGCAGGTAGCCCATAAGACACCGCTTGGCAATCCTAAATCCACATAATCATGCTTCCCGTTTTTGCCACTGACCGTAAGCTTTACCCCTTCAAACTCGGAGATGAGGGTGACATTGTACATGTGTTTCTCCTTATCATAGGCAGTTGAGTCATGGAGTTGAAAAACAGTTTCCTGTGCCCAATTAGAGGCGCTGGCCACAATCAACGTGACAAGGGTTAATAAAAGTTTCCTCATGATAGTTAGTTTAAGAATTAATATGAATTTTTGAATAAATATAAGCAATATATCGTTGATAACCGTCCGTTTCGTAATATTTTTCTATAGTTTACACAAAGATTTTAGAAGAGGAGAATAAAATCCATATACGCCACATTCTAAAATAGTAAATCGTAAATAGCCAAATCGTAAATTTATTCATATCTTTACCAGCGATTGTCAATTGAGGGGTGTTGATTTGCCAGACGATTGGTTCTTAGCCCCTCCCTAAAAAAGCTATTATGAGGATAAGAGGTTTATTTTTAGCCGTTTGTGCTATTTGTGCGCATCTCAGTAGTAGTGCGCAAGATTATTTTTATGTTTGGCAGAAAGATGGTTCCGTCACCCAGTTTAATGTGGCCGATGTGGATAGCATCACGTTCTCCATGTCCGACGAACCGGCTGAGATGGAGCTGAAGATGACGGCTACGCAATTAGCCTCCAAGATGTTCTTGGCCTGCAATATCGGCAACACGTTCGAATCCGTCGGCTGTTCCACCACCTCCAGCAACGAAAGTTGTTGGGGCAGTCCGAAAATCACGCAACAGATCATCGACGCCTACAAAGAGGCTGGATTCAATACCGTGCGCATCCCTGTGGCGTGGAACACCTATGCGGAGGCGAATGGAGGTGTCATACCGGAATGGTGGATGAAGCGCATACAAGAGGTGGTGGACTATTGCATGAAGGACGATCTGTACGTGTTGTTGAACATCCATTGGGATGGGGGATGGTTGGAGAGGCATGTGGAGGCGGCTTCACAATCCTCTGTGAACAAAACGCAGGAGAACCTATGGGGGCAGATCGCCTCCCATTTCAAGAACTACGACGAGCATCTGGTCTTCTGCAGTGCCAACGAGCCAGACACGGAAAATGACGAGCAAGCCGCCATACTCAAGACGTATCACCAGACTTTCGTCAACACGGTCCGTGCCACGGGAGGCTACAATGGAACACGATGCCTAGTCATTCAATGTGCGGGGACGGCGGCCGACAAAGCCGTGCAGTACGACTACATGCCGACCGATGTTGTTCCGAACCGCCTGCTGATGGAGTTCCATTACTACCCATACACCTATGCGTTGATGGAGGAAGATGCCGATTGGGGACCTGCCCATTGGTTCTGGGGAAAGGATTATCAGAACATAATCGTGGATGGAGTGAATCGTTCCTGCTCTTGGCATACGGAGGAGACCGTCATATCCGAGTTTTCTGCCATCAAAGCGAAATTTGTCGATAAGGGCATACCCGTTGTGATGGGTGAGTTCGCCATCATGAACCGTGAACTATCCGCAGAATGGCAGGAGAAGTTTGAGGAGTGTCGCGCGGCCTACTATTATTTCCTGACCAAAACCGCAAAGAATTATGGCATTGTCCCCGTGTTATGGGACACACCGAACGGATCCAAAAGCGTGATCGACCGAGACAAGTGCACCGTCGGGAACCAAAAAGCCATGGAGGGCTTGCTGAAAGGCGCGAACGAGGGGGTGTATCCGTTCTGAAAAGAATGGAGGGGGAATGTCGGTAAGATAACCCCTTCCTCATGGCGGATATCGGCGGCGCAGGAGGCGCACCGCCCGATCCCCCATGAAAAATAATTTTCTATTGAGCGGAAAAATCCTTAACTTTGCAAAAAATAATCTCTCATGCATAAATCAGGTTTTGTAAATATTGTGGGCAACCCTAACGTCGGCAAATCGACGTTGATGAACGCTTTGGTGGGCGAGAGGATCTCCATCATCACATCGAAGGCGCAGACCACACGACATAGAATATTGGGCATCGTGAACGGGGAGGATTTTCAAATCGTCTATTCGGACACGCCCGGCGTCCTGAAGCCTAACTACAAGCTCCAGGAGTCCATGCTGAATTTCTCCACCAGCGCACTCACCGACGCGGATGTGTTGCTCTACGTGACGGACGTGGTGGAAAGCGCAGAAAAAAACGCCGATTTCATCGAGAAAGTGAAGAAGCAGAAAGCTCCTGTTCTGCTCATCATCAATAAGATAGACCTGACCGACCAGCCTAAGTTGATCGAATTGGTGGAGAAGTGGAAGGGAATCTTGCCGGACGCGGAAATCATCCCTATCTCCGCACAAAACAACTTTAACCTCGATTATGTGCTGAAAAGGATCAAGAGCTTATTGCCGGATTCACCGCCGTTCTTCGAAAAGGACGCATTGACCGACAAACCGGCCAGGTTCTTCGTCACGGAGATCATCCGCGAGAAGATCCTCACCAACTACGACAAGGAGGTTCCCTACGCCGTGGAGGTCGTGGTGGAGAGCTTCAAGGAGGATAATAAACTCATCCATATCAACGCCGTCATCTACGTCGAGCGTGACTCCCAGAAGGGTATCATCATCGGTCAGGGCGGCAAGATGCTAAAAAAGGTCGGAACAGAGGCCAGGAAAGATATCGAGGCTTTCTTCGATAAAAAGGTCTTTCTTGAGCTCTACGTTAAGGTGGAGAAGGATTGGAGAAACAAGGACAAAGACTTGAAGGATTTTGGCTATCAACCTGAATAACCGTTGATAACCCTAACAGAATAATAGAAAGAAAATGAGCAATTTAGTAGCTATAGTAGGCCGTCCGAACGTCGGCAAGTCTACACTGTTCAACAGACTGACCCAAACACACCGCGCCATCGTGAACGACGAGGCCGGCACCACGCGTGACCGCCAGTACGGAAAGGTGGAGTGGAACGGTGTGGAGTTCTCCATCGTCGACACAGGCGGTTGGGTGGTCAATTCGGACGATATTTTCGAGGAGGAGATCCGCAAACAGGTGAAGATAGCCATCGAGGAGGCTGACGTCATCCTTTTCGTCGTCGACGTGACCAACGGCCTGACGGATCTCGACCTGCAGGTGGGACAGATCCTCCGCAAGAACAAAAAACCGGTCATCTTGATATGCAACAAGGTGGACAACAATGAGTTGCGGTATGATGCGGCGGAGTTCTACAAACTTGGTTTGGGCGATCCGCAGTGCATATCCTCCATCTCGGGATCGGGCACGGGAGACCTGCTCGACATGATTCTGCAAGAGCTGCCTAAGAAGAAGGAGGAGGAGATGGACGAGGACTTGCCACACATCGCCATCGTGGGTAGACCAAACGCAGGAAAATCATCCATAATCAACGCTTTCATCGGAGAAGATAGGTATATCGTGACGGATATCGCAGGTACTACCCGCGACAGTATACATACCCGTTACACGAAATTTGGATACGATTTCTACCTCGTCGACACGGCGGGTATCCGCAAAAAGGGCAAAGTGACGGAAGACCTCGAATACTTCTCCGTCATCCGTTCCATCCGTTCCATCGAGGATTCTGACGTTTGTATCCTCATGATCGATGCGACAAGAGGTATCGAGGCGCAGGACATGAACATCGTCCAATTGATCCAAAAGAACAAGAAGGGCATTGTTGTGTGCGTCAACAAATGGGACCTCATCACGGATAAAGACTCTAAGTCGACCCTCACGATGGAGAAGGCCATCAGGGAGCGTCTCGCCCCGTTCGATGATTTCCCTATCATCTTCACCTCCGCACTGACCAAACAGCGCATTTTCAAGGTGATAGAGGCCGCCATGGAGGTCTATGGCAACAAGAAGCGGAAAATCGCGACCAGCAAGCTGAACGAGTTCTTCTTGCCGCTTATCGAGAACTATCCGCCACCTGCCACGAAGGGTAAGTACATCAAGATCAAATATGTGATGCAATTGCCAAATACGCAGATTCCATCGTTTGTTTTCTATGCGAACCTTCCGCAGTACGTGAAGGATCCGTACAAACGATTCCTCGAAAACAAGATGAGGGAACAATGGGAGCTGTCCGGCACACCGATCAACATCTTCATCAGGCAGAAATAAAATTCGGAAATCTGTTAAAACACGTGAAAAACACCCGAAGGTTTTTCCTCTCGATGGTGGATTATGACTCTTTTTAATTAACTTTGCGGTTATAGAAAACAGGATAGAATGGGCAAAAAAGAGCAAGATAAGAGAGCAGACATGGAGAAAAACACAGAAGGAGAAGGGAAAGGTGGTTTGTATCCATTGCTCAAAAAAATGAAGGACGAACGTATACAGACGGCCATCGGGCTGGTGCTGCTGACGTTTGGACTCTACTTGGCGTTGGCTTTCGTCTCATTCTTCTTCACAGGTTGGCAAGACCAAAGCCTGGTGCAGAACACACAGGGTTTCACCATCGATTACATCAATGAGAATGTAAGGAACTGGGCGGGTCTGAGAGGCGCGAAACTGGCTGATTTCTTCATCAACAGGACTTTCGGTATCTCTTGTCTCCTTTATCTGTTCTACTATTTCCTTTGTGCGCTGTGGCTGATGCATATCCGTCCTTTCCGCATGTGCAGGACATTCCTGATCTGCTCTTTCTTCCTAATCTGGTTGTCCCTCTTCTTCGGCTTCTTCTTTGTGAAAAACTACGAATCCACCCATCTTTTCTGGGGTGGTGAGCACGGCTATTTCATGTCCATCTGGCTACGCTCCAACGTGGGTGTGGCGGGAACGGCGCTGTTGCTGATATTATCATTGATTCTTTTTGTCATCTGCGCTTACAAAACAGCGATTTCACGGGCGAAAACGATGGGTGTCACCATCTATTCCAAGCTGAAGAAACTCGATGATGGGACTGATCCTGCTGTCGCAGGCGTGGAGGGCGACCCTGAAAACAACGGACCGACAGGTGACGGCGGAACAGGTGAAGGTGATAATGGCGAATTCACCGTGAAAAGTACGGATGGAAACGAGACAGGAACCGAAGACCCGAACAAGGAGGGGAATGACCCGACAGATGATAATACAATCACTTTCACAGAGAAGCAAGATGGTGAGAAGGAGGGCGATAACAACGCAACCTCTACTACGAAGGGTGGTGACCCTGAATTCATTGTCAACCAAGGCAATACGGAGAATTACGAGCCACAAAATAATTCTCAGGCGAATAACAACGAAGGGGGTGACAACACACCATCCACCAACGATGGAAACGATACATCCAAGGGTGGGCAAGAGCCTACTGACGCTCCAGCAGGAGCAGACAATGTTGATTTCCAAGTGAATGAAGGTATAGGAGACGACCTCGTGGGGCAAGACAACATGGAGTTGTACGATCCGACGAAGGAGTTGAGCTTTTACCAGAAACCATCAACCGAGCTGTTCGATAAGTCCGTCGTGAGCGGACCGACCATCAACATGGAGGAACAGACGCAGAACAAGAACAAGATCGTCGAAGTGCTAAAGAGCTTCGGCGTCGAGATATCTTCCATCAAAGCCACGGTCGGACCGACAGTGACCCTTTACGAGGTGACTCCATCCGCAGGTGTGCGCATCAGCCGCATCAGGAACTTGGGAGACGATATCGCCCTCAGCATCGCAGCCAAGGGAATTCGTATCATCGCACCAATTCCAGGGAAGGGAACCATCGGTATCGAGGTGCCGAACAACAAGCCTCAGACGGTTCCGATGGCGGATATCATCAACAGCAAGAAGTTCCAGGAATCGAAATACGAACTGCCAATCGCAATTGGTAAAACCATCACGAACGAAGTCTACATGGTGGATCTCTGCAAGATGCCGCACGTGCTGGTGGCTGGTGCGACTGGTCAGGGTAAGTCCGTGGGACTGAACGCCATCATCACCTCCATCCTCTACAAGAAACATCCGGCAGAGGTGAAGTTCGTCATGGTAGACCCTAAGATGGTGGAATTCAGCATGTACGCACCTATCGAGAAGCATTTCTTGGCGAAGATACCAGACGCTGAGGATGCGATCATCACGGATGTGAACAAGGTGGTGGAGACGTTGAAATCGCTATGCGTAGAGATGGACGACCGCTACACATTGCTGAAGGAGGCCAACGTAAGGCAGGTGAAAGAGTACAACGAGAAGTTCATCAACCGTAGGCTCAACCCGTTGAAAGGGCACCGTTTCATGCCTTATATCGTCGTAATCATCGATGAATTCGCCGATTTGATCATGCAGGTCGGCAAGGAAGTGGAGCAACCGATCGCCCGTATCGCGCAAAAGGCACGTGCCGTAGGTATCCACATGATCCTCGCCACGCAAAGACCATCCGCCAATATCATCACGGGTGTCATACGCGCCAACTTCCCGGCACGATTCGCCTTCCGCGTATCCACCGGATTGGAGTCACGCGTCATATTAGACCAAAGCGGAGCGGAGCAACTGATTGGTCGAGGAGATATGCTGATCAGCCAAGGCAACGACTTCGAACGCGTGCAGTGCGCCTTTGTCGACACGCCAGAGGTGGAGCGCATCACGCAGTTCATCTCCGAGCAGCAAGGCTATCAGGAGGCTTACGCATTGCCGGATCCTCCGTCGGAGGGAGAGAGCGATGGTCCGAAGGATGTGGACCTCTCCAAGTTGGATCCGAAATTCGAGGAGGCGGCCGCCCTGATCGTCTCCACGCAACAAGGCTCCACGTCCATGATTCAAAGAAAGCTCTCCTTGGGTTACAACCGTGCGGGACGTCTGATGGATCAGCTGGAGGTGGCTGGTATCGTCGGTCCGCAGGAGGGAAGCAAACCGCGCGAGGTCAAGATCACAGATTTGGATCAACTAGATATGATAATTAGCAAATTAAAGAACCAATAAACGGCACAGAAATATGAAAAAGATATTATTATTCATATGGGTCTGCATGACAGCCCACATCGCCTTCTCGCAAAACCCGACGAAGGAGGAGAGCATCGACCCCAAGGCTAAATCGCTGTTGGACAAGGCCGTGGCTGTAATGGAGAACAAGAAGGGAATGGAGATTCAGTTCACCATCAAGGTGGATAACGTACGTGACTCGAAGTCTGACACATACAATGGAAGCGCCATGTTGAAGGGCGAGAAGTTCAAATTGTCCCTCAGGGATGTGGACACCTATTTCGACGGGAAGGTCGAAGCGGTACACATGGTGAAGGAAAAAGAGGTCACCCTCAGCAAACCAGACAAGGACGATCTGAAGGAAGTGAACCCAATTTTACTGATGAAATCGTACAAAACAGGCTACAAAATGCGTTACATGGGCGTCTCCACGGTCAATGGCAAGCCATGCGAGGAGGTGGAGTTATATCCGGACGATCTGAATAGCCCGTATTCGATCATCCATCTAATCTTCGAAAAGAAAACATTATTACTGGAAAGCATATCGCTTCGCGGCAAGGGTGGTATCCACACCTACTTCAATGTCACGAAGGTATCCCCTAAAGAGTTCAAAGACACGGATTTCGTGTTCGATGTGAAACAACACCCAGGGGTTGAAGTGGTCGATTTACAATAAAACACACACAAATGGATAAAGTACGTTGCTTAATCATTGGATCAGGTCCTGCAGGATACACGGCCGCCATATACGCTGCCCGCGCGAACCTGTCCCCCGTATTGTACGAAGGGTCGTTGCCCGGAGGTCAGTTGACAACCACGACGGAGATAGAGAATTTCCCAGGTTATCCGGATGGTATATCAGGCGCACAAATGATGGAAGATCTTCGCAAACAAGCGATTCGTTTCGGAGCTGACATCCGTGTGGGAATCGCCACCAAAGCGGTCCTCCAGCCTAACGAGAACATCATCACCATCGATGGCGAGAAGGAGATCCAAGCGAGCACTGTGATTATCTCAACGGGCGCATCCGCCAAGTATCTGGGATTGCCGGACGAGCGAAAATACGCTGGTATGGGCGTTTCCGCCTGTGCAACCTGCGACGGATTCTTCTACCGCAACAAGACCGTGATCGTGGTGGGCGGAGGAGACACAGCCTGCGAGGACGCCATGTATCTTTCTGGTCTTTGCAAGAAGGTGTACTTGGCCGTGCGGAAGAATTCTTTGCGCGCCTCCAAGGTGATGCAGGAACGTGTATTGCACAACGAGAAGATTGAAATCCTCTTCAAACATGAAGTGATCGGTCTCTTCGGTGAGGACGGTGTCGAGGGCGCTATCTTGATGAAAAACAGGGGTGAGAAGAACCAAGAGGAATACAGCATAGCCATCGACGGCCTCTTCATCGCGATAGGCCACCATCCGAACTCCACATTGTTCGAGCAATACCTCGAACTGGATAAACTCGGATACATCAAGACCTTCCATGGCACGCAAGAGACAAACGTGCCGGGAGTCTTCGCCGCGGGAGATGTGGCGGATCCTCGTTACAGACAGGCAATCACTGCGGCTGCGAGCGGATGCAAGGCTGCCATCGATTGCGAGCGTTATTTAGTCGAAAACGGATTGTAAGCCATGGCTGACAACTATTTGGAAAAGAAATACGAGGAGTATGAGCAGAAGAAAGCCCAGTTCCTCAGAAAGAAGAAATTGGGTCTCCTGAAAAAGACGACCAAGCCTTCATCTTCGTCCAAATGAATTGGCCAGAGACGAATGTATATTAGATCGTATGTCCGATATTGGTGAAATCAGCGTAAAAAACGCCCATATACACAACTTGAAGGGGATTGATATCACCATCCCCAGAAACAAGTTCGTGGTTGTGACGGGACTGTCTGGTTCTGGCAAATCATCCTTGGCCTTCGATACTTTGTATGCGGAGGGTCAGCGGCGGTATGTGGAGAGCCTCTCCGCCTACGCTAGACAATTCCTCGGCAGGATGTCGAAACCGGAGGTGGACTATATCAAGGGACTGCCTCCCGCCATAGCGATCGAGCAGAAGGTGAACACACGTAACCCGCGCTCCACCGTCGGCACCTCCACTGAAATATACGAATACCTGAAACTCCTGTTCGCCAGGATAGGGAAGACCTATTCCCCTGTCTCAGGCCGTGAGGTGAAGAAACACACGGTGAGCGATGTGGTGGATTATATCTACACGAAACAAGAAGGCACCAGAGGCGTCATATTCTCCCCGATCATGCTGCGGAAGGAGCGCACCTTGTCCCAGCAGATTGAGGTCTTCCGCATGCAGGGCTATAGCCGTGTGGAGGTGGACGGAGAGATGATCAAGATGGACGAGGCGGTCCAGCGCATCAATGAGCTGAGCGAAAAGGCCGACCGTGTGAACCTGGTGGTGGACCGTTTCTCCGTGCGTGATGATGCGGATACCCGCACCCGTCTGGCGGACTCGATCCAGACCGCTTTCCTAGAGGGCGGCGACATCTGTTTCGTCCGATTCTACGAGAACGGGGAGGAGAGTGTGGAACGCTTCTCGAAACAGTTCGAGGAGGATGGTATCCAATTCGAGGAACCGTCCGACCTGATGTTCAGCTTCAACAGTCCTTATGGCGCTTGTCCTACCTGCGAAGGCTTCGGTAAGGTGATGGGTATCGATGAGGACTTGGTGATCCCGGACCAATCACGCTCCGTCTACGATGGCGCCGTCATTTGCTGGCGGGGTGATAAGATGTCGGAGTGGTTGAACGAACTGGTCTACAACGCATCGAAGGTCAACTTCCCGATCCATACCGCCTATGCGGACCTCACAGCGGAGGAGAAACGGATGCTATGGAAGGGAACGCCCTATTTCCATGGCATAGATGATTTCTTCGAATTCGTAAAGGAGAATCAATATAAGATACAATATAGGGTCATGCTGGCCCGATTCAGGGGAAAAACCACCTGCCCGACCTGCAACGGTAGCCGATTGAAGGAGACCGCCAATTACGTGAAGGTGGGCGGGAAGAACATCACTGAGCTGGTCTCCATGTCCGTCATCGAACTGAAGAAATTCTTTGACGAACTGACCCTGACCGACGACGAGATGAAGATCGCCAAGCGGTTGCTGACGGAGATAAATTTGAGGCTGCAATGCCTGATGGATGTGGGGTTGGGCTATTTGACGATGGACCGTCTCTCCAATTCCCTGTCAGGCGGAGAGAGCCAGCGCATCAACCTGGTCACCTCACTGAGCAGTAGTTTGGTGGGTTCCTTGTACATTCTGGATGAGCCTAGCATCGGTCTCCACCCAAGGGATACCCACAAACTGATCTCCGTGCTGCGGAAGCTACAGCAATTGGGCAATACGGTCGTCGTCGTGGAGCATGACGAGGAGTTCATGCGGGCGGCGGATTACCTTATCGACATAGGCCCTAATGCGGGACGGTTGGGAGGTAATGTGGTCTTCCAGGGCCAATTGACCGATGATTTATTGAACGATAAGAAACTACAGGAAGATAGTTATACCATCAAATACTTGCTTGGCACGGACAAGATTGAAGTGCCGAGCCTGCGCAGGAAATGGAGCAACTACATCGAGGTGGTCGGTGCGCGGCAGAATAACCTGAAGGGCATAGACGTCAAGTTCCCGCTGAATGTGATCACCGTGGTGACGGGCGTCAGCGGTTCGGGCAAATCATCCCTCGTGCAGGACGTCTTCTACAATGCGCTGAAACGTGCGTTGGACGGTGTGGCGGACAAGCCGGGACTGCACTCCTCGTTGAGGGGAAGCCTCAATCTGGTGCACGACGTCGAATTTGTCGACCAAAACCCGATAGGCAAATCATCCCGCTCCAACCCTGTCACCTACATCAAGGCGTACGACGAGATCCGTAAGCTCTTCGCCGACCAACCATTGTCGAAACAGATGGGCTACACGGCGGCCACATTCTCCTTCAACGTGGAGGGAGGACGCTGCGACGAATGTCAGGGAGAAGGAACGGTCACGGTAGAGATGCAGTTCATGGCGGATCTGATCCTAGAGTGCGAATCCTGCCACGGCAAGCGGTTCAAGCCAGACGTGCTGGAGGTGCTCTATCGAGGCAAGAACATTTTCGATGTATTGAACATGACTGTCAATCAGGCGGTTGAGTTCTTCTCGGAGCAACAAGGAACCATTGAAAAGAAGATCATCCGTAAACTGAAGACGTTGCAGGATGTCGGATTGGGCTACGTGAAGCTGGGACAATCCTCCAACACGCTCTCCGGTGGTGAAAGCCAACGTGTGAAGCTGGCGGAGATATTAGGCATGGAAAAGCCTGAGCCGATGATATTCATCTTCGACGAGCCTACGACAGGCCTACATTTCCACGATATAAAGACGCTTATGAAAGCATTCAACGCATTGGTGGCGAACGGACATACCGTCATCATCATCGAGCACGATTTGGACGTGATCAAATGCGCTGACCATATCATCGACATCGGTCCGGAGGGAGGAGACGCAGGCGGTAAGCTCGTTTTCGAGGGAACTCCGGAGGAACTCGTGAAATGCAAGAATTCATATACGGCGGAATTTTTGAAGAATAAATTGAATTGATATGGAAGATTTCAAGGAAGATATCAAAAACGCCCTCAAGACGTTGAAAGCCGGTGGCATCATATTGTACCCGACCGACACGATCTGGGGATTGGGTTGCGACGCCACGAATGAGGCTGCCGTGAAGCGCATATTCGAGCTGAAGCACCGCTCGGACGCTAAGTCCATGTTGGTGCTCACCGATAGCATCTTCAAGGTGGAACGGGTGGTGGACGAGGTGCCGGAAGTAGCCTATAGCCTGGTGGAGTGTGCCGACAAGCCGCTGACCATCATCTACGATGGCGCCAAGAACTTGGCACCCAACCTGATAGCGGAGGACGGAAGCGTCGGCATCCGTATCACGAACGAGGCCTTTTCCAAGAAACTGTGCGAGGAGTTCCGTATTCCGATTGTCTCCACATCCGCTAACATAAGCGGGGAGCCATCGCCACACAACTTCTCGGAGGTCAGCGAAGCCATCAAGGCAGGCGTAGACTACATCGTCTCATATAGGCAGGATGAGAAGACATCATCCACGCCATCCTCTATCATCAAGCTAGGCAAGGGTGGAGTAGTCACCATCATCAGAGAATAAGAATGGAACAGAACAAGAGGAACCACGGCAGCAAGAAAATGCAGCGCATCAAGTACATCCTATTTGATGTAGTGGCTGTTTTATTGGCCTGGGCTCTCTTTTTCCTTTTCCGAAGAATAGAAATCGAATCGAATGTGGTGCGGGAGATACAACTGTTTTCGCCCATCTACAACTTCGAGAAGCTGATCATTGGTATCCCCTTCTTCTGGCTCTTCATTTTCTGGGTTTCGGGATACTATAACAACCCTTTCATGAAATCACGCCTCCATGAGTTTGCTCAGACATTCCTCAGCACGCTGATTGGTTGTACGATACTCTTTTTCCTCCTATTGCTGAACGACCCTGTGGTCAACTATAAAGACTATTATCTGTCGTTTATCGTGCTGTTCCTCATCTATTTCTCCGTGGTATACCTCTTCCGGTATATGATCACGAGGAAGACGACCGAGAGGATCCACAACCGAATCCTCGGTTTCAATACCGTCATCATCGGCACGGGGGAGAAGGCGAAGCAGATCTGCGAACAATTACAATCCATGAAGCTCTCTTCGGGCAATTTCATCAACGGATTCGTGTCATGCGAAGAGAATACCGTAATCGACGGCTCGCAGATATTGGGGGATATGTCCCAATTAAACAATATCATAAAGGAGAATCAAATCGAAGAGGTGATTATCGCGCTGGATAACAACGACAGGAATGCCTTGCTGCCCATCTTCAACATTCTGTACCATCATGATGTGACGGTGAAGGTCACGCCGCAATTGTACGATTACCTGATTGGAGGCGTGCGTATGTCCTCTATCTTCGGTGCACCGCTCGTCAGTGCGATGGATGTTCGGTTGAATGAGTTCGAGAAAAACGTCAAGCGACTTTTCGACATCCTCTTCTCATGCGTTGTCATTGTGCTGGTTTTCCCTTTCGGCCTGATATTATCGCCCCTTATCAAACTCACGTCCGAGGGACCTGTATTCTACAAGCAGGAGCGGGTGGGGTTGCACGGTAAGTTGTTCCACATCCTGAAGTTCAGGACCATGGTGAGCGATGCGGAAGCGTCGGGACCTCAGCTGGCTTCAAGCGATGACCAGCGAATCACGAAGATAGGCCGTATTCTCAGAAGGTTCCGTATTGACGAATTGCCCCAGTTCATCAATGTGTTGAAGGGAGATATGTCCATCGTGGGACCAAGGCCGGAACGTCCGTATTACGAGGAGCAGATAGCGCAAAAGGTGCCTTATTACGGCATCGTGCACAAGGTGAAGCCCGGCATCACCTCTTGGGGCATGGTGAAGTACGGCTATGCGACGGACGTGGACAAGATGGTCGAGCGGCTGCAATACGACATCATCTACCTGGAGAACATCTCTCTTTTAGTCGATTTGAAGATATTGATTTACACGGTCAAGACAGTCGTTTCGGGAAGGGGAATGTAGGGAATTAAGAATTAAGAGTTAAGAATTAAGAGTTAAGAAACGTCGGTTCGACGAAAATTAGGGGGTGACGTCTATCTAACATCTATAAACCTCTAACGACTAATGTCTAGTGTCTAAAGTCTAAATCCTAAAGCCTAAATTATTCTTTCGACCTAATCAAGCTAATAGTACCCTTTTTCAGGTATTTCTCGCCGTCTGTTCCCTTTGCCTTGATAACGTAGTAATAAGCACCGATAGAGGCTTTGTCGCCACGGAAAGTGCCATCCCAGCCCTTCGTGATGTCATCGGATTTGTAGACCCGTCTTCCCCATTGGTCGTAGATGGAGATTTCGAACGATTCGATGGAGCGGTAGCCAACCCTGAACTCATCGTTTATGTTGTCACCGTTAGGGGTGAAGGCGTTCGGTACGTAAAGCTGTGATTTGGCGATCTGCAGGCAAGCGTAGGACTTATGCTCGCAAACGCTGTCGTTACGTATGTTGCTTACCGTCAGCTCGATGCAATGGAGGATCGGTTCGCTTATCTCAAAGGCATTAATATCCTTTCCGAAATACGTGTAAGCTCCTTGGAAATCGCTGTTTTTTGCCTGTTCACCCTCTGCGAATGCCCATTCATAGTGGTTGACCATGTCGCTTGGATAGCTGTAGAGGTTCAGAACCAATGTCGCCGACTGGCGGAACTTGGTTACATTATCCATGGCCTCTTCTATAGTGGCGTAGAAGTGGAGCGTGCTATCCGTTCCCTCATCTCCCTCATGCTCGTATTTGGTGTGGGTCTCCATGTACGGATAGGCCACCACCGCCTGTGTGTAGAATGTGTCCGTCACGATAGGCTGTACGTTCATTTTCAGGTCGTTATTGGCCGTGAGGTCAGTCACCTCGAAAGGCGTATCCACATAAGGCATCGCACTCAATTGGATGGAGTTCGTTCCGTCCTTCTCCTCTGTAACCTCTTCCACGGAAGGGAATTCGTTCTTTAAGAGGAAACTTTTGTATTTCACGGAAAGCGTTCTGTTGATCTTTTTTGTGTTTCCATACTCGTTGAAATACTCCATGACCGGCTCAATCGCAAGCTCCAAATCGCTACAGATGACCGTATCCTTAGGGAAGGATACAGATTGTAATGGCTTGAACTCCACCACGCATGTATAGGCGTACGAATCGAGCTCTTCGCCGTACGAATAGTCTTTGTATTGAATTAAATATCCCGTATTCGCAGATAGATTATTGAATGTTACTGTCTGAGAATCAGTTGATAATGTATATTCGTCCGCTTTGAGGAGCAGAGAGTCGATTTTTTCTTCCCCTAAAGTGATTTTATAGCATTTCAGCCCTCTTAGAGCCAAGCTATCCGTCGAAAAAGAGAAGGAACCTTCACTGACTTTTTCGAAAATTATGTAATCCGCTTTCTTCCCATTGGAGAAACCCCTTCCTCCAGTGATGGAAAAAGTGCCGGAAAAACTGTTCGCCGCAGCGAAAAAAGAAATCAACAAAAATAGAATCCTACGTTTCATCATTTATCATTTACAAATTGAGTGCAATATTACAAATATTCAAGGGAATTTTGAAATATTTATGTAAATTTGCAACTCAAGTTTTTAGATATTATGAGGAAATTTTTATGTAGTGTGATAGCTTGCTCTTCCATGGTCATTTCAGCATGGTCTGTTGACTTGAATTATCCTAAGAAGGTGATTAACGGCAAGCAGTATTACGAGTATGTGGTACAGAAAAGTGAAGGTTTCTATTCCATATCAAAAAAATTCGGTGTGACGGAGGAGGAGATCAAGTCCGTGAATCCAGGTACGGAGAACGGCCTGACGTTGAACTCGACCATCTTGATCCCTGTGAAAGCGGATTCCTACATCACGCATGTGGTGGACAAGAAGGAGACGCTTTACTCATTGTCTAAGAAATATGATGTCACCTATGACGATTTATATGCGCTCAACCCTTCATTGAAGACGGACGGCCTGAAATATGG
This sequence comes from Paludibacteraceae bacterium, assembly GCA_017962085.1. Lineage (GTDB taxonomy): Bacteria > Bacteroidota > Bacteroidia > Bacteroidales > Paludibacteraceae > UBA1181. The sequence continues at coordinate 16,132 of JAGCWA010000002.1, forward strand.
TACGGAGATTAAGATTCCTACCAAAAAGACCATCACGGGCCAGAATATGACGGTGAGCGACACGTTGCCGAAGGTGAAGAAGGAGACGAAGCCTTCGTTTGTGATCCGTGAGGTGAAGAAGGGGGAGACGCTCTATGGCATCTGCCGCGAATATGGCATCACTTCCGAAGAAATCATCCGTTTGAACCCTGATGTGAAGGATGGTGTAAAGGTGGGTCAGAAACTGATCATCCCTCCTGTGCACGCTAACACTGCCTTGACGGAGAACTCCGTTGAGAATAAGGTTCCTAAGACGTTCAAATACCATAATGTGAAGAAGGGCGAGACGCTTTTCAGCATCTGCCATGAGTATGGTGTGACCCAAGAAGAGGTGCTCCGCCTGAACCCTAAGGTGGCGGACGGTTTGAAGACTAATATGGTGCTGATCATTCCGCCTTCCATTGAAGGTCAGCAGAAGAAGGATGATAGTCAATTGGCTACTGCCGAGCTGGCTGACACTGCGGCGGTCGATACGACACCTGCGGTTGTCTTCGTGCCTCAAACAACGCCTAAGAAGGAGATCAACATGGCTCTCGTCCTTCCGTTCCAGTTTAGCAAATACTCTGAGACAAGCCAAATTGACGGCAACATGGATAAGTTCCTTGAGTTCTACCAGGGTGCTTTGCTGGCGATGGATAGCTTGCGCAAGACGGGACTCTCCTTCAATATGAACATATTCGATTCCGGTGAGACTGAAGCCGACATGAACAAATTGTTGGAGAACCGCGACATCGAGAAACTGGACTTCATGATGGGACCTGCCTACACGGGTCAAATCAAGGCGATGTCCGAATATACGAAGCTGCATGACGTGAAGATGGTGATTCCTTTCTCTTCCAAATCGGAGGAGACGGTCTCTAATCCGAACATTTTCCAAGTGAATACGCCACTCAACCAACTGAACTACTTGATGGCGGATCTCTTCATCAAGAATTTCTCCGACAAGAACATCGTGTTGGTTCGTTTCAACAACTCCAAGAACGATAAGAATGAGTTTGGTGATACGTTGGCGGCTATGCTGAAAGCGCAAAAGATTAACTTTAATTCTGTGAATTTCAGTACATTGTCGGCGATAAGGACGCAGTTGGTCGCTCACAAGGAGAACATCGTGGTGCCATTGACCTCCAATCAGGTATCTTTGAGCCAGGTGCTTCCGATGGTGAACATGATGAATACGGACAAGAAAGAGGTCTCCATCTTCGGTTTCTCGGAGTGGCAGAGCTATCCAAGCATCGCAAAGGATCTGTTCCTCTTGAACACCTACATCGTCACGCCTTTCTACACGGACTTTGAAGACCCTCAGGTGGTAAATTACTTGAAGCAATTCAGGAAATACTACAATGCTGAGCCGGTGAATAGCCAGCCTCAATATGGTATGTTGGGCTATGACGTCGTGATGTACCTCGCCGAGGCGATTTCCAAGTATGGACATGACTTCGAACATGGCATGAACAAAATCCGTTTGAACGGTCTGCAGTCTCACTTCTTCTTTAATAAATTCGAGAATGGAGGATACTACAACAGTAGCTTCATGCTGATGAGACATAACCGGAAGGATGGTGTGGTGCTGGTGGGTGGCACTGTTCCTCATGAGGTTAAGCCGCTCATGGACAAGCAAAAGGAGAAGGAAAAAGAGAAGGAGAAGGATAAGAAAAACAAATAATTTGATGTTGCGGACTACTCTTATGCGCAGGATATTTATAGCGGCCATTCTGTCCATTGCCTCCCTCTCATGCTCTTATGGACAACAATTGAGGCGGGATTTCCTTCAGGAGGTATCCTTGGGTGTCAATGCGGGGGCGAACCTCACCAAGGTCAGCTTTCTTCATAATATGAATGATCGGCTGTTCGAGTTGGGTGACCAATCGCTTCGTCAAGGCATGCGATTCGGTTTTGTCGCGAAATATATCCATCAACGCCATTTCGGAGTTCAGTTGGAGTTGAATTATGTGCAAGCCGGTTGGACGGAGAAGTTCCATGAGAACTCTGGCGTTTCCATGGTGAACGGTATCAATATGCAGGATGTGAAGTTGGGCAGAAGACTGGAATACTTGGATATTCCTGCTTTGGCGCATATCTATTTCGGCAAAAGAAGGTTGCGTTTCATTGTGAACATGGGTCCGGAAATCCGTGTCATGACTAAATACGGGGAGGTTAAGTGGAATATCCCGGAGGGTGACGAGCGTCGCTCTGCTTTCCAAGCGGGGGACGACCGATTCGAGGAGGAACACCATAATATCGACTATGGATTGACGGGTGGAGGAGGTTTCGACCTGAGGGTCGGCAAAATGGTCCATCTCTTGGTGGAGTGCCGCTATTCGTTCGGATTCGGCGATTTGTACGACAATAACAAGGCGGATTTGTTCCAACGCTCCAATAACCAGATGCTGGGACTGATGGGCTCCGTGATGGTTCCTGTTTTGAAATTCAAGGAGAGGAAAGATAGTCCTGAGACTGAGGAATAAAGAACATTCTTTGTGATCGCTTCTGATTAGAAAATGAAAGGCAACTCACATGAGCTGCCTTTCTTGCTTTATGTTTAATGTGCTTTATTTGTGGCTTATACCCGCTTCAACGCTTCGTCTAACGTGAGTCCCGCATAGTCTTGTGCGGAGATAAGCCTACCGCTTTTCTTGTCGTTCACGAATGCGCCGAGCACCATGCCTGGAATGGTGGAGTCTGGGTCGTTCGGTGCTTTAGGTCCTCCAAGGTCTGTCCTGCACCATCCTGGATCCGCCAAACTGATGATGACGTCCGTTCCGTCCACTGTTCCTGCCAAGTCGGTGGTCACTTTGTCCAACGCGGCCTTGCTAGCGGAGTAGCCCGCCTGCTCCGGCTCGTTCTTGATACCGCTTGTGGTGTTGATCACACGTCCGAATCCTCGCTTGATCATGTCCGGCACGAAAGCGTAGCACAGCATCATAGGAGCGATTGTGTTGATGTAGAAACTGGTGGAATAGTCTTCCACTGGTGTCTCGAAATATTGCGTCCTGTAGGCGATCTGAACCGCCGCATTGTTGAACAGCAAATCCACCTGCGTGCCTTTCCCTTTGATTTCCTGAATCATTGCCTCCACCTCCTTCGGATTAGACAATTCTGCGGCGACACAATAGGCCTCGACACCCATTGCCTTCACCTCCTCCAAGACGGCCTTCGTGTGGTCCAAGCTACGGCTATGCAGGATCAGGTTGCAGCCTTGCGATGCCATGAATTTAGTCACTCTGTAACCGATTCCTCGGTTAGCACCTGTGATCAGTGCCCATCTTCCTTTCACATCTGTTTTCATAAATTTTAAGTGTTATTTGAAACATTATACTTCTTGTTCATGCAAAGATAAATATTTTACATCAGTAATTTGTTCTGTGCCATAAAAATTGTAACTTTACGTTGTTATGGCTTTGAAATGTACGAGTGACTATTGTCCTGACAGGACCATTTGACAACGAAAGATTATCAGAATCATATATTTATATTTAATTTAAAAACAGTTTTATGGCTAAGTTTATTTGTACAGTGTGTGGCTATGTCCACGAAGGTGATTCAGCTCCAGAGAAGTGTCCTCAATGCAAGGTGCCAGCCTCTAAGTTCAAGAAGTTGGAGGAGTCTGACGAGGCCCTTTCATTCGTTACCGAGCATGTGATCGGTGTGGCTAAAGGCTGCGACGACGAGGTGATCAAGGATTTGAACGCTCACTTCACCGGAGAGTGCTCGGAGGTAGGTATGTACCTTGCGATGAGTCGCCAAGCGGACAGGGAAGGCTATCCTGAGATCGCGGAGGCTTTCAAACGTTACGCATGGGAGGAGGCTGAACACGCCGCCAAATTCGCGGAATTGTTGGGCGATATTGTATGGGACACTAAAACGAACCTCGAGAAGCGCAAGAACGCTGAAGCGGGTGCTTGCGAGGATAAGATGAGGATCGCTAAACGCGCGAAGGAATTGAATCTGGACGCTATCCACGACACCGTGCATGAGATGGCGAAGGATGAAGCCCGCCACGGAAAGGGATTCGAGGGATTGTACAACCGTTATTTCAAAAAATAAAAAACTATGGTGGTAGACTCTTTGGACAATCTTTTGTCGTACGTCTCCCTTCATCCTCGCTTTGAACTGGCGTTCGATTTTATCCGTCAGCTCGATTTCGCGAAGCTGAAGCCGGGACGGATTGTGGTCGACGATGATATCTATATCAACGTGGACGAAGTGCCATTGCGCCCTTTGGAAGGGGCTCGTTATGAGACGCACGACGATTTCATCGACATACAGATTCCTATCACGGCCGGCGAGACGATCGTCTATGCGAAACGAATCGCTTTAGGCGCACCGGTGGAGGTCCACAAGGAGAAGGACATCGCCTTTTATGATGCGCCCTTGTCTACCCGCATCGATTTGAGGGTGGGGGACTTCGCCATATTCTTCCCGCAGGATGGTCATATGCCAATCATAGGCGAGGGAATCACGAAAAAGATTGTGGTCAAAGTGAGAGTCTAAACCGTTTTTTATAATAACAGGGAATCCAACAAAAAAGGCGTAGCTCAATGAGTTACGCCTTTGCTTTTTTATTGATATAGGGATTAGCCCTGCTCCTTCAAGATGACATCATGAGCACCGCCCTCGATGATGGAAGTGGAGGATACCATGGTGATCTTCGCTTTCTGCTGCAACTCAGGGATCGTGATGGATCCGCAGCTGCACATCGTGGAGATGATCTTGCCCAATGTCTGGTTCAGGTTATCCTTCATCTTACCTGCGTAAGGAACGTAGCTGTCAACGCCCTCCTCGAACTTCAAGGCTGCGCTTCCGCCCATGTCATAGCGTTGCCAGTTCTTCGCACGGTTGGAACCCTCGCCCCAGTACTCCTTTACGATTCTGTTTCCGATGGTCAACTTCTTAGTCGGAGACTCGTCGAAACGGGCGAAGTAACGTCCCATCATGAGGAAGTCCGCACCCATGGCCAAAGCCAATACCATGTGGTAGTCATGGACAAGTCCGCCGTCGCTGCAGATTGGCACGTAGATGCCAGTCTTTTCGAAGTATTCGGCCCTCGCCTTAGCCACATCCATCAAGGCAGTCGCCTGACCTCTACCGATACCCTTTTGCTCGCGGGTGATACAGATGGAACCGCCACCGATACCCACCTTGATGAAGTCCGCACCAGCCTCTACGAGGTAGTTGAAGCCTTCAGCGTCCACCACGTTGCCGGCACCCACCTTCACTTTGTCGCCGTATTTAGACTTAATCCAGCCCAATGTCTCCTTTTGCCACTCGGAGAAACCATCCGAAGAGTCGATACAGAGCACGTCCACACCAGCCTCTACCAACGCAGGAACACGCTTCTCGTAGTCACGTGAGTTGATACCTGCGCCGACGAGCAACTTCTTGTCGCTGTCAGACAACTCGTTAGGGTTTTCGTGATGGCTGTTGTAGTCTTTTCTGAATACGAAATATTGCAGGTTGCCTTTGTTATCAACGATAGGCAAGGTGTTCAGTTTATGCTCCCAGATGATTTGATTGGCCTCAGAAAGGGTGATGCCCAATTTCCCGACCGTCAGTTTCTCGAATGGAGTCATGAAATTCTTCACAGGAGCGGTAAGATCCTCCTTGTCCGCACGGTAGTCACGGCTGGTCAAAAGACCCTCCAACTTGCCGTTCGGTGTTCCGTCGGAAGTGACACCGATGGTGGAGTGGCCTGTCAGTCCGATCAGGCTGATCGCATCCGCCAAAGAAGTGTCCGGCTTAACGTTCGTGTCACTAACCACGAAACCAGCCTTGAAATTCTTCACTCTCCTGACCATTTCGGCCTGAGACTCAATCGGTTGCGAACCGAATATGAAGGACAAACCACCATTCCTCGCCAACTCGATGGCAAGACCCGAATCGGAGACTGCCTGCATGATGGCTGAAACGAACGGAATGTTCAGGTTAATCGCTGATTTCTCGCCTTTCTTGAACTTCACAAGCGGCGTTTTGAGCGATACGTTGCTCGGGATACACTCTTTTGTCGTCAATCCGGGAATGAGAAGAAACTCGCCGAATGTTCTTGAAACGTCATTTAGAATCTTGGCCATACTATGATATCTTTTTTGTTACTTTTCTTCCAATGAAAAATTTTGCAAATTTACATATTTTCCCGTTAAATCTATGCTCACAATGTGAAAAAGTCGGTTGGATTTCTTGGTTTTTTGTGTATGGGACAATGTGGGGCAGGGCAGGGGCTACGCTCTTCCTTGCTGGTCCGATGGAGAATCGGTTTTGATCCATGTCGCTAAAAGGGATGGAAATATGTCTGGGAAAATATGCGGAAGAGAAAAATCTTTTTGGAAGAGCCCCGTTATGTAATTGTTTTTATACATTTGTGTGGATTGCTTAGGACCTGTTGGTGTCTGACGAATCAGTGTTTTAGTGTAAAAATATGATGTCATGGGAGTATTAGAAAAGATAAGGGAGAAGGACGCCCGGCATTATTGGATATTTCCAGTACTGCATCTGCTTATGGGACTCGTTTCTGCTGTGATACGGTGTAATAATCCGCACGACGACGGACAATATGGGACTATATTGGTTGTTTTTTCATTCCTTTCCATCGTGTGTTTCATCTTCGCGATTACCGAAACGGTGGCGTTTTTTGCGGAGAAACAGTCCAGAAAAGCCATTTTTTTGCTCATCTCGGAGTTGGTCGCACTCCCGCTCAGTGTTATCCTCTTCGTTTTCCTGCCTTTTGTTTTGAACCTAGACCTATGATCGGATGGCTGTTCTGAAAAATATTTATATCTTTGAGGAAACAGTTTCACGAATTGAGGAAAGATGAACAAGAATCGGGAGGCATACGATAGCCAAGCGCTCCGCAGGGTGCTCATATTGGGCAACGGGTTCGATCTGGCGGTGGGTAGGCGCACTATCTACAAGGATTTCTATGACAGCAAGTATTGCCCGAAGGATTACCCCGCGCCGTTGATCAAATACCTCAACGAGAGGCTAGGGAAGGCGTTGGATAAGGTGCGTTGGCTGGACCTGGAGAATGCGCTGCAGGAGTTCGCCAAGGAGCCCTCCAAGGACGATTATTACTCGAAGGACGAAGAGAAGATCGTGAAGTACTACCGCACCTACAGTGACTTCCCGCAAGGCGAACCTCAGTTCTGGGGCGATATGGTCCAGAACATGCTGAAAGAGGGCAAACTACAGCCTTCCCCGTCGGGTGGAGACCCCATCTTCCCTTACAGCGACGATTATTTCAAGTATACGAGGGAACAACGTGACGAGATCGCCCTGAAGATGATCGAGAAGGGCCTCGCCGATTACCTGGATGAGGTAGGGGAGAGGGCGCACGTGCAAGAGGCCTATGTGCTGGGGCTTCTGCGGAACTTTTTGGAGGACGATAACGCCTCCGTCTACTCGTTCAACTATACCAAGGTGGGTAGTCTGATAACCACTGATGCGCTGAAAATCAAGGAATACGACGCCAAGGTGCAGTATATGCACGGATCGCTGCAGGATGGCCATGTGATCATCGGTGCGAAGGATGGCGACTACGGCGACTATGATTTTGTGCAGAAAGCGTTTGATTCTCAGTTCAATCCGCCTCGTCTCTTGAAAAACCTGCTGGAGGCTGACGAGGTGATCATCTACGGACATTCATTGGGCGACTGCGACAGCCAGTATTTCGAGCCATATTTCAAATATCTCGTGACCCATTTCGACAACAATAACCGAAAGATTACCATCTACACCTACGATGACGCTTCGGAAATCCAGCTTAAAAAGAACCTGAACAAACTCACGGGCAATAACCTTCGTTCGTTGTATAATAATGAGTTCCAGATTATTAAGACACGTAAATAAAAATACAGTTATATGAGACTAATATTCGTACTTTTAACCGCCGTCATTTTCCCTTTTTTCGCATCCGCGCAAACTGTAAAATACACCCATAAACCATTTTCATATGATGAATGTAGCGTGGAATATAGTGTTTCTAAAGTTGACACTACGTATTATATTTTGGCTATCGTACGATCTGATAAAATGCGTTTTTTGAATAATCCAATTATGAAAATACGCACATTTAAAGATCAGGTTCTTACTTTATATGGAGATGTATTTAACGATTACAGCGAAATCGCTAGATACAACACGATTGGCGACGTAGCCTATCCTGTGACAGAAATTATCTCATCCGCTCAATTCAAGGTGAGTCCTGAGCAATTTGAACTTATAAAATCTGGCGTTTCTAAAATTAGACTATCAATGATTCCTGTCAATCATGAGCGTATATTTAAATCTGATAAAATTGGGAAGAAACTTTATCAGTTCTATTTAGATGCAAAATCAATGGATGATGATTTTTAGCCACAAAAAACAGGGAAAGATAGCAATGTGTACATCGTTGAAAATCAATAACCTATGATACTATATTTTTCGGGCTCAGGGAATAGTTTGGCGATTGCGCGACAATTGGCGGATAAATTAGGCGAACAAGTTCTGTCGCTTTACGATGCGGTAGATGCTGATTTACAGGCAGAAACACGCATCGGTTTGGTCTATCCAACCTATTGGCTCGACGCACCCGTGGCTGTGAAACAACTTGTGGCACAGTTGGTTTTGCCGAAAAACGCGTATACGTTCATTGTGATCACCTGTGGAGCGCAAACCAACAATGCGGTATGGTCGGTTCGTAAGATACTTGAACAGAAAGATATACAGCTGGACTATTGCCACAAAATTCGTGTGCCCGACAGCAGTGCCATCGCATTTGGCAGGAATCCCAACGACCAAGCATGGAAGTTCGACAAGTATGCTTCCCGTATCGATTTGATTGCGAAAGAGATACTCGAAAACCGTCATCGCCTGCATTTTAGTGGGTTTGATCCTTTGGGGTGGATATTGAACACCAAAAAGGTTTCGCAAAAGGTATATCGGCTCACGCTACCTGCCGTAAATCCTGAAAAATGTATCGGTTGCGGTGTTTGCGCAAAAGTTTGTCCGCAGGCAAATATTAGTCTTGTTAACGATAAGGCTGTTATGGACGACCGTTGTACACTCTGTCTTGCCTGCGTGCATTTCTGCGCCCAGCAAGCCGTGGAGGTAGGCGGAAAAACAACCATACCCGAACGTCAGTATCACCATCCCCATGTCAATTTGAAGGATATGGTGCGAAGAGGGTAGGATAGACAACAAAATCGGCAAAACACTGTTTGAAAGTGTATTGCCGATAAATATGTTTTGGAATGAATTACATGTTTTTCTAAAACTTTATGCCGCCCTGTATTCTGTTGGTGTCTTGCCCGTTTTGCGTTTGAAGAAGCGGACAAAATGTTGCGGATAACCGAAGCCCAGACGGTCGGCCACTTGAGCAATGCTTAACGTCTGACTGTTAAGCAGTTCCTTGGCGCGACGAACAATTCGGTCGGCAATGAAATCCTGCGCCGTGCGGCCCGTTTCCACCTTCACCAACTCGCCGAAATAACCCGCCGAAAGGTTGCATTGCTCGGCAAAGTAAGCCACTGTCGGAATGCCTTCTGTTTCGGCCTTTTCGGTCAGATAATCGTCTAAAAGAGACTCGAAACGTTGCACCGTTACGTGGTTTATCTCCTCACGGGTAATAAACTGACGGTCGTAAAACCTTAAGCAATAGTTCAATAGCAATTCAATGTTCGACACAATCAACTCGCGTGAGTGTTTGTCGATAGCGTGTTGCAACTCTTGCTGAATCATCGCCAAAACGTTGCGGAAAATCTCAATCTCACCTACGGAAAGGTGCAGCGCCTCGTTGCTTGAGTACGAGAAGAATTCGTAGCGTGACATTTGCCGCCCCAACTGCGTACGTGCCAGAAAATCAGGGTGAAAGACCAGCGCCGTCCACTTTGGGAAAACCACGTCGGGGCTTGGCTCCACATGAACCTGTTGCCCAGGTGCGAACGATGTGACGGTCATCTCGTCGAAGTCGTATTTGGTGCGGCCGTACGAGAGTTTGCAACCCTTATTTTCCTTCAAAAACAGGGCGTACACACCATAATGCACCATACACTCTTCGAGCATTTGTTCCTTGTCGAATCGCACCACGCTCACCAATGGGTGCAGGGTCTCAAAGCCGTATAAATCGTTGAATTGCTGAACTGTATCGAAGTGTATCTCTTTCATTTTCTTTTGTTTTTGCATATTTACAGAAATTCAAACAATTATTCCCCAATCGTCTTGCCCATTTCATGCGCCTCGCCAAGTGCCTTGTGGCCTTCGATTTCGCCCATTTCGTTCACACCGCCTGCAAAGACAGTGCCAGCCAGCCGTGCCCTCTCAAAACAGTCAACCCAACCCGTCAGGCCCGCAACGGCACGCTCGGGCACAAACGCTTCGTCTTCGGCGGCAGTGGTTAGCATATAAATGCTACTAAACTTGTAATCAGACGGATAGAGCGGGTTAGCGCGGTCGAGAAGAGTTTTCAGTTGACCGCACATCTCGTAGTAGTAAATAGGTGTGGCAAAGACAATTACATCAGCATCGTGCATTTTCGCCACAATGTCGGGAGCATCGTCTTTTATCACACATTTTTGCGTTTGCTGACAGGCGAAACATCCTTTGCAAAATTCAATTTTCTTTCCGCGAAGCGAGACTACCTCGGCCTTGTGCCCTGCATCGGCGGCACCACGCGCAAACTCATGCGCCAAAGCGTCAGAATTGCTTTTTGGGCGCAGACTTGTTGATATTACTAAAACGTTCATATTGTTGAATTTAAGTCATTTACTGATTTTTACCTTTTTCTGCCCGTTTTCGATATAGATCTGCCCGACTGTGACGGTGCTTATTTGGCGGCCTTGAAGGTCGAATTTCCGATTGTCAGTGGCGGGCGAAGATTTTACATCATTTATACCAGTTTTTATTTCTGACAATGAGAGCGTTATACTGACGTTTCCATCGCCTAGCGCGGCTTTCAGTTCTTGTTGTGTGACATTATCGATTTTACCCAGACGAGTGAAAGTCCACGTGTTCACATCGTAGTAAATGCAAAGGTTATGACCTTGATACAGAATTAAATCGCCAGGCTCGGTAGTGATTGATTCGTCGTTTGTGGGGAACGACTGTCCCAAATCGCCAACTTTCTCAAAATTGCCGTAATCGTGAGCCTCGTAGGTGATTGGCGCCTTTTTCAGAGCATCGACCAGCGCCTGCGCCGAACTGTTGTCGACCAACGTGGCGGTGAAAGTTGTGCCGTTGACGATGATATACAATTTCTCGCTCATAGGTTCGGCTTTTAGTTTGTTATTCATTGAACAACAGACAAATAAAACAATTGTTACGATAAAGGTGATTTGCTTCATTGTCCTTGCATTATTTTAGATTCTCACGGAAAAACGCTGCGATTCTGTCGTAAGGAATCACGCCAGCCTTGTTGTCGTAAAGGTCAGTGTGGACGGCACCAGGGATAATCAGCAGCTCCTTGTTGCCCACCTTCGCGCTTTTGCCCTCTTCCGGTTTCACGCCTGTCATCTTTTCAAAGGCATAATCGCTGAAATAACGGCTGTGAGCCTTCTCGCCGTGGACGAGCAGAACGGGCGTTTCAATCTCGTTGGCGAAACATAGCAGATTTTGGTTGAGGAACGACTGACAGCCGATAACATTCCAACCATCGTTTGAATTGCCGCTACGTTTATGGTAGCCACGTGGTGTTTTGTAATAGTCATAATAATCTTTCACGAACCACGGTGCGTCGTCGGGTAGGGGATCAACCACACCTCCTGCACGCTTGTAACTGCCCGTACGGTAGTCTTCGGTGCGCTGGGCACTGATTGCGCGACGTTTCTCCATACGTTGCGCGGGTGTGTTTTCGCTGCCGAAATATCCCTCAACAGTCACTTTGCTCATATCGTACATAGTACTTGCCACGGTCGCTTTGATACGTGGGTCGATAGCGGCGGCATTGATTGCCATTCCGCCCCAACCGCAAATGCCGATGATGCCAATCCTCTCTGCGTCAACATCTTCACGATTCGACAGATAATCGACAGCTGCCAGAAAATCTTCGGTGTTAATGTCGGGCGAGGCCATACGGCGTGGTTCACCGCCACTCTCGCCTGTGAACGACGGGTCGAAGGCGATGGTCAGAAATCCGTGTTCAGCCATTGTTTGGGCATAAAGGCCTGAAGTCTGCTCTTTCACAGCCCCAAACGGGCCGCTCACAGCAAGGGCGGGCATTGGTTTTGCTGCGTTTTTCGGCACGTAAAGGTCGGCGGCTAATGTTATGCCGTAACGGTTGTGGAACGTTATCTTACTGTGGTTCACCTTGTCGCTCTGAGGGAAAACCTTGTCCCATTCCTGCGTGAGTTGTAATTCTTCCGTGTTCATTGTCTTTTCAGTTTTTTGTTGCGAGCAGCCCATTAGTGCGGCAATGCAAGCAACACTTATTATTAATTTCTTCATTTCAAATAGGTTTTGAATTCTTACTGATACAAAGATATGCCACATTCGGGGGACTGAAGGTATCCGAATTTCGGGAAGAATTACCAATGTTAACGGAAGAGACGTTTGCTATTGACGCACAAAAAACCGCCCAATGCGGACGGCTTTTCGTTTGTTTTTAGCTGTGTATTACACTGCTTTTCATTACTTTAACATCGCCTCGATCTCAGCCTCCATATCCTCAGGCTTTGCCACAGGCGCGAAACGTTTGATAATAGAGCCATCCTTTGAAATTAGAAATTTGGTGAAGTTCCAGCGGATTTCACCCTCTTTGCGGCCTTCGGATTTGCTCAGACTATCTACCATTTTCATCACGGCTTTGTCTTTCAGTCCGCTGACATTCTCCTCGGGCACTTGTTGGGTAAGATACTTGAAGATAGGGTGGGCATTTTCGCCATACACGTCAACCTTCTTCATCAGCGGGAAGGTGACGCCATGGTTGATGCGGCAGAACTCGGCAATCTCCTCGTCTGTGCCAGGCTCTTGGTGCTTGAATTGGTCGCACGGAAAGCCGAGAATGACAAGTCCGCTCTCCTGATACTTCTTGTATAGTGCCTCAAGACCGTCGTATTGCGGGGTGAAGCCACACTTCGACGCAGTGTTAACAATCATCAGGACCTTGCCCCGGTACTGAGCCATATCCACCTCTACGCCCCTGTTGTTCAGGGCCTTAAAATCGTAAATCGTTGCCATGAATTGTTGATTATTAAAGATTATGAACAAATATACGAATGATTTTCCAATTAAATTGATTTTTTGGAGCATTTCAGCAGTGGGGGAGTAGTGCTAATTTTTTGCTGTCAAAGAAAAAGTTGGGTTTTATGCGAAAATTATATCTGTTTTTTCCTATTTTTGTTAAATAAGTTTTCGATTATTTGTGGCAAATAATAAACATGTAATGGATGAAGAAACAATTATTTCTGTTGGTAGTGATTGTGGCAATGTTTTGTCAATGTTCAGATAGTAATTCTAACACTGTAAGTCGTGAAGATGTAAGTGCATCGGAGGATAATGTAAGTGCGTCGGAGGATGAGTATTATGGTTTATTTTATGAACCAAGCTATGCCCTTGGCGATCTGAACAAAGATGGAATACCTGATTCTGTCAGTATATCATATTGTAAGCGACGCACTAATTCTTATTTTGAGAACGATACCATCAGTATTTATTTCGGGACAAAAGAGAATACGTACCAGTTGTTTTTACGAGCTGCGCCATTGAGTTGTTTAGGAGAACCTATCATCAGAAGTAATGGAACTCTTAAGTTTCGCTCAAGCCCAGACTGTAATGGATATTTAGACTATATATTTCGTTTTCAAAACAATGATTTCTATCTAATCGGATTTGAAAATCGTTGTGAGGGAAGTGAGGCGGAGAGCGTTAATTTTTCCACAAAGATTCTCGAGAAAGAGCAATGGTATGTTTTGCATGAATATGACGAGGAATATGAAGATGAAGATGAAGATGGAATAGGTGACCGAGGCTTAGACTATACCCCTAAAACATATAGGGCCAAGTATCATATTGAATTTGATTCCCTTATACCGATGAGAGTCTTGACCGACACATCTTCTCTTTACCGAGTAGGTGAACCCGTTGAAAAACTAAAAGATACGGTACGTGTTAAGAGGAAACGATATTAATGAGGATTTTGATGCGTGGAATATTTTGGGGATGGCTTATCTATGGGGTATGCCGCAGAAAGTTAGTATATTTGTGCTAATAAAATGAATTTCAATGGTTTCGGACATCGTCGAAAATATTGCGGTCGTTGGGGCTGGTAGTTTCATCGGAGGAGCGGCAAGGTATCTTGTTTCCTTGGCGATGAAAGGCATTGGCAAAGGTTTTCCTTGGGCGACTCTTGCCGTGAATCTGTTGGGTTGCTTTCTGATCGGGCTTTTGTGGGGATATTTCAGCCGAAGCGCCAGCGAGAGCAGCAAATGGGCTTTATTCCTGACCGTTGGACTCTGTGGTGGTTTTACCACGTTCTCAACCTTCTCTAAAGAGGCTTTGATGATGCTACAAACCGGAAACATCCTAGGTTTTGTTGGCTATATCGCTTTGAGTGTCATTGCCGGCGTAGCTTTAGTGGCGCTGGGGTATCATGTTTGGGGTGTTATGTGAAAGTAAATTTATTTGCACACATTGAGGTAGGGGAGTTTCATCGGTGAGGCAGCCTAATACCCCAGGCGAATAAAATCGTTTGGGAGACTGCCACATTCGAGCAAGCTACGATAAAAATACAATAAAGCTCTCAAAAATACTTGCATTATCCGACAAATCAAGCCAAACTATGCTAAAAATTGTCATATTTGAATATTTCTAATGTATATATTTGACAGAGTTTAAATTTTTATATTATCTTTGCAGTGAATATTAGAAAAATGGATAGTTATGTTGTTATCTGCAAAGTTTGAAAATATATACTCGTTCAACGAGGAGACACGCATCTTGTTCACGGCGAGCAAGAGTGACCAATTGCCGTTACAGGTGTCACGTGCGGAGAAACGAGATGACATATCAGTGCTTCGCATGGGTTTGATTTATGGTGCCAATGCTTCGGGAAAGTCGAACATCATAAAATGCTTGGCTATTATCAAGGAGTTTGCCTTGAATGGTTGGAGCAACCGCAAGTATAACTACTTCAAGATGACAGATGAGCCACAAGAGCGTTCGAGCATAGAACTGGAGTTCAAAGCAGATGGTCAGTTCTTTTCCTATGGTATTGCCTTCTCGAAGGGTGGCTTGTTGGAGGAATGGCTGTATAAGACTGGTAGCCGTACTGATTCAATGATTTTTGAGCGCAAACGTAATGGTGATAGTTGGGAGAATACTATTGCACCACAGTTTATAAAGGGTGAGGACGGACAGTTCTTGAAGTTCTTGATTGATGGCACACCTACAAAAGGCACTTTCCTAAGTGAGTATGTCAAACGTAATGGAAAAGGAATCGATACCATCAAATCGGCACGCAAGTGGTTTGATAATCTCAATATCATCTTCCCAGATACGCACAGAACGGATTTCCCATTCCGGGTAGTGAACGATGCCCAGTTCAAGAACGTGATGCGTGAACTGCTCGGCTATTTTGGCACAGGCATATCAGACCTTCGTCGTATTGAATCGAAATCCGAAGAGTTGGGCATTCCAGACGAAATCCGACAGAAGATAGAGGAAAGCCTTGAAGGCAAGGACAAGAAAACTGGAGTCGTGATTCACAATGAAAGTCGCTTTATCTTTGCAGAAAAGGACGAGTCGATGAACTTGAAGTGGTATGAGTTGAAAACTATCCACAAAAAAGAAGATAGCAACTCCGACTATATCTTCGAAATGTTCGAGGAGTCTGACGGAACGTCTCGCCTTTTCGATTTCATTCCGATGCTTATTGATATGCGAGCAAACGATGCCGTCTATATCATAGACGAAGTGGACAGAAGTCTGCATCCAATGCTGACATTGAAGTTGCTTGAGATGTATAACAGTCTGCTCAGAACCGATTCGAATATGCAGTTGGTATGTACCACTCATGAATCAAACCTACTTTCTACTGCTCCTATCCGTCAGGATGAGGTCTGGTTTGTAGAGAAAGACAAGAAGGGAGAAAGCCATCTGTCTTCACTCTGTGAGTACAAGCCAAGGGAGAATGTTCAGAAAGGTTATCTGAACGGTCGCTATGGTGCGATTCCGTTCTTTGGCGAACTGAATAATATTCATTGGGACGATGCGAAGTAGGAATAGTTTGATGCGCGAGCGTCGTGAGGCATTCCGCGATGCTCGTCTGATAATTATAGCCTCCGAGGGCAAGGACACGGAGCGGATATATTTCAAGGCACTTGCCAAGGAATACACCAACCCTCGTGTGCATGTGCATATCTTGGAACGTGGCGAGGACGAACAGAACAGTTCGAGTCCAGAACATGTGTTGAAGCAACTGAATGACTACAAAGCTCAGTATGATCTGGAAGCCGACGATGAGTTATGGTTGGTCGTCGACAAAGACAGATGGACGGATGCTATGTTGTCTCATGTTGCTACGGAATGTACGCAGGAAGTTGCTATGCACATGGCTTTAAGCAATCCTTGTTTTGAACTTTGGCTATTATTGCATATGGAAGATGCAGCATCGCTGACACCTAAAGAACAGAAACAATGGATGGAGAATCGCAGAAAGTCTAAAAATGCCGATCCATATTTGAAGGTGCGACTGCGCCAAAAGATGGGCTCCTATCAAGAGTCTGCCTACGATGCTCCTGCCTTGATAGCTCATGTAGAAGAGGCAATCGCACGCGCAAAAGCGTTGGACAAGAATCCTGCCGACCGTTGGCCGCAAACGCTTGGCACACGAGTGTATCTGTTGGCAGAGAGTGTGATGAATAGGAAGTAATCCAAAAGATGACAGAGTTGTTATAAACGATTGAAAACATAATGGCAATATATTTCGACCATAATTATTACCAACAAAAACATGATAAGTATGAAACATCTTTATATTATTGGTAATGGCTTTGACCGCCATCATGGGATGAAAACAAGCTATACTCAGTTTAGAGATTGGCTTGAAGAAAAGGATATGTCCATCCTCTATACAATTGATGAACTATTTGGTTACTGTGATGGTGACTGGTGGCAAAATTTTGAAAGTAGCCTTGCCACTGCTGTTACATCAGAGATAGTACAAAACGAGGTTCAAGAGAATTATCCAGATTTTGGAAGTGATGATTTTCGTGATAGAGATTGGTATGCTGCAGAATATGCAGTTGAAAACAGACTATCTGAAGCATACGGTGAAATTCGAGAAGCCTTTCATCAATGGGTAGATGAGTTGGAAATGGGCGACGAGAGCAAAAAAATAGAGTTAATAAACGATGATGTTGCATTCCTAACATTCAATTATACCTCAACTTTAGAAAATCTTTACAACATAGATGAAAAGAAAATTCTTCATATTCACGGAAAGGCAGGAACAGACGACGAATTAGTATTAGGCCATGGCGTTTCAGAAGATGTAATTGAAGAAATGCTTGAAGAAGACTATCCCGTTGATGAAGAAGAAGGGGATGATTACGTTACCCAAAGAGCAAAAGGTGCGGCAATTAGTGGTGTATATAGTCAACGCAAGAAAGTTGATGAGATAATAAGGAAACATGAAGAGTGGTTTGTTTCACTCAAAGATGTTTCGCATTTGTATTTCTATGGACACTCATTTGGAGAAGTCGACCTTCCATATTTTAGAAAGATACTCTCGGTGGTAGATAAAAAAAATGTTAAGATTGAAGTGAATGACTTTAATGGTGAGAACAAAGACTCAATAGATGCGTTTATGCAAAATGAAGGTATTGCTACTGAACAATACTCTATTATCAACCTTAACGACAAACTACTTAATAAAGCTTGAATATGAAAACTTTGAATTCGAACAAAGCGAACCTGTTACTCCTTTTCACAAGAGATCCTTATGTAAAACTTGTAAACAAGGAGTTAGAGTACTATTGCTCAGACGATAATTCATTGATAGGCTTTGTTTCTCTTGACAAAGAAGACGATACATTTCATGCGATGCTTTTCGATAGAGATTCGAGGAACAAGTATTGTTTAGTATCAATGAAATTGGATTATTGCTCAATAGAAGAAGCAAGATTAGGGCTTGAAAAATTAATGGATACATATACGAAAAACGATGATGCCTTAAGAAGGGAACAACCTGCGAACGATTTTTTTACCTCTATCGCTAAGCCAGAGCAACGACATCCGTTCTTTGAATTACTCTTGGATAAAGACGGTTTCTTTTGTGCTGCTAAATCAGTCATTGAGGAATTGTCCTACCACTTTGAAGATAGGGATGGAAATTTTGTCAATCAGTTCCAGTCTAAAAATGGCTTTGATGCTCGAATATGGGAATTGTATTTATGGTGTTATTTCAGAGAGGAAAACTTCCATTTCAATTATGATTATGATGCACCAGACTTCATAATTGAAAAAATGGGATTTGAGGTAGCTATAGAAGCTGTTCATGTGGCTCGAAAACAAAGTTTTACAGACCCAGTTAATATTCCTACCTTCGAAGAGATACGTAAGAAGATGGAAGATGAAATCCCCTTAATGTATGGTTCTCCTTTATATTCAAAGTTGAAACACACATATCAGAACCAACCATATTGGGAACTTGCACATGTGAAGGGGAAACCATTAGTGTATGCTATAGCCGATTTCCATGCAGATATGTCTATGACATGGTCTTTTCCTGGTATCATAAGCATCTTATATGGCATTGATCAGAAAGCTATCCATAATGATGATGGTACAATATCATTGGAAAACGAGTCAGGTGTTGTTTTTCAAAAGGGAGAGTTAAAGATAAGACCACTTTTTCTTGATGACCAATTCAAACATGTGAGTGCTGTATTGTTTTCTCCTTGTGGCACTCTATCCAAATTTAACAGAATGGGAGTTCAAGCAGGTTATGGAAATAGAAAAAATAAACTATTTCAGATAAAAATGGGTTATAACAATGCCTCTGATACAATCTTTCCAAATATTTTTGGAGGACCAGTTAATGATAATTGTCACGAAACATGGGCAGATGGTATTCAAATATTTCATAATCCATTAGCAGAACTCCCATTAGATCCAGCCCTCTTTCCACATGCGGGTCATCATTTCTACGACAATGGGCTTATTAGAAGTTCAATTCCACAAAACCACATTATATCAACAACAACCTACAACATAAAGAATCTTCCAATTGACCCACCATCCTTTACTTTTCAATCTGCTGATAAGTTTGACGAGATTATTAAGAAATGGAGAATGTAATTCACATAATTATATATATGATTTTGTGACAAAACAAGCAATTCTTAGAATGCAGTTTCATCGTCTGTTCTTGTCCGAAATTATTACATCGATTCAAAAAAGGAGCAAGCTTTATCCATCGACAAACAGGCTTGCTCCTTTTTATGTAGTTATCCCAAGCCCCTATGGAAGATGCTGTCTATTCAGTTAGAATCCGCCATTATCATTGAGTGGGGTTTCATTGCCAGAATTGTTTGTTAGTTCTTCGTTGTCGTCAGCATCCTGCTTGCCCTCGTCTGTAGGAACTTCTACGAATCGGAATTCACGCTCATCGTTCAGACTATCGCTTTGAGTGTCATTGCCGGCGTAGCTTTAGTGGCGCTGGGCTATCATGTTTGGGGTGTTATGTGAAAGTAAATTTATTTGCACACATTGAGGTAGGGGAGGCCAGACCCTTCATCTATTATTGATTTTACGTTTAATTTTTACCACAATTATAACAATTGCATAGATGGCTCCAATAAACAAACCTATGAATGCGATTAGATGAATAGTATTGATGTCGAATATTCGATTGGGAAACTAATCTTGTAACCGTAATAGTCTGACCAGACTTCTTCTTTAGAGATTATTTCGTATTTTGGTATGTCTATTTTGGTTACAGACAATATGTGTTCTACACCTTTTTTCTCAGGGTAATGGAACTCTATTGCGTATATTACTATACCCATTAAACATAGACTTTCTATACCTATTACAACTTTTTTGAAAATCTTCATTTGATCGCCTTGATCTATCTATCATGTTAACGAAAAACGATATCTGTTTATTTTGTAAATATTCTCAAAACCATATAAATGGCGAGTATTTTGAATTTCTATTTAACATAATATAAATTATATAACAATTACGGAAAACGATTTTCCTTTCGTTTTTTACAGGCTGTCGGACGTTCACCGTCTAAATCAAATGTTGAACAACAAAACATAAACAGATATCGTTTTTAATTTTATATTTGCAATCATCTTAAATCGTGAATTATGACGACAATGCGCAAAATCCTTTGGTGTATCCCATTATTACTTGCCACCATCATACTATTATCATCCTCTTGTAAATCAAGTCAGAAAAATGCTCAGATGGTCATTGAACCTGCGGAGAGCTTTGTACCTATAATCCCTGATGACGACTTAGATACCTACGGGCCTGATTATAAAGACTCCATTATGAGGGTTTTAAAGGAAGAAGATTCTATTATGGGGATTTTAAAGAAAAACGACCCGTATGCTCCCGAAGGTGTCCGTTTCGATGTGGAAGATGTTACCATCTGTGATATATTCAGTGGTGAAAAGGATGCTAAAATTCATTTTGAGGAAATGACTATGAGAGAAATCTTGTATATGCCTGATGAGCATGCACAAAAAAGAATTGTGCCTTCCTCCGACCTTTTCTATTCGAATGCTTTGCTTGAAACCGTAAGAGATGCTTACCACGGACATCATCCGTTGGCTCTTTCTCCCGATGTGATCTGGCTTACTATCTGCCAAGGTATGTCTATTCATATTAATTTGAATTTTAAATCGTTAGAGGGTAAAATATACAAAAATGGACATCCTGATGCAATTCATGTGAGAGTTGATACCGTGGCGTTCGATTCCACCCAATGGAGTGTCGCGGTCGACTCATTAGCCCAACATACGCGTCGATACACCAACCCCTATTTTTACGAGGCATTCGTGCCACAATTCAGCACAACCTCCCCTATCGATCATGTCGCCTACCAAATCACGCTTTTACATGCCCAACAAAAAGGCTTCTCATATTCTATTGATTCGGGCTGTGGCATCCCTTGGATCGTTTTAAGGGGAACCACAGAAGATTGGGAACTGATAAAGAAGAAGTTATCCATTTTGAACACCTTAGGGATGAAAAAATGGAAGGCTAGCCTCCTCCCTATCATCGACCAATTCATCGCAGCATCCAAAGGAAAGGCGGATAAGTCGTTTTGGGCGAATATCTATAAAGACAAAACATCATATGGCACATATGCCATTACAGGCTGGATTCACCAACTCTTCCCATACATCACGAGCCGTGATGGTTCTTCAACAACATATTTACAGGATAGGGGAATTTCGGTAGATGGAATAACATATCAACCCAATCCTTTCCTCAACAAAAAAATTACATCCAGCGACAACCTAACTTCTGATTATTTCCCCAGCAGCGTATTAAAGGTGCCTTTCATTTGGCATAACCTCTACGAAGGCAGAACCGACTCGTTGTATCTCTGGAGCGGAATCTGGGGTGCAAAACAGTATGGCGACAAAACCTTGGAACCTTTCATCTCTTGGGTTTTGACCAAAGGGGAATATAAAAAGGGGAATTATCCTGTCGATGACGATGAAGATGATGACGAATAAGTCAGGCGGTCACCACACCGTAGAGACGCAATGCGTTGCGTCTACAATGTCCACAATCAAATACATTGCAATAGGCACCGTGGAGACGCAAAATATTGCGTCTCTACAATCAAAAACACCCTCCGTATGATATCGCTCGAATTCCGTAAATATTTAAAATGCATGACCCTTATTTGCGTTTTCCTGCAAATCGGTGGTCTTATCAGTGCTGCTTGTACTCATACTGCATCTAATAATGCAATTATTGCCTCTGTAGCTTTTACAGTTATTGCATTGTCTCCTTTTTCTCTGTGGTATTACCGCCATACGAACGACAATCATCCTCTTTTAAGAGCCATCTTATTGGTTCTCTTTTCCGCCATTTTGGCTGTAGCAATTATGCTTCTGCTGTATCTCATACTGGGGGGTGTTTTCTGTGCTTGGATGGATTCTTCTTCCGTTGTTGGAACTATTGCTGGCATGTCGCTCATTGCTTCCCCATTCATATTGCTTATATCCCTGCTATATACATCCTCGACGGTAGAGGGAACAATAGGCTCTCGTATGTGCCTCCTATTTTGGATATTACTGGCTGTCAGCCTGTTTTTTTTACCGTTGGCTGGATTGTTGTTATGAATCTGGTTAAATAGGTCGGACACGCACCGTAGTTCCTATGTTTGTAAAGAAAATAGAAAAGAAACAGAAAAAGAGCGTTAAAATTTGTAAGTTTAAAAGTCAAAGGAAAAACGAACAAATAAAAACGCCCTCATATATGCAAAGGAACATTTATATCGGAATAGCGTACTGAATATTATATTTATATTTGCAATCAATTAACAGCTCTAAAATCATAAGATAAGCCGAGTTCGTATTAGTTCCCATATTCGCATGAAATCGCTCGAGTCCCAAAAATATTTAAAATACGCCACCATCATTGTTCTCCTCCTCCTAATCGGTGGTTTTATTTACGTTAAGGAGGCACGGGTGTATTACATTTATTTTCCTGAAACTATCATCTTTGCCGCTTTTGCCGTTATTGTTTTGTCTTATTCTTGGTGGTATTATTGGTATAAAAACGAGGATCATTCTCTCTTAAAAGCCGTTCTGCTGGTTCTCTTCAGCATCATTGGAGGCATAGCATCTATTATTTTCCTGATATTTAGTTTTTTCTTTGTTGTGTTTGCATCACCAACCCACATTGCTGATATTGTTGTCGACGTTGCTTCGATTATTGGCATATTGGTGGGGGCGATTATATTACCTATCCTCATATTTGGTATAATATATTCCTTGCTATATTTATTTTCGATTCTAAAGGAGAAGATAAAGAGTACTCTTTTGTTCGTCATATTGGCATTTGTCATCGGAGTCAGTGTTTTTTCCCTTCCTTTGCTTTGCATTCTATATGTTCACGGTTTAATTTAAATCCGTAGATTCGCGGCGTAAAGAAGATTTGATATCTCTCCGTGTATTCTTTTCTCTGCATGGAATAGTTGTCTGTGCATTATTATTTCCGTGTACTCCTCATCTCCGTGAGAGCAATATTATCGTGCGCAACAGATGAACGTGAAGAGGATGACCAGCAGGACGATGATCAACAGGTTGATGTCTGACTGAAGGTAGCCGGAGCTTGTGGTGGCTCCTGAGAGCGTATAAGGCGCCTGGTTGATCGGAAACCTCTTCCGGAGGTATAGATATACCCTGTAGGAAAGAAAGCCCATCAGAATGCCTAAAATCGTGCCGCAGAGAATGTCCAGCGGGAAATGAACGCCCAAATATATCCTCGAATAGGCGCACAATGCGGCCCAACAAAGGGAAATCACCGTATAAGGCTTGTGTCGGAACAGTAAAGAGGATAACACGCAGAAACCGAATGAGTTAGCTGCGTGCGAAGACGGAAATCCGAAAAGTCCACCCCTATATTCGCGCACATAGGAGAGCATATCCATGACCGCGGGGTCCCGACTCGGACGAAGTCTCGCAATCGTGGGCTTCATAATGGACGATGAAAGCTGATCGCACAATAAAAATACAAGAATGACCGTCAAAAAAATGAGTATGGATTCCTTTCGTTTATTTTTCACCACCACATAAAAGAAGAGCAACATCATCGGTAACCACACCAGAATGTCGGATACCATCCAAAAGAAAGAATCCCAAAAGGAAGTGTGCGACTCCCCCATATTGAGGAGGACCATCGCATCCCTATCCCATTGGACCAAACTTTCCAGCATCTAATGCTCTTATTTATTAGTTGTTGTTGTAGTTGGTGTAGTTGTTGTTGTTGTCGTAGTCGTAGTTGTCGTGGTTGTCGTAGTCGTCGTAGTCGTGGTCGTATTGTCCTTGTTGAGCACAAGACGCAAACCGATGTAATTCTTCTTGGTTGACGGTTCGCTCTTTTGCCTCATGGCGTTTCTACAATACTCTGCACGGTCACTGAAGCTACCTCCACGTGCCACCCGGAAGCGATCCCCGGTTGTCGGAGAGTCTGGACCTTGAGGGTTGATTTGAATGGTGTCATCGTATTCATCGTACCAATCCGCACACCACTCGCGCACGTTACCGCTCATGTCGTAGATGTTCAATTCGTTCGCTTTTTTCTCGCCCGTTTTGTGGGTTTCCTCGTTGCTGTTTTCGTCGCACCAGCCCACCATTTTCATACCGTCACCTCCTGAGAATTTGTAGGATTTGGATTTCTTTCCGCCTCTGGCCGCGAATTCCCATTGAGCTTCGGTAGGCAATTCGAAATTCTTCTTGGTCATTTGGTTCAGTTTCGCGATGAACTTTTGGCAATCATCCCAAGAGACCTTCTCCACTGGGTAATTGTCGCTTTTGTTGCCTCCCTTGAAGTTGTCGGAAGGGATTGTGCCCATCACGGCTTTCCATAATGCCTGGGTGACTTCCGTCTTTCCGATGTAATAATCAGACAAAATCACTTTGTGGGTCGGGATTTCATCATCCCAGAAATCCTTATCCAATATGGTATCTGCCCCCATCACGAACGTGTCGCCTTTTACGAGTACCATATTAAAATTAACGTTCGATACTGTAATTGTTATTTCGTCCGAGGACGTAGCCGGGTCGTTCTCATCGTCTCTGCAGGAAAAAGCGATACAGCAAATCAATGTCAGTATGTAAGCTAATTTAATTTTCATGTTCAATTTCTCCTAACAATTAAAGTTTGATTCGATACAATTTAATCAGTTGCAAAATGAATATAATACGTTAATTTCCTCAGCCCATTTGCTTTCGTCGGGTGTTTCCAATATCATCGGGATGTTGTCGAGCCTTTTGTCCTGCATGAGCGCCTTGAAGGCCTCCAACCCTATTTCACCTAATCCGATGTTTTCATGTCTGTCGACATGAGAGCCTGCTCCTTTCTTTGAATCGTTGAGGTGCATAGCCTTGAGATATTGTAGCCCGACGACCTTGTCGAATTGGCTGAGCATAGTGGAGACGCCCTCCTCTCCTTTCAAGTCGTATCCGGCCGCCATGGCGTGGCATGTGTCTATGCAGACTCCTACCCTGCCCTTGTCCTCGACGCGACTGATGATGAACGCGATCTCCTCGAACTTGTTCCCCACGTTGCTGCCTTGTCCCGCCGTGTTCTCGATGACGGCGCATACGCCCTGCGTCTTGTCCAATGCGATGTTTATCGATTCCGCGATGCGCGACAAACACTCCTCCGTGGAGATCTCCTTCAAAGAACTACCTGGGTGAAAATTGAGCATCGTGAGTCCCAATTGTTCACATCTCCGCATCTCTTCCAGAAAAGATTCCCGGGATTTCTCGAGTCCCTCTTCCGTGGGATGCCCTAAGTTGATGAGGTAACTGTCGTGTGGAAGTATCTGTTCGCTGGAAAAACCCAATTCGGAGCAATTCCTCTTGAATGCCTCTATGCTCGATTCGCTAAGCGGACTCGAGAACCATTGCCTTTGGTTTTTTGTGAACAGCGCAAATGCCTTTGCTCCTATTGCCGACGCGTTGAGAGGCGCATTTTCCACCCCTCCTGATGAGCTGACATGTGCTCCTATGTACTTCATACTTTGTTCCCCCCTATTCACTCTTTTCTGCAAAATAAGCATTTTTTTGTTAAAAATGGAAATATTTTGTGTTTAAAAATAGGTTTTTAGCCTTTTGTGATTTGTAGTTTGTTGATTATTAGTGATTTATATTTTGCATTAAGAATGGGGCTTTTGTGTGGTTTTAATGTAATATTTTGTATACCAACTCTTTCAGTAGTTCTCCGTCGTTGGCGGAACTATTCCCTACTCCTTTAGCCATCGCGTCGTAAGTGCGTAGCAGGGAGATGATTTCCATTGTCTTCTTGGGTTTGAAGTTCATCGCCGCCTCTTTGTATTGTCTCACGGCGAACGGCTTGATTTTCAGCTCGCTCGCCACCTCCTGCTCGCTCTTGTAGTTTGCTCCCGGCAGGTTGGGGATGTAATGGTAGACCATCAGATTGGAAAAGCTGGAGAAGAGGGCTGTGATGGTTGGTATGATGCTGAATCCCTTGGCCTTCGCCATTTGGAAGGTGATGAGGTTCGCTTTGGATACGTTGCGGGCGAAAAGCGCGTTCACCAGCTCGAAGGCGTTGAAGTCCTTGCTGATGCCCACATTTCGCTCGACGAGGTCGCAGGTGATCGTTTTGCAGTCCGCCGCCTTGGTTGTCAGCAGTTTGTCCAATTCGTTCGCCACCTTTTGCAGGTCGTTTCCGAGGTGCTCCGCAATGATCGATTTGGCTTTGGGCTCAATGGCAACGCCGCGTTCCCGCAAGTAGGATTCCACGAAGTCAGGTATTTGGTAATCATACAGTTTATCGAATGTGTGGAGCGCCTTCATCGCCTCCAGATCCTTGACGACTTTCTTGCGGGCGTCCAGTTTTTTATACTTGTAGCAAAAGACGAGGATGGTGCTTTCCGCCGGTTTTTGCAGGTAGAAGCTGAGGTCGTCCATGGAGTCGATCTTTTGCGCCTCCTTCACAATAATTACACGTTTCTGTGCGTTGATAGGGAAAGACCTCGCCAAGTTTATCACCTTGCGGATGTCCGTATCTTGTCCGTAGATGATGTCTTGGTTGAATTGACGCTCCTCCTCCGTGAGCACGTGTTCCGCCACGTAGTTGGATATGATGTCGATATAGTAAGTCTCTTCTCCTTGAAGGAAATAGACTGGCTTATATTTCTTGTCGGAAATATCGTTAAGAATAGTTCGATAGTCAATTGTCGTTTTTGCCATCTTTTGTTTAATTTTGTATTGCAAATATACGTAAAAATGTTGGATTTGAATTTGCCTAAATATTCGTTCAAGATCAAGGAGGGTTCGGAAGGCCTGTGCATTTTCGACAGATGTCGGGGAAAATACGTGGCGCTCACTCCTGAGGAATGGGTGAGGCAAAACATGGTGGAATACCTCATCCAGGCTAAGAATTTCCCTGCGGCGAGGATCGGCAACGAGGTGACTGTCATGATCAATGGCATGCGGAAGAGAAGCGACACTGTCATCTACGACAAGGAGATGAGGCCGCGCGCCATCGTCGAGTACAAGGCGCCTTCGGTAAAGATCACCCCGAAGGTCTTCGACCAAATCGCCAACTATAATTTTGTATTGAATGTTGATGTGTTAATCGTTTCCAATGGCTTGGCGCATTATTGCTGCCGCATGGATAGTGAGACTAAAAAATATATGTTCCTGCGTGAAATTCCTGAGTATCAATCATTAAACTGGTAAGTTGTTCGATGAAATTCAAGTTGTCCACTTTGTTTTTATTGCTCATTAGTTTGAGTGTTTTTGGTGAAGAGCATAAACTGTATGGTACGGTCAAGGAGCGTGATACGGGACTTCCCCTCCCTTCTGCGTCGGTCTCTTGCGACAAGACCACGAAGGGTGTCTTCACTAACGAGAAGGGGTATTATGAGCTCATGCTCCAGGATGGGAGTTACCTTGTCATGGTGGAGTTCGTCGGATTTAAGACTATATCTAAGAAGTTGACAATCAACGGAAAGGACAAACGTATGGATTTTGTTCTGGACACTGATTATGAGGATTTGGAGGAGGTGATGGTCTCCAAACATAGGCCGGACGAGAACGTGGCTATGCCGACCTTGGGAATACAGCGCGTCGATGGTCTTACGATGAAGCGTATGCCTTCGCTTATGGGTGAGGTGGACGTGATCAAGGTAATCCAGCTTATGCCGGGTGTGCAGAGCGCCGCGGAGGGATCGTCCGGGTTCAGTGTGCGTGGCGGGAAAACGGACCAGAACCTGATTATGCTTGACGAGGCGAGTCTGTACAACGCTTCCCACATGATGGGTTTCTTCTCCATATTCAATAACGATGTGGTGAGCGAGGCCACCTTGCTGAAGGGGGATATTCCTGCCCAATATGGCGGTCGTTTGTCTTCTGTGCTCAAGGTCGACACGAAGGAGGGTTTCCCTTCCAAGATACACGGTTCGGGCGGTGTGGGACTAATATCCAGCCGACTCATGCTGGATGTCCCTATTATCTCCAATAAGACCTCTCTGATGGTGGCCGGTAGAAGAACATATGCGGATCTTTTCCTTCCGCTGTCAGGGAATGACGCCCTTAAAGGGACACGTCTATTCTTCTATGATATGAACGCGAAACTCTCTCATAAGATTGATGGAAACAATAAACTATTTTGGAGCGGTTATTTGGGCACTGACAAAATGGGTCTCAAGGATAAGCTTGGGCTGAAGTTCGGCAATACGAACACTACCTTGCGTTGGAATCATAAGTGGAGCCAGAACGCTTCCTCCAATCTTTCCGTCATCGGTACGAAGTATGATTACAACATAGACGTCTATCTCGCACCGTATGAGTGCTCCATCGATGCGGGCACGAAAGATTGGTCGCTCATGTACGACTGGAAGACGAAGACGACAGGCGGAGACCTGCTTTCCGTGGGACTTTCCTCCACCTTCCATCGTTATAACCAGGGGTCCCTCTCCACACCGGAGAAGGCACAAGCCTACTACAATCTCTTCGAGGAGGAGAAATTAGAGGTGCGCAAGGCGCTCGAGCATGGTTTGTATGCTTCGTACGAGAAGGATTTCACGAAGAAATTCCTCGTCAAATTCGGACTGCGTCTTTCCATGTTCCAAAATATAGGAAAGGAGCGTTTCTATTTGATGGACAGCAGGCATAAGTGCGTCGACACCATCGATTACGGGAAAGGCGAGATTTTCAACACGGAGTTCCATGCGGAGCCTCGTTTGGGTATGATGTATAGACTGACGCCTACCTCTTCCCTTAAGGCGGCCTATACGAGGACTGTGCAATATGCGCAGGTCGCGAGCAATTCGACGGGTGGCCTACCCTTCGATATCTGGTTCCCTACGAGCATTAACGTGAAACCGCAGTTGTGCAACCAATGGTCTGCCGGCTATTTCCGGAATTTCTCGAACAATAAGTACGAGACGTCGGCCGAGGTCTTCTACAAGAGGATGCGGAATGTGATAGACTTCTGCGACAATGCGGATATTTACGGCAACGAAAAGATTGACGGGGAGATAAGGACAGGAAATGGCTTCGCATACGGTTTGGAGGTGATGCTGAAGAAAAGCAGCGGTCGTCTGACGGGCTGGCTAAGCTATACGTACGCGCACTCGTATCAGACCATCGAGGAGATCAATTTCGGGGAAAGATACAGGTCGCCGTTCGACCGGCCCCATAACCTCACGGCAGTTCTCAGCTTCGATATCACGAAACGGCTAAACGCCTCCGCGAACTGGGTCTTCATGAGCGGTCAGCCTTGTACCAACCCATATGGCAAGTATACCGTCGAAAACACTTCGTATGCCATCTACACGGGGTACAGGAATCAAAGCAACTACCCTAGCTATCACAGATTGGATTTCTCCCTCACTTGGAAGACCAGAAAAAAGAAGAAATGGGAGAGCGAGTGGAACCTTTCCCTCTACAACGCATACGCTAGGCATAACACTTGGGCCGTCCTCTTCACGCCAGATGGAGATAACGGCATAAGCACCACAAAAATGTATTTGTTTTCTATTGTACCATCTATTTCATATAATTTCAAATTCTGATGAATAAACGATCTTCCATATTACTTTCTTTCTCCTTGTTGCTCGTGGCATTTTGCTCGTGCGAGGAGGATATCATCATCGACACGGAGACGGGTGATCCCAAAATAGGCATCTATGGTGGCATTACGACGGAAAAGAAGCCGCATCGCATCACTATCAGCCGCACCTCCGATTTCTATTCGGACGAAGAGATCGAGATGATTTCCGGCGCCCATCTTTTCATTGTGGACCAGAACACGTCCGACACGTTTTACTTGGCGGAACGTTCTCCGGGTGTGTATGAGACCGATTCGGTGGCGGGGGTGATCAACCATTCATACAGGCTGGATGTCAGTTTGACCGAACATGGCGAGGATATGCACTTCTTCGCCGAAAGCATGATCGATACTTGTCCGAGTCGGATCGACTCTGTCCAGATCCTCAAATACACTATGTTTGAAGAAGTGGTGGATGAAGTGTATAAGGTTTGCCCATTTTTCCAGACCACAGAGAAGAACATCTATTACTTGTTTGACTTGTCCATTAACGATCGTGTCATCACCGACACGCTTTCATGGAAAGTACGTCTGCATTTGGGCGCCATGAGCGGTTTGTATTATAACGGCGAGGAGATGGCCATGATTTATAAGGAGCTCAACGTATATCCTCATGGAATCTTTTATCTGGACCAGACTTTGACGAAGGAGACGCTTCACATCGGGGATATAGTCCACCTCACGATGTATGGTATACCAAGCGGATATGCAGGCTATTTGAACGATATAGAAAGCAGTATCGGCAGCAATCCGTTGATGGGTAGTCCGACCAATGTCAGAACCAATATCAAGGGAAAAGAAAAAGAGGCTGTCGGGTATTTCTACGCAGCCTCTTGTGTCCATTTTTATCAGATAATCAGCAAACTTCCTGAGGAATAGACTGGTGCTCAGGGCGCAGCAGGTCGTTGATGACCTTGACTGGGCAGAATGTCTCGATGGGTACTTCCACGAATATCGTGTTCCAATCGGACATGGCTCCGTTCCATAGGCCTGGAAGCTCCAGCGCTTTCAAATCCTTTCCATTCTTGGATTTTAGGGAAATGAAGCCTGTGTTCGGGTCCACATATTTTGTGAGGTCATATTTCTCCCCTTTGTGGTTTTTCACGCTGCATACGATGTCCACCGGGTTGAAGTGCGTCGCATTTTTGTGGATGGCCATCTGCTCTTCGTTGTTTTCGTCGAATTGGGAGCTCTCCAGAATCTGTGCGGAGACGGTTCCGTTCGGGTTTTGGCACATGTATGGTCCACCGCCCGGCTCCCCTTGGTTTTTCACCATGCCGCAGACGCGCAATGGTCTGTCGAGAACCATCTTCAGATAGCTGATTTTGTCCGCCTTCGTCTCCAATGGATTGAATTTGTTGGTGACGCATAGCTTTTTTTGGCAGAAGTCCAGCATCTTCTGTATGTTGTCGTCGGAGAGTGAGTTGTTGGATTCCAGTGCGGAGAGATACTCGAAGATGGTCTTCTGCAGTTTCACCAACATGCCCGCCAAGACGAATTTGTTTTCGATGGTTGGTTGCTTGTATATATCAGGAGAGACGTTATCGATATTTTTTATGAAGATGACGTCCGCGTCGATATCGTTCAAGTTGGCCAGCAATGCGCCATGTCCGCCTGGGCGGAATACCAGATTGCCGTCTTCGCCTCGCAACGGGTTGTTGTCCAAGTCCACCGCGATCGTGTCCGTCGCTTGGTCCTGTACGGAGAACTCCACGTTGAAAGTGGCTCCATAGCGGTAAGAAAGGTTGTCTTTCTTGCTTTCCCACAATGCCTTGAAGTAAGGGATATGCTCTTCCGAAACCGTAAATTGGAGGTTCACCTCACCCCTGCTGTTCTTGGCGTACATCGTGCTTTCCACCAAATGCTCCTCGAAAGGGGTGCGTGCGCCATCCGCGTAATCATGGAATAGCAGCAATCCCTTTGGCAGGAATCCGTAGTTCAACCCTTTCCTTCCTAGGAGGTTGTTGACGATATCCAAGTACCTTCCCCGCTCTTTCAGCGCCAGGGCGTCAATGCCCTCGTTGCGTTTGCACCTTGAGTTCAAAGCCGAAAGGAAGGCGAAGTTTTCCAGGTTATCGAAAAAATATTTCACATCCTTATCGTTCAATTCGTTTTTCTCCTTCGCAAGGAATCCGTGGAGGCTTTTGAACATACGACTCGCCGCTCCTGAGGAGGGGACGAATTTTACAATCATCTTGTTTTGCGTCAGATAGTTACGCCATACATCAATACATTCTTTTCGGTCAGATTCTTCCAAAACAGAGATTCCGTCAGACACGACAGCGGCCCGCTCAACTCTAATGAACGGGAATCCGTTCTTGAATCGAGACAACTGTTCTTCTAACGTCTCTTTGGAAATACCCTTTTCTTCTAAGTAGTTTATATCCACATCCGTCAACATCATGCTCAATTAATTTTCTGCTAATATAGGGAAAAAACATGTATGAATCAATAGCAAAATGGTTATTTTTGTAAAAACATGGAAGTATTTCGCAAAATATGTCTCAATATTATAAAAGATACTCGGATTATTCAACTTATTTGGCGGGGATTTTCCCCCATAAAATGCAAAAGATTTCTGTCAATGGAGGGTTTTCGTGCCCCAACCGCGACGGAAAAATATCTTTAGGAGGGTGCACTTACTGCAACAACCGGACTTTCCATCCTGATTATTGCCAGCCTTCCAAAACGATTACCGAACAGATTGAGGAGGGTATCGCCTTTTTCTCCCAAAAATACAAGTCCATGCGCTATCTGGCCTATTTCCAATCATATACCAATACGTACGGGGAGACGGATCGTCTCATGGAAAAGTACGAGGAGGCGCTCTCCCACCCGCTTGTGGACGGCCTTATCCTTGGTACGAGGCCCGATTGCATGGCGGACGACCTTTTGTCTCGCCTGTCTGACCTCTCACTGCGGAAGTATGTGATGGTCGAATATGGTGTGGAGTCTACGGATGACGACACGTTGCGCCTTGTGAATCGAGGGCACTCCTTTGAGGTGGCGCGGACGACGATCAATCGTACAGCCTCCGCGGGTGTGCATACTTGTGCGCATCTGATCCTCGGATTGCCGAAGGAAAGCAGAGAGACGATGCTGGAACATGCGCGTAGAATGGCGGAATTGCCCCTGGAAACGATCAAACTGCACCAACTGCAGCTGATCAAGGGGACGGTGATGGCACGGCAGCAGGAGGAGCATCCTGAGTGGTTTCACCTCTTCACGGCGGACGAGTATATCGACCTTGTCATCGATTTCCTTGAGTTATTGCCTCCTGCGATGGTGGTCGAAAGGTTTGTTTCCCAGTCTCCCAAGGATTTGCTCATCGCACCTGATTGGGGACTGAAGAATTACGAGTTCACCGCCAAGTTGGAAAAACGTTTGGCGGAACGGGACACTTATCAGGGGAGGCTCTTCACCGGTCATGTGAATCCGTAAGTTCCTTGGCCTAAAAAATTAATCCTTGTGGAAATAAAAAGGGCGTTCGACATCTTCGTCAAACGCCCTTGGTCTATACCGTTTAGGTGATTGTCTTAAAGCAATGTGCTGGCCAACTCGGAGAGGTAACTTCTCTCGCCCTTGATCAGGTTCACGTGGGCGAATATGTTTTGCCCGCGCATCTTGTCGATCATGTAGACGAGTCCGTTGGACTGCATATCCAAGTAAGGGGTATCGATCTGCTGCACGTCGCCGCAGAATACCATCTTACAGCCCTCTCCTGCCCTCGTGATAATGGTTTTCACCTCATGTGGGGTCAGGTTCTGCGCCTCGTCCGCGATGAAGTAGGTGTTGCTCAAGCTCCTACCACGGATGAAGGCCAACGCCTCGATGATCAGTTGCTCGCTCTTCTGCATGTCATCCAAGAGCTTCAGTTCCTTGCTGCTTGGGCCGAACTGATGTTTGATGACGTTCAGGTTATCGAACAGAGGCTGCATGTAAGGAGCGACCTTCTGCTTCTCGTCGCCTGGTAGGAAGCCCAAGTCCTTGTTGGACATCGCCACGATAGGACGCGCCAAGAGGATTTGTTTGTACTTCTCGTGCTGTTGCAGCGCAGCTGCCAAGGCCAGCAAGGTCTTACCCGTTCCGGCCCTTCCTGTGATGGCCACCAGCTTGATGTCGTCATCCAGCAGGGCGTTCAGGGCGAACGATTGTTCCGCGTTTCTTCCCTCGATGCCGAAAGCTTTCTCTTTCTTCACCTTCTCCACCAACTTTGTATTGGCGTTGTAGCGTGCCATCACGGTCGAACGGCTGCTCTTCATGATGAAGCACTCGTTAGCGCCCACTTCACCGTCCAACTTGAAGTCGTCGAGCGGCAGGCCTGTCGGTGAGGCGTAGAGCTTGTCTATCATGTCCGCATCCACATTGTCGAATACGGTCTGAGCCTTGTCGAACACGTCTACGTTGGTCACTTTGTCCGTGCTGTAGTCTTCCGCCTCCATGCCCAATGACCTTGCCTTCATACGAAGGTTCACGTCTTTGGAGACGAGGATGGTCTTCACCTTCGGGAATTTCGTGGCGACAATGTCCACCACAGCCAATATCTTGTGGTCTGGAATCTTTTCGGAGAACGCCTTGGCGATCTTCTCCGGATACTCCGAATTCGTCACAATGAATAGTTTTCCGAGTCCTGCTCCCAAATTCACACCCTTCTGGAAAATGTCTTTGCTACCGCTTATGGAATCTAGCTCGCGTACGAATTCACGCGCGTTGAAGTTGATCTGATCATTTCCTTTTTTGAATTTGTCCAACTCCTCTAAGACGACAATCGGAAGGTATATGTCATTGTCCTGAAAGTTGTAAATACACTTGTAATCGTGAAGGATAACGTTGGTATCCAATACGAAATTTTTCTTAGCGCCCATGGTCATACAATTTAAGTGTTAATCATTATTTTTTTTGAAGGAAATAATCCTTACCTTCGTATTGGTAAAGTTAGTGATTATTTTGAAAAAACAAAGCATATTGATCTAAAAATGACATATCAGGAGACAATTGAGTATATATTCAGCCGCATGCCGAGTTTTCAGACGGTCGGCTCCTCTGGTTATAAGCCAGGCATTGAGAGTATGAAGACGATGGATGCCTATTTCGGACATCCGCATGAATCATTCCGCACGATACATGTCGCCGGTACGAACGGTAAGGGGTCTGTCTCCCATACCCTAGCCTCCATCCTGCAATCCGCGGGCTATAAGGTCGGTTTGTTCACCTCGCCCCATCTGCGCGACTTCCGGGAGCGTATACGGGTGAACGGAGAGATGGTGTCGGAAGAGTTCGTCGTGGAGTTCGTGGAGGCGCATCGTGCCTTGATCGAGAAGGTTTGCCCCTCTTTCTTCGAGGTGAACGTGGCCATCGCCTTCGATTACTTCAGACAGGAGCAGGTGGACGTGGCCGTGATTGAGGTCGGACTGGGTGGCAGGCTGGACAGCACGAACATCATAACGCCTGACCTCTGTGTCATCACCAATATCAGCATGGACCACATGAATCTGCTGGGCGATACGCTGGAGCAGATCGCCGCGGAGAAGGCTGGCATCATCAAGGAGGGAATCCCTGTCGTGATCGGTGAGGCGGAGGGCTCCGTCAAGGAGGTGTTCCAACGCAAGGCGGAGGAGGTGAACACACGTATTTGTTTCGCTCCTCAGGAGGATTGCGAGTTCATCGGTATGGAGGCTTCATACAAGCAGCCGTTCCAGTTGCTCCGTGTGGGGGACGAACTGGTGCGTACGCCTCTACTAGGTATTTACCAGCGAAAGAACATGACGACCGTCTTGAGCGCTGTGAAGGAGTTGCGGCATTTAGGTTACCATATCCCTCGTGACGTCATGCGCCATGGCATCGAGCACACGTTGGACCAGACCCACCTGATGGGGCGCTGGCAACGATTGAAGGAGACCCCTTATGTGGTGTGCGATACGGGCCATAACGTGGGCGGTATCCAGTATGTCGCGCAACAGCTGGAGAGCCTGCCTTGCAAGACCTTGCGCATTGTCTTTGGCATGGTGGGCGACAAGGATGTGAGCCATGTGCTGGAGCTTTTGCCGAAACAGGCTGTCTACTATTTCACGAAAGCCAATAGCAAACGGGCGATGCCGGAGACGAAGCTGAAGGAACTCGCCGAGCAGAAAGGGTTGAAAGGAAAGGCCTACCCTAGCGTGGTTGAGGCGTACCAAGCCGCATTGGACGAGGCCGATGACGAGGATGTGATCTATGTCGGCGGCAGTACCTATGTGGTGGCGGAGATCGTTTGACTCGTTGTTTTACAATTCAATAGCACTGATTGCATCAATCCTCTTCCCTTCCCTAACATCCAAAAACGCATTTTGTTGAAAAAAAATGCGTCGTTTCCTTTGGATATTTCGAAAATAGCACTACTTTTGCAACGCTTTTCAGGGGAGAAGCCTTGTGAAAAAGAGCAAGAATGTGCTTTCGGTCTTATAGCTCAGTTGGTTTAGAGCATCTGCCTTACAAGCAGAGGGTCCTAGGTTCGAATCCTAGTGGGACCACAGAAAGATACATCGGAGGTCCGGAGGACGCTTCGGAGGTTGAAAAAATCACTTCGGTGTTAGTTTAGAGGATTAAAGGTCTTATAGCTCAGTTGGTTTAGAGCATCTGCCTTACAAGCAGAGGGTCCTAGGTTCGAATCCTAGTGGGACCACAGAAAGGTACATCGGAGGTTTCGGAGAGCGTTCCGAGGGTGAAAAACCGATTCGGTGTCTGTTTAGAGAGAATAGAAGGTCTTATAGCTCAGTTGGTTTAGAGCATCTGCCTTACAAGCAGAGGGTCCTAGGTTCGAATCCTAGTGGGACCACAGAAATGGAGCCGCCTAGTCAGGGTGGCTTTTTTGTTTATCCAAAACGTATATGGTTACCGAATGAAAAAATACGTTGTCATCGTGGCGGGTGGAAAAGGCTTGCGGATGGGTACTGATGTTCCCAAACAATTCTTGCCGGTGGCGGGTATGCCTATCCTGATGCGGACCATCCGCAAATTCCATGACTACGACCCGCAAATGGGCATTGTTGTCGTGCTCCCTGCCCATCAAATCCCCTATTGGAATGAGCTTTGTGCGGAATATCGTTTCGACGTGCCCTACCAGCTGGCTTTGGGCGGAGAGACGAGGTTCCATTCCGTGAAGAATGGTCTGGCGTACGTGGAGTATGCTTCGGACGTGTGCGTGGCTGTCCACGACGGTGTCCGTCCGTTCGTCTCGGAGGCGGTCATAGACGCTGCCTTCGTTGAGGCTCAACGTTCCGGGGCGGCTGTGCCGGTTGTCCCTGTGGTGGACTCTATCCGTGAGGTGCTGTCGGACGGTTCGAACATGGCCAGGAACCGTGGGGACTTCCGCTTGGTGCAGACTCCGCAGGTTTTCCGCTCCGATTTGTTGCGCAAGGCTTATGAACAGCCTTATTGTGAGGCATTTACGGATGACGCGAGTGTGGTGGAGCGTCTCGGACACCCTGTCTGCCTGACGGAGGGAAACCGTGAGAACATAAAAATCACCACGGTGTTCGATCTGAAATGGGCGGAGGCGTTTTTGTCGGAATGATTGTTCTTTCGCGACATTTTTTTATATTTGCAGATTGTTTTAAAGAGAGAAATATATAATAATTACTGATAGAAAATGAAAAGGACGAGGATTGTCGAGGCGGTCAAGATGACTCAATACGGCGAGACAGTGAACGTGAAGGGTTGGGTCCGTACCAAACGTGGTAACAAACAGGTGAATTTCATCGCTTTGAACGATGGTTCCACCATCAATAACATTCAAATCGTTGCGGATGTCGATAAGTTTGACGAGGAGTTGCTGAAGTCGATCACCACGGGTGCCTGCCTGAGTGTGACAGGAAAGTTGGTGAAGTCTGAAGGCGCAGGTCAAGCTGTTGAGATTCAGGCTAGTGAGATTGAAATCTACGGATTGGCCGACAATACCTATCCGTTGCAGAAAAAGGGTCACTCCATGGAGTTCCTCCGTGAGATCGCCCACCTGAGACCAAGAACCAATACGTTCGGCGCAGTCTTGAGGATTCGCCACAACATGGCAATCGCTATCCATAAGTTCTTCCACGAGAAGGGTTTCTTCTACTGGCACTCCCCTATCATCACGGCTTCCGACTGTGAGGGCGCGGGCCAGATGTTCCAAGTGACCACGCAGAACCTCTACGACCTGAAGAAGGACGAGAACGGTTCCATCAAATATGACGATGATTTCTTCGGAAAACAGACCAGCCTTACCGTTTCGGGACAGCTGGAGGGCGAGTTGGGTGCGACCGCTTTGGGCGCCATCTACACGTTCGGCCCTACTTTCCGTGCCGAGAATTCCAACACGCCTCGCCACTTGGCGGAGTTCTGGATGATCGAGCCTGAGGTTGCCTTCATCGACTTGGCTGAGTTGATGGACCTTGAGGAGGAGTTCATCAAGTATTGCGTCAACTGGGCGTTGGAGCACTGCATGGACGATCTTACCTTCCTGAACAATATGATCGACAAGGGACTGATCGAGCGTCTGAAATCAGTAGTTTCAACAGAATTCGTCAGATTGCCTTACACGGAGGGTATTAAGATCCTGGAGGCTGAGATCGCGAAGGGCAAGAAGTTCGAGTTCCCTGTATATTGGGGCTGCGACTTGGCCAGCGAGCATGAGCGTTTCTTGGTGGAGGAGCATTTCAAGAAGCCTGTCATCATGATCGATTACCCTAAGGAAATCAAGGCTTTCTACATGAAGCAGAATACCGACGGCAAGACCGTTCAAGGTACGGATGTCCTCTTCCCTCAAATCGGTGAGATCATCGGTGGTAGCGTGAGAGAGGAGAATTATGACAAACTGATGGCAAGAATCCAGGAGCTGAATATTCCTATGAAGGATATGTGGTGGTATCTTGATACCCGTAAGTACGGATCTTGTCCTCACGCAGGCTTCGGCTTGGGCTTTGAGCGCTTGATGCTCTTCGTGACCGGAATGCAGAACATCAGGGATGTCATTCCTTTCCCAAGAACGCCTAAGACCGCGGATTTTTAATATCTATAAAAAGGGGTCCGAATATCGCAAATGCGAGGTTCGGACTTTTTTTTCTTAAAGTTTTCCTACAGAAGGTTTGTGATTGAGTATTGTTATTTAGTTCATCTTTTTTGAATATATTCAATATTTTTGTTATATTTGAATACTAAATACACGGTAGAAATTTTTATATGAAGCATATCAGTGGAATTTTCAGGCATTTAGGTGCTATTGTGTTTGCTCTTTTCGTGTGTCACTCCTCTTTTGCGACTTTGGAGCAGGATGCGGACGGATATTATCTAATTAAGAGTGCGGCGGATTTAGCCGAGTATAGGGATGCTGTTAATGGTGGTACGCAGATGGATGGACGTCTGGCGAACGACATCGACATGAGTACGGTTTGCGGTACTATTAACGGTAAGAAAGTGACGTGGGTGCCTATCAACAGGAAACGCCTCTCCATCAAATTCGATGGGGCGAACCATACCGTGTCCAATTTATATATATCTACGAAAAACTCTAATCAAGGACTCTTATTCAGTGCGGATATTATCCGTGACCTGACCCTCAAAAACGCGTACGTGAAGGGGGCGGACAATTGTTCGGGTATTGTGGCGAGTGGATATGGATCTGCCCGTAGGTGCTTGATAGAAAATTGCCATTTTGACGGAAGCGTTATTGGCAAGAAAAATGTGGGGGGCATAACATCCGGAGTGGATATGGTGTCTGCCCATATCGTTAATTGCAGCAATAGCGGTACGGTCGTTGGTGCGAATAATGTGGGTGGTATTGCGGGATATACGCGAAGTGTCGTCTTCATTAACTGCTATAATTTAGGACGTGTGAAGGCTGTGCCTAATATTGGTGAGGATAATGAATTGATATATGAAGGCATCGCGGGTGGTCTCGCAGGCACATTTGATGTGGGTACTTTTTATAATTGTTTTAATTATAATAAAATCAGCGGTTTATCTACCGGAAACATAACGGGACAAGTTCGAAGTTCAGGAAAGGCTACTTTCTCGAGCTGTTTCGGATTGGAAGGCATGGCTAACGTTAATGATTTCGAATCGGGTCTCAAAATTTATGCCGCATCATCCTTTAAGAATGGCACGGTATTGAATCGTTTGAATAAATTCCTTGAGTCTACACCTACTTATGACGAGACGTATTTCGGTGAAACCATCGATCTCAAGACATGGACGCAGGTGTCGGGTATTGATGATTATCCGAGGTTCGAGGATGTCGTCTTGCGTCCTAAGAATGTTTCCATTGTGACGTATAGAGGCGATTATTTCGGCATGGATGTCTATTCGGAATCCATGGCCTTGCCTGTCTGCAGCGAGTCTGTTTTCACTTACCAATTCTCCAATTCGTTCGACGGTAAGGGCGTGACGGGGGATACGGTGGTTATCGTCACGAAGGTTTTGAAGCCCAACTTCCTCAAGAAGGATAGCGAAGGTTTTTATTTGATCAGTACCGCAAAGGATCTCGGTTTGTTCCGTGATGCGGTGAATGGTGGGGCCACTACCATTAAGGGGCGTTTGACGGACGACATAGACATGGGCGATGTGTCGGCTGACGGTGAATGGATTCCGATCGGTTTGCATGACCTCTGTTGTGGCACTCCTTTCAGTGGGGTCTTCGACGGGGCCAACTATTCGATTTCTAATCTGAAAGTGACGATGGATCAGGAGTTCGCTGGCTTGTTTTCCAGCGTTAAGGATGCGCTGATAAAGAATGTGGTCGTGAAGTCTTCTTCGTTCACAGGCTACTATGCGGGTTCGCTTTGCGCATATGCGGAATCTTCCATGTTCGCGAATTGTGGTGGCGAGGCATCGGTTGTTGGCACGTCCGCCGACGGTGCGGCTGGTTTTATCGGGGTCGCCATTGATTGCGACATCCTTAATTGTTTCAATTTGGGCGATATCCGGGGAGAAGGCAAGGCCAGTGGCTTTGTGGCGGTGGAACAGAATAATTGCCGATTCGTCAATTGCTACGCTTCCTGCCATGTGTCTAATTCTTCCGAGGAGACCGGTTTGAGAAGTCCTTTCGTCTTCGAATCCATGATTGAGACCCTCGATAACTGCTACTATGACAGTACGTTGTTCTATTCAACTACGGGTTATTGGGGACAGGTGAACGATTCTGTGATCGCTACCACGACTGAGTTCATTAAGACGAAGAGTTTCATCGACATACTGAATCATGGTGTGGACTCCCTGAATAGTGTGCAGGACACCATCGCATATCGGAAATGGGTCGCAGGTCAGCTCTCAGGATATCCTAAGTTCAATTCGACGGAAAGCGCTGCGGTGTATGACGCTTTGAATAATGCAGATGATGTATTGTCCTTCTCCGCTTATTCTTCGGGCGATATGCTGTATATCAGGGCGGTGAAGGATGGTATCGCGCCATTGTATAACCGTTTGGGACAGGTGGTGATGTTGATTCGTTACAGGGAAGGGTTGACGGAGGTGCCTGGTTTGCCTACCGGTGTTTATGCTATCGGTGGTAAGCTGGTACTGATCAGATAAGCGGTCGTTGCGCCCGTGCGGGACGTGATATCCGCCATGAAATAAAAATGCCAAGGGAAGGATTCCTTTGGCATTTTTTTCGTCTTCGACTAAAAGCAAACCGTCTCGGACGACGTCTGACAACAGTCAGACAACTTTTTAGTTTAGGGGACTCTCGTCCCGTTCATAGGTTAAAGGTAAATAAAAAAATCTAAATGTCTAATCAATATAGTGCAAATGTAATGAATATATATTATATTCGCAAGTTCTTTTTAAGAAATGGATGGTATGTATTTGTTCACGTTGCCCTATTTCAATGTGTTTCTGGTAACGATGTCTTTTGTTGCTGTGATCGTGTTCGTGTCCCTCTATTTTGTGGATGCGGGCTATGGTATTATGTTCGATAAGAAATGGGGAATCTCCGTGAATAACAAAGTGGGATGGGTCTTGATGGAAGCGCCGGTTTTCTTTGTCATGTTGGCCTGCTGGTGGTTCTCTGATCGCACTTGGGAGTTGGTCCCGTTCATTTTTTTCTTTTTGTTCCAACTGCACTATTTCCAACGCTCGTTCATATTCCCCTTCTTAATGCGGGGGAAGAGTCGTATGCCTATAATGATCATGGCTATGGGCGTTATTTTCAATACGTTGAATGGACTGATGCAAGGCGGTTGGATATTTTACGTGTCGCCAGATGGCCTCTATTCCACCGATTGGCTGACGACTCCGCAGTTCATTGTGGGTGTGCTGCTCTTCCTGGCGGGAATGGGCATTAACCTGCACTCGGATCACATTGTCCGTCATCTTCGTAAACCGGGCGACCCCAACCATTATTTGCCTAAGGGCGGGATGTTCAACTATGTCACCTCCGCTAATTATTTTGGCGAATTGACGGAATGGATCGGTTTCGCCATCATGACCTGGTCTTGGGCGGGTGCGGTCTTCGCGCTCTGGACCTTCGCGAATTTGACGCCACGCGCGAATACGATTTACAAAAAATATACAATCATGTTTCCTGAAATGGGAAACCTTCATCTAAAGCGAATTATTCCATTTCTTTACTGAAAAACACGGAAAAAACGAATTGGTATGGCTTCATTGTTGTTTTCGCCCGGCAGAATCGGGCCATTAACGTTAAGGAATCGGACAATACGTTCCGCCGCTTTCGAGGGGATGTGCCCAGGTAACGCACCATCCCAGATGTTGCATGATTATCATGTCTCTGTCGCCGCCGGTGGTGTGGGTATGACTACCCTCGCCTATTCCGCTGTCGAGCAGAGCGGACTCTCCTTTCCTCATCAGCTGTGGCTGAAGAAGGAAAATATCCCTGCGTTGCGGAAGATAACGGATGATATCCACCGTGAAGGTGCGGCCGTTAGCATTCAAATCGGACATTGTGGAAACATGTCTCATAGGAAAATCTGTGGGTGTACCCCTATTTCCGCTTCCAGTGGCTTTAATATCTATTCTCCGACCATCGTGCGCGGTATGCGCAAGGAGGAGATCGAACAGAGCGCTAAGGCGTTCGGGTACGGTGTTGAATTGGCCCGTGAGGCTGGTTTCGACGCGGTGGAGCTGCATGCCGGACATGGGTATTTGATCAGTCAATTCCTCTCCCCTTCCACGAACCATAGGAAGGATGAGTTTGGTGGATCGCTGGAGAATAGGATGCGCCTCATGAAGATGTCGGTGGAAGAGGTGCTGAAGGCCGCCAAGGATGATATGGCTGTGCTGGTGAAGATGAATATGCGTGATTGTTGCCGCCATGGTATGGAGCTGGATGAGAGTCTGGAGGTGGCGAAAACCCTGGAAAACTTGGGTGCCCATTGCTTGGTGTTGAGCAGCGGATTCGTCAGCAGTGCGCCGATGGATGTCATGCGTGGTGCGATGCCGTTCCGTACGATGGCATATTACATGAATCAGAAGCTGATGCCGCTGTTGGTTCGTTCGTTCGGCTCCAATTTGGTCCCTCCGGTGAAGTTCAAGGAGGCCTATTTCCTGGAGGATGCGCTGAAGTTCCGCCAGGCGCTGAAGATGCCTCTGTGCTATGTGGGCGGTCTGGTTTCCAAGGATAAAATCGATGAGGTTTTGGGCGATGGTTTTGATTTCGTGGCGATGGCGAGGGCTCTGCTCAATAACCCTC
Source organism: Paludibacteraceae bacterium (assembly GCA_017962085.1). GTDB lineage: Bacteria > Bacteroidota > Bacteroidia > Bacteroidales > Paludibacteraceae > UBA1181. The sequence goes on from JAGCWA010000002.1 coordinate 59,576, forward strand.
ATTTCGTCAATGATATGCGGGAGGATGAGCATGCGCGCGTCTCCTGCGACCATTCCAACTACTGTATCGGACGTATGTATTCGAGGGAAATGGCTTGCCATAAGTGCATTTTGAGGGAAGGAAAGGAAAATATTCCTCAATCATTGTTGGATGAAATTGAAAACAATCGGGAAAAAGGATATTAATCCAATTCTTTTTGCTACTTTTACGAACGTATTGCTGGCGGAGGTTTTCCTACCCAAGGCATATTTGATTTTAGGTAGTAGATTGATTTAACGATTATGTTTGAAGGTTACAAGGTTGGTTTGGCGTTGAGTGGCGGTGGTGCGAAGGGCATTGCCCATTTAGGAGTTCTGAAAGTGTTGGAGGAGCGTGGCATTGAGGTTGATTATCTCTCTGGTGTGAGCGCGGGCGCCATTATGGGTGCGTTGTATGCGGATGGTAACACGCCTGAGGATATCTGCCAATACATCAAAAAGAGTGATATGTACCACATGCTCTCCTTGACCATGCCCCGCCATGGCGGTATAACCCGGATGGATCAGTTCGGTAAGTTCATCAAGGATAAAATCAAGGCCGAAACCTTCGAGGATTTGCGGATTCCGATGGTTATCAACGCCACGGAGCTGAATGGCGGCAAGAATGTCTACTTCGACAAGGGACCTCTCCTCGATTGTATCATCGCTTCCGCTTCCGTGCCTATTTTCTTTAAACCGATGTGCATCAACGGAAAGCTATATGTGGACGGTGGTCTGTTCTGTAACCTGCCGGCTAAAATTCTTCGTAAGAAGGGCTGTGACATCGTGATTGGTGTCCATGTCAACCCTATCACCCAAGAGGACAAATTTGAGGGGATAAAGGACGTTTCTGAGCGTGTTTTCCACCTCTCCGTGAATGGTAATACCATCGAGGAGAAAAAAGATTGTGATATCTTAGTTGAGACGTTCCGTGCGCGGGCGTATGGCATGTTCGACGCTTCCAAGGCCGAGGAGGTCTTCCAGATTGGTTATGAGGATGCTAGCAACGCCCTCGATGCGGTGGATTGGGATGAGCTGAGGATGAAGATCAGGGTCTCCTCTAAATACAAGAGGAGGTGATTCACCTCCTCCCGATTTTTTATTTGAAAAGTAGAATTACGTTTTTAATTCAAAATTCATAATTCATAATTGACTTCGTCGAACTACGTTTCAAAATTCTCGTAGTACCTTGTAGAGCTTCTGGATCGGGAGCCCCATGATGTTGTAGAAGCTACCGTTGATATGCTCCACCCCGATGTAGCCGATCCACTCCTGCACACCGTATGAGCCCGCCTTGTCGAATGGCTTGTAACGCTCGATGTAGTGGGTGATTTCCTCGTCTGTTAGTGAGGCGAAACGGACATCCGACTGTGCCACGAAAGAGACTTCCTTCTCTTTTGTTTTAACGCATACGCCCGTGTAGACTTGGTGCGTGTCGCCGGAGAGGCTTCGGAGCATCTGTATGGCGTCCTCTTTCGTCTTTGGCTTTCCCATCAGACCGTTGTCTTTCCACACGATCGTATCGGCCGTGATAATCAGTTCATTGCTTTGGATGAGTTGGCTGTAGGCGCGCATTTTCTGTTTCGCTAAGTACAGGGGAATCTCACCCTCCCGCAGGTTGCTGGGGAAATGCTCCTCCAACCCTTTGATGGTTTTCACTTCGAAATCGATCTCTAACCCTGCCAACAATTCTTTCCTTCTAGGAGAATTGGAGGCTAATATGACATGATATTGTTCTAACATAACTCTAACATAATAGTTCTCAAGTATCGTTTTTCCTATGCGCGAATTTAGCAGAAATTTCCGTATCTTCGCAGAGGATAATGTGAGATATAAAACGTATGGAGGAATTTTTAAGCCAACTGAATGACAATCAAAAGGATGCTGTTCTTTACAATGATGGACCCTCTCTCGTGGTGGCGGGTGCCGGCTCTGGGAAGACGCGTGTGCTGACCTATAAAATCGCCGGTTTGCTGAAGTCCGGGTATGAACCAAACCGTATTTTGGCGTTGACTTTCACGAATAAGGCGGCGGACGAGATGAAGTCTCGTATCGATAGTATTGTCGGCGAAGGAGTCTCCAGACGATTGTGGATGGGCACTTTCCACTCGATTTTCGCACGTATCCTGCGCCAACAGGCTGAAAAAATAGGTTATAAACCAAGCTTCACCATCTATGACACCGCGGATTCTAAAAGCTTGGTGAAGAATATCGTCAAGGAGATGGGGCTGGATGAGAAGAAATATACGCCTAAGGCGGTGCTCTCCCGCATCTCCCAACTGAAAAATAGCTTAGTCACCCCTGATGTCTACCGTAATCATACGGATTGGCAGAAGAATGACGCTTATGCGAAGATCCCTCGCCTGTCGGAGATCTATTCCCTATACTTCGCCCGCTGTTACAAGGCGTCCGCTATGGATTTCGATGATATATTGCTCTATACGAACATCTTATTCCGTGATTTTCCGGAGGTTTTGGAGCAATACCAGGAGATTTTCCAGTTCATTTTGGTGGACGAGTACCAGGATACGAACTTCGCCCAACATCTTGTTGTGAAGAAGTTGGCGGACAAGCATCACCATGTCTGCGTGGTGGGAGACGATGCCCAAAGCATCTACTCTTTCCGTGGGGCGAATATTGATAACATATTGAATTTCAGAAATGTTTTTTCTGATTGCAAGGTGTTCAAATTGGAACGCAACTATCGTTCCACCCCTAATATCGTCAAGGTGGCGAACAGCCTGATCGCAAAGAACAAGAAGCAGTTGCAGAAGAATGTCTATTCGGAGCAGAAAGAGGGCAGTAAGGTGAAGGTGGTCTGCACCTATTCGGACTTGGACGAGGCGGCTTCTGTCGCTTCACAAATCTCTTCTTTCGTCTCCTCAAGGAAATATGCTTACAAGGATATGGCGGTGCTATACCGCACGAATTCTCAGTCGCGTGTCTTCGAGGAAGCGTTGAGGAAAAGGTCTATTCCCTATGTGATCCATGGCGGTCATTCGTTTTACCAGCGCAAGGAGATCAAGGATGTCCTCTCCTACTTCCGCCTGGTTCTGAACCATGATGACGAGGAGGCTTTCCGCCGTGTTATTAATTATCCCGCAAGGGGTATTGGGGATACGACCATGGCTAAGATTTCGGAGACCGCTCTGCGACTTGGCTTTTCGTATTGGGAAGTCATTGCAGACCCGTTGGGTTGTAATCTTCCGGTGAATGCTGGTACGGCTACCAAATTGGCGAATTTCCGCACTTTGATTCAAGGATTGGGTGAGGATATGGAGGCTACGGATGCTTATTCCTTTACGAAGAAAGTATTGGTCGATACAGGGATTCGTGCGTCATTGGAGGCTGATAAGACGACGGAAGGTATAGGCAAATTGGAGAACTTGGATGAATTGCTGAATAGTATCCATGAGTTTTGTGAATCCAGCATGGAGGAAACGGGCGAGACTGCCACGATTTCCGACTTCCTACAGAAGGTCTCTTTGATGTCGGACATCGATGATGGCGGGGTTGATGTGGAGGACAAGGTCACATTGATGACCGTCCATGCCGCCAAGGGTTTGGAGTTCAAAAATGTCTTTGTGGTAGGTTTGGAGGAGGAGTTGTTCCCTTCTGATATGTCCCTGAAAAGTGAGGATGGCGTGGAGGAGGAACGTCGCTTGTTTTACGTGGCGATTACCCGTGCGGAGGAGAATTGCATCATCAGTTATGCGAAGTCTAGGTTTAGAAATGGGGTTACGAACGGTACGTTGCCGAGCCGTTTCCTCAAAGATATAGACGAGGATCTCTTGGATTGCCCTGAGGGTTTCCATAGCCGTCCGGAGTCCCGTGGACGTTATTCCGTGTGGGATGACGAGGAGGATTTCTCTTTCTCGAACAGAGGCGGAAGATCCTCTTTTTCAAAGCCATGGCGGGATTCCTATCGGCCTGATCCGGAGCCTATGCCCCGCTCCACCACTTATGTGGTGCCAAGGAATCTGAAACCTCTCGCAAGTGTCACCACGCCTGTGGGGAACGTCTCCGATTCCCAGCCTAAGATCCTGACGAAGGTGGGTGACATCGAGGTGGGCAATTGGGTCGAACATGAGAGGTTCGGTCGTGGAATAGTGCTCTCGATTGAGGGCGTGGGAGGTGACACGAAGCTGACAATTAATTTCCAGAATGAAGGCGAACGTAAAATCCTGCTCAAATATGTGCGTCTGAAGAACTTAGGCAAATGATTTTCTGTCATGTATTCCTTCTCGGAATCCGACAGAATGTCCGTTGTCGTGCCACTGTGTCATATTTTGGCGTGGATAAGCGGGATGGCAAATTTTTTGATAGTTCTTTTATGAGATGCTATGTGTGTACGCTAACAATGAAAATTTAATATATAATGGAAGAGAATTCAACGATGGAGAATCAATCGCAACCGATTGAGAATGAAAACGAAGAAGTGAAGGTCGACGGATCTGTCGCTGAGGAGGCTACGGAAACGAAGACGGAGGCTCCCGAGGAGGCTGCGGCCGAGGCGGGCTCTGATGCGGATAAGGTGAAGGAACTGGAGGAGAAATGCGCTAAGTTGCATGATGACTATATCCGTTTGTACGCTGATTTCGAGAACTATAAGAAGCAGGCGTTGAAGGCCCGTTCAGAGCTGATCAAGTCGGCTGGAGAGGGCATCTTCGCGAATATGTTGCCGCTTGTGGACGATTTCGAGCGTGCGATGAAGGCGATGGAGAACGCTACGGAGGTCTCTTCCGTAAAGGAAGGTGTCGATCTGATTTACAACAAGTTCAACTCTTTCTTGGCTCAGAACGGTGTCACACCGATCGAGACGCAAGGGGCTGCGTTCAATGTCGATTTTCACGAGGCTGTCACGATGATTCCTGCTCCTTCCGAGGATTTGAAGGGCAAGGTCGTCGATTGTACTCAGAAGGGGTATATGTTGAAAGACAAGGTGCTCCGATTCGCTAAGGTTATTGTTGGACAATAATTTGTTACGATATGGCAAAGAGAGATTATTATGAAGTGTTGGGAGTTTCCAAGGACGCTTCTGTTGATGAGATAAAGAAGGCCTACCGTAAATTGGCCATCCAGTATCACCCGGACAAGAATCCGGGCGATAAGAATGCGGAGGAGAAGTTCAAGGAGGCTGCTGAGGCGTACGATGTCCTTAGTAATTCCGATAAACGAGCTCGCTATGACCAGTTTGGCCATGCGGGGTTGGATGGTTTCTCTGCGGGTGGTGGCTTCGATGGCGGCGGTATGTCTATGGAGGATATCTTCGCCCAATTCGGTAATATTTTCGGTGGCCACTTCGGTGGCGGCTTTGGTGGTTTCAGCGGCTTCGGAGGCGGTGGAGGCGGCGGAAAGAGGGTCCGCAAGGGCTCCGATTTGCGTGTCCGCGTGAAGGTGACGCTTAAGGACGTCGCTTTCGGTGTGGAGAAGAAGCTGAAGGTGAAACGTTACGTCAAATGTGCCGCATGTAACGGAAGCGGTGCGGAAGACAGTAATTCTGTCACGAAATGTACCACTTGCGGTGGCGCAGGTGTGGTGAACCGTGTCACGAACTCTCTTTTCGGTGCCATGCAGGTTCAGTCAGAGTGCCCGAACTGTAACGGTATGGGTACGACGATCACGAAGAAATGTAAGCATTGCGGCGGAACTGGTATTGTCCAGGAGGAGGAGGTCATCCCGGTTAAGATTCCTGCCGGCGTGGCTGACGGAATGTATTTCAGCGTGAAGGGAAAGGGCAATGCGGCTCGAAATGGCGGCATTGACGGTGACTTGCAGGTGTTGATAGAGGAAGAGCCGGATAATGAGCTTATACGCGACGAAAATGACCTTATTTACAACGCTCTGTTCTCTGTTCCGATGCTGGTGAACGGTGGTACGGCGGAAATTCCTTCGGTGGACTCTAAAGTGAAGGTGAAAATCGAGGCGGGTACGCAGCCTGGCAAGGTTTTGCGCCTGAAGGGTAAGGGTCTGCCGTCCGTCAATGGCTATGGGAACGGCGATTTGCTGGTGAATATAGGCGTCTACATACCTGAACACCTCTCGAAGGAGGAAAAGAAGATGTTCGAGGAGCTCGAGAAGTCGGAGAATATGGTTCCGACGGAAAGCGCGAAGCGTAACTTCTTGTCCAGGTTCAAGAGTATGTTCAACTAATTAGTTGTTAAGTTGCGCACCGTATTCCTCATAGGTGTTGTCTGAATAGAATACGATAATTTTTTTAACAATACGGGGAGAGGCTGGAATGGGTTCCGGTTTCTCCCTTTTTTCTTCCTGAGGTTGCACCGGCGTGTTCATCATTGGTTGTTTGGGTGGGTTGTTGTACATTCCGCTCCTTTGATAATCTTCTTGCCGTTGGATGGGTGCCTGTTCATACCTCGACTCGTCCCCGAAATTTTCCCTTCCTTCGTCGTTTGAATTTATCTCGTTTTCCTTGCCATATTCCTGTGGAGGTATCGGAATCTCAGGAAATAACGACTGCTGATAAGGATAACTTGGCTGCTTTTTTGTTGTATCTACCTTATTTTCAATCTGTTCGGGCGATTTTCTGTACATGTCGCCAATGCCAGAAACAAACCATTCTGGACTAATTCCTCGAAATGTGTCAAGAATCTTCTGTATAACCTGTAAACTTGGCGCATTTCTACCGCTGAGTAGGTGGGTAACCGCCGAGGGTTGTATACCAATCAACTGCGCGAACTGAGAATTGGTCAAATTCTCCATCTTTATGATCTCCGCAATGCGTTCAGCTATCGTTTTATTCATTTTTATTTTGTAAAATGTTCGATTTACAAATGTAATAAATATTTTATTTACCAATGTAAAATTATGTTTTAATTTTGTAAATTACAAATGTAAAGATGTATGCAGTAGGTTTACAAACGTAACCCATGTTAACCCTGATGTAAAAAAAGTCTTCAAGTAAGGATTCGGATCTCTGTGCCGTAATGCTCAATCGCTCGGGTTAGCAGGCTTTTTTAAACTTCCTTTTCGTGTAATGGTGGTGGCTATCAGCTATTCATCCATTTTACGCTTGTGTAGGGTGCTTTCCCTATGCTTTTGCCCGTCTAATGTCCCATGGGTGACCGTACGCCTCCCTGGGAGGAGTAATGCGCTGTAAGGCCAATAAATACCCTTTTTAGTCCGTTTTCCTGCGTTTTAGGCGGTTTTGTGGTATAGTACACCTGTATTTAGCCGAATTTATCCCTCTAAATGCCCCTATAAATGATGGTTTTATCCTCTCTCCGTTGGATCGTTTTCCTTATCATCATCACTTTCTTAAAGTTTTAATTTTACTTTAAATGTGTAAATATTTAGATTATAGTATTATACGTTTATCGTAATAAATTTTTTTGATGGTAAAATCGGTTATTTTTCCGTTTTTTGGTGAATGTGGTGATTTTATTTAAAGTTTAAATTTCAATTTTAGTATCTAATTGACTGATATATTTATTTTTATATGTATATATTCGTGTTTACAAAGTTGCATCTAAGCTTAATTTTTGTTTTGTTGTAAATGTTTACAGATGTGCATTTACAATTGTATTTTTCGTTAAAATCAGGTTGCGGATTTGTGAATCTTTATTGTAAAATTATCTATTTTACATTTGTAATAGCCTATTTTTGTGAATTTATATATTTACAAATGTGCATTATTTTTGTACTATTGGGTGGGGACTCTTTAACAGCCCTAAACTCCCCTTGTGGCTTATATTTCTGTAAAATCGCATACGTGCGAAAATTGAATATTTCCCGTGCGATGTGAAGAGGTTTACAAATATTCGATTCTCGTGAAGTTAACTTTCAAAGAGAAAAAACGCTGATTTTCCGTGTGACGATGATAGCCGGCCTTAAATATTTTTAGGGATGCCCTATTTTTTATAAATTTGCATACGTATATCATATTTTAGTTGTAGAGAATGGATAATCCGTGTTCTTCGATTCTTTTGGATAATGCCGTAAAAGAGTTTTCTAAATTGCCTGGCATTGGAAAGAAAACCGCATTAAGATTGGTGTTGCATTTGTTGCGCCAAAGCAGTGAGGATGTGGAGCAGTTCGGTAACGCCTTCATTACGCTACGGAATGGTATTCGGTATTGTAGGGTGTGCCATAATATTTCCGATTCGGAGATTTGCGGTATATGTGCGGACGAGCGGCGCGACGCTTCCCAGATTTGCGTCGTGGAGAACATCAACGAGGTGATTTCCATAGAGAACACCCAGCAGTTCCACGGCCTCTATCATGTCCTTGGGGGCGTTATTTCTCCTATGGATGGTGTGGGACCTTCCGATTTGGCGATCGATGAACTGATTGCCAGGCTGGAGGCTGGCGGCATAAAGGAGGTGATTTTGGCTTTGAGTCCGACGATGGAGGGAGACACGACCAATTTCTACCTCTATAAGAAATTGGCTAAGTATGAGGTGGAAATCACCACGATAGCCCGTGGCGTTTCTATCGGTGACGAGCTGGAGTATGCGGACGAGGTGACGTTGGGACGTTCCATCCTGAACCGAACTCCCTATAAAATGTGATTATTATTTAATACAGATACCATGGATTGGATAAAAAAATTGACGGTTGCTTTTTGGAGCATTGTGGTCGTTGTGTTGATCGCTGTCGCATGGGCCTTCTTCCTATACAAGGGGATGACGGTTGTGAACGACCAGTCTGACAGGATTATAGGCGAGTCTATCGCAATTCTCACCATGCTTTTGGGCATTCCTCTCTCCCTCTATCTCTATCATGTCTACACGAAGGTTAAATTGCCGAAGGAGAAGGATGAGAAGCAGATCATCAAGCATATCGTCAAATGGTTCCTGCTGCGTATAGGCGTTGTTGTACTGGCTTTGTCGCTGAATTTCATCGCCTTTGTATCTTCCGGGTCGCAGTCCGCCTTTTTGTGCGTGGTGATCTGTCTGGTTTTCCTTGTCTTTTTTTGCAGGCCGAACCGAGATGACCTTACTTATTTATTGAAGAATCATCAAGAAGAGGGAAAGCCATGCGAATAGCGGTGGATTTTGACGGAACGATCGTCGAGAATTGTTTCCCTGAGATTGGGGAAGAACGTCCGTTTGCGGTGGATGTCCTGAAGAAGTTCCAGAAGGAGCAGCACCATGTGTTGATATTGTGGACGGTCAGGAGTGGCGCATATCTCGACGAGGCGCTGAAGTGGTGCGAGGAGCGTGGATTGGTGTTCGATGCGGTCAATACGCACTATTTCGAGGAGGGGGAACCCGACGCTTCTGCCGCTTTTTCCTGCAAGGTGAATGCCCATCTCTTCATTGACGACCGTAATTTGGGTGGTATGCCGGATTGGACGACCATCTATCACCAAGTGTCGTCAGGGAAAGCCTTTTCTATGATAATACCGGAACGGGAGGCGGATAAGCGATTGCCGAAAAATATCTTTATCCGTTTCGGAGAATGGCTTGAGAAAATCAGGCAAGAGGTCAATGCGAGGAAACGTTAGGTTGCTCATCCCTCGCACATTTTTTCCACGGATTTTGTCGTACAATACCGAACGATTTTGCTTGCCTATTCGATTGAAAAGATGTAGGCTTGGCGGGTTGTTTCCTCAATTCTGAACCTGTTATCGGCTCGCTCTCCCACTATCCAGATGATTTCTCCGTCGGAGTTGGTCAGAACCCATGTATTCTCCTTTTTTGCCTGCGAATAGTGGTTGTCGATAAGGAAATCACTGGTCTTCTTACGTCCTTTCATGCCGAACGGATAGAAGTAATCTCCTGATTTGCAGATTCTTAATTGTAGAGGGAAGGAAATCTTGTCACTATCCGCATAGCAGGTCTGTTTTTCCTTCCTGATGGTCAGTTTTTCGGCTGAAATCTGGTCGATTTTCAGTTGGATGGGCAGATTTTGCACGTCATTGGGATCCTTGATCGTGAAGGAAACTTCTCTCCTTTTTTGGATGGGGACTATCTCCCACTCTGTCCTTTCACAACGCAGCTCGTATCGGCTGGAAAGGAAATGCTTCCCCGTTCCATCCATCCCTAAGCGGAGCAATTTTTGTACGACGTCGGACGAAAATCCGAAGGGACTCAGCGTTTCGTACAGGATGAATTCACTGTCCGGATTGGATAGGATGTTTTGTTTGGGGATTGTCCATCCGTTACCCTGTCGGATTATCCCTGTGAGGGCAGAAAGCTGGTGCGACACGAATTGTTCCGCCATGTGAAGGTGCGAGATGGTCTGCATCATGTTCTGTCGGAAGGTAGGGTTGATTTCTTCCAGCATCGGAATGACCTGGTTCCTGAATTTGTTCCGCAAATAGACGCTTTCGAAGTTCGTGGAATCGTCCACATACGTTAACCCCTGCTCCTCTATGTAATCAAGGATATCTTTCTTGGTGAATTCGAGAAGTGGTCTGACGATTTCGCCCTGCACTTTTTTGATGCCGGACAATCCTTTGAGTCCAGTTCCTCGGGAGAGGTTGATCAGGAAGGTTTCGATGCTGTCGTCCGCATGATGGGCCACCGCAATGTAGTCTGCCTTCTCCCTCTCTTTCAGTTCGGCGAACCATTGGTAGCGTAGGTTTCTCGCCGCCATTTCTGTGGATATGCCTTTGAGGGCGGCGTATTCGTTGGTGTTGAAATCGATTCGGAAAAAGGGGATTTTTCGCACATTTGCTTGCGAATGTGCAAATTCTGAGTCACGATTAGCCTCTTCGTTGCGAATATGGAAGTTACAATGTGCTGCAATGCACATATAACCTTGTTTGAGCAACGAATCTAATAGTGTGATGGAGTCGGCTCCTCCGCTCAGTCCCACTATTATTTTCGCTCCTTTTGGTATCAGTTCGGCAAAGGAGCATTCCGATATTTTTCCCATCTTCTTCTATCTTCAAATTCTTTCCAATACAGTTTTAATGAGACCTTCCATTGTACCTTTGTATGAGGTGTTCATGCTTTTGTCGACTCGTCCGGCGATGATGCAACATACGGTCATGGCTTTATGTCCCAACAGTTTCGCCATTCCTGCGACAGCGGAGCTTTCCATTTCGTAGTTGGTTATTTTCTCGCCTTTGTAGTCGAACGACATGATTTTCTTGTTCAGTTCAGGGTCTGCCAAAGGAATGCGTACATATCTTCCTTGGGGACCGTAGAAGCCAGGAGCGGAGATGGTCACGCCCATCACCATATCCTTTCCGATACGGTTGACCAGTTCCTCGTCGGCCGAAACCACGTATGGAATGCATAGTTTCTTCCTCCAATTGGTGTATTCACAGAATTTTGACTCGAAATCCTCGTCTGTGACGCCTTCCGGGAGGTCGTAGAACCGTATCATGCCATCGAAGCCTATCGAGCGCTTGGAGACCACGTAAGAGCCTACAGGCGTGAAATCCTGCAGTCCACCTGATGTGCCGATCCTGACCATCGTCAGTGTGGTGTGGTGTTCCTTGACGCATCGGGTCTGGAAATCTATGTTTTTCAGCGCATCCAGTTCGGTGACCACGATGTCTATATTATCCGTTCCGATGCCATGGGAGACGCAGGATATCCTCTTCCCCTTATGGAGGCCCGTAATCGTGTGGAATTCACGGCTTTGAACGTCGCATTCTACGCTATCGAAGAAGGAGGCGACCATATTGACTCGTGTCGGGTCTCCCACTAAAATCACCGTATCCGCCAGTTGTTCCGGCTTGAGATGAAGGTGGAATATGGATCCATCCTCGTTGATGATCAGTTCGGAAGGGGGTATTATTCTGTTTGGCATAATCATCTCTTTTATATTAAACTATATGTAATATACCAAAGATAATAAAGTTTTTGTTTTTTCGAGCGGGAAAGGTCTTTAAGTTATCCACAAAAAAAAGACACCGCTCCTCACGAAGCAGTGTCTTAATGAAATAATAAAACTATGAATATATGGAAAATACTTACAAATTAACTTTTAGGCAAAGCTCTTTCAGTTGAGCCTCATCTATGGCGGAAGGCGAATCTATCATCACGTCTCTACCCGCATTGTTTTTAGGGAATGCGATGCAGTCACGGATGGAATCCAATCCCGCCAGCATGGATACGACACGGTCCAATCCGAAGGCAAGTCCTCCGTGAGGCGGTGCGCCGTATTTGAATGCGTTTATCAGGCAACCGAACTGATCCATTGCCTTTTCCGGTGTGAATCCGAGCAATTGGAACATCTTGTTCTGCAGTTGCGAATCGTGGATACGGATGGAACCACCACCCAACTCTACTCCGTTCATTGCCAAGTCGTAAGCGTTCGCGCGAACACGTCCCGGATCGCTGTCCAAGTAAGGAATATCCTCTGTCTTTGGACTTGTGAACGGGTGATGCATCGCGTAGAAACGTTGGTCTTCCTCGCTCCATTCGAACAGCGGGAAATCGATGACCCACAACGGCGCGAATTTATTTTTATCCCTCAACCCGAGACGTTCTCCCATCTCCAGTCTCAGTTCGTTCATTTGTTTACGGGTCTTGTTCTCGTCTTCTCCGCAAAGGATCAGCATGAGGTCGCCCGGCTTTGCGTTGAAGCGTTCCGCCCATTTCTTCAAATCCTCTTGCGCATAGAATTTATCCACGCTGGATTTGAAAGAACCGTCCTTTTCGTATTTCACGTAGACGAGACCTTTGGCGCCCACCTGAGGTTTTTTCACGAAATCCGTCAGTTGGTCCAACTGTTTACGGGTATATTCCGCACAGCCCTCCGCGCAAATACCGACTACCATTTTAGCGTTGTCGAATACGCTGAATCCGCGGCCTTCCGTCAGGTCTTTCAGTTCGACGAAGGTCATGCCGAAACGCATATCAGGCTTGTCTGAGCCGTAAAGGCGCATACATTCATGCCACGTCATACGAGGGAAAGGATCCTTGAAATCAATCCCTTTCACGTACTTGAAGATATGTTTGATCATGGCCTCGAAGATGTTTAGCACATCCTCTTGCTCCACATACGACATTTCGCAGTCTATTTGGGTGAATTCAGGCTGTCTGTCCGCACGCAAGTCTTCGTCCCTGAAGCACTTGACGATCTGGAAGTATCTGTCGAAGCCAGCCACCATCAGCAATTGCTTGAACTGTTGAGGGGATTGAGGCAAGGCATAGAATTGTCCCGGGTTCATTCTGGAAGGAACGACGAAATCCCTGGCGCCCTCTGGAGTTGACTTAATCAACACTGGGGTTTCAACTTCAAGGAAATGTTGCTCGTCCAGGAATCTTCGAACTTCGAAAGCGATTTTGTGCCTCAATTCGATATTGGAGCGGACGCAGTTTCGTCTTAAATCCAAATATCTGTATTGCATACGAAGGTCATCGCCTCCGTCTGTGTTATCCTCGATTGTGAAAGGTGGAACTTCCGACGTGTTCAGTATGGTGAGTTTCTCTGCGATGATTTCGATCTCGCCTGTCGGGATGTTTTTGTTTTTGCTGCTTCTTTCCGCCACTTTGCCGGTTACTTGGATCACCCATTCCCTACCCAATTTGTTGGCTTGGCCGCATAATTCGGGGTTGATATCCTCGTTGAAAACGATTTGGGTGATGCCATAACGGTCTCGAATGTCGACGAAGGTCATACCTCCCATCTTGCGCGCTTTTTGTACCCACCCCGCCAGTGTGACAGTCTCGTTCACATTAGCGATATTCAACTCTCCGCATGTTTTTGTTCTGTACATATTCGATACACGTTTGCTTGCACAAAATTACATTTTTTTTGTGATAGGTGGAGACATTTTAGCTTTTTTTTCTCTTCGGCAGATGAATTTTGCTTTTTATCGCGGCGTATTTCTTTAGGCGTACCTTTTTGAAGTAATGGCAGAATCCGCATATCTTTTTCCATGTCTGCATGGAGAAGAATTTCTGCGTGGTGGTCGTGTTGTATTCGTAGGCATGTAAGATGCATACCTGAGGCAGGCAAACCACTTTGTAGCCTTCCCTTTTCATTCTGAAGCAGAAGTCTGCGTCGTCGAGTCCGAAGAAGAATTTCTCGTCCCAGAACCCCACTGCAATTTGGGCGCTACGTCTGATCATGTGGCATGCCCCTATCGTGTAGTCCACCTCGAAAGGTTCCGTTTGGTTCATGTCGTATATTGTGCGCTGGTAGTCTTTTTTGAACAATTCCATGTTGCAGCGCAGTGAGACGTCGTGGATGTAAGCCTTCACGATGTGACGTATGCGCGGGAAACGTCTGCAGCTCTGTTGTGTCTCTCCGTCTTGTCCTTTCAGTTTACAGCTGCACAAGCCGACCTCCGGATTATCGTCCATGTAGGCTATCAATGCGTCGAAGGCTGTTTGGTTGAATTCCGTGTCGGAGTCCAGGAATAGCAGGTATTCGCTGGGAAGAGCGTTGACGATCCCTATGTTTTTGGCTGCGGCGACACCATTATTGCCCATGCAGCAGATCATCCTGACGTTAGGATACGAATATTCGATGGCAGACCTTGTCTCGTCAGTGGATCCATTGTCGATATACAATATCTCGACATCCTTGTTTTCCTTCAGGAAATCAAGGGAAGCGAGATTCTTTTGCAGGTAATGCCAAGAATTGTAGCCGACAATTATGATCGTCACTTTTTTCATATCTGTCATTCCTTTCTAACGAATATAATGAAATTGGACGAGAAATGCAACGCCTCGGGCGAATTATTGCGTGTGTGGGCTAATGTATTCATTGTTTTAACAAACAGATGGCTCTCTCTCGGGTAGATATTTTCTATGAACGGAAAAAAGAAAGGCGGACTTTTCGAGTCCGCCTTCCCGTGTGTCTGTAGCGTTGAGCGCTTATTTCTTAGCTTTTACCTCTTCGAATTTCTTGTTAACTTCCTTGTATTTGTCGTTCATACCCAGTTTGTAATATACAGAGCGAAGGAATTGGAGGTTATCCAAGTCTTCTCCGTTGATTGAACGGGCTTTTTCGAAGAAAGGAAGAGATTTCTTCAATTCGTCGCTACCCTTGCTTCTCTCCGCATTGTATTTCTTGATGTCCTTTATGCTATTGGCCTTCTCGATGATTTTCTCACCCTTCTTCTCGTAAGCCAAACCGCACTCGAACTGTGCGTCGAAGTCATTAGGGGTCAATTCGATTGCTTTGGTGAGGCTACCGATCGCTTCGTCAAAGTTTTCGTCTTTAAGGTACATCATTCCCTTGATTTTGTAGTATTGCGGATTGCTAGGATCCTTGCTGATCGCTTCGTTCAAGTACTTGATGGCGTCTTCCTTCTTGTTGTTATTCAAGTAATAGTTGATCAAGTTGCCGATGAGGTACTTGTTGGCTGGATATTTCTTCAAACCTTCGTTGATGGTGGCAACCATTTTGTCGTTTTGCTTGTCTTTGCTGTATGCGTCGCACAACCATTCGTACATTGTCTCTTCCTTGTAGGAATCCTTCTTCAACTCCTCCATGTATTTGATCATGATCGGACGTTTGTTTTCGTCTTGTGCGGCCAAGTTCACGGCGAGGTACTTCACTTCATTGAAGTTGATATCCTTGTTTTTGTCGATGCCCTCATCTTTCATGATGCTGTTGGATGGCAAGTCCAAATACATGCTAATCAAATTGAACGCTTTGTCGATTTCGTTTTTGCTCTGATGTTGTTGAGCTTCCACCAACAAGTAGTTGGCGTAAGTGACAACATTCTTCTTCACGTCCTTGGTGTATTTGGTTTTAACCTTACCCTTCTCATCAGGCAACTGGTCCAATTCACCGCATTTGAGGTATGCTTTAACAGCCTTGATTAGGTTGTCGCTCATCAAATTTTGGTCGTATTGCAGCTTGTTCTCCCTTTTTATCGCCTCGGCCTCATATATCTTGTAATATATTTGTCCTGCCACGTTGTATGTGTAAGCCATGTTGCTGGAAGAAGGATCCTTCATTGCAGTTTCAATGTCTTTGATCGCTGCTTCTGAGTTGAACGGCTGTTCGTATAGATAACCTTCAGCGCTTCTTACCAATTTCTTTTGTGCGAATCCGCTCATGGTCAATGCCACTGCGAATACCGTGATTGCTATTTTCTTCATGATATTTAATAATTAGTTTTGTTCGTTAATATTGTTCTCATCTCCTGATTCCTGTAGGTTTTCCTCTCCCTCCAATTCCTCTTCCTCGTCTGGTTGGGAGAGAACCTTGCATACGGATGCGATCTGGTCATTCTTCTTGGTGAGGTTGATGAGACGTACGCCTTGGGTGGCGCGGCCCATCACGCGGACGTCTGTCACCTTCAGTCTGATGGTGATGCCTGACTTGTTAATGATCATCAAGTCATTTTCGTCCGTCACGCTCTTGATGGCTACCAAAAGACCTGTTTTGTCCGTGATGTTCATTGTCTTGACACCCTTACCGCCCCTATTGGTGATGCGGTAGTCTTCGATGTCGCTGCGTTTTCCGTAACCTTGCTCGGATACGACCATCACGGTCTCCGTTTGAGGATCGTTGATGGTGATCATTCCTACTACCTCGTCGTCCGGACCATCGAGCGTCATACCGCGTACACCGGTCGCCGTCCTACCCATTTCCCTCACTTTCGTTTCGTTGAAACGGATGGCGCGTCCGTTGCGGTTCGCCAAGATGATTTCGCTATTTCCTGTAGTCTGTCTTACTTGGATGACTTGGTCGTCCTCCCTAATGGTGATTGCGTTGACACCGTTCGCGCGAGGACGGGAATAGGCCTCCAGAGAGGTCTTCTTCACGATACCACGTTTGGTGCAGAACATCAAGTAGTGTGACTTGCAGAACTCTTCGTCATTCAGCGACTTGATCTTGATGAATGCGTTCACCTTATCGTCTGCGTCGATGTTAAGCATGTTCTGGATGGCGCGGCCTTTGGTTGTCTTGCTTCCCTCAGGGATATCATATACTTTCAACCAGTAGCAACGTCCTTTTTGGGTGAAGAACAACATCGTGTTGTGCATGGACGCCGGATAGATATATTCGATGAAGTCCTCGTCGCGCGAGCTGCTTCCTTTGGATCCCACGCCGCCACGGCCTTGTGCCTTGAATTCGTCGAGCGGAGTACGCTTGATGTAGCCGAGGTGGGAGATGGTGATGACCATCTGATCGTCCGAATAGAAGTCCTCCGGGTTGAATTCCTCTGAAGTATACCTGATCTCCGTGCGTCTTTCGTCGCCGTACTTGCTCTTCACTTCCAAGAGTTCCTCCTTCACCACCTGCATTTGGAGGTCTTCGCTGGCGAGGATATCCTTCAAGTGGTTGATGAGTTTCATGAGGTCTTCGTATTTAGCCCTCAAATCGTCGATGGAGAGTTTCGTCAAAGCGCCGAGTCTCATTTCGACGATGGACTTGGCTTGATCGTCGTCGAATCCGAAGCGTTTCATCAAACCTTCCTTAGCCGCGTTCACGTTCTCGGAGGAACGGATGATGCGGATGACCTCGTCGATATTGTCCACAGCGACGATCAACGCCTCCAGGATGTGCGCTTTCTTCTCCGCCTCCGCCAGTTCGTAACGTGTTCTGCGAACGACAACCTCGTGGCGGTGAGCGATGAATTCAGCGATTAAATCTTTGAGGTTCAGCAATTTCGGTCTTCCGTGAACCAAAGCGATGTTGTTCACGCTGAAGGAAGACTGAAGCGCTGTGTATTTGTATAATTTGTTAAGCAAAACGTTGGAGTTAGCGTCTCGTTTCACGTCGATGACGATACGCATACCCTCGCGGTCCGACTCATCGTTGATGTTGGAGATACCCTCCAGTTTCTTCTCAGCGACCATGTCGGCGATGTCCTTGATCATTTCGGCGCGGTTCACCAAGTAAGGTATTTCGCGTACGATGATCTTTTCCCTACCGTTTTCGTTCTCTATCTCCACTTTAGAGCGGATGACCACACGTCCGCGGCCTGTCAGATAGGCGTCGCGCACGCCGGCGTAACCATATATGATACCGCCCGTCGGGAAGTCTGGCGCTTTGATGAGCTTGATGAGGGTCTCGATGTCCACATCCTTGTCGTCCACGTAGGCCACGCAGGCGTCGATTGTGTCGGAGAGGTTGTGAGGCGGCATGTTCGTCGCCATACCCACGGCGATACCGGAGGCACCGTTCACCAGCAATTGCGGGATACGGGTTGGCAGAACCGTAGGCTCTTGGTGTTCCCCGTCGAAGTTGTCTTGGAAGTCGACAGTGTCCTTATCCAAATCCACCAGGATGTCCTCTGTGATTTTTTGCAGGCGGGCCTCGGTGTAACGCATAGCCGCAGCGGAGTCACCGTCGATGGAACCGAAGTTACCTTGTCCGTAGACGAGCGGGTAACGTAAGGTCCAGTCCTGCGCAAGGCGGACTAACGTACCATACACGGAGGAATCTCCATGCGGGTGGTACTTTCCAAGAACCTCTCCTACTATTCTTGCTGATTTCTTTGTTGGCTTGTTGGATACTAAACCCAATTCGCTCATACCGAATAAGACGCGGCGATGAACTGGCTTGAAGCCATCCCTGACGTCTGGCAACGCACGGGACACAATCACTGACATTGAATAGTCGATGTACGAAGAGCGCATCTCTTTGTCAATGTCGATTTGGATAATTCTGTCTTGATCAACCATTATATATTCAACTTTATTCTACTCCGTAAAAATATCGTAAAAGTACAAAAAAAACACAACGGAGCAAAACCATGGAATTATTTTTGCGCTTTTTTGGTTAAAAAATGAGTAACGGGGCTTTTTTCGTCGCATTCCCACCTTTTTATATTGTATGAGTCTGTCCGTTTTCTTATATTTGCCGAATAAACTAGGATGAAAAATGGCTCTATATAAATATTCTCAAAACGTAAAGGATGTCTTGTCGTATAGTAGGGAGGAGGCGCAACGGTTGGGCGATTCGTACATCGCTCCCGAGCATATTCTGTTGGGTATCATACGCGACGGCGAAGGCCCTGCCAATCTTCTTTTAAGGCTTATGAACGTGGACGTGAATGCCGTGAAGGAATTTCTGGAAGACAGGCTTCGACAAGTGAACGAGGTGGCTATCGACAGTGACCTGCCTCTTTTGAAATCGACTGAAAAGATATTGAAATACGCTAGTCTCGAGACTCGGATGCTTCATCGTGACGAGTTGGGGACCGACCATCTGCTCTTGGCCATCATGCGTGAAAACACGAGCTTGGCGGCGGAGGCTCTCCGTCAGCAGAATGTCACCTACGATCAGCTTTTGTTGATGGTGCATAAGGATGAGGTGGATTTCTCCAATAAATTTGACCAAGTGGACGACGACGATGATGTGGACGACCCGATGTATGGTAGCAGTGCGGCTTCCGGAGGCAAGGCTCGTCCGTCGGAGGAGGGTGCCGCATCGTTCTCTAATACGAAGACTGAACCTATTGTCGGGGGTGTCGACACGCCTGTGTTGAACAATTTCGGCGTCGATTTGACGAAGGCGGCGGAGGAAGGAAAGCTTGATCCTGTGGTGGGACGAGACAATGAGATGGAGCGTTTGGCGCAGATTCTGTGCCGCAGGAAGAAGAACAATCCGATTCTGATCGGTGAGCCGGGTGTTGGTAAGACGGCCATTGTGGAAGGGCTTGCGACACGCATCGTGAACAAGAACGTGTCAAGGATTCTGCATGATAAGCGTCTCATTTCCTTGGATTTGGGAGCTGTTGTGGCCGGCACGAAGTACCGTGGCCAGTTTGAGGAACGCATCAAGGCGATTCTGAATGAATTGTCCAAGAATCCGAACATCATATTATTTATAGACGAGATACACACCATGGTGGGTGCGGGCGGAACGCAGGGCTCTTTGGATGCCGCGAATATGCTGAAGCCTGCCTTGGCTAGAGGTGAGATTCAATGCATCGGATCCACGACGTTGGACGAGTACCGCACGAAGATCGAGAAGGATGGTGCCTTGGAGCGTCGTTTCCAGAAGATTCTTGTGGAGCCTACTTCTCCGGAGGATACGCTTCAGATATTGAAGAACGTGAAGGAGCGTTACGAGGACCACCATAACGTCTCTTATTCGGACGAGGCGTTGGAGGCGTGTGTGCGTCTGACGGGTCGTTACATTACGGACCGTTGCTTCCCTGATAAGGCGATTGACGCGATGGACGAGGTGGGTTCAGCCATGCACATCGCTAATATTTCCGTGCCGGAGAACATCTTGAACCTGGAGGCGGAGATTGAGTCGGTGAAGGAATTGAAGATGCAGTATGTCAAGTCGCAGGATTTCGAGCTTGCGGCTGATTACCGTGATAAGGAGAAGTCTTTGTCAGCCCAATTGGCGACGGAACGTAAGGCTTGGTTGGAGGATCAGAAGGAGAATCGTCTGCTGGTCTCCGAGGATGATGTGATGAAGGTCGTGTCAAGGATGTCGGGCGTCCCTGTCCAGCGTATGGCACGTTCGGAGGGAGAGCAATTGGTGCGGATGAACACGTTGCTGAAGTCGATGATCATTGGTCAGGACGAGGCGGTGGACAAGACGGTGAAGGCGATACAACGCAATCGTATTGGTTTGAAGGATCCCAACAGGCCTGTCGGTTCGTTCATATTCTTAGGTCCGACCGGTGTGGGCAAAACCTATTTGGCGAAGACGTTGGCGAAGGAGATGTTCGGCAGTGCGGACGCGCTGATCCGTGTGGACATGAGCGAGTACATGGACAAATACTCCGTCTCCAGGCTGAATGGAGCGCCTCCGGGATATGTCGGGTATGACGAGGGAGGCCAGCTCACGGAGCAGGTTAGGCGTAAGCCCTACTCCATTGTCTTGTTCGATGAGATAGAGAAGGCGCATCCGGATGTCTTCAACATGTTGTTGCAGGTGTTGGACGAAGGACGGTTGACGGATAGTACGGGACGTCATATAGATTTCCGTAACACGGTGATTATCATGACTTCGAATGCCGGCACGAGGCAGTTGAAGGAGTTCGGCAAGGGGATTGGCTTCTCCATGGCGAGCCGTGAGGGCGATCGTAAGTTGGCGCAGAGTGTGATCATGAAGGCGTTGAACAAAACCTTCTCCCCTGAGTTTTTGAACAGGGTCGATGATGTGATCATGTTTGACCAGTTGACCAAGGATTCGATATTTAAAATCATTGATTTGGAGCTTGCCCATATCTACAAACGGATGGAGGAGTTAGGTTTTACTCTCACGTTGGATGAGGAGGCGAAGTCGTTCATAGCGGAGCAGGGATATGATCCGCAGTATGGTGCCCGACCGATGAAACGGGCGTTGCAGAAGTATATCGAGGATCCAGTGGCGGAAGCCATCTTGGGCAATGCACCGAAGGCGGGGGATCGGCTATCCATTGTGATGAACAAGGAAAAAAACTCGACGGAATGTACCATCGAGCTCAAAAATAAAAAGTAGGATGTGTAGAAGTTTTGTTTGTCGAATTATATTTCTATGTTTCCTCCTTTCTTGGGTGGGACGGATGGATGTGTCCGCCCAGAAGGTGGGATTGGTCCTTAGCGGAGGTGGCGCCAAGGGGTGTACCCATATTGGTGTGATCCGAGCTTTGGAGGAGGAAGGTATACCTATAGACTACATAGCTGGCACCTCCATGGGGGCCATTGTCAGCTCCTTGTATGCGATGGGTTATTCACCCGATCAGATGGCCGATTTGATATTGTCCGAAAAATTCATGCGTTGGCAGAGTGGAATCATCGATGAGCGCAATCTGTTTTTCTTCAAGCGGGACGACCCTACCCCTGATTTCATCAGTTTTAAGGTTAATGTGCGGGACTCCTCCGGCTCTGGGGCGAATTTCCTGATACCGACCAGCGTCTTGCCGCCAGACCAGCTGAACATTGCCTTCATGGATTTGTTTTCCAAGGCGAATGCGGCGTGCAAGGGTAATTTCGACAGCTTATTTGTGCCATTCCGTTGTGTGGCGTCCGATGTGGCGCATAAGCGCGCGTACGTTCACAGGAAGGGTGATTTGGGCGATGCGGTGCGCACATCCATGTCCTTCCCGTTCGTTTTCAGGCCTATACAGGTGGATGGATTGTTGATGTTGGATGGCGGAATATACAATAATTTCCCTGTGGATGTGATGGAGAAGGATTTCCATCCCGACTTCATCATCGGGTGCGCGGTGAGTGATAATCCGTCGCTAGAAGCTGGAAATAAGGCGAGTCCGGTGGCGTTGCTGGAAAAACTGATCATGGATGAGACCAATTATGAGATACCGGAGGAGAAGGGAATTCTGATCGATTTCCACTTCACGGATGTCGGATTGTTGGATTTCCATAGGATCAAGGAGTTGGAGCAGTTGGGGTATGACTCTACCAAGGCGATGATTCAGCGCATCAAGAGTCGTGTGACGCGTCGTGTCAGTCTGGAAGACGTAGAGAAGCGTCGTGCGCGATATGTGCAGAAGGAAAAAGATTTGGTGTTCGGATCCGTGACCGTCCGTGGTGTCAACTCGATCCAGCGTAAGTACCTGATGAACAGTTTCTTGCTGGGAAGGAAAGATTCCGTGCTGGATATCAACAGTTTCCAGCGGGTGTATTATAAATTGTTGTCGGACGAGAAGATATCCGAGATTGTGCCTCATGCCTATTTTAACGATTCCGTGGGGAACTATGACTTGTACCTTGACGTTAAGATGAACAGTGACTTTGAGGTTTCATTCGGAGGAAACATATCATCGACCGCCGCTAATAATCTGTTCTTAGGTATTCAGAAGAGGGGCATACATTACTTCGGCTATAATGTGGCGTTGGATGGTCAGATAGGTTCCCTATACAAGGATGTCCATGCCCAGTTACGTTTGGATCGTCCGGGTCGTATACCGTTGGGTATTAAGATGATAATGGATTATTGCCACATCAACTACCTGAATCAGCAGGAACCCTTCTACGAGAACGACATCAAGAATAACATATCGACCGAGGCCTACACTTCCGAGTTCTATGGGAAACTCAAGATGATGATACCTTTCTATTTGAAGGGTAAGTTGGATTTTGGATTTGGATATGGACATAAGAACGACCATTTCCATTATTTGCCGGATGAAAAGTATAGGTGGAATGTGACAAACTATGATTTAGGGATAGCAATGTTGCAGTATAAGCATAATTCGTTGTCTCACAAGCAATACCCTATCGACGGTATGCGTATTTGCCTGACTGGGCAGTATATATCGGGCCATTATAGTTCGAAGAAGTACACTAAGAACGATAGTGGTTTTTTGGAGACGTTCCATGTCGGGGATCCGTTGAGATGGGTGCAGATCTCCGGGAATTGCGACTATTATTTTAATCTAGGGAAAAGGTTCTCCCTTGGACTCTATTTTGACGGTGTATATTCGAGCGTTCCTTTGATGGGCAATTATATGGAGAGTATTCTGATATCTCCGATGTATACACCGTCTAACCATAGTAAGTTCGTGTTCAATTCCGCCTTTTGTTCGCATGCCTATTTGGCGGGTGGATTTGCCCCGATATTTAAGTTCAATAAGGTGCTGCATCTGAGGTTTGAGAATTATGCGTACGTGCCGCATAAGTCTGTCGCATGGACCGGCAGTTACGGATCCGAGTATCGTCCGGCTTTCTCCAAACTATATTCCTTCAATGAGTTGACGTTGGTCGCTAATTTGAAGTTCATCTCCGCCGCATTGTACGGAAACCGTTATTCATATCCGGAGAAGAACTGGAATGCGGGTCTGAATATCGGTTATTTGCTGTTCCATGACCGTATGATCGAAAAGTGATGCATCATTTTTTTCCGCTTATTTTTCTCTTTTGTTGAAAATGTTTTGGGGATGAGTGGTAGATTCTATAATTTTGGAGCAGAAAAATAGGAACTTATTTTTATTAAATATGAGAAACACATTCGTTTTTTTGACCAGCTTATCGCTTTTGTCCGGTTTCTTTTACTCATGTGAGAAGCAGGAGGGTGAAGGTGGAGATGGTTCCATAGTGGGTCGAGTTTACAAAATCGTCGATGATGGTGCTATTTGTTCCACTTCTGATATCGACAGTAATTCCGATGCGTTGAAGAGTTTGATGACCACTATCAGTGAGAACAATTCTGTCTTGAACAAATTGTACGGGAAGAAATCCTATACAAGTGCTCAAATAGACTCCTTGAATGCTCGTAGAGACCATTATACGAGGGTTATGAACAGGTCGTTCCATTTCGAGAAAGATACGATTGTGGGCTGTGACGAGGACGTCTATATCATATACGGGAACCATGAGTATGGCTACGATGATAAGGTGAAGACATCCTATGATGGCACATATAGATTCGATTACTTGAATGATGGTAACTATAAAATCTTCGCATATAATGACAATGCGGATGGAAGGTCCGGTGTAGTTTTTGACGTGAAAGTTGACGGAGGAGAGGTCTATGGCGGCGATTTCTATATCAATGATGGAAAGAATGCTAATCTTTGTGGCGTTGTCGGTTATATGGAGGCTATCGCTTCAAAGGGTTACGAGTATATGCCTGGAGTAGACCAAAGAGTTTACCTCCGCGAGGAAAATTCCTTGACAATAGATGATTGCAGGGTGAATGATAATGGATTGTATGTGTTCCCTAAGCTGAAGCCTAATACGGTCTATTATGTTTGGTCTGTTACAGAGGATGGGAAGAATGAAGGTGTTTACGCTAAGATGAAGAAGTTCAAGACCGGTGAGGCGGGTTCCATTGTTCCTGGTCCAATCCTTCAGTCTGAAGTATTCTAATTTATTATACATCGTATTTTAGGGCGGCTTTCGGTCGCCCTTTTTTTTTTTCTAATATAATACAGAAAGCGCATTCAGCTTGCGTGTGCTGGATGCGCTTAACAATTTAATAACCTTAAAATGAAGAAATTTTTTCTGATTAGAACTTGGCGTACTTTCTAATCAACGCAATCACGATCATGTTCAAACAAACCATTTTGCCTAGTATTTTTATGTTTAACTTTCCTTTAATTTTGATGTTGCAAAAATATGTTATAAAACATAATTGCGCAATAGTTGAATGGAGATTTAACATTGTTTAACGTTGTATTTTTCTTCCTTATTTTTTACCTCTTTCCACGATTAAAAAAGGGTGGAAATGGCACTGGAAACAGAACATTTATTACCTTTGCGGATATAAGAGAAACGATATGAAGTTTACGGTAACATCGGATATTCACGGTCATTTGCCTAATATCTCCGCTTGTGACATTGTCATTGTCGGAGGGGATGTCTTTCCCAAGGAGATGGATAAGGATGCGGCGGCGCAGGAACAGTGGTTCTACGACTATTTCTCGCCATGGGTTTCCTCCTTGCCTTGCAAGTACGTCGTCTTGGTGCCAGGAAACCATGATTACTATTTCGAAGCGCTCTATAAGGGGAAGCGACTCACTTCGCTCTCTTCGTCCAAACTGAAGATATTGTGCAATAATTCGATGAACTTGGAGGGACTTCGTTTCTACGGGACGCCCAATACCCTGCCCCCGAAGCGTAACATCGCCTTCAGCGAGGAGTCGGCGCAGTTGATGGAGACGTTCCAGAAGATACCCGAAAGGTGTGATATCTTGATTACCCACGCCGCACCGTTCGAGATCGGTGGCTTGGCGGGTGTGGAGGATGGCCTGGATGTGGGAAGTCCGGAGCTGACGGCTGCGCTTGAATCACGGAAGATACGTTACGTATTTTGCGGACATATCCACCAAGGCAACCACAAAAGGGTGAAATGGCGGGGAATGACCCTCTACAACGTGAGCCGTTGCAATAACATGAAGGAGGTCGCCTACCCTCTTCTGACGCTGGAGATTCCTTCGAAGTGATGCGTTTTTGTCCGCATGGCGCATTGTATTCAATCTATTCATTATTCTAAAAATTAAGCTGGTATGGAAAAACAAGTGGTAGCGATAACCGGAGCGGCTGGTAACTTGGGTAGCCTATTGGCGGAGGGACTCCTCTCCGACGAAGTTGAGTTGCATCTCCTGTGGCATAAGAATCCTTTGCCGGAGTCATTGCTGAAGCATGAGAAGGTGAAGCCTTTTCAAGTGGATTTGCGGGAGGAGAACTCCCTGATTGATTCGCTGAAAGGCGTAGACACGGTGATCCATTTCGCTGGCATCCTCTTCAAGGGAAACCCTGAGAAGTTCCTTCCGACCACCAACACGCAATATTTCTCGAACCTGCTCCGTGCGGCGAAGTCTGCCGGTGTGAAGAAGGTGATTCTGTTCAGTTTTCCGCACGTGGAAGGAGACACCACCCCTGAGCATCCTGCGACAGGCAGGTTGGACGGCACGCCTAATTCGGTGCATGCGAAGACCCGTCTGGAGGAGGAGAAGCTCTTGTTGGCGGAGACAGGTTTTGAAAAAGTGATCTTACGTTGCGGAATGGTCTATGGGAAGGACATCCTGATGATAGACGCCGCGCACTGGTTTTCCCGCCATTGCTTGTTGGGCATTTGGAAGGAGCCGAACTATATCCACTTGATTTCCAAGGACGATTATGTGGCGGCGACGAAGGCGGCCATCCTCTCCCCGACCGCATCGGGCATTTATCATCTCGGTGACGAAGGGGTTCAGACGCTGAAGGAGTTCTTGGACGAGGCGGCGAAGGAATGGGGAACCTGCCGTCCGTGGGTGATGCCGATGTGGATGATCCGCACCGCCGCATGGGTATTCGAGACGGTTTCCAACCTCACGGGATGCCGCGCGCCATTGACGCAGGACTTCATCACCATCGGGAAGGTGCCTTATTATGGGGACACGAGCCGTATGAGGGCTGAGTTGTTGCCTAACTTGAAATATAAGACCTTCCGAGAGGGAATCCACACGTTGTGATTTCCCTGAAAAAGCACAGGTATATGTTTCCTATGCTACCCTATCATATTTTTCATTAAATTTGCGGGGTACAAATTAGAATTTATGAAGATAATTATTGCAGGTGCTGGAGAAGTGGGTACTCACTTGGCGAAGATGTTGTCGAGAGAGAACCATGACATCATCCTTTTGGATGATGACGAGGAGAAACTGCAAAGAATGGAGTCCAATTATGACCTGATGACGGTCACGGGCTGCACCACGTCCATCAAGGATTTGGAAGAGGCAAATGTTTCCCAGGCAGATTTGTTTATCGGAGTTACACCATACGAGAGCCAGAATATCACTTCGTGCATACTGGCCCATAACATGGGCGCTAAAAAGACGGTGGCGCGAATCAATAATTACGAGTACTTGTTGCCTGAAAATAAGGCTCGTTTTAAGGATTTGGGCATCGATTCGTTGATTTACCCAGAGGTGTTGGCGGCGAGAGAGATCGTCAATTCGCTTAGAATGAACTGGGTCCGCCAATGGATGGAGTTCAGCGATGGTGAATTGACCCTGATCGGTATGAAGGTGCGGAGTAACGCTCCTATCATCAACCAACCGCTGAAGGATTTGAAACACAGCGAGTTCTATCGTGTCGTGGCTATCCGTCGTGACTTGTCCACCATCATCCCTAAGGGTGATGACGAGATCTTGGCGAACGATATTGTTTACTTCATCACGACGCGCGACTTCATCGCCAATGTGCGTGAACAGGCGGGTAAGGAGGTGATTCAAGTGAAGGATCTGATGATCATGGGGGGTGGAAACATCACGCAACGTACCGTCGATATGCTGCATGACGATATCCATGTGAAGGTCCTCGAGAAGGATAAGAGCAAGATCATGAAGCTGGCGGAGAAGATGGACAATGCGTTGGTCATCTTGGGTGACGCCACGAACTTGGAGCTGCTGCGCGAGGAGGGCATCGAGGATGTGGACGCTTTTGTCGCCTTGACGGACAACTCGGAGGCTAATATATTGGCTTGCATCTCCGCTAAGAGATTCGGTCTTCGAAAGACTATTTCGGAGGTGGAGAACATAGACTACATACCGTTGGCGGAGAATTTGGACATCGGTACGGTCATCAACAAGAAACTGATCGCCGCCAGCTATATCTACCAATACACGCTGGACGCCGACGTCAGGAACGTGAAGGGTCTGACGCACGTGGATGCGCAGGTTGTCGAACTGACGCCTAAGGAGGGGGCCTATATCACCAAGGCGGAGATCAAGGGACTCAAGATACCGCGCGACATCTTCATCGGTGGCGTGATACGTGACGGCAAGGGGGAAATCGCAAACGGTAATACCCATATACAGCCGGGCGACGACGTGATCGTCTTCTGTTTGTCCTCCAGCATACAGAAACTGGATAAGTTATTCAATTAGGGTATGTCTGGAATGGGACATTACCCTACTCTATATCAATCTTTTATATAAAAATTCCGTTGACGTTGAACGAGGGGAAGCACGGTTGGACCTTCCCATAAAATTCGACGGTTTTTTCGGCATTTAGGGATTTTTATTTTACATTTGCGCTATACTGAATGTAGGGTTGATGCGAGGTCGGTGCCTCATGCGTTTGCCCTTTATATTGTACATATCATGAAAACACGTTTATTATCCATTATTGCGTTCTCATTGGCTTGCTGCGCTTCGGCGTGGGCTGACGTTGACATCTCTGAGTTTTATCTGCAGAACTACGGGTTCGACGACTCGGAACACTTTGATTATAAGGCGAATGAGCAAGGGAACGTGGCGCAGGAGATTCTCCCCGTTTATGGTTGGAGCAAGGATATCGGTGTGGATTACACTGTGACGGGTGTCTATGAGCTGGGAACGGGCAAGACGTTCAACACCAACGGAAAGGTTCCTTCGTCGGGCTATCAGGGCTCGAAGGGTGGCTGTCTGGTGCTCAGCACGGGCTGGGAGGAGTCTTTGAAGTATTATCAGAAAATCACCTTGCCGGCTGGTTCGTACAAGCTGCAGGCCGCCTTCTACAACGGTAGCAACTCCACCAATGGATATAGCCTTTTGGGATGGATTCCGGACAACGGATCCTCCTCCCTTTCCCGTCTTTCCTCATTCCCTATGAACTGGACGGTTGACGAAGTCACCTTTACCCTTTCGTCGGAGAAGGAGGGAAAGGTGCAGATTGGTTTCAAGGGTGTGGCGAATGGTTCGGCCAATTCCGCCAAGGTAGTGGTCGATTTCGTGAGACTCTACCTAGTGGGCGACGACAACACGTTGATGGAGGATATGCGTTCTACGCTACGTTCCACAATATCCTCCGCTATGGCTACGTATGGCGAAGGGACGGGAAACAACGCGGCGGATCTGAAGGCTGCGATCGAAGCTTCCCAGCAGGTCTATGACGGCAACGCCACGTATGCGGAGCTATACAAGGCGAACGAGGCGATGAAGAATCAGTTGGAGGTCTATGGTTGGGCCAACTCCACGTTGGATCATCCTGCGGACATGACCCGTTTCATCGTGAACCCGAGCTTCGAGGATGGTTTCGAGGGATGGAGCGTGTCGGGCCTACAGACGCAGTCTAACACGTCGTTTTCGTTGAAGGCGGGCAATTACTATGCGGAGAAATGGGTTTCCGCCAACACCAAGGTGGGCAGTGCGAGTGTTGTCCAGGAGATTGGTTCGGAGGCTCCCAACGGTGTCTATACGCTGAAGGTGGCGGCGCAGAACACGCAGGATGGTAAGAGCGGTCAGACGGGCGCATGGATCATCGCGGGCGGTGACAGTGTGGCGGTCTCCGACAAGAAGGAATATACGTTGCAGTTCACCCATCTCGAGGAGGGCTTCACCATAGGCTATGTGGCCAAGAACGCTTCGGGCAACTGGTTGGCGGTGGATAATTTCAGGCTATTGTACAGCGCGGCTAGCATGGACGACTATACGGCGGAGATCCAGCGACGTGTGGAAGTGGCTGAGAATCTGCTGAGTGGAACAATTTACAAGGCATACCGTACCCAATTGGAGAGTGAGGTCTCCAAGGCGAAGGAGTGGTTGGGAAGTCCGAACGAGAAGGACTTATCCTCCATCGCGACACGTCTACGTCAGTATACTGGACTGGCGGCTTCGTCGGCCGCCGCGTTCCAGCGTCTTGCGGAGGAGGTCGCCTTGGCCGAGAACACCTATGAGGAGGGGAAGAATGGTAGCGCAGAGCTGTTGGCGGCGATAAACGAGGCGAAGAAGTATTTAGGCAATGAGTCGATGGGTGTGGATGATCTGGACGGGTGCGTGAAACGGCTCGACGACGCTATATTCACGTTCCAGGTGGCCAATGCGACAGGGGATGTCCCTACGGTCGTGACCGATCCTCGTCATGCGACGGGTGCGACGATGGCCTTCGGGCGCGCCACATTCTCAGGCAATAACATCACGGAGCGGGGCTTCTGCTGGTCCACCTCCTCCAATCCGACGGTGCTGGACGAGCGCTCTTCCCTATCCTACAGCAACAACGGAGCCATCTATGTCATGACAGGGTTGACCCCTTCCACGGTCTATTATATCCGCCCTTATGCGATCACGAGGTCGAATGCTGTGGGCTATGGCGAGCGCATCAAGATCTGTACCTTGCCGAAGGGTGACATCACCTGGTCGTACAACAATGGAGGCTCCGACGAGGAGAACAAGCGTATCAACGAGGCTGTGGCGGACGCGTGTGATGTCTGGAACAACATCACGAGCATCCGGGGCTTGCATCTGACCGTTTCGTACGGGGCGAGCACCCAGACTGCGGATTGTAGCTATGGAGGTTGGATGAGGGTCGGACCGAACGCCAGCTACCAGCGCACGGGTACGATCCAGCATGAGATGTGCCATGCCGCGGGTGTCGGCACGACGGATAATTGGATGAACTCCTCCGTCTACCGGCAGGAGACGACTAAAGGTTTCTGGTTGGGCGAACGTACGGACCAGATCCTCCATTTCCTGGAGAATGACAATTCCGCCCAATTGAAGGGCGATAACACGCACTTCTGGCCGTATGGTATTAATGGAGCGCACGAGGATGACGGCACACGCATCCTCTATTACGCCAATGCGTTGATTATCCAAGCGTTGGGAGAGGATAACCTGCCGCCGGTGTCAGGTGCGTTCGCTTCCCCAGCCTACACGTTCACGCAGGAGGATTACGAGACCTATTACCTTTTGTCCGCTGGGCAGAATGTGAGCACGCCGACCTCTTTACGGTTGGAGAACGGTAATCTTTCGGTGAAGGCTACGGATTGGAAAACGTTGTTGAAGGAGAACGCCTACGCCTGGAAGATCCATTTCGAGCCGGAAACGCAGTTGTATGATTTCCGGAACGTTTCGGAGGATAAATCGCTCTCCTGCGCCAATTCAAGGCTCTCCTTGGGCTCGCAGGAGAAGTTTGGTATTCAGCTGATGGGTTCTCGTCAGAATGTCACGAACCAGTATTTCAACCTGAAGTCCTATTGGATGGTCTTTGCGGACGGAACGAACCGTCCGATGGCGCTATCCTCCTCGAACAACAATGTTTCCGCCGCACGTTTTGACCATCAGAACTCGGCGAGCCAGCAAAGGTGGATCATCCTTTCCAAGGCGGAAGTGAAGGCTTTGGCGGGCGATTTAACAGCGGTGGATGAACTGCGGAACGAGACCACTTCCCTGCTTGTCTACAACGTGGAGGAGGGCTTCTGCTTCGAGACGGTAGGCAAGGCGCAATGGGTGACGATTTACGATATGCGTGGTCTTTTGGTAGACCAATTCTATATGCAGGCCGGTATGCGTATCGTGAAACCGATTCGTTCGGGCGTCTATGTGGTGAACGGACAGAAGATTGTTCGATGATACGCTCAACCCTTGATTCGTGTGGACTGTAGTTTCTCACGGAGAAAAGAGTTCAGGGAGTTTGATGCGATAATTTCGCATCAAACTAATCGTAAAATAGTAAATAGTAAATGTTTTAAGATGAACGTAGTGATTAATAAAATTAGAGAGAAGAATAATGTAAGGGGCATAGCGATCGCTTGTTTACTGATGTTCACGTACTTTTCCTGTATTTATGCGGCAAAGAGCACGGAACCGTCATATATGGAACGGGAAAATGTCAGTGTCGCAATTCCTGAAGAAGTTTTTTCTGTTGTGGAAAGCATGTCCGAGGATAATAAACCTGCGGTTGCCGTTGTTAACACCAGTTTGCGTGATTTCAAGGATAGGGATGTGTTCGGATGGACATGTTCTCTTACGATTGAATACAAAGATTTGGCTAACAATGGCATGCCAACGTCGGAGGAGTATAATCTTGTAGTCAATTGGGTTACCCAACTTGATTCAGTCATTAAGGGCGATCCGGAACACCCCAATGCACTTTTCTTAGCCAGGGAGACTTTCGACGGGATGATGGACGTATATTGGCAAGTGTATGATCCAGAGCCTGTTCACCAATACCTGCAATCTATCATCCAAGGGGAAAAATACCTACGTGAATTGGATTATAGAATCGAGAAGGATATTCAATGGAAAAAAGTGGAAAGGTTCCTGCAAGATTTTTCAAAGAAGAAGAAGGAAAAATAATATTGGTTCGAAATATTGGTACAAAATATAGGGGCGAAAAATTTTTCGCCCCTACGTTGTTTTGTATGTAATGTTTTTTGCCCTACAAAATCAAAACCAGTATTTGCGCGGATAGGATGCGCAGGAACATCGTCAACGGATATACCGTAGCATAGGCGGTGGATTGCGCCTGCACGGGTGCGATGGAGTTGGCATACTCCAAGGCAGGCGGATTGGTGGTCACGCCGGAGAGGAGTCCGCAGATCTTCAGGTAATTGATCTTCATGATGCGTGCGGTGACCGAAATGAGTATCGCAGGCACGAAGGTGATGATCACACCGTAGAGCATCCAAACGTAGCCTCCGTTAGAGAATGTCTCCACGAAATTGGTACCGGAGGAGAGTCCCACGCTACCCAGGAAGAGGATGATGCCCAATTCCTTCATCAGTGCGTTCGCGCCTGGGGTCATGTAGAAATTGATGTCGAACACCCTACCCTTATGGCCAAGGATCAGCGCCACGATCAGCGGACCACCGGCCAAGCCCAGTTTAGCGGAGGCTGGAAGTCCTGGAATGGCGAACGGTACGCTTCCCAGCAAGATACCGAGGAAGATGCCTAAGAAGATGGCCACGACGTTCGGAACGGCCAATTGTTGGAGCGAGTTGCCTATCTCCTTTTGGATCTCAGGCAACAACGTTTTCTTTCCCACCACGCGCACGGTATCGCCCAATTCGACCGTGGTATCCAGTGTAGGCAAAATCTCCATACCAGCGCGGAAAATACGGGTGATATTGGCTTCGTAGCGTCTGTAGATACCGATCTGCTCGATGGTTCTGCCCGCGATTTTTCGGTTGGTGACCAACACCTCGAACATGGCCAGCGCCCCGTCTACCTCACGTTTCATGCCCAGCTCCACGGGACCCACCGCCATCTCCAGGCTAGGCACGTAGTCCTTGTTGGAGACACCGAAGAGGACGTCGCCCTCCTGCAGCACATCGTCGTCGTGAAGTATGTCGAAGCGGTCGTTGTGCAACACACGGGAGAGCACGAAGTTCTGACCGAACATATTCTTGAAGTCGCTGATGGTTCTGCCGATCAGGTTAGCGTTGGTGACCTTCACCTGCACGCTTTCCAGTTTGCCACGTTTGTTGTTGGCGATTTGCTCGGTATATTTGTCGGCCTCGTCCTTAACCTTTATCTTGAAGATAGCCCTGATGATGAGCATGGTCGATATGATACCGATCACACCGAAAGGATAAGCCATCGCATAAGCCATACCCGATTGTTCGATGCCCAAAGCGTCCGTGCCGAGCGCCTGTTGTGCGGCACCCAAGCTAGGCGTGTTGGTGACGGCTCCGGAGAGGATACCCACGATCACGGATTTGTCCAGACCCGTCGCGTAGTAGACGCAGATCGTGGCGATCACACCCATGACGATGTAGCCGACGGCCAGCAGGTTCAGTTTCATACCATCGTTCTTGAATGAGCCCGCGAAGCGAGGACCCACGTCGATACCGATGGAGTAGACGAAGAGTATCAGACCGAATTCCTTTACGAAGCCTAATATCTGCGCATCGAGCGGTGTGGAGCCGAAGAAGCCCTTGGCGTGGGCCAGGAATATTCCCACGAATAGGACGCCTGCGATGCCCAAACGGATGCCCTTGATGGATATCTTGCCTAATGTGAGGCCTAAAAAGGCGGTGATGCATAGGTAGATCAATGTCGAGGCAATGTTTGTACCCGCAAAAAGATTGATGATGAATTCCATAGATGTATCTGTTTTGTTTAAAAAATGTAGGGGCGAAAAAACATTTCGCCCCTACGGTATTTTACCGAAAAATTCTTTGTCTATACATACGATGTATCGTACTGAAAAATCTTTCGTTCCAACCGTACATATTATTCAAAGTCGCGGTATCTGATGATCGTCTGTTCGCGGTCTGGACCGACGGAGACGATTTTGATAGGCACTTCAAGGTAATCCTCCAAGAAATCGAGGTAAGCGTTGAACTCTTCAGGGAATTCGTTTTCGCTCTTCATGGAGGACATTTTCGTCTTCCATCCGTCCATCTCTTGGTAGATCGGTTCCACAGAGCCCTCCGTCACGTCGAAAGGAAACTCGTCGGTCTCGACACCATTCACCTTGTAGGCCACGCAAGCCTTGATTTTATCGAAGCCATCCAACACATCGCTCTTCATCATGATCAGTTTGGTCACACCGTTGATCATGACCGCATACTTTAGGGCGACGAGGTCGATCCAACCGCAGCGGCGCTCACGACCCGTCACAGCTCCGTACTCATGTCCGAGGTCACGGATTGTCTTTCCGGTCTCGTCGAACAATTCAGTAGGGAACGGACCCGAGCCCACGCGTGTGCAGTAAGCCTTGAAGATACCGAAGACGTCACCGATCTTGTTCGGAGCGACGCCCAAGCCTGTGCAAGCGCCTGCGCAGATCGTGTTGGAAGAGGTCACGAACGGATAAGAACCGAAGTCCACGTCCAGCATGGTACCTTGGGCACCCTCCGCGAGGATGGTCTTGCCTTCGGCGAGCATACCGTTCAATTCGTATTCGCTATCGATGAATTGGAACTCCTTCAGTTTCTTCACGCCCTCGAACCAATCCTTCTCGATCGGAGCCAAGTCGTATTGGAAATCGTAATGGCTTAGGATCTCCTTATGTCTTGAAATAGCCTTGTTATACTTCTCCTCGAAGTTATTCAGCAGGTCGCCCACGCGGAGGCCGTTTCTGCTGATCTTGTCCGTGTAAGTAGGTCCGATACCCTTGCCGGTGGTGCCAATCTTAGAGGAACCCTTGGCGGATTCGTAGGCGGCGTCCAGCAGACGGTGGGTCGGTAAAATCAAGTGCGCCTTCTTGGAGATGTACAATCTGCTTTTCAGGTCATGGCCGGATTTCTCCAACTCCTCCACCTCTTTCTTGAAGAGAGCAGGGTCGAGCACCACACCATTACCGATCACATTCACCTTTCCGCCCTGGAAGATACCAGACGGAATCGAGCGCAACACATACTTCTGACCTTCGAATTCGAGAGTATGTCCGGCATTTGGTCCTCCTTGGAAACGAGTAACGACGTCGTAGCTGGGTGTCAACACGTCAACCACTTTTCCCTTACCCTCGTCTCCCCATTGAAGACCTAACAATACGTCAACTTTCATTTGATATGCAATTTATTTTACTCGAATGCGCCCATGCGCAACATATTCACTTCCTTCTCGGAGAGGAATCTCCATTGTCCACGTTTCAGGTTCTTCTTCGTCAAACCGGCGAAGTATACCCTATCCAGGCGAACCACCTTGTAGCCCAAGTGCTCGAAGATTCTGCGGACGATACGGTTTCTTCCAGAGTGGATCTCGATACCGATCTTTCTGTGCTCGTCCTCGTCCAAGAAGCTGATCTCGTCGGCCTTGATCTCTCCGTCCTCCAGCATGATGCCCGCCATGATCTTGTCGTAGTCATCCTGTGTAAGACCCTTATCGAGAGTTACTTGGTAAATCTTCTTCTTGTTATACTTCGGATGGGTCAGTTTGGCTGCCAAGTCACCGTCGTTGGTGAGGAGCAACACACCCGTCGTGTTTCTGTCGAGACGACCTACAGGGTAGATACGCTCGTGGCAAGCGTTCTTCACGATGTCCAAAACCGTCAACTTTGCGTATGGATCGTCGTTGGAAGTGACGCAGTCTTTCGGCTTGTTCAGCAAGAGGTAAATTCTCTTGTCTGGGGAAACCAATTGATCGTGGATCATGACCTTGTCGCCACGGAGAATCTTAGTTCCCAATTCGCTGACATTCACACCGTTAACCGTTACAACACCAGCTTGAATCAGTTCGTCTGCCTCACGACGTGAGCAGATACCAGCGTTGGCGAGGAACTTGTTCAAACGAATCTGCTCGTTTGGATCCTCCACGATGGAGCGGTATTCGATTGGTCTTGTGATATTCTTGAATTGCTTGTTGTTACCACCCTTCTTGAATCCGCCGCCACGGTTATTGTTGTTGTTATATCCACCGCCACGGTTGTTGTTGTTGTATCCACCGCCGCGGTTGTTGTTGTAACCGCCGCCACGGTTGTTGTTGTATCCGCCGCCACGGTTGTTGTTGAATCCGCCACCACGGTTGTTGTTGTATCCGCCGCCACGGTTATTGTTGTAACCGCCGCCACGGTTGTTATTGTAGCCACCACGGTTGTTCGGGCGATAATCACCGTCATAGTTGCCGTTCCCTTGGTTGTCGTTGTCACGGTTGTCGCGGTTGTCTCGGTAGTTGTTGTAGTTGCGGTTGTTATATCCGCCTCCATTGTTATACCCGCCACCGTTGTTGCCGTATCCGCCGTCGTTGTTGTAACGGTTGTTCGGACGATAAGGGCGACTGTTCTGGTATTCGCCGTCATTTTCCATGTTGTAGCGTGTTGACTCCCCTATTCTCCTTCTAGGACGTTTCATAGAAGGGTCCGCATTGTTTCTAACTACCCGATTATCGCTGTTGAAATTTGGGTTGAAACTTTTTCTCTCTTTCTGGATCTCTCCATCATTGTTTTCGGCACTGTAGTTCCTCCCGGAATCTTTTTGCCATTCTTCTTCGTTAGGATACATAATTAATCTTTAATAAAACAAATAAATACACTCAATGTAATAATTTATACTTAGGCTTTTCATCGGGCAGGCTAATTCGTTTCTCTTTTTTCCGCCGTTCCCGATTTTATCGCTAAATTCACTCTCGCTTTTCCACTAGCCCCGCAAATGTACTATTTTTTTAAACACGTGGTACGTTTTGTCGAAAAAATTTTCTATGCTTGGGTTGATTATGTGGACTATTTTTCTTTTCGCCTTTAAAAATCAACGGACACGGCCATTCCGAAATGGTTGTCGGCTGGGTTATAGGTGGGGATCGCGCTCACGTTGCGGTTCGCTTTGTCCAGCTTGAAGAGTCTGGTTTCCGCGGGGAGTAGCCATTGTCCTATTTTGGCGGAGAGTATGCCGATGCCTGCGCCGGTGAGCACATCGTTGAGCCAATGGCGGTCGTTGAATATGCGCATGAAGGCGACGCCTGAGGCGAACGTGTAGGCTGCGATGCCTATTTTCCCTCCGTATTCTATTCGCAGGAGTTCCGCACCCGAGAATACTGTGGCGGTGTGTCCTGAAGGGAAGGAGGTGAATGCGAGCGGACTGTTGGGGCGCCCTTCCTTCACGTGATGCTTGATGCATTGCTCCGCCGTGATCATTATCGTGTATGAGGTGGCGCTGGCCGCTATTCGCTGAAGGAAGTTGTGCTTCGCCTTCAACCCTATGAAATCAATGCCGAGGTAGGAGGCTATGGGGAGGTATTGTAGTCCGTTGTCGATGGTGCAGCGCTTGCCGCCTCGCCATTGGTCCATCTTGTCTTTAATATTATATTTCACGTCGCACATCCATTTGTTGTTGACGCCTATCGCTCCGATAGTGATCAATGAGGCCGGCAAGAGGAGTTGTTGGGGGCGGAATCTGTATCGGTATTGCTCTGTCCTCAGACTATCTTCTGGGGACGCGTAGGCGGACGTCGTGGAGAGGTTGCAATGCAGCACCATGGTGAGCAGTAGGATGCGCATCGCCCTGTGCAGAAGAATGAATGTGCACAGCATCGCCAATATGGATGTTGTGACGAGCAAAATCCGTACGGTTTTCCAATTTATTCCACTTGCCGTGTTGGTCATTCGTTGGTCCGTTATTGTGTGCATGAAAATAAGCCGATATGTCATGAATGTAACGCGAAGGTAATGAACGGAAATGTTATGGGCAAAAAAAAAGGAGTTTCAACAACCCCTCTTTTTTGCAAACTAACTGTAAGAAATCACAATCAAAGTTTAGTTACGTGGTTTTCTAAAAGTTATTCAATATATAGTTTTCATAAAAATCTTTTATCCGTCGCACCTTAGAGAAGACGTGTAAGTAAGTTGTATCTTTTTTCCTCTCAAATGCTATTGCAAAGATAGGACAGAAGCCGTCTCTCCCCATGTAATATTTTCCCAAATCCATGGATAATTCTGTCAAGATGCATGGACGAATCTAATGGACGATTTTTATAAGATATTGAATATCATTATGATATGTATTAATTCGTCATGAATATAATTTATCGACGACATACAGCATGAATCTATTCGGAACCAATCTGAAGGCGAAGGAAATCAGTTTGTACTTAGCCCCCGGAATGGATACGATCGACATTTTTTTCTTGCGGATTTGGCTTAGGATCGCGCGGGAAATCTCTATGGGCCGCATTCCGTTTTGTTCGTCGTGCGCCATGATGCTGACCGCCTTTTCCCTCTTTTTCGTGTAGGCCGATTCGGGCGATTGGGAGGCTTGGGTGAACTTCCTGCTTTGGGTGAATTCCGTCTTCGCGTCGCCTGGCAGCACGCAGCAGCATTGCACGTTGAACTGCTTCATCTCGATGGAGAGTGCTTGGGTGTATATCTTCACCGCCGCCTTGCTTGCGGAGTAGAATCCTTGGTAAGGGATGGGGATGAAGCCTGCCACCGAGGCTGTGGTGATGATTTTGCCGCTTTTCTGCTTCCTCATGATGGGCAGGACCTCGTGGACGACGTTTACGGTGCCGAAGAAGTTGGTTTCGAACTGGAACTTAGCCTCTTCCGCCGAGGTTTCTTCTATCGCTCCGGCTATGCCGTTCCCCGCATTGCAGATGAGTATGTCTATCCTACCCTCCTTCTCCATGATTTCGGCTACTGCGGCCGTTATGCTGGGGATATCCGTCACGTCCATTTGTAACGGTATGATTTTACCTTGGCTGGAGGGGTCTTCCTGTTGCTCCGCCAATCTGCGGGAGGCCGAGTAGACCGTGTAGCCGTTTTGCATCAGCAGTTCGGCGGTCGCTTTTCCCAAACCGGCGCTTCCTCCAGTCAGGAAGACAATGTTTTCTTTGTTCATATTATTGTAAATGAATGAATTATACTGATCACACTGATGAGGGACATCCATTGGGGATTGTCCATGAAACCATCACAGGTTGAATAACATCCCTTCGTTTCGTTTGAGCACGATGACCTCCGTGTCCGTCTTAATGGCCTTTTGTACGGTCGACAAGGCTATTTCGGGCTCGTTGTTGGTCTTGCTGAGGTGGCAGAGGAAAACCTTTTTCAGGAAGGGGGAGGCATGTTGCGCCACGACCTCCGCCGCCTGTTGGTTGTTGAGATGTCCCCCGCTCCCCATGATGCGCACTTTCAGCTTGGGCGCATAGGGACCGCTCTTGAGCATTTCCTCGTCGTGGTTGGCCTCTATGACCAGATAGTCTGATATGGAGATGTAGTTCCGTAGGTCGTCCGTGATGCATCCGATGTCTGTCGCGAGGGTGAACCGTACGTCTCCGTGCTTGATGAAGAATCCGTTATTGTCCTTGCTGTCGTGGGGGATGGAGAAGGGAGTGATGGAGAATTGTCCGATCTCCAGGGGAACGCCTCTCGTCAGGATGCGTTGGTTCCATGGGGATACCTTCTCCGTGATGCCGTAGTTGGTGTTGATGCCGATGTGGGAGGCCTCTGTGGCGTAGATCGGTATATGTTGTTTCTCGCTGAAGAAGCCGACGGAGCGCACGTGGTCGAAGTGGTCGTGAGTGACCAGCACGGCCTTGATCCGCGTCATGGGCACACCGATTTGCTCCATTCTTTTACGGATGGTGCGGAATGGAATGCCCACGTCCACCAGAAATCCGCATTCGGAATCTCCGAAGTAATAGCTATTGCCACTGCTTCCTGTGGCCATGCTGTAAAAAATCAAATCACTCATTTCATCTAAATCCTATCTAATAGGCAGTAAATCAATCATTAATCACATCGACATATTCTTGATAACGCACCATTATTTCTTCGACAAAATTATATACTTCCTCGCCTCGCAGGTATCCATGGTGGACGACCGGGTCGTTGAAGAATTCAGGTCTGGCTTTCAGTAACACGAATATTTTCACGTCTTCCCATTTCTTGGGGCTTTTACCATTCTTTTCTGCCAGCGCCATAGCGTCGCGGATATGTCCGACCCCCGCATTATAGCTTGCCAAGACGAATTTGGTCCTCTCGCTCTTGTCTTCTATGAAGTTGAAGATATTGTCCACCCTTTTCAGGTAGATGGCGGCGGTCTTGACGCTCACTTCAGGCTTCCGCATGGATAAACTGTCGGTTCCTAATTTTTTCGCCGTGTTGGGCATCAGCTGCATCAGTCCGACGGCTCCCGCCCATGATTTGGCGTTCGGATTGAACCTCGACTCCTGGTATGCCACCGAGGCGAGCATCTTCCAGTCCCACTCTAAATCCTTCGAATATTTCTTGAAATATGCGTCATATTCGGATATCTTTTCCTTGCTGATGTACTTGGGTTTCTCCTTGGAATACTTCTTTTCCTGCTCGAAATACTTATGGTGGAGGTATTGGCAGGTGTAGTCTCCATTTGTGGCCTCAAACCACTTATTTATAGTGCTTTCCAATTCGTCCGAGTTCTTGCGAAGTACCCAAGCCGACCTTTGGGTAAAGCTTGTTCGCAGTCCGATGTCGATGTTTCGGAAGTAAGTCTTGTTCACCTTGGCGATGTTGTCGTCCGCTATCGTGTAATCGATCTCTCCTTGTGAAACTTTTTCGATGAGCGACTCTTCGTCTTCTTCGTTGGAGACCAAGGTGATGAGGATACCGCCCCCTACTTCGTCGTCCAAGTTCATTAGGCGTTTATGGTATTTGGAATTCTCCACGACGACCACCTCCTTGTCTATCAGTTCCACCACATCCTTAATCTGCTCGAATTTGTTCTTCTTCTTTCTTTGAACCAGCACTTGGTTGGTGTTGAATGTGTGGTTGACGAAGGTTACTTTTTTCTTGTTTTCGTTGGAGATGACCACTGGATAGGCGACCAGGTCCACCTCTTTGTCAATCAGTTTCTGGATCATTTCCGGCTCGTCCTTCGCCGTGATCACCTTCAGGTTGACTCCCAATGATTGGGCGAACCGCTGGGCCAATTCGAACTCGAAGCCCATCTCCTCCCCTTTGTAGTCGAAATAGGAGGTGGAGCGTGAGAGCGTGACCACCCGCAACGTGTCCTCCGCTAAGATTTTCTCCAAATCCGAGCAGTTCGTTCCTTTGTCGCTCTTCGAGATACAAGCCAGCAACATTGGTACCAAGATCCATATGACATGGTGTCTTTTCATCTCATCATTTTTTGTCCTACAAAGAGTCGCATTGGCGAAAAAACAATCATCTCATTTGTTTTTCACGGTTGCACAAACAAAGATAACACAATTTTTGTTTAAATAGACTATCTTTGTGGGGTAATTTGTGTTTTGCGATGACTTTGAATGAGGTACGAATTTTATTGCGGACGGCTGAAAATTATGTGCTGTTCCGTTTGCCGAGCGAAAAGAGGGGGTGCGTCATCTCCTCCGACCGTCTGGACGTTTCGGATCATCTCCCCTCTTCATTTGTGTGTTTGAATGATTCGTTCGTGATGTCCCCTTTTTCGACGGAAAATCATCCTATTTTGGCGATTCCATCGAAGAATTTGGACTTTTTTGAACTGGAGGGGATGCCTCTCCGTACCGCTGTGGAGGTTAGACGGTCGGATTCTCTTCCGGACGAAGCTTATAGCTCTTCTTTTCATAAGTTTGTCATGGCGGTGCGTGAGAGACGCTTCGAGAAGCTGGTTCTGTCGCGTACTTCGCATTGCGCCATCCCTCCGATAGACCGCCTGGACCTTTTCCGCAAGGCATGTGCGGAATACCCGGATGCGATGGTATACCTCTTCCACTCTCCTCTTTCGGGCGATTGGTTGGGCGCTTCGCCTGAACTGCTTCTGACGGGTGATGACTCGCAATCACGCACGGTGGCCTTGGCGGGTACGATGTGCAATCAGGACGACCATGCCGTGAAGATCTCCGACTGGGGCGAGAAGGAACGCTTGGAGCAGCGCATCGTGGCGGACTATCTCCGTGAGCGTATCGCTTGTTTCGGCACGCTGAAGGATGAGTGGGGTCCTTATTCGGTATCGGCTGGCCATGTCTCCCACTTGCGGACGGACTTCTACTTCTTCATGGACGAGGATCGTCGGTCTGATTTTATCTCCGCCATCCACCCTACTCCGGCGGTGTGCGGACTTCCGAAGGAGGAGTCCATGCGCTTCATCATGGAGAACGAGGGGTATGACCGCTCTTACTATTCCGGCTTTTTAGGCTGGACGGACGGTAACGGCAAGACGCACCTCTTCGTGAACATCCGTTGCGTGCGGTTGGCTGAATCGGAGGCGCAGTTCTTCGCCGGCGGTGGCATCCTCGCCTCGTCCGATCTCGCCTCCGAATGGAACGAGACGGAGGAGAAAATGACTACCATGAAACGTCTTCTTTTCGATTGATATGTATTCTGTAAAGTATAATATTCGACAGCTTGCGTCCCTGATGCTTCGCCATGGTATCCATGACGTGGTTATCTCCCCTGGTTCGCGTAACATGCCTCTGGCGCAGACCTTCGCGAACATGAGTGGAATGAACTGCCATGCGGTGACGGACGAGCGTAGCGCCGGGTTCATCGCCTTGGGTATCGCCCAACGTAAGAATACGGCGGTGGCGGTCTGTGTCACTTCGGGCTCCGCATTGCTGAATCTGGCCTCCGCAGTCTCTGAGGCCTACTACCAGCAGGTTCCGTTGCTGGTGATTTCGGCGGACCGTCCCCAGGCTTGGATCGGTCAGATGGATGGTCAGACATTGCCGCAGACGGGCGTGTTCGGGTCGCTGGTGCGCTTTGAGGCGAACTTGTGCGAACCTTCCGACGAGACGCAACGATGGTTCAACAATAGGCTGATCAACGAGGCGCTGATTTCCCTTACCTCTGGTGCGAGGGGTCCTGTCCATATCAATGTGCCTATCACCGAGCCTTTCTTCGACTGTTCGGCGATGGACTTGCCGGACGAGCGAATGATTCGTTTGCGGAATGGTGTGACGGAACGTGAGGCGCTGAATCGTGCTTGGCGCGAGGCTAAGGCCCCGCTGCTGATCGTCGGCCAGTTGGATACCGCTACCGCTGAAGGTTTTTCCGCCTTGCTGTCTGAGTTGGACTGCCCTGTCTTGTGCGAATCGCTCGCTAATCTGCAGGGGAAGAACCTGATGCGGAATTTTGACCTGACATTGCTGTCGGATGCCAACCGTAGGGCTTTGGCGCCTGATTTTGTGA
Organism: Paludibacteraceae bacterium; assembly: GCA_017962085.1. GTDB lineage: Bacteria > Bacteroidota > Bacteroidia > Bacteroidales > Paludibacteraceae > UBA1181. The sequence goes on from JAGCWA010000002.1 coordinate 103,062, forward strand.
TATATATGGGTGGCCATCTGGTCTCCAAACGCCTGAAACAATGGTTGCGGGCGGTCCGTCCTGAGGTGTGCTGGCGCCTCTCTCCGGAGGGTGTCGTGGCGGATACGTTCCAATGTCTGACGGACGTGGTGGTGGCGGATTTGTCTACATTCGTGGGCTCGTTGGAGAAAAACGGGTCTGCCGAGCGCCAGGAGTACCTGTCGAGGTGGATGGAGGCGGAACGTGTGACGGTTTCGAAGCGGAAGGCTCCCTCTCTTTTTTCTTCCATCAGCGTGACCATGAACTTCTGTTCGAGACTACCCCGCCCTTCTGTCTTGGTGCTGGCGAATAGTTCGGCGGTGCGTTACGCCCAGCTGGCGGATGTGCCAGAGGGGCTCTCTGTCTACTGCAACCGTGGGGTGAACGGTATCGACGGTTCACTCTCATCCGCTGTTGGAATCGCCTTGGCGGATCCATCCCGGGAGGTCTTCCTGCTCATCGGTGACCTGAGTTTCTTCTACGATATGAATGCCTTGTGGAACAACCATTTGCCTGCGAACCTTCACGTCTTGCTCCTCAACAATGGTGGCGGGGCGATATTCAGGAACCTGAAGGGCTTGGCGGATACGGAGAGTACCCGTGAGTACGTGATGGCCACGCACCATGCCTCGGCCAAGGGCTGGGTAGAGTCGGTCGGTTGCGAATACTTCCCTGTGTTCGACGAGGCTGATTTCCAGAAGGATATGGATGCCTTTTTAGGGAAAGGAGAGACTCCTCGTGTGATGGAGGTCTTCACGGACGCTCAGCTGGACGAGCAGGCGCACAAGTTCTTTTATAGTCAATTTGAATGAATTAAAAATTATAGACCATAGATATTATGCAAACAAGAAATTGGGAAACGATCAAGGAGTATAAGGAGATCCTTTTTGATTTTTATAACGGTATCGCCCGTATCACGATCAACCGTCCTCGTTACAGAAATGCCTTCACGCCTACCACGACGGCGGAGATGAGCGATGCGCTTCTGCGTTGCAGGGAGGACCAGCGCATTCAGGTGGTGGTCTTCACGGGTGCGGGCGACATGGCCTTCTGCAGCGGTGGTGACATGCACGTGAAGGGACGTGGCGGTTATATCGACGAGGAGGGTGTCCCTAGGCTCTCTGTCTTGGATGTGCAGAAACAGATCCGCTCCTTGCCTAAGCCTGTGATCGCTGCGGTGAACGGTTATGCCATCGGTGGTGGCAACGTGTTGCAGGTGGTCTGCGACCTGACGATCGCTTCGGAGAACGCTAAGTTCGGTCAGACGGGTCCTAAGGTGGGCAGTTTCGACGCAGGATTCGGCTCTTCCTATCTGGCTCGTCTGGTGGGTCAGAAGAAGGCTCGTGAGATATGGTTCCTCTGCAAGCAATATACCGCTCAGGAGGCTTTGGAGATGGGTATGATCAACAAGGTGGTGCCTTTCGACCAGCTGGAGGACGAATACGTGGCTTGGTCGGAGAAGATGATGGAGCACTCCCCTCTCGCCCTGCGCATGATCAAGCGTGGCTTGAATGCCGAGCTGGACGGTCAGGCGGGTCTGCAGGAGTTCGCGGGCGACATGACCATGCTCTACTACTGCCTGGACGAGGCGCAGGAGGGCGGCAAGGCCTTCTTGGAGAAGCGCAAGCCTAATTTCAAGGATTACCCTAAATTCCCTTGATGGAATGTTAGGGATGCGAGGCATAAAGACGCAATATGTTAGATATGGGATTCGTTAGAGACGCAATATGTTAGATATGGGATTCGTTAGAGACGCAATATGTTGCGTCTCTACAAGACGAACCACGCCCCCTCCATTCATAATTGACTACGTCGAACTATCGTTTCATAATTCTTAATTCAAAATTATCTTGTATCACGCAACTATCATCCCAAAAACACTAGTGTTTAAGCGTCCTGCGGGCACTTCCCGAGGAGTCTATACGGACCATCAGGTCTGGTATGTGCGGCTGACCGACACGGAGCGTCCCGGCAAGGTCGGTTGGGGCGAATGTGCCCCCTTGGTGAAGCTGAGTTGCGATGATTTGCCTGATTATGAGGCCGTTCTGAAAGGCTTCTGTGATCGGTTCGACGGTACGATCGATTATGAGGCGCTGAAGAATTACCCTTCCATGCTCTTCGGCTTGGAGACGGCGCTCCGTGACCTCAATTCGGAGGATGGCGTGATGTGGAAGAGTGATTTCACGGAAGGGACATCCGGCATCCTGATCAACGGGTTGATATGGATGGGTACGCTGGAGGAGATGACCGCCCGTATCGAGGAGAAATTAGCGGCCGGATTTTCCTGCATCAAGCTGAAAATCGGTTCGTTACGATTCGAGGACGAGATGGAACTGCTCAAGAAGGTGAGGCAACGTTTCTCGAAGGATACGATCACGCTGCGGGTGGATGCGAACGGTGGTTTCAAGCCCGCCGAGGCCATGGAACGGCTGGAGCGCCTCGCCGCATTGGACATCCACTCCATCGAGCAGCCTATCATGGCTGGACAGTGGGAGGAGATGGCCCGTCTGTGCGCCTGCACGCCTTTGCCCATCGCATTGGACGAGGAGCTGATCGGTGTGAATGACACGGAGGAGAAGAATCGCCTGTTGGATGTGATACGTCCTCAATATATTATCCTGAAACCCTCTTTGCATGGGGGCATAAGGGGCTCGGAGGAGTGGATTTCCTTGGCTAAGCGCAGGGATATCGGTTATTGGATCACCTCCGCCCTCGAATCGAATGTGGGGCTCAACGCTATCGCACAGTGGGCGGCCACCTTAGGCATAGAGATTCCGCAGGGACTTGGAACGGGTGCGTTGTACGTGAACAACGTCGAACGGCCGATTGAGGTGGTTGGGGAAAGGCTCTGGTACAGGCGGTAGACTCACTTCTCGATAAACTCCACGTTGTCGATCCATAGGCAATCCCCCACTGCGCCGACGTAGGCGCCTCCATATCCGGCGGCGAACCTTACCACGATATGGGTCGGCTGGTCGTTTTCGTCGCCCCAACCGATTTCGTCCACGAAGCGCATCTCCCCCTTGGAGTTCAGCGCATATTGGGGATAACCCTCATAGTTCAGTTTCATGTAATTTTTGTAGTAAGGTTGGCGGGTGATGTCCCCGTAATGCAGGTCGAGCGTGTAGCCGTTGACCCAATCCTTTGTGCTTTCCGTGATGCGGATATAGGCGGTGGCGATGCGTTTGCTCTTGATGTTTCCATCCTTGTCCTCCCATCGTTTTTGCAAGGATACGCTCACTTCCGCCGCGTTTTTCCCTTCCACGTCCTCTTTGCTCATGGCGGATGCCTTGATACGTTTGCCGCCCGTTTTGGCTTTGTAGTCGAATTTGATAGCTTTCAGTTTTTTTGTGAAGGGAACACCCTGCGACATCTTTTGCATCGGGTCGTTGATGCTCTGGATGGGTTCGATGAGACGGCCGGTGAATAGGCTACCGGTGGCCAGTGCCGTGACGTGGATGAAACCGAAGACGTAGACCTCCTCTAGACGGGTCTCCAGACGGGCGCAGTATCCTTCGCCACGTTTTTCAGGGAAGACAGTGCTGCTGACCTTGTCGATGCCCATGACGTGGGCGTATATGCTGGAGGTCTCCCACGGAGAATCCCCCTGCTTCCAAGCCTCCGCCTTGGTGAGGTGAGCGGGTGCCCCCACTTCCCACACGGTCTTCGTCTCCCCGCCGATGAGCCGGCTCTCTTTGATGTCCCGCTGTACCCAACTGTCCATGTTGTTGTACGTGAAGTTCTTCTCCTGGGCGTTCAGTTGCGAAGCCAGGATCCAAGCGAGGAGCAGGAGTATGGTGTGCCTTCCGGACATTGTCTTGCTGGGTTTTATTTGTTTTCTTTCTTAGGCATGATCTTATCCCCTCCGACCGTGACGAAGAAAGGCATCTTGACATTTTTGTTGCCTATGTTGAAGTAGGGTTTCAGGGAAACCTTCATGCGGCTGGCGTCGGGGTTGTCGGTGGCTAATCCGATGGCGAATTCAAGCAACGCGTCCAGCGTGGAGAAGGTCGCCATGTTCAGGAGGTTGACGGAGACTGGGATCGACAACACTTCCGTCTGGTTGGCGCCGATGGATATTTTCTTTTCCATGTTACCTGAGATCACCTCCCGCTCATCGACCCAGATGATGTATTCCACCCCTTCCAGCTTCGCCTCTTCAGCGTTGGGATTGGTCACGTTGATGTTCACGTTCATGTTCAGTCCGAGGCTTTTGTCCTTGAATGCGGGGATCAGTTGCAGCAAATCGACGTAGCTCAGATCCTTGGGAGTGCGGATGTGGGAGACTTCGATGTTGGCCAAACGGATATTTGTGATATCCTTATAGTTGAATTGGCTATTCGAGAAGTTTTTCACACCCTTTACGGAGGAGCAGCCTGTCAGCAACGAGAGGCACAAGGCGGGAATCGATAATAGAAAAAGAATTTTTTTCATGCTTTACAATTCAAATGTATATGTGACTTTCGAAGGCAAAGGTAGAAAATAATTTGTATGTTGGGTCATTAGGCGGTGAATTGAAACGTAGACTTGTTAAGATATGGTAAAATATGACTAGTTTTGTGTTGGAATGTGAGACGGAATCGTCCATCGTATTGGGGAAAGATGTTCATGTCTCTGTAATTAGTTGATTCATAAATATTTCGCATACTGATGAAACGGACCATCATTCGCATACTGTTGGGTTGCCTGGCGTTTTTCGCCTTGGTGTTGGGTGTGTTTTTTATTACCCATCAATGCAAACGTATCCCGCCCCGCAGCGGAAGTGCGGTGTATACCTCCGCGAAAGAGAAGGCGCATTCCCTGAAAGCCTATGCGGTCCGAAACGGTTACGACACCTGTTATTGTTTCTTGGTGGATTATTCCCTGCCCTCGGGAACCCCTAGGTTCTTCATCTGGAACTTCGCAACCGATGAGATCGATTTCGCGGACTTTTGCATGCATGGTGCCGGGAAGGGGAACACGAAGAGCACCCCTATCTTCAGCAATGAATTGGGAAGCAATTGTTCCTCCTTGGGAAGGTTCGTCGTGCGGAAAAACCAACACGGTAAGCTCTTAGGGGAAAAGCGGAGCCGGGCGATTGTGGGCTTGGACCCGACCAACAGCAATGCCCTGCGTCGGGGCTTGTTGATCCATGATTCCTATTTTCTTGACTATCAATCGCTTATCCCACGTGCCCATCTACCCTTGAACGGAGCCTCCTGCTCGGGCTGCGTCACAATCACCTCCAAGGGCTTCCGAAAGGCCAAGGAGATCATTAACGGCTCGTCTAAGGGGATTTTGATGTGGAATTATTGTGGCGGGAGGTGATGGGGATTGTGTGTGGGGGGATTGAGAGATTTGCCATTTACTATTTAGGTGAAATTTGTGTAACAGTTATAAAAAGTTTGGTCTGAAATGTTTGTTTTTCTATTGTTCTTTTTATCTTTGATAGGTTGTTTTTGATAAATAGCTTTCGATAGAGGTTAGCAGGTTCTACCTATTGTCGGAAAATGTACATTAGAACCTTTTTTTTATCATGGAAGATAATTCAAAGAAAGATTCCGTAAGAGAAATAATGATTGCGGCGGAAAAAGGAGATGGAAAGGCGAGATTGGAGCTTGCCAAATACTACTTTAATGGTTATTGCGTCGCAAAAGACAAGAAAGCCGGTTGTGAGTGGTTGTTGAAAGCCGCAGAGGAGAACAATGAAGCTGAAGCCTATTATTATTTAGGCTACAACTGCGAGCATGGTGAAGGGGTGGAAGTCGATTTAAAGAAATCCGTGGAATACCATAAGAAGGGGGCTGAATTGGGTAACGTCTATTCCCAGCTCTACTTAGGCTATTCCTATTTGACTGGAAACCTGAATCTCAATGTTGACTATAAGAAAGCCGTGAAATACTTCAGTGCGGCGGCTGAGCAAAAGAATGGTCAGGCTTTTTATTACTTGGCTCGTTGCTATGGTGATGCGATGGGTGTCAAAAAGGACTACAAAAAAGCGTTGGATCTGATGACGAACGCTTCTAAATACGGGTGTTCGTTCCAGGACACCAATGTTTTTGTCTCATTCTATGCGCAACAGGTCAACAAGATGGAGGCTGCTGGTAAGGCCGCTAAGAGCAAAAAGAAGGTTGTGATTAATGCGAAAGACAGCAAGGAAAAATTGTTCGAGAAAGGAATGTCCGTTTTTACAGCCGGGAAATACGAGGATGCGGTGGAATATTTCGCCGCGGCTAAAGAAAAGGGGCATGAGTCCGCCAACTATTATCTCGGCAATTCATACTATTTCATCGCCAACCAATATCAGAGCAATGAGAGTGATGAGAATCGTTACAAGAAAGCGATTGAGTATTACAAAAAGAGTGGGGAGTTGGGCTTTGCGTCGGCGTTTATCTCGTTGGCTCTGATTTACGAAATGGGTACTGGTGTAAAAAAGAATTATAAACAGGCATTCAAATACTACGACTTAGCCGCCTCCTTGTTCCCTGTAGCTAAGTCGCGCTTGGGTATCTTTTACTACAAAGGCTTAGGCGTGGATCGTGACTATGCGAAAGCCGTTAAATTACTGGAGGAGAGCCTTGACGCGAATAAGACGTATGAGGTGTTGTCCGCCCTTGTCGACTGCTACAAGAATGGCCTTGGCGTGGATAAGGATCTGGATAAGGCTATGAAGTATAATGCTGAGCTCGAGGGTGCTAATGGAAATGAGGATGACGAGGAGAACAAGGAGGACGAGGAATTGGAGAATGAGGATATGGATAATGAGGAGATAGAGGATGAGGAGATTGACGATGATATGGAGGATGATGGAACGGATGATGATGTTCAGGGAAATGAGGAAGACGAGGAGGATTTTGAAGAGTTGGAGGATGATGAGGAGGATGACGAGGATGTGGATCCTATCGGTGATTTCAACAATAAGTTGCTCTCCTGCGAAATTGACGACGAGAAGGTGTCCAAGGTGGAGGAGTTTTACGGTATCACGGCGCCTGATATGCTTAAGCGTGTGATCACCCTCTGCAACAGCGATACGGACAATTACTTGGAGAATAACATCTCGGTGAACATCCTTAGGTTTTTGTCTACCCATGAGATACTGAATCCGACGAAAAAGTATGGCATCGACTATAAATCAATCGGTTATGTGCCTATTGCCGATTGTCTCAACTGCGATTTCATCTTCTATAATTCAAGGAAGAAGATTTGGGTATGGTGCGACGGAGACAATGTGGATAAAATTTATGTGGAAGATAAGAATCTGATAAAGGTTATCCGCTGTCTCGATGATTGCTGCTGATGCCGAGGTGTTCGTCTCCCGGCAGGAATTTGCCTACAAGCCCTTGAATCGTTTCAAGGGCTTTTTTTATGGCGAACTATGTCTATTTTGCTGAGATTGTGTATCTAAACTTTCCTTATTTCGATGTATAAAGAGGGGTCTGCAACCGAGTCGCAATGTTCTACGTTGGCACTACGTAATAGTTGGAAAATGAGTTTTGGCAATGATTTTAATGGACAGAGCGTGTTTTTTGGTAAATATGATTAACTTTGTTTGAAATCCTATGGAGAGATTGGAAGGTTTTTCCATGGTGGTTTGTTTAATAAGTAAGTTATATGACAATGAGAATCAAAGGAATAGAAAATTTATCGAATGAAGAGATAAACAAGTTGCTTGAATTAGGTGGCAAGTTCGTGGTCTTCCCTTATGCGATATCCATATTGATTATGACGTTTAAGAGGAGTAGCGACATCTACTTTTTGAAACCCAATGAATCGGCGATAAAGTATGGGTACAAATATCTGTTAATCAGCCTATTTGTTGGATGGTGGGGAATTCCATGGGGACCTATTTATTCCATACAATCCATCTTTAAGGCGTTTAGCGGTACTGATGTGACAAAGGAATTATTGGAGGAGTTAAATAGGACGACGGCCGGACAAGAATGATTCTATAGAAAAACAATTGGGATGTTAGCGTTAGTTACAGGGGCCAGTTCGGGTATTGGGGCGCAATACGCCTTTGAATTGGCGAGGAGAGGCCACGATCTGATCATCGTGAGCAATCAGGAAAAGGAGCTTGGTGAGGTGGCGCGGAAGATAGCGGAGACTTACCATGTGGGTGTGGAAACGATTTGCATGGACTTGGCGAGGAGCGAGGCCGCGGAGGAACTCTACGGGATGTGCCAGTCGTCAGGGAAGAAGGTGGAGATCCTAGTGAACGATGCGGGGGTCTTCTTCTTCAATAGTCTCACGAACACGGATATGAGGCGCATCGACGTGATGCTGCAGCTCCATGTCGTGACCGTCACCAAGCTGTGTCGTCTCTTCGGCGAAGATATGAAGCGGGAGAAGCAGGGCTATATCCTGAATATGTCCTCCCTCTCCGCTTGGATGATGTTCCCTGGTATCTCCGTCTATGAATCCACCAAAGCCTACCTCCGTTCCTTCACCGTCGCCTTGTCGTATGAGCTGAATCCGTTCGGTGTGGGGGTCACTGCGGTGTGTCCCGGAGCGGTGGATACGGGTCTTTACAACCTGAGCATGAACCTCCGTCGACTGGCGGTGCGCCTCGGCGTATCCATTCCACCGGAGAAATTGGCGAAGAAAGCGATCGCGAAAATGTTCAAAAAGAGGCGTCAGTACATCCCCGGACTCATCAATTACCTATTTTTGCCCTTCTGCAAGTATTTGCCCGATTTTCTTATTTCGTTGATAATGAAAAAAATAGAATGCTTCCAAAAATAATTTGAAAAAAAGGCGAAAAAAAGTGCTCCAAAAATTTGGTGGAACATAGCAAAAGCACTACTTTTGCAACGTCAAAACGAAAGGACAATGACTCAGTAGCTCAGCTGGTAGAGCAACAGACTCTTAATCTGTGGGTCCAGGGTTCGATCCCCTGCTGGGTCACAAAACAAAGACGAAGAACTTGCGGAGGCGAGTGAGTTTAGAAGATTTGGAGAGATGGTAGAGTGGTCGATTACAGCGGTCTTGAAAACCGCCGTACCGAGAGGTACCGGGGGTTCGAATCCCTCTCTCTCCGCGTAATCCGAAGATTGCTTCGGATTTTTTATTTTAGGGACATACTTAATTCAAATACTAGGAAAGATGCCGGAGTGGTCGATCGGGCCGCACTCGAAATGCGGTGAGCGGGTAACTGTTCCCAGGGTTCGAATCCCTGTCTTTCCGCAAAATGCCCCCTGAATTTCTTTATGGCTGAAAAAATCTACAGGAAAAGGATGTTCACGAGTCCTAGAATTCCTCCCAACAAAGCTCCTAACCAAACGATGGCTTTCAGTTCCTTGTTCAGCATGGTATGGGTGATTTTCTCTGTGTCGGCCATATCCATGTCGTTGATGCGGTTCTCCACGATTTTTTGGATGTCGATGGACTCCAGCATCGTAGGCAATTGTTCCGTGATGATGGTCTTGTAGGTGGTCACAATCGCCTCTTTCCCCTTTTTTATGAGGTTTTCTTTGTTCTGGATGAACTGGCAGACTGGCTTCTCCAGATAGGCAGTGATCTCCTTGTCCACCATTTTCGAGACAATCTCTCCCGCATTCTCCTTCAGGATATTGTCGAGGTGCTTGCTCAAGGCCTTCTCGATGGGGTCTGAGAGCATTCCGACCAGCTTGTCGGTCTGCAGGAATCCGAGGAATCCTTTCCCTGTCTGTTGTAGGGCGTATTCCACCACCTTGTGCGATATGCCTTGGCTGAGGTTGTTCTCCTCGATCTTCTCCCCTATCCTGCCTGAGAATTCCTTTGTGATCTTTTTCACCACGAGGTCGATGTCCTCGCCAGGAATGTATTGTGAAGCGTAGGTGCGCAACGTATCCTCCGTACCCATCAGTTTTTCCACGAAGGAGTCGATGCCCGCCTCGACCTTCCCTATCATCTCGTCCGACAGGAGGTTCTTGGAGAGCGTGACTTTGTCCATCAGGTGCAGGCTGACCGTCTCGCCGATGGCGGTGGCGATGCGGCTCTTCTCCTTGGGGATGATTCCCGGGGTGAACGGTAGCCTATGCCCGAAGAGATATTTCGGACTGTGCGGACGGAAAAGCATTGTGATGGCCAGTTCGTTCGTGAAATAGCCAATCGCGGCTCCCACAACGGGAGGTATCAAGTAGGTGTACCACATGATCTTATGTTCTTAAAAGGATAATGGTTTTTGGGGCTGAGCCGGTTTGTTCTTTCTCTTTTTTCTCCAGATATAGACGATGACTCCGGCGATGATCCACAATGGCCAAAGGGCGATGATACCCAATACGATGGCTTTTATAATGCTCCAGCCCCAGCAGAATGCTTCGCCCAAATCCTTCCAGAAGCTTGGTTTCTCCTCCTCTACGGTCTGGACAGGTTCTTTCTTCCTCTCTTGCTTGATAGAGATGTTCACCACGCTATAGCTGACGTTTTGGTCTATCACGTTCATCCTGCCTTGCACACGGTCCGTCTCCATCTGTATCTGGTCGATGCGGTTTTGTATTTCCAATATGTCCGAGATGTTTGACGCGCTTTTCAGCATGGTGCGGTAACGTTCCAGCATGGCGTTTTGGGTCTTTCTCTGCGACTCATAGTCTCGATAATCCGACGTGCGGTCCGTCACCGACACAATCTTATCTGTGATGGTCCCGTTTATTCCATGCATGCCGGATAAGAACGAATCCAAGGCGATGGAAGGAACTCTCAGCTTTATGGTATAAGCCTTGAGGGAGGAGGTGTACTGCTCTTTTTCCACGTAGGCTCCGTATCGTGAGGACAAACTGTCTGTGTATTTCCTGCATTGGGTGATGTCGGGGGTCTCAATGCATAACCTGGCTTTCTTTTCCATCTTCCTGCCTACAGGGATGTTCTTGGAATAATCCACGGAGTAGTTTTTGTCCTCCGATGACGACGTTTCCATCTCGCACGATTTTGTATCTGCGTTTTCGCTTCTGCTCACCCTATAATGGTTAGCTCCACCCCCGTCAATATTTTCCTCCTCGTCATTGGCACTGGCGGACGGTTCACCGGAATAGCTTTCGGATTCGGAATAGCTTTCGGGAGCCGAAAGTTCCATTGCTTGTTCATTGTCCCCACTGCATCCCTGCGCGAATACGCCGAGCAGGAATAAGGACACTAAGTATATGCATTTTTTCATATCGACTTGTTTTTTTATTTCCTGGTATATTAATCCAATTGGATAAAAGTAAAAATAGGAAGAAAATCATAGAAAAAGAAATGTGGACGGACAAAATAGAGGGGAAGCCGTTAATAAATGTTACTGCGATATATGGCAGGGCTGGATATTTACTATTTAATGATTTACGATTTACTATTTTGCGGTCTGCGATTTACTATTTAGTGATTTGTGATTTACTATTTCCGGAACCGTGGAACGAATCACAGCCTGCCTCCTAAAAGAAAGAGCCATGTGTCATCAGATGAATCCCCTGATGAATTTGGATTTACGAAGCAGGAAGCTCAACAAGTAGGATGCGCCAATGACGGAGAGTATGATCAGCGCCAGTTTGAGGGGAAAGTAAATCTCCCATGTCTTCGTGTAGTTCTGCACGTAGTAGAGCAAAGGCATATGGAACAGGTATATGCCCAACGAATTCTCGGATAGAGAAGCGATGAAACTGGTGCTTTTGTTCAGGAATTTATTGAATATCCAAATGATTATATATGCGCCGAATATTACGTAGCATGCCTCCAGGATCGTGAAAAGTCTGCTACCTATGTAGTTGTATTCATTGATATATAAACCCATGATGATACTGTTAAGGATGAGTGTGATGATTGTTCCGATGACCAGCGCTATCGAATCCTTCTTAAACCAGCCTAACCGGCGGGCTACCACGCCGAAAAGGAATGTCAGGAAATATTCGGCGAATCTGGCGGGTTCGCAGTAGAACACCTTGAACAATACCGTGTAATGGTTGACGTAGCAAAATTGCCTCACGAACAGATTGACGGCGCATAGGAGTATGAAGCAGCCAAACAAGGCGGGGTACGAGATGTTTAGCTGGTAATCTTCCCTTATCTTCCATTGCGTCAGTTTTCTGAAGAGAGCGTATATTAGGCAAAAGAGAAAGAGCATCTGAAGGAACCAAACATGGAACATTGGCTCCTGAATAAAAATCATGCAAAGTGCCAAGATGATAAAGGCGGGTATCAGCAGACGTTTGGTTTTTTTCCAGACAAAGAGTCCAAACCCCTGTTTGTCGTAGCTTGTCGGAACAAAATAGCCTGCCACGATGAAGAAAATAGGCATGCTAAGTAGCTGATTTGTATTGATTAAGATGTTAATCGGCATGCTCTCCCCTGGCAACGATGGTGTGAAATACCATATTGTGTTTAGATGCGTATACGGTAATGTGGTATGTACAATGACCACTATCAGACAAATTACTAATTTCAAATTGTCCAATCCATAATTCCTCGTTTTGTCAGGAAGTGTATTTGCGTTTACCATTTCTTGTCTCAATAAAACATTTATCTCTAACTTCTTATATCATTTCATCAATGCGAAACCAGTCATGGCCTTTTGGTTCGCGATTGACCGTAGTCCGTTGTGTTCCGGCATATTATCAGATAAAGTTCCTGATGAATTTGATTTTCCGTAGCAGATAACTTATCAAATAGGATGTGGCCGCGGCGAAGAGGATGATGAGAACCAGTTTGAGTGGAAAGTAAAACTCATACATCTTCGTGTAGGTCTGCACAAAATAGAGTATCGGCAGGTGAAATAGATAGATGCCAAAGGAATTTTCTGCGATTGACTGAACGAAGCGGTTGCTCTTGTTTATGAATTTATTGAATATCCATATGACCAACAAGGATTGGAAAAGACTGTAGCTTGTCTCCAATATCGCATCTAGTCGGCTTCCGATATAATTTTCTTCGGTGATACGTATCTCCCTTATTATGAATGTTACAATTATCACTGCGATTATTTCGATGACCAATTTTTTTGATTTAGGAGTGAACCAATCAAAGCGACGGGCCAATATGCCGAAATAAAACGCAAAGAAGTTTTGTGCCATTTTAGCAGGTTCAAAGCTGAATATTTTGAACACTATTATGAATTGGTTGATGTAGTATTTCTGACGAATAATTAGGGTGAAGAAGCACATGATTAGAAATAATCCTACCAATATCACTATTGTGAGCTCTAGTTTCTTTCCTTCCTCTATGCGCCATTTCGTGATTAGTCTGAAAAGGGCGTATAGCAGGCAGAAAAGGAAAAGCCACTGAAGGAACCACACGTGGTACATTGGGTATGGTGTGATATTTATGCATATCGCCCATACGGTGAATGCGGGGATCAGCAGACGCTTGGTCTTTTTCCATAAGAATGTATTAAATCCTTGTTTGTCGTAACTGATTGGCACGAAAAAGCCCGAAATCATGAAAAAGATGGGCATACCGCAGTTTCTTGCGAATGTTATGATCGGATTTATCGGCAATGTCTCGTTCGGCAACTCTGGTTCAAAATACCATGGAATTGACACGTTTGTATATGGAACCGTCACATGTAGGATTATAATAACTATACTTAGTAGCGCCTTTAGGTTGTCTAAACCGAAATTTCTTGTTGATTGAATATCCGTTGCCATCTTATCTGTATTTTGTGTTGTTTGGGCTCCACCCAAAAACATCATTCTAATTACACATCAAAAATGTACAAATTTACTGTATATAATTCAAAATCCAAATTAATGTATTGAAATGTATTGGTGGATGATCGTGTTTTTAGTCTGTAAGATGCATATAACTAACGATTTAATATTTCGTTTAGGTAGTTGTAGGCTTCCGTGATTTGGCGGAAAAGCGTGGCGGACATCTCCTTCATCTCCTCGTCCAGTTCAGCTGGTATATGGTCCGGATGGTACTTCTTCGCCATGTTTCGATAGGCGTTTTTTATCTGGGCGAGCGTGCTCCCCGGCTCTAGTCCGAGGATGGTATAGGCCACCTCCAACTTGTATTTATAGGCTAATTCGAGCGCCTGCTGTTGCTTCTCCCTGTTGCTGTAGTGCCCGCATTCGTACTTATATTCCAGTGAGGCGAGGTCCCAGTTTTGTATGAGCAGGTATTTGGCTATGCCGCGCAGCAACTCGATCTTTTGGTCGTCTATGCCGTTGCAGGTGTATCCGATGGTGAAAAGGACATCCATCAGTTCGAGCCGGTCGTTGTATTTCAGGACGTGGAGGTTGAGCAGGTCCGTGCAGTAGTCTAAGTATTGTTTCAGTTTCTTTCCGTTCAGTTCGTTCAGCATATTGACCGCCCAGATCAGGTGACCGTGGAAATGATGGAAGAAATATTTCCGGGCGATGTTCAACTCCACCTTGTCCACCACCCCGTTCATCTTCATCACGATGGAGAAGAGCGCGATGATGTCCCGCGCCACCCTGCCCTCCTTCGTCTTTTCGTAGGAGCGGTTGCTCGATTTGAAATAGACGAAAAGGCATATTCCGAAGAATAGGATGAAGATGATGATCAGCAGTGTGTTTATGTCCCTCATTCCATTTTTTTTGCCAAAGGTAAAGATTAAGGTGGGTATTGGAAAATTATTTTCGGTGTTTTTTCCTTCATCGTATGCTTCCCCCTAATAGTGCGTATCAATCGGTTATATGTTTTTTTGTTGTAACTTTGTGATGAATATTGTTATGGCTTACTTCTATGAATATTTTGTTAGCTACCCATCATCTGGAAAGAACGGGTGGAACGGAGGCTTTTACGTACGCGATGGCGACTTCCTTGAGAAGGCAAGGATATGATGTGGAGTACTATTGCTTCAAGCGGGGCGGTGTGTCTGACAGGATTGAGTCGATGGGCATTCCTTTCATGTCCCGCAAGCGTTATGACCTGGTGTTGCTGAACCACAAGCCGATAGCGGACAATCTTTGTGGAAAGGGGGTCCTCCTCCAAACCTGCCATGGTGTCATCCCGGAGATTGAGCAGCCGTCTCGTTACGCCGATATCTGGGTGAGTGTTTCTGAAGAGGTGAAAGCGCACGTCGAATCGTTGGGATTCCCTACGACCACTATATGGAATGGTATTGACTGTGAACGGTTTAAGCCTGTGAACGCATTGCATGATCGATTGACGACCGTTCTCTCGCTCTGTCAGTCTGAGAGGGCGCACGCCATGGTTAAGTCTTGCTGTGAGCGCCTGAACGTGGAGTTCCTGCGCGCGGATAAATTGATGGACGATGTGTGGGAAATAGAGGAGATGATGAACAAGGCGGATTTGGTCGTCGGAATCGGTCGCTCGCTCTATGACGCGATGGCTTGCGGTCGTGCGGTCGTTTCGTTCGATATGCGGGATTATAACGGGCAGACGAGCGGTTATGGGTATCTCTCCTCCGACAACGTGAACGAGGCGATGGTGGACAATTGCGTGAATAGGCATACGCGCACGCCTCTCGACGCCGAATCGTTGGAACGTGAGATTTCGAAGTACAAAAAGGAGGACGGGGAGTTTTTCCGGCAGTTCGCTCTGCGGAACCTGAACGTCGATGTGCAATTGCGGCGTTATATCCAACTCTATGAGGAATACCTCGCCCAGGAGAAGGATACTCCGTCATTGGCTAAGTTGAAGAGGGGTCTCCAAAAGAAACTGCACCAACTCTACGAATGGCAAAAATATTTTTTCAGGGGAAAGTCCCGTCAGAGATTTACTGCCCGGTGACGTTCGGCGGACCATCCGGGGCTGCTAGGCGAAGGGAATCACTTCCCCGCCATTAGTTCACGAAAGATTTCATTATATCGGCCGAGATGCTTTTCGTAAGAGAAGGATTCGGCGTAGGCTTTGTTGTCGAGGGCCATCGAAGGGTTGTTGTTGAACTGTTCGATCGCTTCCCGAATCCTTGCCGCCATGTGTTCGGGTTCAAAGTTCTCCCAGAAGAAGACATGGTCCGCACCGATCTCCTTCAGGGATGTCTTGTCGGATGAGATGACTGGCTTGCCGAAGAACATGGCTTCGATGATAGGCAGTCCGAACCCTTCGAACAGAGATGGGAAGACAAACGCCTCGCAGTGGTTGTAGAGCCACACCTTTTCCGCATGGAGGATTTCGCCCAGAAGGAAGACGTTGGTGATACCCTCGTCGTCGATTCTCTTCTGTATCATCTTCGCGTAGTCGGTGCTGTTTTTCCCTGCAATGATGAGGTTATACTCCGGCATAAGCTTCATGGTGTCCAGAAGGGTGTGGAAATTCTTTTTAGGCAATAGCTGTCCGATGGTGAAGAGGAACTTCTTGCCATCCGCGCAAGGCAGGTTGGGCTGCTTCTCTGCGTTTGGAGACATGAATTCCACCCCGTTGTATATCACTTCGATAGGTTGCTCGATCGGGAAGTTTTGCTCCACGTCGTTCTTCGCGAAGTTGGATATGCAGGTGATCTTGTCGGCTCGTTTTATCCTTTTGGTGATTTTGCGGATATATTTCTCCTTGGTCTTCCCCTTCTTTTCGTATAGGAAGTTCAGATCATGGATGGTCAGGATGTTTTTTGTCGATTGGCGGGATGGTGTTTGTCTAGCCAATTGGTGGATGGTATGCCACACGTCGAAGTGAGGCAACAGGCATGGGAATATTTTGTATATCTCCCTGCTGACGTGGTAGTGCACGTCCGGGCCGAATGCGTTGACGAATGACTTGGGAAGCAACAAATGGACTTCGTAATCGAGATCCTTCGCATGTGCCTGATAATATTTCGCATAATTGTATGCGACTTGACCCAAGCCGCAGTTGAGGTGTTTTAGGATTGATAAGTCGATAAGTACTTTTCCCATCTAAGCCAATGATTTGGGCGCAAAGGTAATCATTTTAGCGGTAGAACTAAACATTATGTGCTAAGAAACTTAGTCTGACGTGGTCAAATATTCGTCAAGCGCAATGAACTATGGGTATTGAGCCCATGTTTTCCCCTGTGCATCCCCTTGCTGGTCGGAATCTTTTCTCTTCCCTTTAGGTTTGCTAGATGGTATATTTATATTTACTCAATGTTTTTGCCTTGGCGAGGAGTCAATGTTTGACGTTGGATGCTGCTCTGAATGTCATCGCCTCCGTTGGAGTCAACTAAATGTAACTCCAGCGGAGGCGATGATTTGTTAAGGTGGCGGATGACCCGATGGGAATCGGAGTGTCATCCCACTGAAAAATCTTGCCTAAAGGTTCTTTGGTTCCCTCTCCGCATAACTATGCGGAGAGTATATCTCAAACGGACAACTTCACATTCACATCGAACGTATCAAAGTACATCCCTATCGAAATAGGAATCAGGGGATACCTGAAATTTATTATATGTAGTTTATTAAGGTTAGCGTAAAAATTTACCCATAGGCAACGTCCTTATATTATTTCTTTATTAAGTGAAAAGATTTGTTGTCGACCGTGATCACGTACGTGCCGGCTGAGAACCTGTCGCAAATCCAGGCATTCCCCTGATTGTCGGAGTGAATGCTGTCGCGAAGGCTTCCGTTCTCCGAACTGATGGCGATCTCGCAGGACGGTGGCACACCGGTCAACTGGATGGATCTGCTCTTGCTGGAGATGATGCGGATGGCATCGGATAATAACTCGGGAATGGAGGCCTTGTTCTCACAGAACTGATAGCCCTTGACATCCGCTACTCTGTAAGAACGATCGTCTGAACTCTCGACCGTCAAACATCCCTTCCGAATCGAAATCATCGGATTGTCTGTGATCGAAAAAGAAAACTTCTTTCCCGAGAACGTCTCTATCGTCAAATATTTGGACTCCGTCGAAATCGTCCTTGACATAGAGGCTAACAGACCTTGAATTGGTTTTAACAACTTACTACAACTTACCATTAGCATGCGAATAAAAAATTAATGACACTGAATTTATATATTACCCAAAGTCACTAAATGGTTATTACATCATATACACACTTTACTTACATCGTTCCAATTTGTGACCCTTTATTTGTAATCTTGCATCACACATCAATACGAATATAGCAAACCGTTTCCTGAATTCCAAATTATATTCTTGAAATCTCTACGCGCCACACTTATTTTGTGTCAATTGGTTAAATAACTTGATTATATTGATTATTTACAATTCCACACTTTTTTTCTTGCTTTCAATTCGTCTCTAATTTATGGATAATCAGCGGTTTGCCTACTCTCCTCCCCTCTCGTTGAGGGCCTTCCACATCGCATTGGCGGCTCTGTCCGAGGCGGATTCGTGGCCTAACAGTTCGATGAGTTCGTCATAGTCCCGCAACACCTGCTCCCGCTGGCTCTCCGTACGTAGTTTGTCGATCTCCTCTCGTACCTTTTTGACCGTGAAATTCTCGGATACAAGCTCTTGCACCACCCATTTGTCGGCGATCAGATTCACCAAGGAAATGTATGGCACCCGGATGAAGAGCTCCAGGAAACGGTGGACCAACCACCCTCCCGAAATCATGTAGACGACTACCTGCGGCACACGCAACAGGGCGGTCTCCAACGTGGCGGTGCCTGAGCAGACAATGGCTAGCTCCGATTGCTGCAACAGCTCGTACGTCTCGTCGTAGATGATTTTTGCGTCGTATTTTTTTATGATGGGGTCGTATACGGATGGGTCGATGGATTTCACGCCCGCTACGACCAATTGGTACTCCTTGTATTGTGAAGCGGATTCCAACATGATGGGAAGCGAACTCTTGATCTCTTGCACACGGCTGCCCGCCAATAGGGCGATGATCGGTTGTGCACCGATTCCTGTACGTGCCTCGAAGGTTTCTCTTGGCTCGTCCTTGTGCTTCCTCGCCTCCACCGCGTCGACGCACGGATTGCCCACGTAATCGACGGTGTAGCCTCTCTCCCCGAACCATTTCACCTCGAAAGGAAGGATGGAGAAGACCTTGTCCACGTACTTGCGGATGGACTTCAGACGATACTCCTTCCACGCCCACAGCTTAGGCGAAATATAGTAGTACACAGGCACGGAAGGCATGTTCTCCTTCACGAACTGCGCCATTTTCAGGTTGAAGCTGGGGTAATCGACCAGGATCAGCACGTCCGGGGCATAGTCTAGGATGGCTTGCTTGCACTGTTTGATGTTCGACAGGACGGTACGGGCATGGAGCAACACAGGGATGATGCCCATGAAGGCCATCTCCTTGTAATGCTTCACCAATTTGCCTCCTTGCGCCAACATCAGGTCGCCACCAAGGAAACAGAACTCCGCCCCCGCATCCTTCATCTTGATGGAGGCCATCAGATTGGAGGCGTGTAGGTCTCCCGAAGCTTCCCCCGCTATGATGAAGTACTTCATACGACGTGCAGGAATAGGAAAGCTGTGATCAATAGGGAGGCAACCACCACACCGTAGTTTGTCTTCCATCGCTCTAGTTTATAGAGGATGAAGAACAATATGAGGTTTGGAATCATGGCGGTCATCATGATGGTCTGGAAGCCCTCGCTGTTATAGACTTGCTTGAGGAGGTCTTTTAGTCCTACGTCGGGCAATTCGGAGTAGGTCACCAGACGGATGGTGATGATGGAAAGCAGGACGGCGCCGAAGAGGCCGACGAAGAAATTGTCGAAAGACATCTTTGGTTTCTTCTCTTCCATCCAGTCTTCGTCGAATTGTTCCTCGACCATGTGCTCGCCGAGCATTAGCTCTTCATCCAACTCCTCGTCTTCTTCGTCGGAATGGTCCTTGTCCAAGTAATCTTCGTTCAAATTGTTATTTGCCATATTTGTATTTCAGTTTGTTTAAGTAATTATAGTCTGTGTGGTCCACGAGCATAGGCACGACGGAAGCCATGTGGTGCGCAAGCGCCCACTCGTCGGTGTCTTCCGCCTCCGGTTCACGGTTGTGGAACTCGCCTGCCAAGAGATATGCGTCGGTGTCGTAAGGCATGTACTCCTCGCTCCAGCGGGCATTGGCCTCGCGGCAGAAGCGGATCTCCTTCACTTCTCCTTCCGGGAAGTTCACGTTCAGCAGAGTGCCCAAAGGCAATGGTGTGCTCAGCACGTCGCTGATCATCTGTGAAATGATGGGCAGGGCGTGCTCCAAGTCCAGCTTGGCAGCGAATTGCACGCTGGAGAAGGCGATGGAGGATATGTTGTTGACGCATCCTTCGATGGCGGCGCCGATTGTTCCCGAATAGACTGCGTTCACCGAGGAGTTGGACCCATGGTTGATGCCTGAGATTACCAGGTCGGGACGTTTCTCCTTGAAGATGGTGTATAGGGAAAGCTTCACACAGTCCACGGGCGTTCCGTTGCAGGAGTAGACGGTCATCTCCTCGCTTTCGGAGACCAAAGTCATCTTCAGGGGTACGCTATGGGTGATGGCGCATGATTTTCCTGACTGTTGGCAGTCTGGCGCCACAATCACCACCTTCCCGTGCTGGCGGGCCACCTCCGACAGTTTGGTGATACCGTCTGATTGGTAACCATCGTCGTTGGTGATCAATATGATTGGTTTTTCCTTTTTCATCATTCGTATATTTTGATCATGCTTTGTTGAATGGCCGGTTGTTTCTTCCAGTATAGGAAGGTCTCCGGTTCAGACTCGTTTCCGTAGCGGTTCACGGCCGTGACGACTATGTTATAGATCGTGTCGTTGAGTTTATACTGAGAGAGGTTGACCTCCGTGTTGGGGGTCAAGCATAAGATGTTCTTCGGGTTGTCGAAGTCACACTCCTCCGAGTCCTCGAAGGCGTAGACCACATAGTAGGATGTCGCTTCTCCCCCATCCGCCACGACTGGGCTCCAGCGGAGCGTGTCCGAGTCTATGCGCACATTCAGAGGAAAGAACGCCTCCGCACCTTTCCCGTGCGTAGGAGGCAAGGCGGGGTAAGGCTGGTACGTGGTTTTTAAGCTATCCAGCAAGCCTTGCGGGTTGCGCAGGAAGTAGCAGGTGCTGTAGTAGATGACACCCTCGATATCGACGCATTGCTCGTTGAAGCGTAGCTGACGGGCCAATTCGTTGGGTGTCTTCCACGCTTTGGTCTTATTCACGGCGAGGCCTGATGCGTAGAGCCCGAAGTAGAGGTTGCAGTTCTTCACGTTCTCGCGCCACCAAGGGGCCAGAACTGCGTAGTCCGCCACTGTCTTGCCTACTTCCCAATAGAGTTGTGGGGCGATGTAGTCGATCCATCCTTTGTCCGCCCAAAGCAGCACGTCGGCATAGAGGTCGTCGTAGTTGGTGCATCCCGCTTTCGTGTTGGATCCTCTCGGGTCTTGCGACTTGTTCCTCCACACACCGAACGGACTGATGCCGAACTGCACCCAAGGCTTGGTTTCGAGCAACATTTCGTGGATGCGTTTCACGATACGGTTGACGTTGTCGCGCCTCCAGTCGCCTTTATCCTTGAATCCGTGGTTGTTCGCGCGGAAGGTACCCTCGTCGGGGAATTCCTTTCCTTTGATGGGGTATGGATAGAAGTAGTCGTCGAGGTGCAGACCGTCGATGTCGTAGCGTGTGACGATGTCCTTGAGCACTTTCAGTAGGAACTTCGCGGTCTCTTCCTTTCCCGGGTCGAAATAGATTTTCTCCCCGTAGGTGATGAATAATTCAGGCTTTTTGTGGTAGATATGGTTGGCGGCGAGTTGTGCGGTCGGTGTGTTGGTCACACGGTAGGGATTGATCCAGGCGTGCAGTTCCATGCAACGCTTATGGCACTCCTCCACGGCCACCTGCAGGGGGTCGAAGTCGGTTGACGGGGCTTTCCCTTGCTCCCCCGTCAACCATTCCGACCACGGTTCTATCTTAGACTTATACAGGGCATCGGCGGTAGGTCTCACTTGGAACATGATAGCGTTGACACCGCAGTGGTGCAGCGAATCGATCATTTTAACCAATTCCTCTTTCTGTGTCTCGGCTGGAGCTGTTTTGTCCGTCGGCCAGTCTATGTTGGCGACCGTTGCCATCCAAGCGCCGCGCATTTCCCTCTTTTTCTGTGCGGTAGCGTCAGAGAGGAAGGTGAATAATAGAAAGAAGATCGCGAATGCCTCTGATATAAATCTTTTACTTTTCATGTAGTTTCTTGTAAATATATTGGCCCGACTCCGTAAGGATACGTTTGTCGCAGATCAGGAGGTTACCCTCGTTCCACTTCAGGGTTGCGCTCGCGCCACCCTCCGCGCTGAAGCTCCAGTTGCACCAGCTGACTTTTTGTCCGCCGAGGTTATCACCGTCCAGGATCTTCAACCAACGGTCTGTGATGTCAGGTCTGAAGTTGTTCCAACCGCTTGCGTCAGTCGTTCCGAATTCTGTCACAAAGATAGGCAATGTAGCCAAAATACAAGGCGTATGGGAAGCGGAATCTCCCTCACGCAACGGTTTCATGTAGTCATGTCCTCTGTATGGGGAATCTTTGTCTATGCCGTCGTAGTGGGAAGCAGAGTAGAAGTGGAAGGAGTACATCAGGTTGTCATAGACGTTACCGTTCTCATCCTGAGGCTCGTTGCCGATGACCACGTGGGCGTCCTGGCTCCAGTTAGGCGTACCGCAGATGCAGATGACATCCTTGTCGTAGGTACGGATGATCTTCAGCATATCCTCGCAGTAAGGCTTGATGTGGTTAGGCCAGGTTGTGGCGCCGTTACGAGGGTTCGGTTCGTTGCAGAGCTCGTAGATTATATGTTTCTGGTTCTGGAAACGACGTGCGCAATAGGTGAAGAAGTCGCCCGCCAAGTCGATGCCCGACGATGGGTGCTTGCGGTACTGCTTAGCCTCCGGGTTGCCCGGGTTGTGCACGTGCCAGTCGATCAGGAGGTACATACCGTTCTCTCCGCACCATTTCACCGCATTTTCGAGGTGACGGGAGCGGTGGGTCTCGTTGTATGCGTATCCGCCCTCCTCGTCCACGTAGAAGACGATACGGAAGACGGAGCAGTTCCAGTCGTTGCGTAATGCCTTGATGTTCTCTTCTGTGATGTCCGCCACACCTGCCCATTGCAGTCCGTGCGAGCTCATGCCCTTCAGTTGGACAGGATTGCCCTTTTCATCGCAGAGCACGCGCACGCCCTTTTCGTTAGGGGCGACCTTCAACTTGCCCCATTTGCCTACAGGGGAGTTGGCCGGATACTCCATCGGCGGAAGGATCTCCGCATTCAGCGCATCCTCCGTAATCACGCCGATGCCTGACACTTTCTTGGGTTCCTTATTCTCTACACTCTTTCCTTCACTCTCCTTCGCATCTTTGCCCGCTTGTTCGTTCGTGTTGGAATTTCCGCAAGCCATCATCAAAGTTGCCAAACATGGTATTAGAATACGTTTCAACATAAGCACTGATTTAATTGTAAAACTTGTTCATACAAATATAAACAATTTTTTGATTCATGCAATAGCGAAATTGTACAATTGTGGATGACATTCCATGGAAATATCAATGGGATGCACTACGAAAAAATTGAGGCGGAAATCTTATCCCTGTCATAGGAAAAGAACTTCCGCCTCAGCCTGAACTGATGTGAATTATTCCTTTGTCACATAAGTGTTTGTTATTTGCATATTATGAGTTTACTGAATCCTTCAGCATGAACCAAATAGATGCCCGATGGGTACCCTTTGTCTTTTAGAATATCAGGAAGTGCGTCTATTTGGTTAGTGTATATCGACAACACCCCTAATGGTTTGCCGAACAAATTATATACGGTCAATTCAATTGGTGCATGGCGGTTCTCTTCGGACCATTCGTCCATGATACCTGTATCGTCTCCATTTTCTCCCTTGAAGTGAATCCAGTCCAAATTCGCGTAAGCTCCCGTTAATAGCACTTTCAGAATATGTTCACCTTCTGGCAGTTCCTTCGTCTTTCCTTTCACCACTGAATAGGTGTTCCAATCTTCCGTGTTGGGAACTTCGATCTCCTCACTCACCTCTTTATCATCTATAAACAACTGAATTCCGGAAGTGTTGAGTCCGCACGCTGTCCGAAGCTCATATTCATACGCCTTCGCCTCCTTCACTTGAACACTGTATTCCAACCACTCACCTTCATTCGTGTAGCCGATGGCATAGCCTTCTGATGGATCATCATCAGCTGCAACTGTTACGATATCTACCCTATCCTCTCTATATTGTTTGCCTTGATTCTCCATGTCTGCATCATAATAGGCACGGTTTGGTCCCCCTTCATCATAGTCCTCGAATTCGATTTTTCCTGGGATCGAAAGGGTTATACCGTTATATGGAGTTTGAGGGATTGGTGTCGAGTTGGTAGTGAAATACCAGTAGTCAAAATCGAAAAGCTCTGTGTTCGAAGCTCCCTTGAAGACAAAGAAAATATCATGTATACCAACGGTATTCGCCACTTCACACTCCAACTCGCGCCATGAACCGTTTGTGTTTTCCACATTCAATGTGCCTATCAACTCTCCATCCTGCTTGTCCAAGTGGATTTCAATGCTTGCGTTATTTTTGCTTGAGACTGAAGCGGTGAAGATGTCTGCCCCCATATCCCCGAAATCGATGCAACGTACTTTGATATAGTCATTGTTATGGATCTTGTTGATATAGACTCCATTGTTGTTTTTTTCAGCCCCTACGCCAGAGCTCCATGCTTTTGTCTCCGCTTCAACTCGTTTGTATGGATCCACATAATGGATTGGTTTGATCACACCCTCATCTGTCATACTCAATTTAGGAATCGAGCCATCGGCATTCCATGTAAACTCCTCCACTGCTGATGTTCGATTGTAACCACCCGCACCTGGAACCCGACGTTGGTTGTGGTAAAAGAAGAAATTGCGTCCCTTGAATTCAATAATACCGCAATGGTTGGTAAAGGCGGAACCTGTACTTGGTTCCATGATAAGTCCACCCCACGTCCATGGACCTGTCGGTGAATCACTGGTTGAGTAGGAAATGCGCTCACCTCCATTCCCTGTGCCATGTGAAGCGTATAACATGTAATACTTGTTGTCACGTTTGTGAATCCAAGGGCCTTCCGTATAAACGGATGAGCCACCAGCCGAAAAGCCACGACTCATATCTACTTCGTGAATTCCTCCGTCAAAGGAGATCATGTCTTCATTGAGTTTCGCCCAAAACAATTTTGAATTTCCCCAATAGAGATAGGCTTGGCCATCGTCGTCGATCCACACGGTTGGGTCGATATACGACCAGTTCGGTCCTGCCAGATGTCTATTCCCGCTCAGAGCATTCTTGAAGGGTCCTTCTGGTCTGTCCGCCACAGCCACATTGATGGCATAACCACCCCCTGTCGAGGAGTTCACCGTCACATAGTAGTAGTACTTGCCATTACGACGGATGACTTGTGCGGCCCAGTCTCCATCCTTATTGGCATTAGGAAAATCTCTGGAACTCAATATGATGGTACCCCGGTCGGTCCAATTCACCATATCGGTGGAAGAGGAAACTCTCCACCCGTCCATCGTAAAAAAGGATCCGCCCAAATCGTTTCCTGTATAAACAAAAACCGTATCATCTATGACAACCGGCGCTGGATCGGGTGAATAGTAGGTCTGAATAATCGGATTGTCCGCCAAAGCAATATTGGAGGAGATAATCAAAGCTCCTCCTAACCCCAAAATCTTTACTGTGTTTCTCATTCCTTGTATGTATTATGGTTCTCTAATTTTTTTACAAGTTTAGGCCTATTATTTTCTATTTGCTATGAGAAAAGACGCAATGGCAAGTATTATTGTGTCAAATTCATCAGTTTTGTCTATATATTATATTCTGGGCCTGATATTTACGCTCTTTTGGCCATTTGATCGAGACAGATTACTTTTTGCGGCTCTTTTTCTTTGTCTGTTTTCCCCCCTCTTTTTTCTCTGTCTCTTTTTTACTTTTCTTATCCAATTGAACTGGGCCGATTTGCTTCATCAGGCGCATGATTTTCTTCTGTCTACTGAGGATGTAAGAGGTCGGATTGGCTGGATTGTACCTGCGGGGTGCGGGCAATGAGGCCGCGATGAGGGCGGCTTGCTCCTGGGTCAGTTTGTTGGCGCTCTTGTTGTAGTAGTGTTTGCTGGCTGCCTCGACGCCGTAGATGCCGTCACCTGTCTCCGCCACGTTCAGGTAGACCTCCATGATTCGTTTTTTCGGCCAGAAAAGCTCGATCAATACGGTGAAATAGCATTCCAGCCCTTTCCTCACCCATGTGCGGCTGGGCCACAGGAAGACGTTCTTGGCGGTCTGTTGCGAGATGGTGCTCGCCCCGTATACCTTCTTCCCTTTCTCGTTCATCTTCTTGGCCTTGGAGATAGCGTCGAAGTCGAACCCCCAATGGCTCATGAAGAGGTTGTCCTCGGAGGCGACGACCGCATTGACCATCTCGGGGGATATCTTCTCGATGGGTACCCACTGTTTCTTGAGTTGGACGACTTTCCCGTCGGTCAACTGCTCCATGGAGCGTATCAGCATGAGCGGCGTGATGGGAACGGGCACGAAACGGTAGAGAAGGGTCATGAAGATGCTGGATGCGAAAAAAATGAATAACACACGCTTCAACACGTATTTGAGGAGCCCTTTCCACCCCTTCAAGTTCGGTTTTTGTGTGAATATCTTTAGTATGTTAACATTTTTTTTGATTCCACCCATATTTTTTTCGTTTTGCACTTTCAAATATCATAAAAATATGGGAACTTTACAAATGCATAAACATATTATATTTTCTTAGTTATGGTTTAGGTTAAATAAAGTAGAAAAGGGGAGTCTGTGAAGATTCCCCTTTTTTCTATCCTTATCTACTTATTAACGGCTTAATAGGATTCGTTTTCGTTCGGGAAGTCGCCCGATTTCACATCAGAGATGTAGTGTTGCAAAGCTTCCGTCATCACGTCGAACAGATTAGCGTAGCGGCGGAGGAATTTAGGCGAGAAGCCTTTGTTGATGCCTAACATATCGTGCATGACGAGCACTTGTCCGTCCACTCCGTTGCCCGCACCGATGCCGATGACTGGTATGTGGAGCTGTGAGGCCACCTTCTTGGCGAGCGCCGCAGGTATCTTCTCGAGGACGAGGGAGCAACATCCCGCCTTCTCGAGCAACAGTGCGTCGTTGATGAGCTTCTGTGCCTCCGCGTCGTCATTGGCGCGCAACGCGAAGGATCCGTATTGGTTGATGGATTGTGGCATGAGGCCGAGGTGTCCCATGACGGGTATGCCTCCTGCGATGATGGCGCGGATGGAATCGATGAGCTCTTCGCCTCCCTCGATCTTCAAAGCGTCCGCCCCACTCTCCTTCATGATTCTGACAGCTGATTTCACAGCCTCTTCCTTGCCGACTTCTGTGGTGCCGAAAGGCATGTCCACCACTACGAAGGCTCGTTTAGCGCCACGTACCACGCATTGCGCGTGATAGATGATCTGGTCTAATGTGATGGGCAATGTGGTGGCGTTGCCTGCCATCACGTTGGATGCGGAGTCGCCGACTAAGATGATGTCCATACCGGCTTGGTCGATGACACTCGCCATGGAGTAGTCATAGGCGGTCAACATGGAGATTTTCTCGCCACGGGCTTTCATGTCCGCGAGGACTTTCGTGGTCACTTTCTTGATTTCACTGTGTACTGACATTTCAATACCTCCTTTTTATCGGTTTATATTTTGTTCCACAAAGATAATATGTTATTTCCTAAAAGGGAACAATTGTGAAGGATTAGTGGTATTTCCGCTATTTTACTTTTTGATTGTAAGAAGTATCCTATTTGATGGTGGGATGAGTGGTTGGTGTGGCATGGGACAATGCCTATATCACGCTAAAAAAGATCACTGTGGATATTATTGCAATGGCCAATATTATAAAAAAGAGTGTTAATGATACTTTCAGAGCCTGCCGATTATTCTCCATTTCATCGTACATTTTTTTATGGTAATATTTTGTGAAGGCCCATACTCCAAAAGAGAACAGAATAATAGGAACCACAACCCAGGGTTCTTTATTGTAGTTTGATGAAAGAAAGGCGAATATGGGTACTATAATGCCCCAGACAATCCCTGATATATAGGGATATTTCTTCAGCAGGAACAAGAATATGGGTGAGATACAGAACAAGAAGGGAATGTAGAAGAAGCACGGTGGTAAGCAATGTCCGCTACTCTTTTCTGTGGTGATGAGGAAAAGAAGGGTGCTCGATATGAATAGAATGGCGACATAAGGCAGTGCCTTCACTACGTTATACATGATTTCTCGTTGGTTCATAGACTATTGTTTTATAAGGATTAACTTGCTTTGTCCTGCCTGCACGGCGATGTAGAGCGTGTTGGGCTGCAGTCTCTCTGTGGCTATTTTATTTCCTTGCAGGTCATAGAACTGTGTATCTTTTAGGGAGAACCTCTCCGCGAAGGCCAGCACCTCCGTTATTTTAGTTTTTTGGTCTGGCTCGAACTTCAGCCAATCGATGTTCACGTAGCTCCCCTCGATCTGCAGTCTCAGGATGTGCTTCCCTTGGGTCAGATGTGCGGTGGAAACGCCTATTTCCTCGTATTGGCTCCAATCGTCGCAGGTCGCTGGGATCGTGTAGGCTTCGGTGATTTCCTTCCCGTCGACATAGAGATGGAACCCGTCCAGTTCCCATGCGTCGGAGACGCGGGCGGTGATGTTGTAGTCGCCAGTCTCCTCCACCTGGATGGTATATTCCACCCATTCTCCTTTTTCCGTGTATCCGATGGCGTATCTTCCCGCTTCTGTCGTGACGATATCCACACATTCATCACGGTATTCTCCTCCGTTGTTCTTGTCGTCGGTGTCGTAATATGAGATGGCCTGACCTGACTCGTCGAAGTTCTCTGCCTCGATGGTGCCCGGCACGGTGGCGATCGTGTTCTTGTATGGGTTACGGGGAACATCGATGGCGGTCAATGTGATGCGGTAGGCGTATAGCTCGCTCTCGACCTTCACGGATTGTGTGAAGGTTTTCCCTGTGAGGGTGGTCTCATATTCGTCGATCAGGTCGGTGCCGTCCACCGGTATGTCTTTGTCTTCCCACGTGACGCGCTCTATCTTTATCCTCGCCTTGCCTTGCAACCATTGTGGCAGTTGCGGGAATACGACGTCCACGTCTCCCTCGTAGTTGCCTCCCAGCACCACGCTGGCGGTGTGCCAATACTTGTTGATGCAGGCGAAACCGTCCAATCCATCGCTTTTATCGTTAGGTGGGGTGACCATGGTCATGTCGCCATCCATCTCTCCGTACCATTTGTAGAGCCACCAGCCGCCGCCCCGTTCGTTGCTTTCCGTCAGCAGGCTGCCCATGCGTCCGGGTAGATGGGGGAACCACCAGGAGATGGTGGCGCTCTGCACGTTGTTGCGTTCGAACTTGGAGATGAAGGGAACGCAGTAACCGGGACATCCCTCGTACTTTCTCATCTCGTAGTCTGAACTGGCGCTGTACTCGTTGATGCAGAGGGGTAGATCGGGTATCTCCAACTCCTGTTCCAGCTTATGGAGGTCCTCCACGGCCGCGACGAATCCACCACTGCCCCACTGGTGCCAGCAGATCAGGTCTGGCATGCAATCTTTTTCCTTGCAGAACGACAGGAACTCCTTGAAGTAACTCCTGCTGTAGAAGGAGGTGGCGGGGCCCACGATTTTGGTGTTGGGTTGATAGCGGCGGATCAATCGGTAGGTGGGTTCCCAGAGATCCTTGAGGAAATCTCCGTTGGACTCCTGCCATGTCTCGTTGGATTCGTTCCAGATGACGTAGCTGTCTATGTTCGTTAGGTTGCTCTCTTCGTGTCGCTTCAGGACCGCTTCCACCAGCTCCAGCCACTTTTTCTGCCCGGGCCATTGGTAGGGCCATTGGGGAAGTAGGTCGGCCAGCAGGAACTGTACGCTTCCAGTGGTGCCTCTCAACCTTTCGGCTACTACGAATCCGTCGCCGAAGTCGTGCTGGTTGCTTGACAATGCCGAGGCGGGTTGGCAGAACACATTGGGTTTGAGGGGCGCGACCATCTCGTTGATGTCTACCGGAAGTGTCTCCGTCAGACCGTAGAGGGAACCGGAAGCGCAATGGGTTGCGGGGCGGATCGTGTGTGTCAGATCCACTGTAAGCGTATCCGCTGCGGTTGCGTTCGTCAGGGGAACGCCCGCTATTAAAGCGGTTATTGTGAATATTTTAGCGAAACCATTCATACTCGTATCTGCGGGGATGGGGATGAGCCGTTTGATACCGACCCGTCATCTCCTATACGCAAATATAATTTTTTTTATTGAATAGTGAAATGGTCCGCGTCTTTGTGCACGGGAAATTTCAGGCGCATTTTTTCCAAGCGCTCCTTGGTGAGGTCTTCCGAGATGAGGAGCACCTCTTCCTTGCCGCAGCTGAGCAGGCTGTTGCCCAACGGATCGAGCAGTACGGATTCGCCTCCCTGTGCGCCGTAGGGGTCCTCGCCTACCCTGTTCACGCCGCAGACGTAGGCCATGTTCTCGATGGCGCGGGCGGGCAATAGCCGGGACCATGAGGAGATCCGGGACTCCGCCCAGTTGGCGACGTAGAGGATGAGGTCGTATTCGTTGCCGACGTTGCGCACGAAGACGGGGAATCGCAGGTCGTAGCATATCTGCAGGCAGATGTTCCAGCCCTTGTAGGAGACGATCACTTTCTCCTTCCCTGCGCTGTAGGTCTCCGCCTCGGTGCCTGGGCTGAAGAGGTGGTGCTTGTCGTAGGTGCGCACATCGCCGTCTGGGGTGATGAAGACCCCGCGGTTGTAGTAGCGGGCGTTCTCCTCGACCATGAGGCTGCCGTACAGGGCGAGGTCGTATCGCTTGGATATCTCCTTCAATCGTTGGATGACCGTGCTTTCCATGGTGGTCGCCAGTTCGGCCGCGTCCATGCAGAAGCCTGTGGTGAACATCTCCGGCAACACCAGGAGGTCCGCTTCTTGGGCACGTTCGGCGAATTGTTCCACCTTCCGCAGGTTGGAGGCTTCATCACGCCATGTCAGGTCCATCTGTGCGATCGCTATTCTCATGGTGCGTTATATGGCGAATGATTCAGGGTGTTTGCCCTTGAATTGGGTATAGTATTGCTTGATGTATTGGATGTCCGCCGCCTCGTCATCCGTTGGGGTGAAGATCTCATCGATGCCCGCCATCTTCTTTTCGTAGTCTAGGTAGACCAGCAGAATAGGCACGTTGGCGTTCTTGGCGATGTGGTAGAAACCCATCTTCCACTTCGGGTTCGGCTTGCGGGTACCCTCCGGCGTGATGGCCAGACGCATGTGTTCCCGGGTCTGGAATTCGTTCACCAATTGGTTCACCAGGGAGGTGCTATGTCCGCGGTTTACCGGCACACCGCCCATCGGTCCCATGATATAGTTGAAGGGGAATTTGAACCACTCCTTTTTGATGAGGAAGTTTACCTTTCCGTCACCCTCGAAGGCTTGGTACATGATTTCTCCCATGATGAAGTCCCAGTTGCTCGTGTGGGGAGCCACGACGAAGATGCATTTAGGAGGAATCTTAACCCCCAAGTGTGCTTTCCAACCGATGCTTTTGAATATAAATTTACAAATTTTCTTTAATGCGCTCATAAAACCATCTATCGTTTATAGACAACGCGAAATTAGGAATTTTAGTTAAGATATTAGAATGAAACGGTAAGAATTATGTGAAGTTGGGTATACTTTGTATTATATTTACCACATGTTTCCATGGATTAATATAAACGTAATTGAAATGAGGAAGTTATTGATTGTCTTGCTAATGGCCCTTGGAACACAAATTTCAACGATGGCCGAAAAACATTTTGACTTAGGTTTCACAACGTCGATCTCTTATACGGATTACTTTTCGCTCTCTTTGGAGCCGACCATAGGCTATGAGTTTAGCGATGTCTTCGCAATGGGAACGGGTATTGGTATCTGGGCCACCTGTCGCTTTTAGACAACCCGAGTGTTCCATTGAAACATGGTGGAATGTGAGAAACAGAAAGGGGCGTCAATGAGACGTCCCTATTTTTATTAAATATATTCTCTATACTACAAGACCTTAAGTCCCCAAAGGAGAGTGTCGGACTACGGTTAGTTTTACTCTATGTTTGACAATAGTTCTTGGATGGTCGTGAATCGGCAGCCATTGTCGTTCAATGTTTTCAGCAAGTACGTATAGCCTTGGTCTCCCACATAACTTTTGGGATGGCCCACCAAGGTGAAATATCGTCTGTCCGTTTGGCTTTCCATCTCCGTGAGGAAGAGATTGTGGACTGCTTCTGGCAGTAGGCAATAGTCCCATGTTTGGCACTCCTTCTCGAATAGGAATTTTATTTTATCGGTCAAACTCTTCTTTGTATGGGACGACTGGTTCATCTTGGAGGAGTACATCTCCTTTGATTGTTGGGTGTTGGAGAGTATGTTCTTCACCCTTTCCAGGGAGGCGTATTTGCGCCATCTGGTGATGTCCAAACTGCAGATCGGCAGTTCGTAAAGGTCGGATTTGCTTTGTGAAGGCTCTTCCAAACGCTCTTCCACGCACCATATCCCCTTGTTCTTCGGCAGGGAACGATAGTCGTAGTCTGCTATTTCCCCTTGCGAGAAACCTCCAGGATAGAGGGAACTATCCATCTTCATACCTGCCTCTCGCATCGCTTTCACGATTTCTTCGGATGGGTATGCGTTGTAGCCTCCTGCGCGCAACGCCGTGCAGTGGTAATAGGGTTTCACAGGAGTGATGATTTGTTCCAGTGTCTCTTTGCCCTTCCGGAGTAGTTCGACCAACGAATACTCCCCCTCTCTTTGATAGTGTCCTAGCCTATGGGATGTGTCGTCCACCATCCATCCTTTGTCGGTCCATTGTGCGTCCACCCATTGCGGATGGAGGTGCAGTTGCACGTCGTGGCCTTCCCTAACCGCTTCCAGGATTTGTTTCTCCATGGCGGCGATAGGGTCCTGCTCGTAACCCATTTTGTTGCCACGCTCCCACTCTTCCTTTAGACGCCAGTACTCGACAACTTCGAAGAAGATGGTCAAATGGGCGTTGTGCCGCTTGGCTATTTTCATTATATGGTCGGTAGGCTCAATGATCTGGCGGAACACGTTCCCCTTCCCGTTGCCGTACAATTCATAATCTAGTGTTAGAATAATCTCTTTCATATTTTTCTACCTTTTTCCCGTGTATGACCTAAGGCGAATTCCTTGCGGGCGGCCTCGGCCAATAGTGTATTGTCTATTAAATACAGGTTGTCGTACCCGAAGCGGACGAACTTCCTGATTGGTTCCGAAAAACGTTTGGCGAACTCGCCTCCCATCATTGTATGTGCGCTTTTGGCGGGGTCATGTACCTTCGTGTGGCAAATGATTTCCTCGCCGTTCTCTTTTCTCAGCGGCACATCGAAGATACGCTCCGCATAGTAGAGCGTCTCTTTCTGTTGGTATTTGTCCTCGATCGCATGGAACATCGGCAGGTTGACCACGCCGAGCGAGAGTGACTTGGATTGTTGGGTCGCCAACAGTCTGCCGTAAGGTGTATTGTCTCCGTAGGGGTCCTCTGATTCGTAGTGCAGACTAGCGTATTGTTCCGCATTCTTGCCCCACACGCATACTGCTTTGGTGGGGTGTGCGCTTTTCACCACGCCCTCCATGTGGGAGAACACATTGGTCATGACCCCCATGCCTGAAACGGTGGTTCTCATGTCGAATACCTCACCGCTTTTGACCCAATCCATCGAGTTTACAGGTGGGTAGTAGGGCATCATGATCAGCCCCTCCTGCCCTACTGTTTCCATCAGTGCGCGGATAGCGTCCTCCGGGGAATATCCCTTGGCGTTCAGATTGGCGAACCCGGAGGTGACGAACACCTTATCTCCCTGTTGAACTCCGAGTTCCGCAAGTGCCTTCTTGAAGTCGGACAAAGAGGTTTTGTCCGCTTTTTTCAGCATATTCTTCGCCCGTCGGATATTTCGTTTCACCTCTCTAATAAGGGAGGGGGACAATATGTTTTTCAATATGTTTTTAACCATTGTATAAAATATAACTACACTCTCCCCTAAGCAAGAGGAGAACCTCACATAGTTGTTGTTCCCTATTCGACGATGCGTGTCAGCTCCAGTTGATCCTCGCGGCGCAGACCGGTGCTGTCGACACGCAGGGCGCTCCAGTACATTTTGTCTCCCTCGACGGAGATGTCCCAGCACTCGCGCGAGTCTGTCGTCGGGTTCAGGGACTGTTTGCGCAGGGCGAGCCATGTGCCGTCTACCATATATTGGTTGGTGGTCGTATGGTTCACCACCCATTCGTCGTTGATCGTGTCACGGTCGAAAGCGAGGAATGTACCATCTTCGCGGAAGTCCCAGCGGTGGTCCGTGACGCCCGGGATGCCCGGCAAGGCCAGCTTGGCCTCCCAGAGTCCGACGATCTCCTTCGGGAAGTCCTTCTCGATCTTCCTATATACGATGAAATGGGTGTTTTGTCGCGCCGTGTCGGTGGCGGAATGAATGAACTTCACGTTGGCGGTCATCTGTGTCTCGGTGATGGTCTCGACGTTGGAGGCCACCTTGAAGAATCCTCCTTCGGCGGAGGCGAGGGTCTCCGTGACGTCATTGCCGTAGATGGCGCAGTTCATCGTCACGCGACGCATCCAACTTGGATTGCTTGCGGAGTCCGATCCGCTGCGGAAGGCGGTCCACCCCTCTCGGTAGGTGACGACCTGCTTCTCGTTGGTCAGCACCGGCACGTTGTCCACTGTGGCAATCTCCCATTTGCCCGCCAGTTTAAGTTCCACTTCCTCTTGTATCGGATAGACCTTCTCCACATATTCCGCCGGCTTTTGGCAGGAAATCAGAGACGTGGCCAATGCTATCCCTAATGTAAGAAATCGTCCGTTCATTATATCCACTTCTTTTTTTGACTAACAAAGTTACCGCAAAAATCAATAACCTCAAAAAAGAACATGAAAAATCCTTTCGAATTATTACACATTACCCCCAATTGACTACGTCGAACTAACGTTTCCAAATTCTTAATTCTTAATTCACTT
The DNA here is from genome assembly GCA_017962085.1 of Paludibacteraceae bacterium. Classification (GTDB taxonomy): domain Bacteria; phylum Bacteroidota; class Bacteroidia; order Bacteroidales; family Paludibacteraceae; genus UBA1181. The sequence continues at coordinate 137,946 of JAGCWA010000002.1, forward strand.
ATAGTATCCTTCGTACCACTCCGCGAACCTGCGCAGTCCCTCCTCGAGGTCGGTGGCCGGTTTGTATTCGAAGTCACGTTCGAGGGCGGAGGTGTCGGCGTAGGTTTGGTAGACGTCGCCGGGTTGCATAGGCAATAATACCTTCTTGGCCTCCTTGCCCAACTGTTTCTCCATGGCTTGGATGAAGTCCATGAGGCGGACAGGGTTGGAGCATCCGATGTTGTATATTTTGTGACGTCTGCCGTCCTCCTGTGGCTTAGGCGTTTTCCCTATGACGCGAATGACACCCTCCACGATGTCGTCGACGTAGGTGAAGTCGCGGAGCATGTCGCCGTGGTTGAAGACTTTTATCTCCTTGCCGCTACGGATGGCGTCGGCGAAGAGCATCGGGGCCATG